>CAYFNV010000006.1:0-141919 GCA_964344595.1 uncultured Nitrospina sp. | reverse complement strand
GATTTAAAAACATTGCTAAAAATGACCCCTTATGCAAAGGTCTCTGTGAAGAGGCACTCAGCGTGGGCTCCTGACCTGTATTTCCAATGGGTCATGGTTGAGAAGCAATGGCAGTGTTTTTGGTGAGAGATTTTTGATAGCAGTTTGTTTCTCCATCGGATGTTTCCCTTCATTACTCTCTGTTCAAAATGAGGTTTAGTCGACTTAATTTCCAGCCGATAAGAAAACCATCTGCATGAGAAGGATTTTACTTCCTGAAAGATTGTAAGGCGCAAAGATAAATCCTTAAAAAAAAAGACTTTTTCGGATAGAGGACTGTTAGAAATAAACCCTTTATATAATTGACATCATTTGTTAGGATAATGGGGAGGTTTACCCGAATAAAAACAAGGGATGTTGCCCTGCAATTTTTAATTCTGCAGGACTCTTTTCAGATTATAAATCCGCTATTTTGAGGCAAATTGAATCATGTTTAAACGATTCACAGAAAGGGCGCGAAGGGTCATAATTCTTGCTCGCGAGGAAGCTGAACTTTACCGCCACGAATATCTAGGTACAGAACATATTTTGCAGGGTGTAATCAAAGATGGTGGGGGCATTGCTGTCGCCATTGTTCAAAAAAGCGGAGTGGATCTGACTCAGTTGAAAAAAGAGTTGGAAAAAAACCTGCCTCGTAGTTCAAATTCCCTGATCATAGGAGATATTCCTTTCACATCAAGAGCAAAGAAAGTTTTGGAATTTGCGGTGGAGGAAGCTCGCTCTTTGAATCACAATTATATTGGTACTGAGCATCTTCTCTTAGGGCTTTTGAAGGAGAAAGAGGGTGTAGCTTGCAGGGTTCTGAATAGTTTTGGAATGTTCTTTGATGATGTCCGCGAAAAAATTGTGGAAATGTTCAAAGAACCTACCGAAACCAACCGTGAGGTTGGTAAAACCCCTACCTTGGATGAATTCAGCCGTGACTTGACTAAAATGGCAATCGACGGAAAACTGGATCCTGTGATTGGACGAGCCAAGGAAATAGAACGGGTGATACAGATTCTCAGCCGTCGCACAAAAAACAATCCTGTATTAATTGGCGAGCCTGGTGTTGGTAAAACTGCTATCGTTGAGGGGTTGGCACAGCTAATTGCTGAGCGTGAGGTTCCTGACACCCTTTTTGAGAAAAGGGTAGTCTCCCTGGACTTGGGTTCCCTCATTGCCGGCACCAAATACCGCGGTCAGTTTGAAGCCCGTCTCAAAGGTATCATGAAAGAAATCATTCAGAATGACAGTGTCATCCTGTTTGTTGACGAGTTGCACACTCTGGTTGGAGCTGGAGCCGCTGAAGGTTCTGTTGATGCTTCAAATATGCTCAAGCCGGCTCTTTCCCGTGGTGAAATTCAGTGCATTGGTGCTACCACTTTGGAAGAGTACAGAAAATATATTGAAAAAAATGGGGCTTTAGAAAGACGTTTCCAACCCATCATCGTTAATCCTCCAACGGTGGAAGAAACGATCGAGATTATCAAAGGGTTGAAAGTTCCATATGAATTGCATCACAAGGCAAAAATCTCTGACGATGCGATTGTAACTGCCGTCCAGTTTTCTGAACGTTATATCAGTGATCGTTTTCTCCCGGATAAAGCCATTGACGTGATTGACGAGGCTGGCTCCAGAGTACGTTTACGTGAAGTCACTCAATCTCCTGAGATGAAGAAAATTCAACGAGATATAGACATTGTAATTCGTGATAAGAAAATCTGCATTGAAAATCAGGAATTTGAAAAGGCTGTTGAATTGCGCGATAAAGAAGAAGAGTTACGCGATAAACTGGATGTGGTGAAAGCAGATTGGGATAAGGACCGGGATGTTAGTGAGCCAAGTATCACTGAGGATGATATCGCGGATGTTGTTTCCAGCATGACTGGAATTCCTCTCTCCCGAATTGAAGAGAAGGAAAGTGCTCGCCTTATCGATATGGAAAATGAACTGGCAGGAAAAGTGGTTGGTCAGAGTGAGGCTATCAAAGTATTGACTAAGGCAATTCGAAGATCCCGCTCTGGTTTGAAAGATATGAAAAGACCAATTGGTACTTTTCTGTTTCTAGGTCCAACAGGTGTTGGCAAAACTGAACTGGCAAAAGTTCTGGCCGAATTTCTGTTTGGAAATGAAGATGCTCTCATACGACTCGATATGTCGGAGTATATGGAAAAATTTAATGTGTCGCGCCTGACAGGAGCACCTCCTGGTTATGTTGGATATGAAGAAGGAGGTCAATTGACAGAAAAAGTGCGTCGCAAACCTTATTCTGTGGTCCTCTTTGACGAAATAGAAAAGGCTAATTCAGACATCTACCATCTCTTGTTACAGATCATGGATGATGGCCGACTGACCGATAGTTATGGCAGGGTGGTGGATTTCAAGAATACAGTTGTAATTCTGACTTCTAATATCAGTTCTCGAATGCTTGAAAAGGGAACCAGCATGGGATTCCATAAGGACGACGATGAATTGAATTACGATAAAATGCAAAAGGAATTGAAACAGGACTTGAAGAAAACTTTCAACCCTGAGTTTCTCAATCGTTTGAGTGAGACGGTTGTCTTCCGTCCTTTGGAATTAGATAATATTGTCGAGATTCTAGATGTGCAATTAAACATTCTCAATGAGCAACTGATCCAGCAAGGGTTAACCATTGATGTAACTCCTGGTGCGAAAAGATGGCTGGCTGAAAAGGGTTATGACGCGAATTTTGGTGCCCGACCGTTAAAACGAGCGATTCAAAAGCATTTGGAAGATGTATTATCCGATGAAATGCTCAAAGGGCGATTTAAAAATGGCGGGCTCATTGAAGTAAGTTTGCAGGATGACAGCCTGGTTTTTGTAGAAAAGTCTGGTGCGGTTAATGTTGGTTGATAAAATTTTCTTCGCTTGAATAAAAGCGATGACAATAAAAAATATTTAAAGTATTAAGTTTCAGTGGGTTATACTGCTGAGGCTTGATACTTTTTTTTGCCTGGAAATGCAGGTGAGAAATTTTCCTGATAACTCATAAAATTTCAGATAGTTCTGGCCGAATGTTAAAAAAAGCCCACATTTTTTTTGCGGCCCTAATTGGCTTTGTTCTATTTTCGCTTGTTCCTTGTGCGTCCGCTCAAGAAGGTGAAGTTATTGAGTCTGTGAAGATTGGTGGAAACAAGCGGATTGATGAGTCTACCATTCTCTATTACATTCGGTCCAAACCTGGCACCATTCTTTCCAAAAAACAGATCCGTGAAGATATTGAGCAAATTTACAGTCTAGGGCAATTCAAGGATATTCGTGTTGAAACAAGAGAGACTTTGAAAGGGCTCGAAATTGAGTTTATTGTTGAAGAGATACCCTCTATAGGAGATGTTGATATTGTTGGTAATGACAAGGTAGACGCCAACGATATCCGGGAAAAAATAGGACTCAAGAGAGGGGCGACTTTTAATGACCACATGGTTTTGGAAAGTAGCGAGGAGATCCAAAAGCTTTACCGTGAAAAAGGTTACTTTTTCGCACAAGCCGATATTAATACTCAGTCAAAGGGAAACTTGGTCAATGTTTCGATAAGGATCAAGGAAGGAGAAAAGGTAAAAATTGAAAAGATTCGTTTTTCAGGAAACAAGGCATTTCCCGATGACGATCTTCTTGAGCAGATGGAAACCCAGGAAAGGACATGGTATTCCTTTTTGGATGATTCTGGGGTGTACCAGAAAGATATCTTAAAGTTGGATTTGTTTCGGGTCGAAGGTTTTTACCATGATAACGGTTATCTCAGGGTTAAGGTGCTGGAACCGCGTATTGATATAAATAAAAGAGCCAGAGAGGTTCATATTACTATTCCGGTTGAAGAAGGGCCTCAATTCCGGGTAAAGAGTTTGAATTTAAATAGTGATGATGCGGTTTCTGCGGATGAAATTCAAAAAAACATAAAGACCAAAGTTGGGGCTGTTTATAATGTATCTGGGTTACGTGAGGATATTTTAACAATTACTGATCTGTATTCTAAGAAAGGTTATGCTTATGCTGATGCGAACCCGGTTTCCAAGCTGAACGATGCAGATCGTACTGTTGATTTGTCCATCGAGGTGGATAAGGGTAAAAAGGTATATGTTGGCAATATCGAAATACTCGGAAATATCAAAACCCGGGATAATGTGATTCGCCGGGAGTTTCGTCTGAAAGAAGGAGAGTTATTTGACAGTTCCAAATTAAAACGGAGCAAACAACGGATCAACAACCTGAATTTTTTTGAAGATGTCAAAATAGATACCCATAGAGGTTTGGATCCTGACCTCATTGATATCTTGACGACAGTGACGGAAAAACCATCTGGGACATTCTCGATAGGCGCTGGTTTTAGTTCGGTAGAAAATTTGATTTTTACTACCTCAATTTCCCAGAACAACTTGTTTGGAAATGGCCAAGGGCTGTCTTTGAATGCCCAATTGTCCTCCATTCGTGCGGACTTTAACTTGAGCTTTACCGAGCCGCGTTTGTTCGACTCAGAAATTTTACTGGGGATCGATGCCTTTAACCGGGATCAGGATTTTCTTAGCTTTGATTCCCAGTCAACAGGTGGTGGAATTCGCCTGGGTAGAAGTGTTTCTGAATATGATTCTGTCCACTTTAGATACCGTTTTGCGACTGTAGATGTGTCGGGACTTGCTGCTGCTGATGAAACCGAATTCTTTAAAAATGAAACCCGTGTAACCAGCAGGGTGGCACCAACTTATGTCCATGATTCACGTGATAACTTTTTAAATCCTTCCACCGGGTGGAGGCATGTGGTAGGATTTGAATTTGCTGGGCTGGGTGGTGCGAAATTTACCAAGTCTGTTTATGAAGTGACTTACTACCATCCTCTCATAGGAAAACTTGTTGGCGCAGTGCATGGCCGGGTTAACTATGGAGATGGATATGGTGGGGAAAAACTTCCCGGCTTTGAAAGGTATTTCATGGGAGGTCCTACTTCCCTGCGAGGTTTTACTATTCAGGATATTGGGCCAAAAGATAGTGATGGTGATCCTGTTGGAGGTACCCAATCACTTCTTGTTAACTTAGAATTACAATATCCTTTTACTAAATCTTTTCGCGGATTTGTGTTTTACGACCGTGGAAATGTTTATGGCAATGGTACCGATCTCAGAACCACTGCGAAAAATTTTGACTTGGGTGAAATGCGTAGCAGTTTGGGGGTGGGCGTACGCTTTATAAGTCCTTTTGGGCCTCTGGGATTTGCCTATGGATTTAAGTTGGATAAGCAAACTGGCGAAGAAGCGGCGCAATTTCATTTCACGGCAGGAAGTGCATTTTAAAATTTAATTTTCTCAAAGGATCAGGTTTATGCGGTTAACAAATTTTTGGAAGTTAAGGGTTGTTTGTCTTCTATTCATCTTGGGTTTTCTGCTTTGCGGGCCTTTTGTCGTTTCTTCGTTTGCTGCAGATAGTCGGATTGGTTTTTTGAATATTCAAAAAGCAGTTTCCGGAACTAAGGAGTGGAAAACGAATTTCGAAAAATTTAAAGCGGAATTTAATAAAGAGAAAAAAAGGATCAAGATCAGGGAAGAGAAGATCAAAAAAATGCTGACGAATTTGAACAAGCAAAGCTTTGTTCTGGATCCGGAATTGAAAAAGAAAAAGGAAGAAGAATTTAGAAAAGAAAAAATCGAATTTGAAAGATATGTGCAGGATCAGAATACGGAGTTTGGAAACAAAGAAAAGGAAATGACCCAGAAAATGTTGATTAAAATGATGGGTGTTATACAAAAAATTGGTAAAGAAAAGAAATACACTATGATTCTGGAGGAGAAGGTTGTTCTCTACCATGATAAAGGTAACGATTTGACGAATGTTGCTACTCGGGCTTATGACAGGTCAAAAAAATAGGCCCGATTAAACTTTGGTTAAAAAGTCTGCTTGATCCCGCACTTGAGCTCTCAGATCTTTCCAGAAAAGTAATGGTTTTCAACAGCAAGTTTGGATTCCCACTATGATTGATATTAATGAAATAAAAAAGATCATTCCTCATAGATATCCTTTTTTGCTGGTCGATAAAATTATTGAATGTGATATGGATTCACGAATTGTCGGCATCAAAAATGTGACAATCAATGAACCTTTTTTTCAGGGACATTTTCCGGAGTTTCCGGTCATGCCAGGTGTACTTATTATAGAAGCTCTTGCCCAGGTTGCCTGCATTTTAGGAATTAAACTTGCGAATAAGGAAGGCCAGCCTTCCGTGTTTTTTACTGGTATTGATGGTGCAAAATTCAGGAAGCCTGTTGTTCCCGGAGATCAATTACGGTTGGAGTTGACGAAAATCAAGCAAAGAGGAACCCTTTTCAGGTTTGAAGGCAAAGCATATGTGGAAGATGCTTTGGCCACAGAGTGTACTATTCAGGCTATGCTCGGTAAGGACTGATTTGCAACGGGCGCACTATTATTTCGCGTGTCTTTTTCAGATCAATCATCATGACGGTTTTATCCTTTAGAACGTGACAATTCATTCCAGTGCAGTCATTCATCCAGATGCAATACTGGCTGAGGGTGTCGAAGTCGGCCCTTTTACCACTATTGGCCCGAAAGCCAGGATTGGAGAAGGAACGCTTGTAGGCCCCAACGTATTGATTGAAGGGGGTACAGTTATTGGTCGTAACTGTAAGATTTTTCATGGCGCTTCTCTGGGAGGAGAACCGCAAATAATGAACTTTAAAGATGTCCCTGCTTCACTGGAAATTGGTGATGAAACGGTTATTCGTGAATACTCTACTGTTCATCGTTCAGGCTTCGAAAAAGGTGTTACCCGGGTAGGTAAAGGTTGTTTGCTTATGGCATATTCACATGTAGGCCATGACTGTGAGATAGGTAATGAAGTAGTTATTGTAAACAGTACGGCTTTATCTGGTCATGTGGTTGTCGAAGATAAAGCTTTTATTTCGGGCCTGGTGGGCATCCATCAGTTTGTTCGAATTGGCCAGTATGCTATGGTTGGAGGAATGGCACGTGTGAATCAGGATATCCTTCCTTTCTCTACTGTGGAAGGAAATCCGGCTAAAATGTTCAGTGCTAATACGATCGGGTTAAAGCGGGCAAACTTCAAGCCGGACGTCAGGACGGTAATAAAAAAAGCTTTGAAATTGATAACTAATCCTGATTTGAATACTAACCAGGCTGTGGAGAAGATTGAAGCGGAAATTGAAATGATTGATGAAGTTCAATATCTTGTAAACTTTATAAAAAATTCCTCCAGAGGAGTGACTAAATAGTGGCTAAGGTGAAAGCTGGTGTGATTGGAGCAGGAAGAATGGGCGGATATCATGTCGGGGTGTTATCCGAAATGCAGGGAGTCGATCTTGCAGGGGTTGTGGATATTGACCCTGAACGGCGAAAAGCCATTCAAGAGACTCAACATGCTCCAACTTTTTCAGACTATAAAGAAATTATCGACCGAGTTGAAGTGGCCGTTGTTGCGGTGCCTACTACACTTCATTACCCTATAGCTAAGGAACTGCTTAGTAATGGCATTCATGTGTTGTTGGAAAAACCTTGTGCCAACAGTCTTGATCATGCACGTGAACTTTTCCAGTTGGCTCAGGACAAAAACTTGACCTTGCACATCGGCCATGTGGAACGGTTTAATGGGGCAGTTCAGGAATTACATAAAATTGTTGAAACTCCCCTGTTTGTAGAGTGTAAGCGAATGGGCCCTTTCACTGAAAGAATCAAGGATGATGGGGTAATACTGGACATAATGATTCATGATATTGATATCATTCTCAACCTGATCAAATCCAAAGTGACCACATCACATGTACTTGGAGCTTCAGTTTTTTCTGAAAAAGATGATCTTGTGAGCGCACAACTTGAGTTTGAAAATGGTTGCATTGCTAATATTGTTGCAAGTCGTGCGTCTCAAAATAAAGTCCGCACCTTGTCTGTAACTCAGAAAGATTCTTTCGTGGTTTTGGATTACACCGATCAGGAAATTTATGTTCACCGCAAATCCTCATCGGAGCATCAAATGAGCAAGGGCTCATTGCGCTATAAGCAGGAATCGCTGGTCGAAAGGATTTTTGTCCATAAAGATAATCCCCTCAAGCTGGAGCTTCAGCATTTCATTGATTGCGTTAAAAATGGAAGCCCTCGAAATGTAGCAGTGAATGACGAGCTTTATTCTTTGGAAATTGCCCTGGATATTTTGGATCAATTTAATAAGAAAAGAATCAATTAGTCTCATTATCTGTAAGAATATCGCACTGTAGTTTCATCATTACTCCAGTTTAGAAACAGGCACTCCTGCTTTAATTCTTCATTTTAGTCCGTTAATATGGATAGCACCCATGAAAAAATAGGCCTTGTCGCAGGATCGGGAGAAGTTCCTATATATTTTGCACGTAAAGCCAGCCAGTTAGGTATAAAAATTATAAGTGTTGGATTTTCAGATGAGATCCAAAACGGTCTGAAACCATTTTCTGAAAAAAGCTACTCTATTGGTGTGGGCCAGGCGGGAAAAATTCTTGATACGTTTCAAAAGAACAATGTTAAAGATTTGCTGATTCTGGGTAAGGTGGATAAAGGTATTGTTTTTAAATTGCAAAAATTCGATCTTAAGGCACTCAAGTTTTTAAAAAACATTGTAACGCATGAAGACAAGGTTCTGTTACTTGGAATGATTGATGAGCTTGCAAAAGAAGGTTTCAAAGTTTTGAGCCAAAAAGAATTTTTGTCGGAAATTTTTCCCTCAAAAGGAAACTTGACCCGAAGGGAACCTACACAGCAGGAAATGGCGGATATTGAATTTGGGCTTCCCATTGCCAGAAAACTGGCTGATATGGAAATCGGTCAGACGCTCATTGTAAAAAATAAAACTGTAGTGGCTGTAGAAGCTTTGGAAGGAACTGACAGAGCTATTCAAAGGGGATGTGAGCTCGCTCAGGGCAAATGTGTGGTGATCAAAGTTAGCAGGACTAATCAGGACTACCGTTATGATAGTCCTGGTATCGGACCACAAACCATTCGCATGTTGAGTGAGGGATCAGTTTTAGCATTGGAGGCAGAGCGGGTCATGGTAGTGGAGCAGGAAAAAGTTCTTGAATTGGCGGATGCATCGAAAATTTCTGTAACCTGTTATTAGTCTTAACGCAAGATGGCAGGGTCATCAAATTGCACCCACTTATCCCGATTTTAACAATCTGATGAAACTTATGGCTGGCGTGAAGCTGGCCAGTGGAGGGCTTTCTGAACTATTTGATCATAGCTGGAGAGGCATCAGGAGACTTACATGGCTCGAAACTGGTATCTGCATTAAAGGTTCGTTCACCAGAGGCTTGTTTTAAAGGAATGGGTGGAGCCAAAATGAGGGAGGCTGGTGTGGATACTCTGTTTGGCATTGAGCGTATGGGCGCGGTCGGAATTGTGGAGGTTCTAGGAGACTTTGGCCATTATTACAAGGTTTATCGGACCTTGATGAAGGAGATTGCCTCGCGGCGTTATGATGCTGTGATTCTTATTGATTACCCTACACTGAATCTTAGATTGGCAAAACAAGCACGGCGTTTCGATTGCCCGGTCTTTTTTTTCATCAGTCCTCAAATTTGGGCTTGGAGAAAAGGAAGAATTCGAGATATCCGGGAATCCGTAAGTAAAATGTTTGTCATTCTTCCCTTTGAAGAGAAATTGTATTTGGATGCTGGAGTTAACGCAGAGTTTTTGGGACATCCGTTTGTGGACCTTGTTCACCCCAGTCGAACCCGCGAAGAAAGTCAGATAAAATATTCCTTGAACCCAAAGGTGAAGACTATTGGGCTCCTGCCTGGAAGCAGAATGAATGAGATCGACTCGCTATTAGAAGTAATAGTTAAGGCAGCTGAAAAAATTCGTATTGAATTAGGCACGTGTCAGTTTCTTTTGCCAGTTGCGGACTCTATTGATCCCGATCTCATTAAACAGCGTTTGGGAACCAACCCGCTTGGAATAAAGTTGATTGAGGGTGAACCTTATGATGTGATGAATAGCTGCGATATGCTGATCATTGCTTCAGGTTCTGCCACACTGGAGGCGGGGATACTGGGTTGTCCCATGGTTATCATTTATAAATTGAATTGTTTGACCTACTTGTTGGCAAAGTTATTGGTTGATGCGCCATTGGTAGGTTTGGTGAATATTGTTGCTGAGGAAGAGGTGGTAACTGAATTAATACAGAATAAGGTAACAGTAGAAAATATTTCTGCTGAGGTGCTTGCTGTATTGCAGACCCCTGAAAAGGAAAGGGCGATCCGTGAACGCCTGCTGAAAATCAAAAACACTTTGGGTGAGCCCGGTGTTATGGAAATCGTCGCGAAACGCATCGGCGATTATATGGATGAATTAAATGCCAATGAAAAAACTCCTGTTTAATTATGTACTTCCGTACTTCCTTTTCGGGTTGATTTATATTTGGTGTCTGACTTTACGCTCAAAAAACCTCAATAAGGAAGAGGAAAACCATTTTAAGCAAATGGAAGGGCCTTATATTCTCACCTTGTGGCATGGAAGAATTTTTTACCTGTTCTATTATCTTCGCAGAAACCCGGATTATTTCCTATTGATAAGTCCGAGTGAAGATGGAGATCTTCTTGCCCGTCTTGCCCGGCTAATGGGGTATTCTGTAATAAGAGGTTCAACATATAAAAAAGCTGTTCCCGCAGCCCGGTCTTTGATTAAAGTTTTGCGCAGTAACAAAAGGATTATCATCATTGCGGATGGTTCCCGTGGACCAAGATGCGTAGCTCAGTCAGGTTCGGTACAACTGGCAGCAATTGCCGGGGTACCTGTTTTCCCGATGACATTCGGGTCTAAAAAAAAGTTAGTCTTAAATACCTGGGATCGATTTGTCATCCCTATCCCTTTTACCCGTTGCGCTATTAATTTCTCATCTCCTATTTCTCTGGCCCGTAAACCTTCTGAACAAAGCATTGAGGAAAAGCGATTTGAGCTTGAAAATGCTCTGAATCACATAACTCAAGCCTGTGATGAGGCTTAAAAAAGCTTTAAAAATAATCATTTCCGAGCCTTATATGCCTTAAATTTGGGCATCTATACGTATTTGAATTTGATTATTGGTTATGGTATAGTTCGCCCAGTTACGAACCCCTTTAAATCTATAGGTTTTTATAAGGCTTGTCATGGAACGGGGCAAGTTCTCATTGGCATGAATATTGAATTAGTTGTTGTAACCGGTTAGGGGGTTTCCGAGTAGGAATCATTATGGCTTGTAAATGGTTCAGGCCATAAAGGTAAGTTGTCCACCAGCCCGGATCTTTATTGAACACAATGGCTAGAGGAAAACAAATATGAAAAAGGTTGAGGCAATCATTAAGCCGTTTAAGTTGGATGAAGTAAAAGATAAATTGAATGAGATTGGGGTTAAGGGAATAACTGTAAGCGAAGTAAAAGGGTTTGGTAGGCAGAAAGGGCACACTGAACTGTATCGTGGCGCAGAATATGTGGTGGATTTTCTTCCCAAAATCAAGATGGAGATCATTATTAGTGATTCCCAAGTGGAAGATGTGATCAATACTATCATGCAAGCTGCTCAAACTGGCAGAATTGGTGATGGAAAAATATTTGTAATAGACCTTCAGGATACTGTACGTATTCGTACAGGTGAGCGCGGAGAAGACGCTATTTGACCTGATTTTGCTATAGGTAGCAGGCTTGTTGTTTCCGCCTGGTTGCCATTTGTTTCCCTTTTTGTTTTGGGATTCCGGGAAAAAAAAATTTTAGCGGGGCCGGTGATGGAGGCCCCGGTTTTTTTTTTGCGTTTTTTTGGTGAATATAATTCTTAACTTTTTTATGCAGGAGATACTTCAATGACCCCCAAAGAGGCAGTGGATTACGCAAAAAAGAATAATGCTCGAGTAGTAGATATGAAATTCATGGATCTACTTGGTTCTTGGCAGCATTTTTCTGTTCCTGAGAGTGAATTAGAAGAACATCTGTTTGAAGAAGGGCTGGGGTTTGATGGATCCAGTATCCGCGGATGGCAGGCTATTAATAACAGTGACATGCTGGTCATTCCCGACCCGACTACAACGGTTATGGATCCTTTTACGAAAGTTCCGACCGTAAGTATGATCTGTAATATTGTGGACCCAATCACAAAAGAAAAGTATAGCCGTGATCCCAGAAACATTGCCCAAAAGGCTGAGGCTTACCTGAAGTCTACAGGTATCGGAGACACCGCCTATTTTGGTCCGGAAGCTGAATTTTTTGTTTTCGATAATATTCAATACGATTCAACTGTGAATGAATCTTTCTATTCGATAGATTCTGTAGAAGGTACCTGGAACACCGGCCGAGATGAAGATCCTAACCTTGGTCATAAACCGAGACATAAAGAAGGTTACTTCCCGGTTGGTCCTAGCGATACCTTGCAGGATATCCGGTCAGAAATGATGCTGCTGATGGAGCAGGTTGGGATCACCATGGAATGCCACCACCATGAAGTAGCTACTGGTGGACAATGCGAAATTGATATGCGTTTTGCTCCACTGGTCAAATGCGCGGATAGCCTTATGTGGTACAAGTACATCGTCAAGAATGTTGCACGGGCTCATGGGAAAACGGCTACTTTTATGCCGAAACCCATGTTTGGTGATAATGGCACCGGAATGCACACCCATCAAAGTATCTGGAAAGATGGCAAGCCATTGTTTGCTGGAAACAGCTATGCCGGGTTCAGTGAAATGGGAATGCACTACATTGGCGGAATTTTGAAACATGCCCGGGCGATATGCGCATTTGCAGCTCCTACAACTAATTCTTACAAACGACTGGTTCCAGGTTTTGAAGCTCCGGTTAACCTTGCTTACTCAAGCCGAAACCGAAGTGCATCCATCAGGATTCCTATGTATTCGCCCAGTCCCAAAGCGAAGCGATTGGAAATCCGCTTCCCAGATCCTTCCTGTAATGGCTATTTGACTTTTGCGGTCATGCTTATGGCGGGTCTGGATGGTATCGAAAATAAAATTGATCCTGGCGAACCGCTGGATAAAAATATTTATTCTCTCGGACCGGAAGAGTTGGCAAGCATTCCAACTTTACCGCATTCATTGGATCAGGCTCTTGATGCTCTCGAAGAAGATCATGATTTTCTCCTCAAGGGCGATGTGTTCACCCAGGATTTGGTCGAAACCTGGATCGATTATAAACGTGAAAATGAAGTCGATCCATTACGCCTCAGACCACATCCTCTGGAGTTTGAAATGTATTACGATTGCTGATTCCAGAAAATATCTGTACTTAAAAACCCCCTGGGTTCTCCCGGGGGGTTTTTTTATATGATAAATTAGCAAAGTGTCAGGGCCGAAATTCCATACCATAAATATGATTCCATGATAAAAGAATTGATCCAGCGAATTCATGAACGCAGGCCGTGGGATGAGTCCTTGCTAGAACCTATGCGCGGCTTTTCGCTTCGCGATCCTGAAAATGCATGGAAAGATATTATTGGTTTGGCAGGTCATGCCCAATTTGAAAAGTTATATCCTGGATTTTTCAAGATCCTATTGACGCTGTTATCAAGTTCGCATAACGCGGATATGGCCTTGCACAACCTCGAGCGCTTTTCAGAGAAAATTTTAGATAAAGATTTTTTATACACGCAACTGTCAGAATCATCTTCCTTGTTTGAAGCATTGATCTTTTTGTTTTCCGGAAGCCAAGTTCTCACGGATACACTACTAAATGAACCTTCATACGTAAATTGGTTAAGTAGGCCTGAAACTCTGGCCAATTCCAAGTCGAAAGATATGTTAATGAGGGATTTCTATGAAATGGCAGGGGAAGAGTTTCAAGGAAAGAATATTTTCCCCGCTTTGAGAAAATTCAAAAAAAGAGAATACATTCGCATCGGATTAAGGGACTTGCTGGGAAAAGTTGACTTCAAGGAAACGGTTGAGGATATTTCCAACCTTGCCGATGTATGTTTGCAGGCCGCCTATGAGCATGCTGACCGGGAATTGCGAAAAAAATATGGAGTCCCAGTTTACCAGGACTCAGATGGAGTTTGGAAGGAATCGGAATTTGCAATTCTTGGTATGGGTAAGCTGGGAGGTTGTGAACTAAATTACAGCTCCGATATTGACTTGATTTATATTTATTCATCAAGTCAGGGAGTAACCCGACCTGTTCACGAAGACGATTCTTCTACCTTGAGTATCTCGAATCACGAGTACTTCACCAAGCTTGCGTTGGAAATCTCAAAGTCCCTTAATGAAATAACTTCGGATGGTAATGTCTTTCGTGTAGACCTTGAACTTCGACCGGAAGGAAAAAGCGGTGAAATTGTAAACTCCCTGGCCAGTTGTGAAGTTTACTACCAGTCTTGGGGAAGGACTTGGGAAAGGCAGGCACTTATCAAGGCCCGCGTTTCGGCAGGTAGTGAAAGCCTGGGTAAGGAGTTCTTCGAAATGATCGAACCGTTTATCTATAGGCGAAGTCTGGACTTTGATGCTATTGAGGAAATAAAGTCCATGAAACGCAGGATCAATCAAAGCCTAAAAGGGAAACACTCAAAGGGAAATATAAAGCTTGGGTTCGGAGGCATTCGGGAAGTGGAGTTCTTTGTCCAGGCCTATCAATTGCTCCTGGGTGGCAGGGATAAAAGCTTGCGAGTCCGTGACTCACTGGGTGCCATGAAAACGCTTTGTGAAAAAAATATTATATCTGAAGAAGAACACAAACAACTTCTCGAGGCATACATTTTTTTACGGAATCTGGAAAACCGTGTACAGATAACTTTTGGATTGCAAACTTATCTTCTCCCGGATAAAGAAGCCGATTTGGCTGTGTTAGCCAGAAAAATGAGAGTGACGGGTGATAGCCAAAAATCACTGGCAGATAACTTGATGAAAGAATATGAAAAACACACCCGGTTTGTGGGAAAAATGTTTGCTGAACAATTTGTTGAAAAAGA
This sequence comes from uncultured Nitrospina sp., assembly GCA_964344595.1. Lineage (GTDB taxonomy): Bacteria > Nitrospinota > Nitrospinia > Nitrospinales > VA-1 > LS-NOB. Next base: position 126,951 of record CAYFNV010000006.1, on the reverse strand, counting down.
AAAACGGGAAGCGGCAGAAACCATTTCAAGTGAATGGGATCGCTCTCGAATTGGAGAAGAGCAATTCACTTTAAGTCATCTTGAACAAATTCCTTTTCTTCCAGACCCCAAAAGGACTTATCGTTTTCTTGAATCTTTTCGAGATGGTGTCCAGTTTTCACACCCTTCTGTGCAGAGTATCCAGGAATTTTACAGCATCATTCCTAAAATATTACAACAGTGTAGAAAGGTTCCCCGTCCAGATTCGGCGATTGAAAACTTATGCCATTTTGTGGAAGCAACGGGCGCACGGGACTCATTTCTCAACTTGTTCCAGGAGAATGAGAAGTTTCTGGAATTAATGCTTATTCTTTTTGGTAGCAGTGGAATGCTGTCCCAGACTCTTATCAGGAGGCCTGATTTAGTGGATGTGTTGACGGATATGGATAGTATTTACCGTTTCAAGAAAGCAGAAAAAATTCAGGAAGATTTGAATAGAGCTTTAAAAAACTCTACAGATATTGAATCCAAGTCGATAATGCTCCGGCATATAAAACAAGCGGAAGAGCTTAGAATAGGAGTGCGGTACCTGATCAAGGAAGCGGACCTTGCAGGGACGCTGGAAGATCTTTCCAATCTTGCGGACGTATTTCTGGAAATGGTTTTTAAAATTTCTTGTGAGGAGCTGGAAAAAAAATCAAGTAACCCCAACCTGAAAAATTTTTGCATCATTGGTTTGGGCAAGCTAGGAGGACATGAATTGAACTTTGGGTCAGATCTCGATGTTATTCTTGTCTATGATGAAGGAGAAACGGATCCTCCGATTGAGGGTTTTGCCAGTTATTATTCAGCATTGTCACAGTTAATTTATAAGCTTACTTCTGAGATGAATTCCGCAGGTTATGCCTACAAAATTGATACTGAGCTCAGGCCAGAAGGCGATGCGGGAGTCCTGGTCCTTTCTATAGATGGTTATGAAAAATATTTCGAGTCTCGTGCAAGGATATGGGAACAACAAGCTTTGGTACGAGCAAGGTTTACAGCTGGTAATCCTGAAGTTGGTAAAAAATTTATCGAATCCTCTCAAAGATTTGTTTACCAGGATAAACTTGAATATGGAGCTCTCATAGAAATTACACGTTTAAGGCAAAGAATGGAAGTTGAACTGGCAAAGGAATCAATAAAAGGAAAAAACGTAAAGCTGGGGTTTGGAGGATTAGCGGATATTGAGTTTACTGTTCAAATACTCCAGTTGATGCACGGCAAAAAGTTTTTGCGTCTCAGACAAACAAACACGCTCTTGGCTTTAAAAAGTTTTGTTGATCTTGGTTTGCTGGATCAAGCTATAGCGGAAGAGCTTATGGACAGCTATCTTTTTTTGAGAAACCTGGAATGTGTTTTGCGAATCATCCGACAGACACCAACAAACATTTTACCAAAGGATAGCATTGAACTGGCACCTTTGGCTCGTATGCTCGGATATGAAGGTGATGAAGCTGAAAGCCTTGCAAGCTCCTTACTCACAGACTATGAGTTCCATACCCAACAGGTGCGCAAACACTACCGTAAAATAATTGGTAACCTGCTCCGCGCGCATTGATCCAAGCGAACCTCAGGCGGTAAAATGCAATATCTTTGACGGCTGGGTAAAGTTGCCTCGACCAAAAAAATCCACTGAAGTACTATCGAAAGTTAAAGGAAGTTGTAACAGTTTTATTATTTCCTGGCCCTCGTATCCTGAGAATAAAAAGCCATTGCATTTTTTCTCAAGAGGCGCTTCCATTTTTTATATCTTTCTCGCGTAATACTCATGCATTATCCAGGCTGACCTTCTCCTCCTTTTTTTCTGCATAAAGCACGGTTTTCTCACTGTTGTCAATTTTGAACATTCCGACCAGTTCTCTCAATTCGCTGGAAATAGCAGACAGTTCTTTTGCGGAGTTCTGAGTATCCGTTGCTCCTTGTGAAGTGCTTTGCGCCGCTGTTGCCACCCCGGTAATATTCTGAGCGATTTCCTGAGTTCCGGTTGCGGCTTCTGTAATGTTTCTACCGATTTCGTTTGTAGTAGCAGTTTGCTCTTCAACGGCGCTGGCAATGGTGCTTGATATATCATTAATACGATTAATAATCGTGCTGATATTCTGAATTGCCTCTTCAGAGCTTTTTGAGTCCTGCTGAATGGCTTGGATCTTTTTGCTGATATCCTCTGTAGCTTTGCCGGTCTGGTTTGCGAGCTCCTTGACTTCACTCGCTACGACTGCAAAACCCTTGCCTGCTTCACCGGCACGTGCCGCTTCAATGGTGGCATTTAGGGCTAGCAGGTTGGTTTGTTCGGCAATGGATGTGATGACTTTAATCACTTCACCAATTTCTACTGAACTCTCGCCCAGTTTCACCACTGTGGCATTGGTTTGTTCGGCTGCCTCCACCGCTTCTTTGGTGACCCGTGCCGCTTCATTGGCATTTTGTGCAATCTCCTTGATGCTAGCGGTCATTTCTTCAATACCTGTTGCGACGGTTTGAACATTTTTACTGACTTCTTCTGAAGCGGCTGATACTACATTGGCTTGATTTGAAGTCTCCTCGGCGTTGCCGGCCATGAGTTGGCTGACATCGGTCAAGCCTCCTGACGAGTTGCCAAGCGTATTAGCATTATTACCAATTTGAGAAATATTATTTATTAAGTTATTCAGAAGCTTTGACAGACCGGCTCCCATCTGACCAATGGCATCGGAACCATTCACTGTTACCGATTTAGTCAAGTCGCCATTCGATGCAGCTTCTACAACTTCCAGCATAGAGTCCACTTTATCCTGCAAAGTCTTTGCCGCTCCCTGCTCGCGTTTGTTAGCTTCATTGGCAGCGGTTTCTGCTTTAACTTTATCAGTAGCAATTTCCCAACCGACCATGGGGCCAAAGTAATTTCCTTCTGAGTCTAAATTTGGTGAAATTGTAAGTTCCAGAATTTCCGGACCGACCTGAATTCTGGCGGTATGAGGTAAATTGCTGGGGTTGGAGAGGATCTTTCTTTGATGATCAGGGTTTTTATGAAAAATATCAACCGATTGCCCCACAATGTCTTGAACTTTAACAGGTAGATATTGCTCCAGAGACTTTAAAGTTTTTTGTGAGGCTGGATTTAGATATCTAATGATCAATTCGGAGTTTGCCGCCATCATATTGCCAGGATTGTTTTCTACATAGCCAGCCAGCTGTTTAGTGGTTTTCTCCATAGCAAGCTTTTTTGTAACAATGTCCCAACTAACCATGGCTCCGATATATTTTCCATCCGAATCTTTAATTGCTGATGCTTGTAAATCCAATATTTCAGGCCCCAAAGAGAATTGGGAGTGGAAAGGAAGATTGTTGGGATTAGACAGTATCTTCCTCTGATGGGCCGGGTTGTTATGAAATATGTCAATAGAGTTCCCAATAATTTTCTCTACTGGCACAGGAAGATATTGCTCAATGGATTTTAAGGTTTCAACAGAAGATGGATTCATATACTGAAGCTTATAATTTTCGGTATCTGCATACATGATATTGATCGGTGCGTTTTCCACAATGGCTTGAACGCGTGCGGCGTCTTCAATGGGTCCTTTTACCGCTTTAATGATAATATTAGCGAACAGCCAAGTCAGGCTAATACCGACTGCCAGTAAAATCCATAGCGACACTTCTAAAGAGTCGAATCTGTTTTTTGAACCGACCATATCGTTAGCCAGCAGCTGTTTCTGGTTTGCGGTCATGCCGTCAAGTTTAGACTTGATGGTAAAGGCAGTGGGTGCCGCTTTGGTTCCAAGCCAACGGTTGGCGACGTTCCATTCCACACCATTACGAATTTCAAACATTTTTGGAGGCAGGGGTGCGAACGCTGTGCGTGCGGCAGTGAATTCTTTAAATAACCCCTGTTGTTCAGGCGTTAAAAGGGATTGGTTATTTGTTAAGTCGCCGAACCGTTTGATGTTTTTTGCCCACATGGTATCAAAGCCATCTTTAAACTTTTGATCACCAGAGAGCAGATATGCACGAATGTTGGCTAAAGACCTTGCTGTAGTACCTCTTACATCTGCCATCATACCTAGCAGGGCTTTCCTCTGGGGAGTTGCGGGAAGAGTGGTTTCAATGTTAATGATTTTGGTTATATTTTTTACGAGAATATTTGCCTTGGGTGCTGCCTCTTCTAACAAAATCTTGTTGGCAGGCAGGTTGTCCATGGTTCCAGAGATATCTTCGATTTCTTTCTGGTATTTTTTGAAGTCATCCAACTTAGTTTGAATAATTTTCAATCGCTCGATATTTTTTGGGTTGGTCCAGTTTTTGGCAAACCCCTGCATTTTTTTGAGCGCTGGTGTGATCTCTGTTTCCCAGGCTTTTGCACGTTCGACTTTAAACTTATCTTTACCGAGAATCATCCATCCCCGAAGTGCTGCCAGCGAATGGTTGATACCGTTTAACATCTCAAGGCTTGATTGTGCAGTGGGAACACGAAGATCGACTACTTTATCTGAAATAGATTTTACTTCTGATGTTTGCCAGATGGCAGTTGATACTATGCCTATAAGGATTAAGGCAACTGCTCCAAATCCGATCTGAATTTTAGTTACTATTTTTTGCCGACCGAACCAGCTAGACATAATTAACTCCTTATTAAGTTAATTCCGAATGCCAAAAATTCGTATATGGCGAAGGAATCCATTTAGGCCGAAAATGCGCCAGTAATTTTATCTTGCTACCTTACAAGAGTGTTAAATCTGCGATTATGGGCACTCTATTTGCTTGTAAAGATATAGAATTTTTACAGCAAACATATTTGAATTTGGAATTAGAATAGCGTTATTAAATTGTCCATTACCTGGCAAGTCAACTATAAATATTTATTTTATCAAAAGTTATGCCCAAGGTTTTAGGCTATAGAGGCAAGCAGAAGGAGGGAGTTGAAAGTAAAAAAATAAGAAAACTTTTTTACAATTGACCTTAAGTATAAGATTTTTTATAGACTAACCTGTTTTATTAAAGTAAATTTAATATCGGATAACCAAAATAAATCATACAAAAAATTTGGTATATGAAAAAATTTTAGCTGACACAACTTATGGAAGTTAAAAAACAACCATATATTATGGTCGCAAAACACTTTAATGGAAGGCGGAAACTTAGGGGTTATCTATTTTTATTAAGCTTGTGATCGATGCTGTCGATTAAGGCCTGCCAACTGGCTTCAATGATATTTTCGGAGACTCCTACGGTTCCCCACTTGGTATGATGGTCACCCGATTCGACCAGTACCCGTGTTTTCGCACGGGTTCCTTTTTTTTCATCTAGAATACGGACCTTGTAGTCGTATAGGTTGACTTCATCCAGTTCCGGATAAAATTTCACCAAAGCTTTCTTGATAGCTTTATCCAGAGCATTGATGGGACCTGTCCCTTCAGCGGCCGAGACTTCCTGAACACCATTAACTCTTAATTTAACTGTGGCTTCAGAAATAGGTTCTTCATCTTCTTTCCGTTTTTCAACGATGACACGGAACCCTATAAATTCAAAAAAAACTTCTTTCTGACCAAGTGCATCACGCATCATTAGTTCAAAAGAAGCTTCTGCACCTTCATACTGAAAACCCAGGTTCTCAGACTCCTTAAGGGAGTTGAGAATTTTTGCCACCTTAGGATCCTTATCATCAACATTGATTCCATATTCCTTGGCCTTATGGAGAACATTACTTTTTCCTGAGAGGTCAGAAACCAGAATGCGCTGGTGGTTACCAACTTTTTCAGGTTCAATGTGTTCATAGGTCAGTGCGTTTTTGCGTACTGCACTTACGTGCACCCCTCCTTTATGCGCAAATGCACTTTTCCCGACAAACGGTTGCTGGTTCCAGTGTGCTCTGTTGGCCAATTCATCTACAAAAGCGGAAACGTCTTTCAGGGTTTGCAGTTGTACATCGGTCATACAATCGATGCCCATTTTAATTTTAAGATTGGAAATAATAGAAACCAGGTTAGCGTTTCCACAGCGCTCACCAATTCCATTGATCGTACCCTGTACCTGCCCGGCCCCTGATTGAACAGCGGTGAGAGAGTTGGCGACAGCCACTTCTGAATCGTTATGGGCATGGATTCCAATTTTTACAGAGGTGGACTTTTTAACCTCGTCAAAAATCGTGCGAACTTCATGCGGAAGTGTGCCTCCATTGGTATCGCAAAGGACTATCCAGTCGGCTCCTGCAGACTCTGCTTCTTTGATAGTCTTGAGGGCATAGTCAGGGTTATTTTTAAAGCCATCGAAAAAATGCTCGCAATCAAAGAGAACTTCATCGCGATGTTTTTTCATATAGGCGATGCTTTCATAAATCATACGAAGATTTTCATCAAGGTTTGTGCCCAATGCATCTTCGACATGCAGGTCCCAGGTTTTTCCGAACAGGGTAACGACTTGGGTTTCGGTTTTTAAAAGAGATTGCAGGACTGTATCGTTTTCCACAGTTTTTCCAGGATAGCGGGTACTTCCAAAAGCAGTGATCCGGGTCTGTGAAAAATTGGCGCGGTTAGCCTTCTCAAAAAAATCGATATCTCTTGGGTTCGATCCCGGCCACCCACCCTCTACATAATGTACTCCCAATTCGTCCAGTTTGTGGGCGATGCGGATTTTATCCTCAACGGTGAAGGAAATTCCCTCTGCCTGGGATCCATCCCTGAGGGTGGTGTCATATATTTTTACGGAACTCATTTTTTAACAGTGTTCTTTTTTTTTCGCTGTTTTCTTTTTGGGCATTTTTTTTCCAAGTTCAAACGCATCATGCAATGCGACTACAGCCTGTTTAGAATATTTTTGCTGAATGATACAGGATACTTTTATTTCTGATGTGCTTATCATCAATATATTAATTTTATGGGCTGATAAAGTTTTAAAAATTTGTGCTGCAACTCCAGAGTGGCTTCGCATACCCGCACCAACAATTGATACTTTAACAATTTTAGAGTCTGCACTGACGTTGGTAGCTTTAATTTTTTTTGCCACTTTATTCATAATGGCCATGGCCTCATCCAGTTCTTCCCGTTGTAACGTGAACGACAGGTCGGTATGTCCCTGTTCGCTTACATTCTGAATGATCATGTCAACAGAAATAGATGCGGCTGCCAAAGGCTCAAAAATATTGGCCGCAATTCCCGGTTGGTCTGGAACTTCCTTCAGAGTAATTTTTGCCTGGTTCTTGTCGCACATGATTCCGGAAACAACCGGTTGTTCCATTTTTGGATCCTCCTCACAGATCAAAGTTCCCTTACCCCTTTCTTTTTCCTTAAAGGATGATTTAACAATCAGGGGCATCTTGTATTTATGGGCAAATTCTACACAACGAATTTGCAGGACCTTGGCTCCCAGACTGGCCATTTCCAGCATTTCATCATACGATACCACATCCAGCCTCCTTGCCTCTGGCACCATTCTGGGGTCAGAGGTATAAACTCCATCGACATCGGTATAGATCTCACATTGTTTGGCACCGAGAGCTACAGCAAGTGCTACCGCTGAGGTATCTGACCCACCTCGTCCTAAAGTCGTTACATCGCCTTCTTCATTTATACCCTGGAATCCAGCAACAACGATCACATGATTTTTCTTTAACATTTTATGCGCCCGCTGTGCGTCAATTTTTGTGATGCGAGCACGAGTGTGTGTGTTGTCTGTTTGCAGGCCAATTTGTCGTCCAGTCATTGAAAGAGCTTGAATGCCTCTATCCTGCAGTGCCACAGTTAAAAGGGCGGCTGAGATGCGTTCGCCCGATGACAAAAGCATATCGATTTCTCTTCTTGCAGGATTGCTGGAAAGACTGCGAGCCATTTTCAACAGTTTATCAGTTTCTCCCGCCATGGCTGAAACCACAATTACTATATCGACACCTGTTTTTCGAACTTTGACGATGCGGTCCGCCACATATTCGATACGCTCAAGGGTGCCTACAGATGTGCCACCGTATTTTTGTACAATTAAAGATTTGCTCATAGCTGGTTTGTCAAAAAAGCTTCCAATAGATCAGGAGCATTGTTGAATAATTTTCCAGTTTCCAAAATTTGTTCATCGTATTGCCCGATGTTTCCCGATGCGACGGGATAAACCAGGTAAGGGACCGGAGATCTCTCGTATTTCATAGACATTGCAGAGCTGACATGATTAACCACCACCATCATTTTTATATTTTCCATCGTTTCCATTGCCTGAGCCAGAGGTTTAACGACTTTGGCATCGAAATCTTCGATCATCAAAATCTTATCGTCAATATCGCCTTTGAGTGAAGCTTCCTCTCCCGCTGAAATGTGGAGGAAAACCACATCCTTGCTTTCCAGTTCCTTGAGCACAGCAGAGACTTTGCCTGAGTAATCAGTGTCTGAAAATCCTGTTGCACCTTTTACTTCGACAACATCAATGCCAGTGAGTCTTCCGATTCCTTTAACCATCAAGGACGCAGTTATAATAGAAGCATTTTTATCATACCTCTCTTTGAAGGAAGGCATGTCAGGCAGTTCTCCGTTTCCCCAAAACCAGATACTGTTAACCGGGTCTTTTTTTTCAGCAACACGTTTTTTGTTTAAGGGATGATTATGCAAAATAATTTGCGCTTGATTCATGACAAAAACCAGTTCGCGGGACGAATCGCCCTCAGGCATGAATTGGCGAATGCCTTCACCAATAAGTTCGTTCGGTGAATATAACTTGTCCTGAATCGGTGGACTTTTAATTAACATCAAGTTGTGATGTCCTCCACCCTTATGGAATGTAACAGGAGCATCAATCACTTGCTCATTGAGCGCATTGATGAGTAGTCCTGAATCCTCAGCTGAAAGATGTCCTCCAGTATAATCTTTCATGACCATATCGTCATGAGTGGGTTGCAGTGTAACCAAATCACAACAGAGTGCTACCTCATCTGCTGCGGGATTTTTTCCCAATCCCATTGCAGTGAGTGGAGCATGCCCTGAATTATATTTTTTCGGGTCAAGACCCAAAAGTCCCAGGCAGGAGACTTCGTTTCCTGGATGTAGCTCATCGGGGATTGTTTGAACAGGTCCACAAGTTGCGTTTTTAGTCAGGGCATCCAGATTCGGGGTGTCGGCCAACTGCAACGGGGTTTTATTATCTTTTTCCGCGAAAGGCTTGTCTGTCAGGCCCGCCACGATAACAACCAAGTGTTTCATTTCTTTAGGGATACAAGGATCGAGAACTCAAGCACAATCAGGAAGCCACAATTATAACTTAATTTTTGTGATTTCCCTAACTTATTGAGAAACAAGGTTGACCGCTTGATTAGCGGATCTTGTTCAATTTGAAATAATTTATCAAATTTGTGACTTTGTTGAATTTTCCCCTGTTGTAAGGTGCTTTAAGTTTTCACATTGGCTTTGTTTATCCAGAACGAAAGTTGTTGTATTATCCTGTTTTCAGACTTCGATAAGACTGTTTTTATATATAAATCATACTGTTATGGACGGGGAATGGCTTTTGTGGTACCGTTTCACGATGCAAAACTCAGGAATGTATTAAAATTTTTGCATCTACATTTTAATAATTTTGTTCTTTTGATCAATTTGTTCGGGGAGATAAAGGAGAGAATATGTACGAAGTGAACGAGATTTGCAAAGATGGCAAACCTCTACCTTTAACTACCGATGGACATCTCAGGATAGTATTTATTGGTACAGGCTCAGCTTTTGCCAAACGTCGGCGCCAATCTAATATACTGGTCATTCAAGGCAACCATCATATTTTGATTGATTGTGGTACCCAGGGGCCTCTTGCACTCAATGATTTGGGATTAAGTGTTCTGGATGTTCGATGTTACCATCCTACTCATAGTCATGCGGATCATATTGGTGGGTTCGAGGAAGTGGCGTTGATGAATCGGTACACTCCAAATATTTCCAAACCTGACATGATTATTTTACGGGATTATCAGGATATTTTATGGAGCAAAAGCCTTTCCGGGGGTTGTGAATACTGCGAGGCAAATCAGGGCAGACCTCTGCAATTGACAGATTTTTTCAACATACTTCGCCCACAGAATATAGAGATTGAAGGAAGAAAGTTCTGGGCCTATAAGCATGGTCCAATTGAGCTGGTCATCATGAGAACGCGACATTTTCCTGATACAGCAATTAGTGTGGATGAGTCGCAGTGGTGTTCTGGGGTTTTTATCAATCGTCGTGTCTGGATTTCAGGAGACACTATGTTTGATGCCGACTATCCCATTCGTTTTGCTAATTTAGCAGAAGTTATGTTTCATGATACACAACTATTTTTTGGTGGTGTACATGCCTCATATCAGGAATTGATGACTTTACCTGATGAAGTACGGAAAAAAATGTATCTTTATCATTATGGAGACAATTGGGACAAACCGGAAACCTGGGCCAGCGGTTCTGATAAATACACTGGAGATCCGGTTAAGGACGGTTTTTTAGGATGGGCAGAACAACGCACGGCGTATGACTTTTATTAATCCTGCTAGCTAGGGATTAGTCGGTTGATGATGTTAAGGGGTTCATCATGAGTTACCAAATTACCTTGAATACCTGGTCGGGTGCGAGTAAAGCGGAGGCGGCCGAGAAACTTGCAATAGTGTTCCGGATGAATAATGAGAAGTCCATTGGTATTCTGGATAATTTATGCCAGGGGCTTCCCTGGCGTTTTGACCGACGTATTCCCGATCATCAGGCAGATATGGCTTCTACCTATCTCAGCAGCCTAGGTTTTTCCGTAGATATTAAGCCTGTTGAAGGAGATATTGACCCATTACCAGAATCTCCTGTCAAGGAGGAGACTCCTGAAAAAGAGAAAGTTCAAACATATGATGACAGCTACGGATTCAAATTTCAGGGAGATGGTCGTTCCCTTTTGAACATAAGTTTTGCCAATTTGATCAAGACTGTTTTCACTCTCGGTATCTACCGGTTTTGGGCCAAAACTAACGTGCGCCAGTATATTTGGAGCCAAACATTGTTTGCCGGGGATCGTTTTTCCTATCACGGGACCGGTAAAGAATTACTAAGAGGGGCGCTCCGGTTTGGTAGTGTTATTGTTCTATTGGGATTAATAAATGTATATATTTTTTTCAATATTGGACCTGCAGAAGGCGAATTGTTTTCGGACATTTTATCGTTAATTATTCTTGCAATGATTCCTGCCCTTTTGGTCGGCGCTTGGAGATACAGGCTCTCGAGGACTGCATGGCGTAATATCCGTTTTTCCTTCCGAGGAACAAGCAGGGAGGCGTTTACTTTATATATGATGGGGGGAATACTTTCCGTATTGACGTTGGGTCTTTATTGGCCATTTTTTAAAATGAAAAGCGAAAAGTTTTGGCGGGAGAATTCCTGGTTTGGGGATGTACAGTTCGGTTTTTCCGGTATAGGTAAAGATTTCTTTGGGAAATTTGTTCTTGCCATTCTTCTTACACCTCTCACTCTTGGGTTTTATTCTTTCTGGTTTGCCGCAGCTTTAAAACGTTATTTGTGGTCACACACTCATGTAGGTGGGGCGACCTTTAACTTTCCGATAAATGGAAAAGATTATATGAGGTTAAAGGTGGTCAATTTTTTCATTCTCATGTTTTCTCTTGGGCTGGGTTACCCCTGGGTGGTTGTACGTAACCAGAAGTTTTTAACAGACAACCTGGTTCTTGCCGGAAATATAGAATTAAATCATATTGTCCAGGAGATGAAAACCAGTGGAGCTTTTGGCGAAGAAGCCCTGGACGCTATGGACGTTCCTATTGAAATCGGTTAAGTGCATAACGTAAACTTTCCAGTTATCAGAGTTTTGTTTAATCCTTTACCAAGGAGCGGGCATGGCTGCCCGAAAGCTGCAATTTGCAGGTGTCTTGTTTGATGGTAAAAGTGCCAGGAAACATTCCGTAGATATTGAACTCACTCCACGAGAAATAATAATCAAACAACCCGGTCACTCACCAGTTCACTGGTCCTATTCCAACCTTAGATGGACCGCAAACCTTAATAGTCCTTTCCAAATTGAGCACGGAGATTTAAATAGCCCCTTCCAGGAAACTTTAGTGGTGGAAGACCCTGACTTTTATGAATGTGTTTCCAGGATTACTCCGGTTGGCTTGTCTTCCAATAGCAAGCAAACAGAAATCAACTGGAAATATTATGTTGCGGGAATATTAATCCTTATTCTTTCAGCCTACACTCTTGTTAAAACAGTTCCGCCATTTCTTGCAGACAGAATGGTTGAAAAAGTACCTGTCGAATGGGAAGTGATTCTAGGTCAATCCATATTGAAAATGCTTCCATTGGCGAAGGAGCCTGACCAGAAAATTCTAATGGTTTTGCAGGATACGGTTGATTTGCTTGAGCAGTCAGTCGAAGGCTATCAGCCCTATGAGCTAAAGGTTTATATTTTACCGGGAAAAACTGTCAATGCACTGGCTTTGCCCGGTGGTAGCATCGTTGTGTTTGAAGGCTTGCTTCAAAAGGCTGAGTCTGCTGAAGAGTTAGCCGGAGTTCTTGCCCATGAAATTCAGCATATTCTTCTCAGGCATTCTACTCGAGGTATTCTTCGAAACGTGGCACAAAGTATGTTGCTGGCTCTTTTCGTAGGGGATGTGAACGCGGTCATGGAAGGAGTTACTAACCTTGCAGGTGAACTTGAAACTCTGGGCTTTAGCAGGGAAATGGAAACTGAGGCCGACAGAAAAGGAATGGAATTAATCCTTGCCGCCAATATTAATCCTCACGGTATGATTCGAATGTTCGAAAAGATTTTACAAGATGAAGTCAAGAATTTACCCCAGAATAAAACCACAAAAAACGAAATGGAGCTTTTTTCCTATCTTTCCACCCACCCTTCAAGTCAGAGCAGGTTGGAAATGCTGGAGAAACAAATTAAGTCCCATTCAAACAGAACCTGGGTACCCCTTTTTCCTGAGTTAGACTGGAACAAAATAAAACCTGAAAGTTAATGCCTGTCCTTTCCACAACAGATAGTTTGAAAAGCCAAAGAGTTCTTTGGTCATTGATTATCCTGTTCAGTTTTGGATTGTTCAGATTACCGGGAATTGGAGTACCACTTGTCTCGGATGAACTGGCTACAGTCTCTCTCTGGGCTCAAATGCCTTATTTGAAAATTCTCTCAAACTATCAATACCCCAATAACCATATATTTCTTAGCCTTATTCTCAGTTTTTTGCTCAAGACCTTCGGAATGAAGGAATGGATATTAAGAATGCCTTTATTGGCTTGTGGTCTTTTCAGCATTTATCTGGGTTACTTGGCGGGAAGAAGAATTTCGGGAAGCAATATTGCAGGACTGCTAACGGCTTTTCTGATGGTAATGAGTGAGAAACATATTTTTTATTCCACAAATGCCCGGGGATATATTGTGAACATGGTATTGGCCTTGTTGGCGGTTATCTTTGTTCGGGATAGGTTAAACGGACTTGTTTTCAAAATTAAGAAACTTTCGGATGGGTTTAATCAGGGACTTGTATTTTTAGGTTGGTTAATAATTTGGATCGTTGGAACCTGGACGGTTCCTACATTTTTATTTTTTGAAGTGTCCATGGCTTTATTGCTGGCAGCATTATTGCTGAAGGGAAAACTACCATCATTGAAAAGAGTACATCTGTTAATTCCATTTGTTTCATGTCTGGTGGGGGGTATAGGGTTTTATTTTCAATATTACGTGTTGATTGATTCAGCAATGTTGGACGGTGCAACTTTACGCGCTGCAACAACAACCTTGGCCCAGTTTTTTTCAGAACTCTTGAGCGAATGGCTGAACCCCTTTGAAAGGGTTGGAGTGTTGTTTTTTTTTCTTGCCTTGTTAGGGATGAGGAATTTGCTCCGGCAAAACCGTATGGCCGCCATTTTGTTAACATGCACTCTCTTGGGACCGATCCTTATGGGCGTTATGGGTTTCCTGGTGGGAAAGTTTCCAGGCATCCCACATCCACGAACATTTTTTTATTTGCAACCTTTTTTCCTGATACTTGCGGTGTCTGGTGTCCGGGAAATTGGAACAGGTTTCTTTAATCTAATAAAGAGAGACTTTAACTTTTATGATAAAAAGATGCTGGTTATGACAGTTGCTATAGCTGCGACTTTTTTTGCAATTGCGTGTTTAAATTTTTTTCAACATATTTATCCTAAGCGCCTGTCTCGAGACCCTTTTCATAAGGTTCAGGAATTTGTAGAAAAGTTAGGACCCAATGACCTGGTTCTGGTTTCGGAAAAAATGCATGTGGAGTTTTATTTGTATGGCGCCCGCGCAATGCGAGCAAGGGTCGAGAACATCCTGAATGATGGAAAAATTGGAGACATTTATTTTCTGGAGCATAAACAAAACAGGATTTCACCAAATCAGGAAGCGGGCAAAAAGGGAAAGCGATTTTTAAACTTTCCTGCCTTAACCCGTAATGCTGGAAAAAAAGAACCAGCCCTTCCTGAAAAAGCTTTAGAGGTGGCGGGACATTTAGGTCCATTTATATTTTATCGGTTGAAAGAGGGTTGGTTGCAGCCTTTGCCAGGATGGGAGAAGGCGGGAATGAACCCCGCTATTTTTGGTGCAGGACCGTTTGTATGGGAAAAATTTTCCAGTTTTTCAGGAACCAGACCCTTGATTCGGTTTGAAGATTCCTTTACGGTTGCTATCGAGAACAAGAAACTTCTACCTCATGAAGTCTCGGATTTGACTTTGAATTTGGTGGAAGTTTCTGGTGGCAATAGGGATTTTTCATTGGCTTTTGTGGGAGGGAAGATGAAGAGAGATAGTATAATTCTAGATCCCAGTTGGTTGCCTAATGCTTGGGTGATGGACCATCCCTACGGAAGTGACATATTTAACCGAACTTGGAATCCTGCGGTATTTATCTCTCAGGGCGCAGGAAGTTTATCGGTGATAGATGTGAAGTACTTAAGACATTCAGGGCAGGGTGCATTAAGGAATTTTTTAAGCTATCGAATTGAGGAACCAGGAGTGAATAAAGAATGATTGTAGTTACAGGAGGTGCAGGGTTCATAGGCAGTGCTCTGGTACACGGACTAAACCAGAAAGGGATTGAAGATATCTGGCTGGTGGACGATGTGGACCACCCTGAAAAGCAGAAGAACCTTGATACTCTTAAATATTCCAGAGGGGTGGGCAAAGATGATTTTTTAAATGAAGTTTCGGGATTAAAGGATTGTTCTGCGATCCTCCATATGGGGGCTTGTTCCTCTACAACAGAAACCAATGAAGCCTATCTTAGGAAAAATAATTTTGAATACACGCAATCACTGGCTAAATTCTGCCTTGAAAAGGATGTGCGTTTTATCTATGCCTCCAGCGCAGCAACTTATGGAGCTGGTGAGAACGGATACTCCGATGATGAATTTTTATTGGACTCCCTTGTTCCTCTTAATCTTTATGGAGCCAGCAAGCAATGGTTTGACTTGTGGGCAAAAGAAGTAGGCGCTCTAAAGACTATCGTGGGATTGAAATATTTTAATGTGTTTGGTCCAAATGAATATCATAAAGGTGACATGCAGAGTATGGTTCGTAAGGGTTTTTTACAGATACGCGATTCGGGGAAATTAAATCTGTTCAAATCTTACAAACCCGAATATGGAGATGGAGGTCAGGAAAGGGATTTTTTATATGTGCGTGATGCTGTGGCAATGACCCTGTTTTTTCTGGAACATAAGGATATTGGTGGAATATTTAATGTTGGTTCGGGTAAAGCGAGAAACTGGAATGACCTGGCCTCGGCAGTTTTTCTGGCGATGAATAAAAAAGTGGATATTAATTATATTGATATGCCCGAATCCATCCGTGATCAATATCAGTATCACACCTGTGCGTCAATGGAGAAAATCCGATCCGTGGGATATGTGGAATCAATATCTTCGTTGGAAGATGGGATTTCAGACTATGTAAAAAATTTTCTGGTTCCTGACAAGCACTTGGAATGAACTTTTTTTGGATAAGGTTGGGGATCAACTGGCTTTATGTTTTTCCAAAATTTGTTCCAGGGTTCCTGTGGTGGAATGTCCTTTAACTATGGGAATGAGTTCCACTTTTGCACCATATCCTTCAACGATTTCTCGACCAACAACTTCATCGATTTTATAATCGTCTCCTTTTACCAGAATATCTGGTCTGATTTCACGAATGAGTTTTTCTGGAGTAGTTTCATTAAACAGGGTGATGTAATCTATATACTTTAAAGCTGAAAGAATATTTGCACGTTCTTTTTCATTTTTAATGGGACGGCCTTCCCCTTTTAATTTTTTAACGGATTGATCGGTGTTGAGTCCAACTACAAGGATATCGCCAAGAGATTTTGCTTTTTGGAGGAACTCAATATGTCCTCCATGAATAAGATCGAAGCAACCATTAGTGAATACCACCTTTTTATCTGTACTCTTTGCCATACTGATTATTTTTTTCAGTTCTTCAAGACCAAGAACAGTATGAGAAGTGCGAAGCATTTCCTCGTGCAGAAACTCATTTATTTCTTCAAGGGTTACGACAGCAGTTCCTACTTTGCCGACAACAACACTTGCAGCCATATTTGAAAGCCATGCGGCTTCCTGAAAGTCGAAACCTACAAACATCGCCATGCTAAAAACACTGATGACAGTATCTCCTGCACCGGTTACGTCGAAGACTTCTTTGGCTACAGTAGGAATTGATATAAGTTTTTCTTTCGATTTATAAAGCGACATCCCATCCTTTCCTTGTGTGATGAGGATAGCCTGTGCTTTTGTCAGATTTAAAAGATACTCGGCGGCACGGCCAAGGTCTTCCTGGTCTTTGATCTTAATGGGAACCGAACTTGCGACTTCCCTCAAGTTTGGGGTGATAACGGTGGCACCCTTATAAAGTGAAAAATCCGAGCTTTTGGGATCGACAATAACAGCTTTTTCAGATTTCTGAGCCTTGCGCATAACAGCCTTAATGACTTTTTCTGTCAGAATACCTTTGTGGTAATCAGAGCAGATAACCCCATCCATTGTCGGAATAACCTGGTTGATATACTGGATTAATTTTTTTTCGGTTTCCTCGGTAATAGGCCGGTTATCTTCTTTATCGACACGCAGAATTTGCTGGTTATGAGCAATTATTCTTATCTTGGTAGTCGTTGGACGATGAACAAACCGGAAAATTCCTTCCGTCTGAATAGAACGGTCATGGATAGTTTTTAGAAGCTTGTCACCTTTTTCGTCCTGTCCAATAGCACCACATAAATGGACTTCGCAACCCAGTCCAACAAGGTTATTAGCAACATTGGCCGCTCCCCCTAGAGCAAGGTTTTCGGAGCGTGTTTCCAGAATGGGAACAGGTGCCTCTGGAGAAATTCGACTCACACCTCCCCAAATATATTCATCAAGAATCAAATCTCCGATAACAAGAATTTTAGGCCGCTCATCATTGCTAAAAAAATATTTAAACTTTTCTTTCATTTACAAGCCTTCTTCAATAAGTTCACAAATAATATGGCCGATGGTTATATGTACTTCCTGAATTCTGGCAGTGTCGTTGGAAGGAACAACAATTGATAAGTTCGCAACCTCTTTTATTTTACCTCCATTGTTACCTAGCAGTCCAATAGTCTCTGCACCTAATGAATTAGCTTTCTCCAGGGCTCTCACAACATTTAGCGAATTACCGCTTGTGCTAATTCCAACTACTGCATCATTTTCTTGGCCCAATGCCTCGACTTGCCTTGCAAAAATGGTTTCAAAGCCATAATCATTGCCCAGAGCGGTTAAAGAAGAGGTGTCTACTGTTAATGCGATGGCAGGGATGGCTTGGCGTTCTTTTTTAAATCTGCCCACAAGTTCGGCGGCTATATGCTGAGAGTCAGCAGCACTTCCCCCATTGCCCATTAAAATAAGTTTTCCTCCCTTTTTAAGGGAGGTATTTATTCGGTTAGCGGCTTCAAGAATGTCTCCTGAAAGAGTGTCGGCGACCGTCTTTTTTAATTCGGCACTGGTATAAAGGAAATCCTTAACTCGTTGCATAGCTCCTCATTTGTTATATCGTTAATTCAAAAAACTTCTTACAATCAAATATTCTATTCTACAGCAAGCCTTCATCAGCAAAACTAAAAAACCCATTACCACCAATAATAATGTGGTCAACCATAGGGATTCCGACAATTTTTCCAGTCTGGTTTAGACGATGAGTGATCTCAATGTCTTTCTGGCTGGGAGAGGGATCACCACTTGGATGGTTATGAACCAGGGCGAAGGAAGCCGCTGACTCACGAATAGCAGGAATCATAACTTCCCTTGGATGGACAATACTGGCATTTAAACTTCCCTCAGATATAGTCAAATCCTTAATGAGTTGCAATTTGTTATCCAGCAAAACGATTTTTACAACTTCCTTTTTCAAGTTTTTTAGAAAAGGTGAAAATTGTTCTACAAAAGCCTGACTGGATTTTAATTTGGTCTTTATGCTTGCTGGTTTAGAGGACATACGCTTTCCAAGCTCAAGCGCTGCTTTTATTTGTGCTGCTTTGGCCGAGCCGATTCCTTTTACCTGGCAAATTTCATTTACAGTTGCCTGATCGATGTTTTCCAGGGAGCCAAACACATTGAGTAAATCACGGCTCAAATCTACTGCATTTTTTTTTGATCGTCGATCTCCAGAGCCAATAAGGATACCCAACAGATGTGCATCAGATAATGTATTGCTTCCGTATCTAATCAGTCTTTCACGCGGGCGCTCGTCTTCCGGCCAGTATTTTATGGCAGATTTGTTTTTTCCCGGCATGCTAGCATCCTGGGCTTCAGGTTTTCACTTTTTCTTTAAAATATTCCAGGGTCGATTGTAGTCCCTCATCTAAACCTATTACGGGTTCCCAGTTTAAATATTTTTTAGCGCGCGTGATATCAGGCTGACGGATTTTAGGGTCGTCTTCCGGTAAAGGAACGTGAACAATCTTACTCTTGCTGTCTGTAGCTTGCAAAATTTTATTGGCCATTTCCTGGACTGTCATTTCATTGGGGTTGCCTATATTTACGGGGTTATTCTGGTCTGACATGAGCAGACGATAAATGCCTTCAATGAGGTCTGATACGTAGCAGAAACTCCTTGTCTGGGAACCTTCTCCGTAGACTGTTAAATCTTTTCCAGTGAGTGCCTGTTTTAAAAAATTGGGGATGGCGCGTCCATCGTTAACTCGCATGCGCGGTCCATAGGTATTAAAAATACGAACGATCTTGGTGTTAATGCCATGAGTTCTATGATAGGCCATGGTTATGGCTTCTGCAAATCGTTTGGCTTCATCGTAGACACCACGAGGACCAATGGGGTTTACGTTTCCCCAATATTCTTCTGGCTGTGGGTGGATCAATGGGTCTCCATAGACCTCCGAGGTGGAAGCAAGAAGAAAAGTGGATTTTTTGGCTTTTGCCAGCCCAAGGGCATTGTGGGTGCCGAGTGCACCGACTTTAAGGGTTTGAATAGGAAGTTCCAAATAATCAATCGGGCTGGCAGGTGAGGCAAAATGCAGAATATAATCCAGATTTCCCTCCAGATCGATAAATTCAGAGACATTATGTTCAATAAATTGAAATTTCTCGCTTTTTATACCAGAAATATTATCTTTGGACCCTGTGATGAGATTGTCCATGCAGACTACCTCATGGCCTTTGTCTAAAAAATATTCGCATAAATGCGAACCCAGGAATCCTGCGCCACCTGTTATTAATGTTCTTGGCATACTAACCTCATGATTGATTGGAAGATGGGGTCGGGTCAAACAAGGTTCCCCGTTCAATTTTATGTCCAGCCATAAAACTTTTGGCTGACATCCTTTTTTTCCCTTCCGGTTGAAGCTCCGTGATGATCAGTCGTCCTTCTCCGGTGCCCACTTCAATACCTCTATCGGTAATTCTTGCAACTTTACCTGGAACATCATCACGAGTACCTTCACTGATACAAACTTTTAATATCCGCAATCTTTTTTTGTTTAACAATGTGTAGGTTCCCGGCCAGGGGGTTAAACCTCGAACCTGATTTGAAATGTTTACTGCAGATTTTTCCCAATGAATCAGGCCTTCTTCTTTTTTTAGTTTGGCAGCATACGTGGCTTGACTGTGGTCTTGCGGCACAGGCAGCAGGGTATTTTCTTCAAGTCTTCTGAGAGTTTCAAGAATCAGGGCCCCTCCTGTTTCCGCTAATGTGTCATGCAGAGTTTGTGCATTGTCATTCTCATTTATCGGAGTTTCTTGCATAAGAAGAATATCACCAGTATCCATTCCTTTATCCATTATCATGGTAGTGACCCCCGACTTGGTATCACCATTGAGGATAGCCCGATGAATGGGAGCAGCCCCTCTGTATTTTGGTAAAAGCGATGAATGCAGATTGATGCAGAACTGTTTAGGAACCTTAAGAAAAGCCTCGCTCAATATTTGCCCGAAAGCGACGACGATGATCAAGTCGGGTTGGTTTTGTTTCAACGATTGTATAAACTCTGGGTTGTTAACCGTTTTGGGTTGTAATATTGGTAGATTGGAGTCCAACGCATATTGTTTTATTGGGGAAACAACAAGTTTCTGCCCCCGTCCTTTTGGTTTGTCGGGCTGGGTGATAACAGACAGTATGGAATGCGAAGAAAGATGCAGGGCTTTCAGGGTTGGAAGCGCAAATTCTGGCGTTCCCATAAAGACAATTTTCATGCATTCTGCTCTTTGAGTTTCTTTTTGAACTTCCGTTTTAGAATATCACGCTTCATTTTTCCCAGCTTGTCCCAAAAAAGAACACCGTTTAAATGGTCCATTTCATGTTGAAATGCTCTAGCCAGGTATCCCTGGGCTTCATAGCGGACTTCATTTCCATCCAGGTCGTAGCCTTTAATTTCAATCTGGCTGGCCCGGTTTACTTCTGCGATCACATCGGGAATACTCAGGCAGCCTTCTTCACCGAGTTCGCTGCCCTCCATCGCTGTAATTTCTGGGTTGATGACTGTAACAAGTTTTTCCTTGTCGGTTTCAACACCAATGTTGACCACAAACAGTCTCAATGGCAAGCCAATCTGGTTGGCGGCAAGTCCTACCCCAGGAGCGGCGATAGTGGTTTCCACCATATTTTCTGCAAGAGTAACCAGCTCTCCATCAATATTTTCAACGGGAAGACACAGTTTCCTCAAAACAGGATCCAGGCAGTTTTTTATTTCCAGTAAAGCCATGTTTGGTTTACCTTATCGGTTGTTGGAAAAAAATCATCAGGGTCTATAGCCGATAATTTTAATACAGAATGGATCAGGTATCCAGATTCGTCTTCGCGAGCGACAAAAAGGAATGTTGCGACCCAGGTTTAAACGATGAGTTAAGCTTCATATAGTCCTGGATTTACCCTTGCTACGAAATCCAAGGAATAAATACCATGGCCTCGTCGCTGATGGTCCCTCGTGATGACAACTTTTGCAAACAATTCCTTGTCAGGAAAAGGTTTGTTTTACGCTGTCTCGATAGCGTCCCATTTCCATTGCTCCCGACCGCTGATCGGGCTAGGTTGTGTATTCCGCATTGATTTTGACGTAGTCATAAGAAAAGTCACAAGTCAAAACCTCTTCCCACTCTTTCCCACTATTCAGGTCGATGGTTATATTGATTTCATGTTGCCGCATTGCCTTGACCAGCTTTCGTGGAGGAATGTTTGTTGGACTACCGTTTTTTAGGAGCAGATTTTTGTTTAACAAAATATCCACTTTATCAGGGTCAACGCTTGCTCCGGAATTTCCAACCGCGCAAAAAATCCGCCCCCAATTCGGGTCTTCTCCAAACAATGCAGTTTTGACAAGAGAAGATGTTGCAATGGAATTCGCTATCAGGTAGGCCTGTTTTCGTGTCTTTCCACCTTGTACTCGGACCGTTACAAACTTGGTTGCTCCTTCTCCATCCAGGACAATTTTTGATGCAAGGTTTTTGCAAATTGTTGTCAGAGCTTTTAAGAATTCCCTATAGCCAGGTGTGCCGGATTTTATCGAGGAGTTATTTGCCTTTCCGTTGGCAAGAACTATGACACAATCGTTAGTGCTATTATCACCATCCACTGTGATGCGGTTAAAGGAACGATCGGCGGCTTCTACAAGGGCTTTTTTAAGAGTTTTAGAATCGATCACCACATCAGTGTATAAAAAACCAAGCATTGTAGCCATATTCGGATGGATCATTCCTGATCCTTTTGTGATTCCGCCGATGGTGATTTTCTTTCCCTTAAAAGTGTACTGAATACGATCCGACTTTGATACCAGGTCGGTGGTCATGATCGCTTCAGCAGCATCAGTCCAATGTTTGGCTGTCTGGCCCAGTTTTTTTACCAGTTGCGGAGCGGCTTTTAAAATTTTATCGGAGGGGAGTGGAACTCCTATAACTCCGGTGGAAGAGATAAGAACTTCTTTTTGTGGTATGGATAATTCTTCGGAAATCTTTTTTGTGATCGCGTCACAATCCTCCATGCCTTTTGGGCCGACTACAGTATTAGCGTTTCCACTGTTGACAACGATTGCTCGGCAGCTACCAGACCTGGCCAAAGCTCGCTTGCTCCAGGTTACGCCAGGAGATACAACCCGGTTTTTTGTAAAGATTCCCGCGGCCGTAGCCGGAACATCGGAAACCACCAATGCAAGGTCTTTAATATGATTTGCTTTTATTCCACAACTCATCCCTACGGCTTTGAAACCGGGAACTGCAGGATTGCGATTCTTTGAAAATTTCATGATGTCTAAGGAAAAATTGCCGGGGACATAAGACCGGTTTTTTCGTCCAGTCCCAACATGATATTCATATTCTGGATAGCTTGTCCCGATGCCCCCTTGATCAGGTTGTCCAGTGCACTTGTAATTATCAGACGCTGGTTCCGAGTATCCACCTTAAGTCCTATATCGCAAAAGTTGGAAGATAGAACATGTTGGCTGCTGGCAAACTTGCCGGGATTCAAAACGCGCACAAAACTTTCGTCCTTATAAAAGTCTCGATAGAGTTCGACTATTTTTTCATCGTCAAGTGGTTCGTTAAGATTGATGTAAATTGTGCTCAACATCCCCCGGGTCATGGGTACCAAATGGGGGGAAAAAGTTATGCTTACGGACTTACCCGCTAAAGCTGAAAGCTCTTGTTCCATCTCCGGTGTATGCCGGTGACCGGCAAGACCATAAGGACTGATGCCCTCGTTGACCTCGGTGTAATGTGTGGTCAAAGAAGGTTTGCGTCCGGCTCCAGAAACTCCAGATTTGCTGTCTGAGATTATTGAGTCAAGGTCTACCCAATCTGTTTTAAGAAGCGGTGCCAATGCCAGAATCACACTGGTTGGGTAGCAACCTGGATTAGCAATTAACTTTGCGGTTCGAATGGATTGACGATGCAGTTCTGGCAAACCATACACTGCCTGCTTAAGAAGCTCAGGGTGGGTATGGGCGACGGAGTACCAATCTGAATAAGCTTGAGGATCTTTCAACCGATAGTCTGCGCTCAGATCAATTATTTTGCAGTCAGACTTTAGGTATGCGGGAAGCTTGTCCATAGCCGTTAAATGAGGTAAAGCCAGAAACAAAATGGAGCAATCTTCTGTGATGTTGTCTCCAAGAGGTTGAAGAGGAAGATCAACAACTCCGTTCAAGGAAGGAAAAACTTCGGCAATATTTTGACCTTGGAAAGTCTCCGAGGTCAAAACTGTTATTTCTGCATCCGGGTGCCCGGCAAGAAGTCGGATCAATTCCAGTCCAGTGTATCCGCTGGCTCCAGCTATACCTATTTTAAACATAGAAGTTCACGCCTGTTGAAGGGGATATTGAACTACCCCAAAATTTAAGTTCATTGAATTGGTGCTTCAGAGGGGCAGGCTACAAACTACCATACCATAAAGGGTAGCTCTGTATCAGGCCTTGGTGCTGCTTTGCCCCAGTTAATTGCCGGACCAGAAGTCCGGACTCGGGCAATGCAATAATACCAAGCTGAGATATTTTTGCCTAATAAGGATTTGCAAACTAGCCCCACGCGGAGTGGGGATCAGCGTTTGGAGAATTGGAACTTCTTGCGCGCCCCGGGTTGCCCGTATTTTTTTCTTTCTACGGTTCTTGAATCCCGAGTGAGGAATCCTGCTTTTTTCAGAGGTGCACGTAAATTCGCATCGGTCAAAATAAGAGCACGGGATATACCCAATCGCAATGCGCCGGACTGGCCTGAAAGGCCTCCGCCTTGCACAGTAGCTTGAATATCTATAGACTTTAATGTGTCAGTCGTGATCAACGGGTGCTTGATGATGCACTCAAGGCTTTCCCGGCAAAAATATTCTTTAATGGGCTTGTTATTAACTATTATTTTGCCACTGCCTTTTTGAATCCATACTTTGGCTATAGATTCTTTGCGTTTTCCCGTTGCGTAAAACTTTTCGATGGTGCCTTCCATGATCGTGATTGCTCTCTTAATTTAAAAAGTTTAGATACCGACTACTTCCGGATTCTGGCTCGTATGCGGGTGCTCGTCGTTACTGTAAATTCTAAAATTGTTGTGCAAAGATCTGCCCAGTCTTGTCTTGGGAAGCATTCCCTGAATTGCTTTTTTCAGCAAGTCAGAAGGTTTTTTTTCAAGCACCTGTTTTGCAGTGACGGATTTTATTCCTCCCGGCCAACCGGTATGATGATAATAAATTTTGTCGTCCCATTTTTTGCCGGACAACTTAACCTTTGCTGCGTTTATGATAATAACATTATCCCCAGCATCAACGTGAGGTGTGAAAGTGGGTTTGGTTTTGCCGCGAATAATTGAGGCGGCTTTACTGGCAACCCTTCCTAATGGCTTATCGGTAGCATCAATGACCACCCATTTTTTAACGACATCGGCCTTCTTGGCAAAAAAT
Organism: uncultured Nitrospina sp.; assembly: GCA_964344595.1. Lineage (GTDB taxonomy): Bacteria > Nitrospinota > Nitrospinia > Nitrospinales > VA-1 > LS-NOB. The sequence goes on along the minus strand of CAYFNV010000006.1, from coordinate 102,105 downwards.
GTTGTTTTCATTATTTTTCGGTTTCGGTAAATATTTATTTTCGATTGTGTAAACCGGCTATAATAAAGGAGATATCCATACCTGTCAACCGTAAATCAAAATTAATTCAACGGATGCATGAAAAGTTTCTTTACTTTATTTTCAGGGAAAAATAGATTAAATTAGCCTGCTTAAAACTTTTCCGAACCCTGAAGCTAACTATATGGAAAATATGATAATAGAGCAACAAAATGTCGAAAATTCCAACACCGGTGCAGATATAGGAAAAGAGGAACTGGACCAATCTGTCGAGCGATCGCGCGAGTTTTTGCTATCCCTTCAGAATGAAGAAGGTTATTGGGTGGATGAGTTGGAGGCCAATGTAACAATTTCGGCTGAATATATATTCTTCATGCATTTCACCGACCGTCTGGATTTGGCCAAACAGGAAAAGGTTGTCAAATACCTGCTTCATCAGCAAAGGGAAGATGGCAGTTGGCCACTGTTTCATGGCGGTCTGTGCGATATCAACTCAACGGTAGAATCTTATATGGCCCTGAAAATGGCTGGCCTGCCCGCAGACCGGGAAGAGATGGTGCGAGCACGTCAGGCGATTTTTGCCAGCGGAGGGATAAAAAAAACCCGCGTCTTCACAAAAATCTTTCTTGCCATGTTTGGCCAGATTTCCTGGGATAATTGTCCGGCAGTACCTGTGGAATTGATATTGTTTCCAAACTGGTTCCCTTTCAATATCTATGAGATTTCGAGTTGGTCTCGCGGAACTGTGGTTCCCCTCTCTGTAGTGCGTTCTTTCGAACCTGTCCATGAACTTCCTGAAGGATGTGATGTTCAGGAGTTGTTTACCAAAAACGATCAGGATCTGGATTTCAAACCCGGCGGGCTGCCATTCACAAGCTGGAGGGATACTTTCATTTATCTGGACCGACTTATAAAAGTTATCGGGAAGTTTCCCTGGAAACCATTTCGCAAAAAAGCTTTACGTAAAGTTGAAGAATGGACACTGGAACATCAGGAGGAAGAGGGCGACTTCGGGGGTATTCAGCCGGCCATGTTCAATTCTTTATTAGCGTTTCACCTTTTGGGGTATTCCAGGGATCATACTGCCTGTGTAAAAGGAATGGAGGCGGTAGATCGCTTCATGCTCGAAAAAGACGGGCGAATGTGGATGCAGGCCTGCGTTTCGCCTTTATGGGACACAGCCATTTGCTCCAACGCTCTGTTGGAAGCTGGTTTGCCTGCCAACCATCCGGCTCTGGTGAAATCTGCAGAATGGATTATCAGTAAACAGGTGGTCAAGCGCGGTGACTGGCAAGTGAAAAATCCTGATGCAGAACCCGGCGGCTGGGCTTTTGAATTTTACAATGAATTGTATCCAGATACGGATGATACGGCTGAGATACTGCTTTTTCTCAACCGGGTTGAGGTCCCTGACAATCGTTGGAAGCTGAGTGAATGCCAGCGGGCGATGGACTGGTTGTTGAGTATGCAGAGCAAGAACGGAGGTTGGGGCGCTTTTGATGTCGATAACGATAAAGAAGTTCTCAACGAAGTGCCTTTCGCCGATCATAAGGCGTTGCTGGATCCTCCCACGGTGGATGTGACCAGCCGGATTATCTGGATGTTGGCAAAATGGGGTTTCACGAAAGATCATCCCCAGGTTAAACGTGCTCTTGAATTTGTCAAAGAACGGCAAGAGGTTGATGGCTGCTGGTTTGGCAGGTGGGGAGTGAATTATATTTATGGGACGTTTCTGGCTTTGAACGGTTTGAAGGCAATTGGTGAGGATATGAAGGCACCGTTCAGTAGAAAAGCTGTGCGCTGGCTGGAAGGTCATCAAAATGAAGACGGGGGTTGGGGGGAAACCTGTCAAAGCTATGCAGAACCTAGTCTGCGTGCCCGCGGTAAAAGCAGTGCATCGCAAACTGCATGGGCCTTACTTGGGCTCCTCGCCGCAAATGAGGAACATAGTCCTGTTGTAGAAAAAGGAGTGCGTTATCTAATCGAAACACAAAAGGATTCGGGGGAGTTTTCAGGAAGCTGGTGGGAGGATGAGTTTACCGGCACTGGGTTCCCCATCCATTTCTTTATCAAATACCACATGTATCAGCACTTCTTTCCGCTGATGGCGTTGTCGAGATATCGGCGAGCCACTAAGAGTGAGGTCAGCCAACCGTAGTTTTTTAAGCCGAGACAACTCTTTGCTAGCCGAACAAGGCTATTGCTAGTTGGCTTCGCGCCTAGTGATGGCGTAGCATCTCAACGGCGAATTTGGTCCGGGTGAGATGTTCGGTGGCGGACGCAATCACTTCTCCGCTCATGACATCTGTCAAAGTGAGGTGGACATCAATGTTTGTCCCGAGGTCGGTGATTCTGCCGGTAATAAGAGCCTGAGAGTTGAGAGCCTTGCCCATCTCGCGAATTTCTTCTTTGTTATAAGAGAAGGAAGGCTTAAGGTTTAAATTATCCATCACCGCGTTGACTTCTCCCTTTTGCGCTACCCGGAAAATTTTATCTTTAAAAAAATATTTTTTAGTGATCGCTTCAACAATTCTTGAGGTTAGATATTCTCCGAGGACTGGAAGTTTGCCATTTTCATCAACCAGGTCCATAACTGTGACTTTGTTGATTTCATATTCTTCGACATCAGAAGTCAAAGTTTGAATCAGGTCTTCGGATTTATCTTTGTAGTAGTTGGAGTCTGTTTGAGTGCGGAACACTTTGCTCCAGAAATGTGATGGTCCCAATTTCACTTCACAACCTGAAATAAATATGGAAATGATCAATAAAAAATAGAATTTTTGCATGTTCATAGTATATAAACCTTTAATATTTTATGGTCTTATCGTCATTATGCGTATATCACTTAACGGGTTTTGCAATTCGTATGCCTTGGGTTTGGTTTTAGAATGTTCGCACAAATAAAAGTGTCTTAACTATTGTAAATATATAGTGTTATGGATTTTTGCGATGTGCGGGTCTAAGGGCAGAGTCGAAGCAAACTTGCCACTGAATAGAAAAGTTCCTCCCTTGCCCACCATTTTTTTGACACTCATTGTCCGTCATTGCGATAATAGAACATCATTTATTATTGAGCGAATCGAGCGACATCCTGCCGGGGTTGTATTTTTTATTTTGGCAGTGGAGATAGTTGTGATGAAGTTCGTTTGTCTTTTTTGTCGATACATTTATTGGTTGAACGGTCTTAAATCACTGCAAGTAGAAGCATTTTAGTGTATAACGTTAACTTCATTTAAAAATCCAAATAAGCTTAAAAGAGGTATAGAGATATGCAGTACGCACGAGTTGTAGTTATATTGTTGGTCATGGTTACAGGTTGTGGCAATGGAGTTGAAGGTGAAGATGTGGTCGAAAAAACTGCCTTCAGGATGCCAGTGAAAGAAAACACCTGGGTGCGCAAGGAATCAACGCGTAAAACAAGTGATACCATAGCTGACATAGCCAATAACAAAGTTACTAAAGTTCCAATCGATTCCGCTCTGGCTTCCAGACTGAAACAATCTAAAGCTATTTCTATCAAGAATGAACAGGATTGTTCTGATAAGGCCAATGCCCTGAATAAGAGACGAATTGAAGTGCAAAAACGCGGTGTTGTCTGGCAGGCATATGAAAAAAATGTAAAGGCTAAGCCTTATTCCAATGACGGGATGCAGTTGGACAGCCAGATGAACCGGTTAATATTTTCTGTCCGGCATATTTGCAGAAACGCTAAAGGAGTTCGTTTAGACGGGTGGGGTACCAAGACCGTGAAACGGTACGAGAGCATGGGAAAAGAAGGTTACACAAATTATTTTCTCAATTTGGGAGAAGTACCGGGTGATATAGACAGGTGGGTCCGCTTCGCAGAGTTTGCCATTAAAAGCCGTGACCGTGATGTCTCCTATTCAAAAATTGGCGAGTCTTTAGGATTGGCCACAAGCATTCTGGATCTTTATGATGATCTTTCGCAACGAATTATCACGGATGACGCAAGCCTGAAAAAATTCATCACTGAAGGAGCCACGCTTTTAAGTGTCATCAACGAAAGCTTCAAAGAAGATCCTCAAATTGTGCTGGCTCTTCAATACGAAAAACTGTATCCGTTTGAAGACATCGAAGGCGAAATGTAGCCGGGAGGCGTGGGGCCGACTAGCAATATATTTTTTTTGTCGGCAAAGGGTTATCCCGGCTGAAAAGGATAGGCCATCTGCCCGCGGAAGCTGCACCGTTGTTGGCCAGAAAGTAGGTGTCTCGGCTTAATTTGTGCGCTGTCGGTGGCAATCGGTTATACTCGCTCCTCTTGAATCTCTCACACGCATAAAGGAGATCGCCTTTTTATTTTAAAGAAATTCTCAAATCGTTCGGCAGAACTTCGGAGCAGAGCTCCGAATAAGTCTTTTGATTAAACTTCTACTATATATAACTGCGCTCACCGTGAGACGCGAGATCCAGGCCTTCGGCCTCTTCATCCTCTGTTACGCGAAGACCCATGGTCCCATCGAGTACTTTCAGAATAATGAAGCTGACAATGCCGGTATAGATCATGGTTGCTCCTACGCCAGTGAACTGCACGGCCACTTGTGAACCGATGCTGGTGATGTCACCTCCAAAACCTGCACCGCGCCCAGACTTTCGGCTCAGAAAACACCGGTTAAAATTGCACCTATGATTCCACCCACGGCTTCTTTGATGTGGGCTTATGGATTGCAATCTTGGTTTTCATTAAACTCAACTCCCGATAAAGGTTGCACAGCGGAATCCCGCTGGAATATGTTTTTAAAAAACGCCCAGGTTTTTGATGGGCTTGGATCGGGTAGCTCTCCACGCATTTCTAAAAAAGGAAAATTGTGGAAAATCAACTGTTCAGACAATGACTAAATGGCCTCTTCACCTCGCTCACCTGTGCGAATCCGGATAACATCTACAAGGTTAGTCACAAATATTTTTCCGTCCCCGATTCGACCGGTTTGTCCGGCTTTCATGATCGTATTGATCACCTCTTCTGCCTGAGCATCGGTAATGACAATTTCCATTTTAACTTTTGGGAGAAAATCAACGACATACTCGGCACCACGATAGAGCTCCGTATGGCCCTTTTGGCGGCCAAATCCCTTGACCTCTGTTACGGTGATTCCTTGTATCCCCATCTCATTCAACTTGTCTTTGACCTCATCCAATTTGAATGGTTTAACGATTGCATCAATTTTTTTCATCGTCTGTTTCCCTTTTTAAAGGTGGTTGGCAATATCCGACCTGTATTAGGAAACAGGTTTAATACCATCCAACAATCCAAAAATTAACAAGATTGACCTCAGCCCTGAGGGCATCAACGACCCGACCCTAAATTATTTTCCACCGAAATGAGCTCTTCCTCCTGTAGGCGGGCTCCCGCTTCCATCCGCAAGCTGGGGGTGGCTAACCAATACACCAGGCCCACAAAACCACCGCCACCAACCAGATTCCCCAGAGTTACAAAGACCTGGTTATGGATAAACCCGGCAAGGGAAATTTCTGCGCCATGTGGCAGAAACATTGCCGTGCTTAACAAACTCTGGTTGGCTATACTGTGCTCAAATCCGCTACCAATGAAAGCAAACAAGCACCAGAAAATCATGATCAGTTTGGCGGTTTCGCTTTTGGTCCGCATAGAAATCCACACCGCCAGACAGACCAGCCAATTGCATAAAATTCCTCTTAGAAAAGCTTCTTTCGCTCCAAGCCCCATTTTTCCGGCTGCGACTTTAAGTACCAGGGCTTGTGAGGCTTCGGATAAACTGCCGCCTTCGACAACCATCCAACCGAGAAACGCCGAACCTATGAAATTACCGATAAAGCACAATGCGAAAAGCATGACTATCGAACCCACCCCCACACGTTTAGCCAGTCGGCTAACAGTGAAAATCATGTTGTTGCCGGTAAACAATTCAGATCCGGCAAAGATGACCAGGCTCAGGGCAACACCGAAAGAGGCTCCCATGACCAGTTTCAAATAGGCTCCCTCGTCTGCATTTGTGATGGGGCCGCCGATTGAAAAAATCAAGGTGATACCAAATCCCAGATAGATCCCGGCTAATGCGGACAAAATGATATAGCCCAAAGGGGACTTTTTCATGTACTCGATCTTCTTTTCAGAAGCATCCACTATTTTTTGCATTTCGCTTTTAAACATGGCTCCGTCCTTCCTAATTATAAATTTGTGTAGCCACTTGCCGGTTACTCCGAGTTGACAATTTGTGCCAGAGCAATCGACACAAAACCTGCCTCGACTTTGACCGGATAAACAGCAACGCACCCTTCATCCGGAGCAACTGCTTTGCCGTTAGTCAGATCCATAACCAGATTATGCAAGGGGCAGGTGACACGACTTCCATGAACGATACCTTGGGAAAGGGGGCCCTCTTTGTGAGGACATTGGTCGCGCAGGGCAAACACCTCATTCTGATTGTTGCGAAACACCGCAATATCATCGTTGTTAATACGAACTACACGCGCACCGAGTTGCGGGATATCCTCTAAGCCGCAAACTTCAATCCAATCAATCATGAACCGAACTCCTTTCTAAAGTTGTAAACTCATGCTGGCTATTCATACCGGTGCGTTTGGCCCAGGGATCTTCCTGCGCGTATTTCTGTGACTCTGTGAAGCGATCAAACAGTGCCTTGCGGTTATTTGTATCTTCGACAATCTGCTGTTTTACGCGGGAGAAGCCGACCCGCTCTATCCAGGGGGCTGTGCGTTCCAGGTAATACGCATCTTCTCGATAGAGTTGAATGAATGCACAACAATACTCGATCACTTCCTCCTCTGTATCCACCTTGCACAATAGGTCGGTAGCGCGAATCTTGACGCCGGCATTACCACCAATGTGCAGTTCCCACCCAGACTCAACAGCCACCACTCCGAAGTCCTTGATAGTGGCCTCGGCACAATTTCGCGGACAACCGGACACGGCCATTTTAAATTTGTGAGGCATCCAGGAGCCGCATGTCAGTTTTTCCAATTTGACTCCCATGGAGGTGGAGTCCTGCGTGCCAAACCGGCACCATTCTTTTCCCACGCAAGTTTTGACTGTGCGTAGAGACTTGCCATAGGCGTACCCGGAAATCATTCCAGCCTGGTTCAGGTCGGACCAAACTTCTGGTAACTCATTTTTCTTTAGTCCCAGCAGACTTATGCGCTGTCCGCCAGTGATTTTAACTGTGGAAACCTGAAATTTATCTGCGGCATCAGCAATGGCCCGCAACTCTTTGGGAGTAACAAGTCCCCCCCATATACGAGGAATAACAGAATATGTACCATCCTTCTGGATATTGGCATGAACCCTTTCGTTGATGAAGCGCGATTGAGGATCGTCTTCCACCTCATCAGGCCAGGCGGAAATTAAATAGTAATTGATTGCTGGCCGGCATACATGGCATCCATCCGGTGTGCGATATTCCAGATAATCCATCACCGCTCGGATGCTGATTAACCGTTGTGATCTTATTGTCTGCCGGATCTCGCTGTGAGTGTAATCAGTGCATTTACACAAAGGTTTTACTTTAGGAGTTTCTGAGTAATCACCACCCAGCGTGAAAGCCAGAATCTGTTCCACAAGACCGGTGCACGAACCGCAAGAACTGGAAGCTTTGGTATGAGAGCGTACGTCATCCAGAGTAAACAGTCCCTTGGAGGTGATAGCATCAACCACATCTTTTTTGCACACGCCGTTACAACCGCAAACTTCCATGTTATCGCTCATCTCTGCAACGGATTTTGCCCCGCCGTGCCCGGAATCCCCCAGATGAGCCTGACCATGTAGTAGTTGATCGCGCATGTGGCTGATATCCGTTTGTTCGCGTAATAACTGGTAATACCAGGCTCCGTCCAACGTATTGCCAAACATAACCACACCGTGGATACGGTTTTCTTTCAGTACGATTTTTTTATAGATTCCTTTGGCAAGGTCTTGCATGATGATTTCTTCTGTGGTGTCATCGCCAATAAAATCTCCGGTTGAAAACAGGTCGACACCGGTAACTTTTAGTTTTGAAAATGTAGTGGAGCCCTGATAGAAAGCATAACCAAGCTGGGCCAATTGATTGGCGCAAACCTTGGCTTGTTCAAACAAGGGAGCTACCAATCCATAGACCTGGTTTTTGTGTTGAACGCATTCCCCAACGGAATAGATTCGACCATCGTAGGTTTGCATGGTGTCATTGACTACGATCCCACGTTCACAATAAATATTGGCGGCTTTCGCCAGGTCTATGTTGGGGCGAATGCCGACAGCCATTACAACCAGATCTGTGGCGACTTCCAGCCCGCCTTTGAAACGAACACCTCTTACTTTTTCTTCTCCCAAAAAAGCTTCGGTTGTGGTTTTCATCAAAAACTGAATGCCGCGCTTTTCAAGAGTTTGCTTCAGCATAGAGGCTGCTTCGAAATCGAGTTGACGCTCCATCAAAGAGTCCATGAGGTGCACAACGGTGACGTACATTCCTTGTTGTTTGAGTGCGTAGGCCGCTTCCAGTCCCAGCAGGCCTCCTCCAATGATCAACGCCTGTTTATGGGGTTCTGAAATTTCAAGAATGGTTTGTACATCGCGAATGTTACGGAAGGTGACAACTCCGTGAAGATCATTACCGGGAAGCGGAAGAATGACCGGGTTGGAACCCGTGGCAAGTAAAAGCCGATCATATTTCTCTATTGTGCCATCTTCCGCAATTACTTCACGCTTGCGCCGATCGACCTTGACTACCATTTTGCCTGTATGGAGTTTGATGCCATTTTCTTCATACCATTGTTCTTCATTGAGCATGATGCCATCAATCTCTTTTTCTCCCGCCAACACCGGGGAGAGAAGAATTCGGTTGTAGTTTCCATGCGGTTCATCGCCAAAAACGGTGATGTCATACAGATCGGGCGAGATCTTGAGCAATTCTTCAAGCGTGCGCACACCCGCCATGCCATTGCCTACTAAAACCAATTTCTCTTTCATATAAAAACGTACTCCTTCTAAATCGAACACCTAAGTTATCTTTTCTATTATTTAGACGCTGTTTTTTTAACAGGAATGTTTCTTGGGAAGAATGAACAGCATTTCAGAAAGTATGTTCAAGTTTCATACCAATTGAAAGGCAAGCCTCCAACAGTTAAAAACAAAAGTAGTTACAGCTTTAGCCCGAATTTGATGACAGAAAAGATGCTTTAAAATTAATCGCTATTTTTCCAGAATGCTTAATTACTAGGCACCCATGAGCCGTCGGTGGCTACTGCAATAGTTTTTACTGGCTTGCAATGGTTAGTTCTGCTTGTGGGGGGTAGCCCTCTCTTTTTCAAAGGGTAGGTGAAAATCCAAAGCAACATTTAGATGCTTCGACAATGCTCAGCATGACATCACTGGGTCCAGCGTCACGCGGGACGAGTTAACCTGTTGTAAGACTGTTAACGCTGGTTCTACGGCGAGTGGAGTGGTTAGTTCAACCTGGAAACGGCGGGTTGTTTGCTGGTCGTTTTCGCGGTTTTTTTGGTTTTTTTTGCGGCTGTTTTTTTCTTGAGCTTGAACTTCTTATCGAACGAGTGTTTGATCACTTCGTCCATCGTTTTGGCAGGATAAAACTGTATTTTCTTCCTGACGTTTTCTGGAATATCTGGAATATCTTTTTCATTTTCCGCAGGGATAACCAGATTGGTGATGTTGAACCTATGCGCGGCCAGAACCTTTTCTTTGAGTCCGCCAATGGGTAAAACTTTTCCTGTCAGGGTCAGTTCTCCGGTCATAGCGAGGTCGGGACGTAGAGGTGTTTTGGTCAATGCCGAGACCAGGGCTACTGCCATGGTGATTCCGGCTGAAGGACCATCTTTGGGAACGGCACCTTCCGGTATATGTATGTGGAAATCATTTTTCTGGTAGAAGTTTGCCGCGAGCCCTAAATCTTTTGCGCGTGACCTGACATAGCTCATAGCGGCCTGGGCGGATTCTTTCATCACATCACCAAGTTGTCCGGTCGGCACCATTTTTCCTGTACCGGGAAGAACGGTGACTTCTATAGCGAGGGTTTCACCGCCAACTTCTGTCCATGCCAGCCCGGTAGCGGTGCCTATTTCCAAGGGGCCTTCTGATTCAGACTTTTTGAATTTAGGAATGCCAAGATATTTTTCCAGCACAGACGGTGTGATTTTTACGCTGGTCTTCTTACCTTTTTCGACAACAGCCTTGACCACTTTTCTGCAGAGAGTGGCGATTTCCCGCTCCAGGTTTCTCACTCCCGCCTCACGGGTGAAGTCGTGGATGATTCTATCAATAGCTTTGTCAGTAATTTCTATATTCTTTTTGGTCAGGCCATGCTCCGGTATTTTTTTGGGGATGAGAAAACTTTTAGCGATGCCCATTTTTTCCTGATCGGTGTAACCCGGCAGTCGGAGCACTTCCATTCTGTCAAGCAAAGGTTGAGGAATGGAATGCAGAACATTGGCGGTGCAGATAAAAAGAACGTTGGAAAGGTCGTAATCGACTTCCAGATAATGATCGTTGAAAGTGGAGTTCTGTTCTGGGTCAAGGACTTCCAGCAAAGCGGAAGAAGGATCTCCACGGAAATCGGCATTCATTTTGTCGATTTCATCAAGCATGAAAACAGGGTTGTGGACACCTGCTTTTTTAATACCTTGAATAATTTTTCCCGGAAGCGCTCCAATATATGTTCGGCGGTGTCCCCTGATTTCTGCTTCATCCCGAACACCTCCTAATGAAACACGGACAAACTTGCGACCCATTGCTTTGCCGATGGATTGCCCTAACGAAGTTTTGCCCACACCCGGTGGCCCGACAAGGCAAAGAATAGGCCCCCTGATTTTTTTAACCAGTTTCAATACAGCAAGGTGTTCGGTAATTCGTTCTTTTACTTTTTCCAGACCGTAATGATCTTTATCTAGAATTTTCTGGGCTTCGGCAATTTTTATTTTTTCAGCACCGGCACCTTTTTTCCATGGCAGGTCTGTGAGCCACTCGATATAAGTTCGGGCGACCGTTGCTTCAGCAGACATGGGTTGCATCAACTCCAGACGCTTCAATTCTTTCACAGCTTTTTCATTAATATCTTTGGGCATCTTGGCTTTTTTGATTTTTTGCTTGAGTTCATCCATGTCGGTTTTGAACTCATCGCGTTTGCCCAATTCTTTCTGGATAGCTTTGATCTGTTCGTTGAGATAAAACTCTTTTTGACTGCGTTCCATTTGTTTTCGCACCCTGCCATGAACGCGCTTTTCAATTTTAAGGACTTCCATCTCGGATTTTAAAATACCAAGAAGTTTGTTCAGCCTGTCTGCAGGATTCAGGGTTTCCAGCAAGTCTTGTTTTTCCTGAGTTTGGAACACCATATAGGCGGCAATGGTGTCTGCATAACGGTGTGGTTCAAGAATATTGGAGCTTGCGGCAACGGCTTCCAGAGGAATTTTTTGATTCAGTTTTACATATTGTTCGAACACCGTACCAACACTTCGCATCAGTGCCTTCACATCTGGAGTGAGCTGGTCGTTTTCGTGGATGCGGCTGACTTCTACTTCAAAATAGTCTGGATTCTCAATGAACGTTTCAATTCGCCCCCTTTGCAGCCCTTCAACCAGAACTTTCATGGTTCCATCGGTCAGTTTGAGGATCTGCAGGATATTAGCGATCGTTCCTGTTTCGTAGATATCCGAGGTTTCGGGTTCGTTGTTGTTTGGGTTGCGTTGGGCAGACAGGAAGATACTTTTTTGCTCGGCCATGGATTTTTCCAGGGCGAGGATGGATTTCTCCCTGCCAACAAACAGGGGAAGCACCATGAACGGAAAGACAATAATATCTCTTAGAGGGAGGAGCGGTAATGCGATTTTTTCTGAACCCATGATTTTAACTGGCCTGTTTTTTGTTTTGATAAACCAACATGGGTTTTTCACCTTTAACGACTACATCGTCATTGATGACAACTTCTTCCACTTCTGGTTTGGAGGGGAGGTCATACATGATATCGAGCATTGTTTCTTCCATAACCGCGCGTAGTCCCCTTGCTCCGGTTTTCCGTTCGGTTGCTTTTTCTGCAATAGCGCGTACCGCCGAGTCAGTGAATTTCAGCTTGGTATTTTCAAACTCAAACAATTTTTTGTATTGTTTGACCAGAGCGTTTTTCGGTTCGGTCAAAACTTTCACCATTGCATCAATAGTGAGTTCTTTTAAGGTGGCAACGGCTGAAAAACGCCCTACAAACTCAGGAATGAGTCCATATTTAAGGAGGTCTTCCGGTTGTGTTTTCTCAAAAATATCTTCTTCATCAATTTCTTTTTTAGAAACGACCTCTTGCCCGAACCCAAGACTTTTCTTTCCTATTCTGTTACGAATTAATGATCCAAGTCCTACAAAAGCTCCACCGCAGATGAAAAGAATATTGGTGGTGTTGACCTGTAAAAATTCCTGATGCGGGTGTTTCCGGCCTCCTTGCGGAGGAACGCTGGCCGTTGTGCCTTCAATAATTTTCAAAAGTGCTTGTTGTACTCCTTCACCAGAGACATCACGCGTGATTGAAAGATTTTCAGATTTTCTGGAGATTTTATCAATTTCATCGATGTAAATAATACCTCGCTCGGCTTTTTCAACATCGTAATCAGCACTTTGCAAAAGTTTTAGGATGATGTTTTCAACATCTTCTCCAACATAGCCGGCCTCTGTCAACGTGGTCGCGTCTACAATTGTGAAGGGAACATCAAGAATACGTGCCAGAGTCTGTGCCATGAGTGTTTTCCCAGACCCGGTTGGGCCTATCAAAAGCACATTACTTTTTTGCAGTTCCACATCATCCATATCAGCATTAGAATCGATTCTCTTGAAATGGTTGTGAACAGCAACCGATAGAATTTTCTTACAACGTTCCTGACCAATAATGTATTGGTTTAGGTGTTTGTATATATCATGTGGCTTGAGAAGGTGCTGGAAGTCTTCACCCTTTTCCTGGGCCCACTCTTCCACCATTATTTCATTGCAAAGCTCAATACACTCGTCACAAATGTAGACGCTCGGCCCGGCAATCAGTTTCTTGACTTCTTCCTGACTTTTTCCGCAAAAAGAACAGCGGTAATTTCCGGTAGTTGTGCTTTTCTTTGCCATAAAGCCCTCGGTTTAGGTTGAATTACTGATTCTAGACGAATCAACTTTTCTTTTTATTTTTATCATCTGAGCCGGATTCATCACGGCTAATGATAACACTGTCAATGAGACCGTAACTTTTGGCCTCTTCTCCCGTCATGTAATGATCCCTCTCGGTATCTTTGTTAACCTGGGAAATATTTTTTCCGGAATGCTTCGATAAAATACCATCAAGAATAGCCCGGATTCTGGTAATTTCCTTTGCCTGGATTTCAATATCGGTGTGTTGACCTTGAAAACCACCACTGGGTTGATGAATCATGATCCTGGAATGTGGTAAGGCAAACCTCTTTTTGGGTGCCCCGGCAGCAAGAAGCAATGCACCCATACTGGCCGCTTGACCTATGCATATAGTTTGTACATCGGGTTTGATATATTGCATGGTGTCATAAATAGCCATTCCCGAACTGACTTGTCCACCTGGACTGTTTATATAAAGATAGATATCCTGATCCGGCTCATCTGACTCAAGGAACAGCATTTGTGCAATGATCAGGTTAGCCATATGATCTTCAATGGCACTTCCTATAAAAATGATTCGGTCTTTAAGCAGGCGCGAATAAATATCGTAAGATCTCTCGCCCCTGCTGGTTTGTTCAACTACGATGGGTACCAACTGGTTGTAAGTTTCTGTCATGATTTTCTCGAGATTAAAAATTAGGCAAGGAAAAACTTTGCTCTGAACCGGACTGTGGCCCAGAAACTGTTTTATGCTTGTAAGTCATTAAAAAATAATTAGATATCTTTGCAATGGTTGTGTTTTAATTATCAGCAATTAAATCTTTTCTGTCAACTATTTCTTCTTTGATCGTTACTTTTTCCAGTGCGGCTTCGAGGGTTTTATCCCTCTTCATGCGGCTGTGAAGGCGGGCCAGTACTCCATTTTTTTCCCATTCGCGTTTTATCTGTTGCAGGTTTCCTCCCCCCAATAACTTTGACATGTTTTGGACTTCTTTCTCCAACTCTTCTTCGCTGACCTGGGAATCGAGATCACGAGATAACTGGTCGAGTATCAATTCTTCCTGAAGGGCTTTCATGGCGGGTTCGCGATATTGCTTGAGCTGTTCAGGTGTCACTTCTGCACCATGTTCATGGTCGTGGCTATGATCGTGATCGTGTTTTTGTCCTCCGGCTTTCTCCTGCGCTTTCCTAGCTTGTTCGACCATGAACTTGACCTGTTCTTTTATCAAACCTTCAGGTAGATCGAATTGGTTTTGCTCGCTGATTTTCTCCGTCAGCTGTTTTTTTATCGCTTTGCGGGCTTCTTTACGTTCAAATTCCTCCAATTCGGAGCGGATCTTTTTATTCATGTCATCCAGACTTTCAAAATCTTTGTCCACTATATTTCTGGCAAACTCATCGTCCAGGTCGGGTAGTTTTTGTACTTGAATACCTTTCAGGACAATTTGGAAATCGACATCTTTTCCGGCAATTTCTTTATTGTGGTAATCCTCGGGAACTTGCACCCTGATATCACGGGTTTCACCAATTTCCATTCCGATCATGCCTTTGTCCAGTCCTTCAATCAATTGTCCTCCGCCAGCCTGTATGATCTGGTCTTTAGCAATACCCCCTTCAAAGGGCTCGTCACCAATCTTGCTGGTGAAATCTATTTTCAGCAAATCTTTATCTTGTGCCGGGCGGTCGGTCACATCGACATTCGTTGCTTTATGCTGTCGCATTGTTTCAATAGTTTTGCTGATATCATCATCCGTAATACGTGGGGTCTTCATTTCCAGCTCTATGCCTGAGAAGTCCTTGATTTCCAAAGTGGGGAGCACTTCGATGGAAGCTGAGACGGAGATATCAGTACCTTCTTCGGCGCTGACATCCAGAAGATGGGGTTGCCCCACCGCCCTCAGGTCTTTTTCAACAATAGCTTTATTGAGTTGGTCGCTGATCAGGTTGCTTAATACTTCCCTCTTAACTTCCGGACCAAACTTTTTTTCCAGCATAGCTATGGGAACTTTTCCTTTTCGGAATCCGGGAACCTTAACCTCTCTACCAAGCTTCTGGTAATATTGTTTCAGTTTGGCATCGTAATCCTGATGAGGGATTTCGAATTTGATTTTTTTATTGCAGGAATCAACGTCTTCTATCTCAATCTTCATAAATTTCCAACCCGTTAAAGAGTGCGGATGGAGGGAGTCGAACCCCCACGGTTGCCCACTGGATCCTAAATCCAGCGCGTCTGCCAATTCCGCCACATCCGCATTTATAATTTGATGTTTTAATTTTGTAGTTATCCGGATTTTTCAGCTGTTTTGTGGGTTGACCCCCGCAGAAAGCCACTATAAGGGGACCTCTATTTATTCGATGATTCTTCTTTGTGGCAACTCGCGACCCTTTATTTCATAAGGGTTGCTCATGGCCAAAGGCAATATTTAGAGGTGCCCATAAGCAATATATCATTTAATGCAAGCGGATTCTGCAAATATCTAGGTTTCTGGGGTTTTTTCATCCTTTTCCATCTCAGAATGGAGATTCGAGATTTCCTGCTGGAGGTTTTCATAGTCGGCTTGTCCTTTTTCACAGTAATTTCTGAGGTAGGAGTACATGATGAGGACGCAAGCCCATTCATCAAAAATTTCTTCACTGCTTTCGCAACGTTGCTCCAAAGCGGTGAAACTGTTTTCAATCTGTTCCAATAACTTGCAGAAATTGAGGACCTCATTATTTGCATCCAACTCTTCATGAATTTCCAGAGTGCCACTTTCATGTTCATTGGGTGATTCTTTGAGGGCTTGATATTGGTCTTCAATCTGATCCAAATCAATTCCTGAGCTTTCACAATAAAGCCGAAGGTTGCTGAAGCTGATAAAAAGACATTCATAACCACCTATTTCAGTGGCTTCTTCATTCTCATCCGATACTAATTGGGAAATATCTTCTTCGATGGCATCGAACATATCAAAAAAACCATCGAGTGGAGTTTTATTGTTGGAATTGTTTTGCACCATTATTTGTCAGTCAGTTTGAGAAATTTCTGAAGACGTAGAACTAATCTCTGATTGAGAAAGCCAAAAACAAGCTAAGTGAGCCGGGATTTTTAATACTCTGGTTTCGCTACGAGGATTTTTGAATGAGATTAAGCCGAAGTCATTTGAATCTCTTGTTACTACATAGGCATTTGCAACATTTTTTTCTTCGCAAAAAATTTTTAATCCTTTGATATCATTATGAGTAATTTTTGATTGCGAGTATTTGACTTCAAAAGGTATCAACCTTCCTTCTACCTCGGCGATAATGTCAACTTCCTGATTGTTTTTTCCTCTCCAATAAGAAAACCCTATGCCTACTTGATAGTACCGACTAAAGACATGCTTAAAAAATGCTGTTTCAACTGCTCTGCCTAAGAGCGTGCTATCATCAAGTAAAGATTTCCCTTTTAATAGTACACTTCCAGAAATTGCGGCATCTGCCAGGTAAACTTTGTATCTGGCCCGTAATACTTCTTTGCCATATCCAATCGGGTAGAGTTTGTATATAAGGTGAGCGGATTCAAGGAGGTCAATATAACTATTTACTAGAGACCTATTTTTTCCTAAGTTGCTACATATTGCAGTAATATTTAAGATTCCAGAATCATGGAGGCAAAGATATAAAAAAATTCTTTCTAAATCTAGAACACCCCTTACTCCATATAAAGCTGACATATCTCGTTTTAGTACTTTATCAACAATATCTTCCCTCATTAATTTTTGAGCAATGGATAGAGGTTCGACCAACGCAGTTTGAGGGAATCCTCCTCTTAAAATATAATCGTGGAAATGACTTATCAATGGTCTTGAGGTTTCTCCTAGTTTGATAAATTTTTCTGGGGACCATCCAAACAAACTTAATAGCGAGGGAATTTGAGGTAAATAAGGGAAAGATATTTCCTTTATTTGCAGATACTCGAAGAATGAGAGGGTGGGTAATTGGATGGTATGCCAACGTCCCACACCGGATTCCTGATTATCACGATTGAGGGGCATTGCTGAACCTGTGACCGCAATCTTTTGGTTTTTGGGGAAATCGATTTGATGCTTTATCCAGGTTGCCCAATCATCGTTGTATTGAATTTCGTCAAGAATTAGATATTCTGTATCATTTTTAGCGGGTTGGAATTCTTTCCACACTTGAAGGACCTGTTCAAGACCTACTAGCTTCAATAAGGGGTGATCAAAAGTGACATATAGAATTTGATTTGGATCGACTCCATGTCTTAGGAGTTTTTGAATTGCTTGAAGAAGTAGTGTCGTCTTTCCAACTTGTCGTGCACCACTTAATAGTATCGCTCGCTTTGCAGGAGGACTTGTCAACCATTCCCATAGTTGTAGAAAAACAGCCCGCTGCCATTTGGGCAGTTCAGGTATTTCACCTCCATCCCACCATGGATTAAATTGACGTAAAACTGCAAATATTTGAGAATTTTCAGCTATCATTTCAAAAAATCCCTAAAAATATAATTTAGGTGGTTTATACATTGCTTATTTTATAATTTTAGGGAGAAATTTCAAGAATAAAAGAAAATTTTTGCTAAATTAAAATCTTTTTCTATAGGGATCGGGGTTTTCGATCTTTCGGAACGACCCTGGTTTTGGCCGGGTAATATCCTTTAGGGAGGGTCAGGCCCGGGTAGACCCAGACTTCTTTTCCGACCAATGTGCCTGGGCAGATAATAGCGTTACAGCCAAGTTCAGTGTTGTCGCCGATCACTGCGCCCAGCTTTTCCATTCCGGTATCCAGGGTTTCAGAATCGAGAGGGATGTGGATAGGGTTTATATAGCCCTTGAGTTTTTCATCGGCACTTCTAAATTGCAGGTTGGCCAATTTTGACCCAGCGCCCAGGTTTACATGGCTGCCAATGATGCTATCGCCGATGTAATTGAAATGCCCAGCTTCAGTATGATCCATGATGATGCTGTTTTTTAATTCTGTGGTATGGCCAATAACGCAGTGGTTGCCTATCAGTGCGTTTCCTCTTATATAGGCTCCTTGTCTGATATCGCAGTCTTCACCTATCAGTGCGGGGCCTTTAATGATGGCCGAAGGTTCCAACTGTGTTCCTTTGCCAATAAATATATCCAGTTCTTTTAAATAAACCGGCTCAGCCAGATCGATCCAGTCCTCAACATATAAGCCCTTTCCGCCACGGTGATAGCTGGATGAATCCAGAGTGGTTTTCACTCCTTGCAGATGGGACACAAATGATCCACTCTTGGCTTTTTGGTTTAAGAGAGTTTCCAATATGGAACCCAATTTTTTCAAAGGGTCCCACACTCTTTCGCAGCCTGCAAAGATTTCACGATAAGGTTCGTTCAGGTTTGAAAAAAACAGGTTTAAATCTTTCACGGAGTTCCTCCGTTAGTGACTTGTAAAAGAGTTTCAGTTGTTAAAGTTATCATTTCGACATCACAAACTTTTCTAGGTTAGAAAAACAAAAACCCTTGTGGTCATCACCCCAACCCTCTTTTAAGAGGGGGCAAAACCTCTTTGAGCCGAGAAAAACTTTTTATCACATATTCAAGCTATTGCCAGTTGGCTCCACGCCGAGTGGTGGTTAGTGGAGTATATACCACTTGCCGAGCGGGGTCAGACGATATCCCTCAGGACTGGATTGAATTAAGTTTTGTTTTCTCATTTCATCGACCAGTCTTGACCTGTACTGCTTTTTTATCTCCAGCTTTTCTTCAATTAACGGATGTGACGCTATTTGACTTAGAGCGTACAGTTCCATTTTATATAAAGCATGTTCGGGATTTTTAAGTAGAGAGAACAATAGCTTTTGAACTTCGAGTCCTATTTTTTTCAGTTTGCCGGCATCTGATTTTCTACCACGTAAATTGACACTGATTTTATTTTCGGTGCCGGAATTTCTCACAAAAATCCCTGCTTTTCCCTCCGCAAGGGAAATATATAACATATCCGGATCGTCAGGAAAATTGCGGGTTTTGCAGGAGTAACCATTTAGTTTTGCTGTTTGAGATATTTGCTTTTTTACTTTTTTCCAAACAGGAGAGTCCCTGCAGAACAGTTCCTGACGTATGTAATAAGTGTAAAGAGTGGACTTGAAGCCTGGAGGAAATGGCTGTCGAATCGACTGTATATACTTTTCAGGTTTAAGGGTTTTTGCCAGATATTCGGTGGAAGCAAAGGTGTTGAGGGCACTTTTTAGTCCGTTACCAGAATACACCTGTAATCTTTTTTTGTCTGGCAGGGTCAAAATACCAGTAGTGATATTGTGTCCGGTTTCCTCGCTGCCAACTGCCAAAACTTCTCTTCTTGTCGCATCATGGTTTTCGCCAATTGATACGTCAAGCTCCAGAAGAGGCTTTATGCTTGTCACACCAGATTTTTGTAATGGTTTGATCTTATTTTTAAGTTGTGACTGCTTTTTCTTTGTTAGTTTAGTCGTGAGTAATTTTTGCTCTATCAGGGCTAAATGTATTTTGAGCAGAATCCATTTATCTCCTACGGCAGTTAGAAGAGGGCTTAACCCCATAGACCTGGCAAAAGTAGAAGCGTTGAGATCACTCTCTACTGTATTGATATAAAGTGATCCTCTGTACTTATCTTGAGATACCAGATATTGTGCCTGCAATATGGCAGTTTCGTCCCCACTCAAGACCCATGCGATATCTTTAAAAGGGTCGTACTCCAGCCGGAAAAAACGGTCACCATCAGCGTCAAAGATTGCAGCGGCGATTCTTTTTTTTCCGGATTTTGCCGATTTCCCGTGCGCACGACCTACTTCGAAAAGTTTTACAACGGCCTTATGGCGATGAAATCGACCGCCTAGTTTCGTTATCATATCTGCGGAAATGTATGGACATCCTTCAAGATCAGCGACACCTGAACGTAAATTGACAGCACCGCTTTTCCCAGCGTTGACTTCATAGACCTTTCTGACTCCAGCATCCCGAAATATTTGTGCAGCTATTCCTGACAGGGAACCATAGGCCGGGTCTACGATAAGTATGAGGGATTTAAAGTAGTCGCGAGATTCAATCCAGGAGTTTTCAGATTGCAGGGAAAAACTCCAGAACAGTTCTAGCGCTTTTTCTCGACAATCTGTTTTTCCTCCCTTTATGGAAGTCTTATTTAAGGTAGCGAAGTTTTGTTTGATAAGACTTTGAGTCAAAATGGCATCATCAGCTGGTAAGGGTTTCATGCCGTGAAAGGGTAGAAACAGTTTAATGCCATTCTGATCCTTGGGGTTGTGGGAAGCTGTAACCATTATCCCACCATTGGCTCCTTCATGTAGCATGAATAAAGGTACCAGGGGGGTTGGGACAACACCCAGAACGAGGGCTTTACCTCCTGCTTTGCGTACGCCCCGAACAACTGCATCCGTAATAATACCTGAAGAGTCTCTGGGGTCCCATCCGATTACAAAAGTTTTGTTAGATGTTTTTTTCCCGGACTGATTTTTGACAAAACAAAATGCATAGAGTTCCATGAACTCTTCAGTTATCCAGCCCTTTTCCAGAAAAACCTGCTGTGGAGTTTTTTTCCTGCATTCAGAATCTTTAGCCAGCTTGATTTCCCGTCGCACCCCATCAGTACCCTGCAGGCGGTTGGGTACGGGTTTTGGCAATGAAATTGTTTTATCTTTCATGAAAACTTGAGTATTCAGAAATATGGAGGTCACCAGCGGCCTGGTGATTGTAACATAGCGCGTCTTAAAGAAAGAAGCGGGACAAGTTACATTAATGAATAATGGGTCTGTTTCAGGTTCTTAGTGCATTGAAAATTAAAAGGATTTGATGGATTTTAATTTGCGAGGAGGTTAAAATGAACCCATCCCATTCAAAGAGTCATAATGAATTATCTGAATTTAAAGGGGGTTGGGTCATGGCATACAACGCTTTTGTAAAAAAAGAAACGGTTGATGCGGTCATTCGAACATCGGGGGAAAAAATCGAAGGTAAGATTTCGAAGCTCCCAAGCAATCGACTTTTGGATATGCTGAATGAAGGAGAAGAGAATTTTATTGCAGTGATCGATGCAACGGTTTATTGCCTGGTGACGGGAAACGTCTTATTCAGATCGGAATTCCTTGCTGTCAACAAACAAAATATCATACTTATAGCCGATCATTTACTTTCCACCCCATAAGGGATTCGAGAATTTGATTCGGCAATATTGCTCTTTGGGTGGTAGTACTTTTAATTGTCGAAGCGGATTTTTGCTTTTTTCATCCAGTGTTTTTCATCAAAATCCAAATTCAAATATTCTTCAAAGAGAATTTCATTTTTTGACAGTATTCTGCCATCAATCCACTGAATGGGTTTGGAAGAAAAAGGTGATGTAATATCGGATAGTTCTTTCTCTGCACTATCAAAACCGGGTTCCTTGTCCCGTTGCATTTCTTTAGAATTGAGTTCAGATTTACTTCCTTTTTTCAGCTCTTTTTTCAAAATATTTTCTATCAGCTTGTCCACTTCAAGAACCAAATTATATTCTGAAACATAATCAAGGAGATTTAACTTCTCAAGTTTTCTTATAGAGAGCTGTACATCAGAGGATTGAAGGATGGCTTTATTTATCTCTGTCCAAAGATACTCGGCCAACTTTTTTTTCTTTTCATTTTCCGAAGCCATATATGTTTCCCTTCTAAATTTTGTTATAGGAAACAGTTTAGGACGAGAGCATTACATGTCTGTTAAGCGCTTGTTACAACCCTGTCAAGATTGAAATTTATCCATTTTTTTATGAAATCAAAACAGAATGATGAAGCAACAGGCCTAAATCGGGGAGAGCTAAATTCGGGTTAAATCCAATGATTTCTATAGGCTAGGGTTATGAAATCTTTCTTTGAGGACATCCACAGGACTCTTATATTTATCGCAGGCTACCACATAACTTTTATATTCGGAATCCAGATTTTCAAGATTCAGCAAATCTGCCATAACAGGTTGGGCGCCACAATCAGATCTCTCATGCGAGCAAAAGTCACACATATTCAATGTTATCATTTGGGATTCCTTTGGCATGATCCAAACTCCTAACCTTTGTCTGCATCAATGATCCATTTAAAAAATGTAATAATTACTTACATCATAGGAAATAAAAAAGTGTTTGTAAATCTATTAGTATAAGTATTTGAATCTTTTTATTTTTTCTATTTTCCGATATCTTCTATGTCATGCATATATAGGATAGGAACAATTTATTGACGGATTGGTGAAATTATTACCCTCAGACCTATAATTCGCCATGTGCAAGCCCTCCCAATAGACATATAACTTGTTATTTTTTAAAGACTTTGTGGATATTCTTCGTAGTCTTCCTTTTGGCATATTCTTTGCTCTCTTTCTTCCGAACAGTTGCGCCCAAATTTAGGGCTGGTAAAGAGGAAACCTTTTTTTAAATTTTTTTTGAAAATTAAGGTTTTTCCGCTTAAAGAGCTCTGGCTCAGTTTGTATGAATAAAATTGTTGATTTATTGCTAATTAACTCAACATTTTCTCAGAACTGGGATAAGGATTTTCTTTCAGCAGAAACCGGGTAACTCCTTTATTTTCGGTAATTCAAGGGTTTTGGTAGATGTCAGAAATGTTTAACTTTAGGTTCCGGTTTGCCGTTAAGAACTGCGAGAGGTGTTCGAACTGGGACCAGACACAAAAACTAAATTTTAGCAAGGTACTGCTTGTGGGTTTTTGGGTTTGCCTGTGGTGGAGTTCTATGGCATCGCTATCCTTCGCTCAGATTACCCCCCAGGGAAGGGATCAGACATATAAGCAAGCGGCTCCAGGTCGGTTTGAGGAAAGATTCAAAAAACAGGAGTTTCCGCAATCGCAGGTGGTACCTGTAAAGCCCGACAATTTGAAACCTGTTTTCCCTGCCGAGATGAGGAAAGTAAAATTTCTTCTTCAGAGAATGGTCATTAAGGGATCAACGATTTATGGCAAACGAAACTTTTCCCGGTTATTTAGAAAATACCTGCACAGAAGAATAAATCTTGAGCAGGTTTATATTATTGCCCAAGAGATCACAAACATGTACCGCACTGATGGATATATTCTCTCTAAGGCGGTAGTACCTCCTCAGAAAATTGAGGAAGGTATTGTCCAAATTGATGTGATTGAGGGTTTTGTTGACCGGGTAGCTATCCAAGGTCAGGTACGCGGACCAAGAAAGCTTCTCAACGAATATCGCAGGGCACTATTAAAATCGCGTCCTTTAAAAGCAAAGGACCTTGAAAGGTATTTGTTATTGGTGGATGACCTGCCGGGTGTTTCAGTTAAGTCTGTTCTTACTCCATCCAAGTTCAAACAGGGAGCCACCAACCTGACATTGATTCTTGATAATAAAAACTATGACGGAAGTTTTGGTATAGACAACCGGGGTACTAAGTTTAACGGGCCTATTCAGATTAATGCAGGCGTGTCTGGCAACGCGTTTCTCAAATTCTATGAGCGCATAGGCTTACAGGGAGTGGTGACCAGTAATCCGGATGAATTAAGTTTTATTAGTGGTTTCTATGAGCAACCTATCTCGTCAGAAGGTACGAAAATATATTTTTCCGGATCAATCAGTAATTCTGAACCAGGCTCTACCCTTAAAGATTTTGAAGTAGTGGGTGAAAGCAAAACTTTCACTCTTAGAATTACGCATCCCTTTATCAGGTCCAGGTCTGAAAATCTGAATGGTTTTTTTGGTTACACAAATCGAGATACGGAAACGGAAATTTTAGGACAACTTGATTCAGAAGACCGTCTGCGTATTTTAAACCTTGGGCTGTCTTATGATTTTGTTGATAAATATCGGGGGGTTAACCTGTTGAGTTTTAACTTAAGCAGGGGTTTTGATATTTTCGATTCAACGGAAACAGGTTCGGATAAATTGACCCGTTCTACCGGGCACAGTGACTTCACCAAGATTACCGGTGAGGCGCTTCGGCTCCAACAGCTGGCACCTTCATGGATGTTGCTGGGATCACTTTCCTGGCAATATTCGTTTGATAAGCTGTTGGCTTCCGAGGAATTTGGAGTGGGTGGTGCTCAGTTTGGCCGGGCCTATGACTCTTCAGAAATTACCGGAGATCAGGGTTTGGCTTTTAAGCTTGAACTTCAAAAAGCTTTTCAACCGAAGAAAAAATATCTCAGAGATTTACAGGCTTACACGTTTTTTGATTATGGGAAAGTTTGGAATCGCATCGAAACTGCCACGGGCTCCAAGACTCAGGATATATTTTCAATGGGGCTTGGTGTCCGTTTCAATTTAACAGATGTGATATCCGGGTATGTGGAATGGGACAAACCTCTGGATGAAAACGTATCTTCAGAAGGCAATAGGGATGGGAGAGCTTTTTTCAGCTTGTCGGCAAAGTTTTAGGGAATTTTTATGAACATTTTTGAAATGAATCAGAGAGCGTTCCCCGGCGCAGCCGCCGGTGGCAATGAAATTAGAAACGCCTCTGCTTTGCGCTTAAACAGCAAGGCTGGCCGTAAAGGCAACAGCTCTCAGCGTAATACGCGAGTGGGCAGGCGCAGGGTTTTTCATATTCCAAAAAAACCAGGCAATGCTGTCATATTCCTGGTGTCATTGCTGACGTATCTTGTCGGGATTTTCCCATCATTGGTTTTTGCCCTGCCAACGGGGGGAACGGTGCAAGCTGGATCGGCGAGTATTGAACAGACTTCTTCCCAACAAATGACCATTCATCAATCTACGGACAAAGCGATTATTAATTGGCAGGGATTTGGCGTTGGCGGCTCCGAACATGTCGATTTTCAACTTTCACAGGGCGGGGTTACACTCAATCGGGTTACAGGAAATGATGTTTCGCAAATATATGGCAAATTGACTTCTAATGGAGATCTCTGGCTGATCAATCCCAATGGAATTCTTTTTGGTGCTAATGCGCAGGTGGATGTTAATGGCTTGCTCGCAACCACCAGCGATATCACCAATACAGATTTTATGAACGGCAATTATAACTTTGCTGTTCCCTCCAGTCTGGCTTCGACAGTTGTCAATCAAGGTAGTATTACTGCCGCCGAGGGTGGGTTGGTTGCCCTTGTTGCTCCGGGTGTGCAGAACATGGGAGTCATCAACGCGCGACTGGGCAAAGTGAGTCTGGCTTCGGGAAAAACTTTTACCGTAGATTTGTATGGAGATCAACTCATCAACCTGGGGGTGGATAGCCAGGTGATGGGACAAGTTACAGGGATGGATGGAGAGGTTTTGTCTTCTCTCGTTAACAATAGCGGCAGTATATTTTCTGATGGCGGGATAGTTCGTCTGGGTGTTAATGCGGCACAAAATATTGTGGATAAGGTGATTAATATGGATGGGATCATCCAGGCTCATTCAGTATCTGAGCAAAATGGGACAATCATCCTTATGGGAGGTGATGCAGGCGCAGTCAGTGTATCAGGCAAACTGGATGCTTCGGGATATGGTGATGGAGAGACAGGGGGTACCGTCCACGTCCTGGGTGAAATGTTAGATTTTTCTGGTAATGGCCTTATTGATGTTTCTGGTGATATGGGTGGTGGAACACTTCTTTTTGGCGGTGACTACCAGGGTCAAGGGACGGTTCCTAACGCAACGGATGTATTTATCGGGCCGGACACACACACATTTGCAGATGCGGTGAACAATGGCAATGGTGGAAAAGTTATTTTTTGGGCTGATCGACGTATGCGGTTTTTCGGTATTGTCAAAGGCCGAGGTGGAAAATATTTTGGCAACGGCGGGTTCGTGGAAGTCTCCGGAAAAGAAGAACTATATTTTGATGGGTCAGTAGATACCACTGCTGCTAACGGTAAAACAGGAACCCTGCTCCTTGATCCGGATACGATCACTATAACAGACGGATCGGGGGCGAGCACCAGTGGCGCGGTTACCATTAACTTTCAGTCTGTAAACAATGCCACTATTTCCGAACAAACTCTTGAAGGTGCCTCAGCATCTACCAACGTTATTCTTCAGGCTAACGACAGTATTACTTTGAGCAATCTCAGCGACAACCTTCTCAACATGTCGCAAACCAGTGGCAACTCGGTCACCTTCAAAGTCACAA
Organism: uncultured Nitrospina sp.; assembly: GCA_964344595.1. GTDB lineage: Bacteria > Nitrospinota > Nitrospinia > Nitrospinales > VA-1 > LS-NOB. The sequence goes on along the minus strand of CAYFNV010000006.1, from coordinate 75,935 downwards.
ATGGCACCATAAGTTTTACGGATACCAATGACACCATATCCACTCAGGGTGGGAACATAACTTTTCTAACAACCGGGGACCTGACGTTGGGAAATCTGACCTCTAACGGGGGAGATATTTCTCTCACTGCTGGTGATTTGATATTACCCAATACCTCAACGATTTTAAATGCTGGAGCGGGAGACATCAGCATAACCGGATCGACCACAAATGATATAGGCATTGGAAGTGCCACATGTACAGGTACCTGTGGTATGACAATCAGTAGCACTGAACTCGGGCAAATGAGAGGTGATAAGCTTATTATCAACGGTAGCTCAAATAACGGGGCTATTTATGTCGATGGGGTAACGCAGACCACAAGTACATTTTCCGGTGGAGTGGAGTTGAAAGACGCTCATATTTCAGGTGCAAATGGGGGAATATTTTTCCAGGGGGCGTCTACATTTTCAACTTTAACGGCTAATGCAGTGAATGGCATTGATGTAAATGCCAACCTGACGACCACTGCCGGAGGCTTGACCCTGAACGGAGACTCAAACAATGTTGCTGAGAGCGTAGCACCACAGGATGATCTCAGTATTGCAAGCGGGGTAACATTGACCAGCGCAGGAAATATTTCTCTGAGCGCTATCACTGGAGGAATTTCTGCCGCAGGAGCATTAACTTTGTCCGCACCTTCCAGCATTTCACTGACTGGTAATCTGACCGTTGCTGGAGACGCCACACTGACTGCAAACTCCGGTATCACTATAAATAATAATATCACCACTTCCTCCGGAGGTGCTTTAAGTATCAACGCAAATTCTTCAACGTTATCCCTGGCCAGTGGAGCTGCTTTAAGCTCAGCAGGTGCAATGTCTCTTACCGCAGGTAGTATATCCTCTGCAGGAGCCCTGACTCTCACATCCACAGGTTCTACGATAGCTGTTAACAGTGCGCTGACATCCACTGGGGCCGTGGCGATGACCGCAAACAGTGGCCTCTCACTGAATAACAGTACGCTTACCGGAGCGGGCAATATCACTCTTCAGGGAGGCACTGGACTAACGTTAGTCAGCGGCATGGGAATAACTTCTTCGGGAGGAAGCATTACGCTAGGTGCTTCCGGTGGGTCCATCACTGCAAATGGGGCTCTAACACTTTCGTCAAATGGCAGTATTACGGTTAGTAATACAATGACAACAGCCGGTTCTGCGACGCTCAATGCGAATTCTGGAATTACTCTTGGATCCAGTTTTACTGCTAATGGTGCGGTGACTCTGGATGCGGACCTGGATAATAACGGTTCCGGTGATTTTATAATCTCTTCAGGAACATTATCAACCACCAACAATGCGTTAACGGTAACGGCTAATGATCTGACTTTGACCGGAACACTTGATAGCGGTACGGGTTCAACGACTATTAATGTTGCTGATGGTGGTTCATTAGGAATCGGATTCGGTTCTGGCTTCGGAATGAATATTGACTCCACCGAACAGTCACGTATTACGGGTACTGGTAATATCAATCTTGTGAATGGAAACATCACTTTTTCAACTGGTAACAGTTTTAGTTCGACAGGAAACCTGACTATTGGACAGAGTGGTGGAACAATTACCGGGCAGGGGGCTCTGACTTTAACAGGAGCCAGTGGGCTGGTAATAAATAGTAGTACTATCTCGGCGACCTCTCTCACCTTGAATGCAACCGCAGGTAGTATTACTACTCCGGGAGCGATAACATTGAACGCGACAGATGGCATCACAATTAATAATACTTTTACTTCCGCAGGTACTACGACTATTGATGCGGATACGGACAATGCTGGAACAGGAACCCTCACTGTTGCTTCGTCATTAAGCACCGGAAACAATGCTCTTTCCATTACTGCATTAGACCTGGGTTTGAGTGGTACTTAGCAGTGGAACTGCGGGAACAACGATTCTGACTTCTCAGTCGGGGGCTACTATTGGACTGGGAACGACAGGAAGCATGAGCCTGAGTAATACCGAGCTTGGAAACATCTCTGCTGGTAGTCTTACCATTGGTGATGGAACAAATGGAAATATAACTGTCGATGGAGTGCTCTCTGCCAACAGCGACCAGTTTGGGGCGCTCACTTTGAACGCAACAGCTTCCGGTTCATCGGTTACATTTGGAACTACGGACTCATCTTTTCAAGGTTTGACGGTAAATGCGGGGGATGGCATTACACTTTCCTCAAACCTGACCACCAATGGGACAACAACTCTAAATTCAGATTCGAACAGTTCTGGTACGGGAAGTTTTACGATCAATTCTCTTAAAACCCTTAATACAACCAATAATGCGCTGAGCATTACTTCTAAAAGTATGTCCCTCAATACTAATGGTGCGATCAATTCAGGTACCGCTGGGACTACTTTACTGGTTTCCCAGTCAGGAGACACAATTGGATTGGGTGGTGGAGCGGGTGATTTTTCGCTGAGCAGTGCTGATTTGAATCAGATCACAGCGAGTAGTCTGACTATAGGAGGCGCAACAAATGGAACCATCACGGTGGATGGGGTGAGTTCTACGACTTCACCATTGTCTTTGATAGCAAGTTCCGGTGCGAGCGCAATTAACTTTTCATCCACAGCATCTTCTTTCAGCAACCTGACACTTGATGCGGGTACGGGTGGTGTGGACTTTGGGGCAAATGTATCTACTACGGGAAATTTGAGCGTTACCTCAGGTGGCGCGATCACTGACACAGGAACTTTGTCTATAACAGGAACGTCAAGTTTTACGACTGATGTTGCCAATCAGGCTATAACTCTGGACAACACATCCAATGCGTTTACAGGAGCGGTGAGCCTGAACACTTCAGGGACGGGTAATGCGACTTTAACCACCAACAACGCGGTGACTCTTTCTTCTTCGGCTATTGGTGGAGACCTAAGTATCACAGTGGGTGGAGATAATTCTTTGAATGTGACAGGAGCGGGAACAGCTGGTGGTGCTATCACCTTTTTGGCAGACGATGACATTATTTTCACCGCTACGGGGGATCTAACCGCTTCTACAGGTATCACTGTTACTGCCGATAACGATCTCGACAAAAACGAAACTGGCGGAGCTGTGACCATGGCAAGTGGAACTGTGCTCAACGCAGGTTCGGGAAATTTCGCGATTTCAGCCGATGAAGATATAACGCTTGGCCTGATTAAGACCAGCAGTTCGTCGGATACGGCAGTGACGCTGACTTCGACCAGTGGTGGGGTGGTTGATGCCGATACGGTCTTACCTCCTAGTTCAACAAGAAAAGGAGGTGATACCAGTGCGTGGCTGGATATAGATGCGGCTAATGGAAGGCTGGTTGCGGATGTGGTAACAGGATTCGGAACAGATAATGCCATTGAGACGCGAGTTAAATCAGTAGATATAGACAATACTACATCTGGAGAAGTTGACATATTCGAGTTTGATGATTTGGACGTTTTAAAAATTAGTAATCCCGGGGGAGCCGTCACTGTTTCTTTTGAAGGACTGATTACGGGTAAAACAAATTGTTCGGCGGGTGGAGTTTGTTTGTTCCAGCGTCGAGATATCCGAAACGAACTCATACCCGGAACGGGTAAGACCCTTGGTCAACTTTCTGATGGCACGACACAACAACTGAAATTTAATATCTTCGAATTGAAGGATCAGGGTCTTTACGAGAAGACACCGGTGGATCATATTGCTGGTTCTCCAAGAGGCCCGTTCACAGCAGACCTTTTCAGTGAAACATTTGAACTGGTTGAGTTAGCTCCGGGATCAGCCGGAAAATTTGATGGTATGGAAGTGAGCCAATCTTTCTGGGGAGGTCCAAGAGAACCCGCTCTTGAAGTGGCTGAAAGAAAAGGCTCGGGGAGAAAGAATAGGTCCAGTCAGAAAACCGCGAAGAGAAAAAAGAGAAGAGGAAAGAAAGTGGGTGATACAGCTTCCATCACTCTGAATAAACCGATCAAAAATGTAGTGGCAAGAAAAAAACCATTAACTCCGCGCATACAGCAAACGGAATCGGGTTATCTGGGCTATGCCCGTTAAACACCTATGAAGTGGGTGCCTCTGTTTTCATGTATTCAGAATTTTTTATATACTCAGCATCGATAACACTCATTCTGCCATGTTGAGGGTCTTTAACATATTTCTCATAGAGATCGATGAACTCTTTGCCGGTATCAGGAGCGCTTTTTAATTCGAGAAACCGTGTTTCAACCGGGTCCCGCCTGAGAAGCTTTATAGTATTTGGGGCAAGCTTATAGGGTGGATCAAGCTTTTCCAATGCTGTTATCGGTTCTACTCCTTCTGACATAATGTCTTTGATTTCTTCTTCTACGGTGCTTTTTCTTTCCTGATGCCGGACGTGAGGGTAGTCGGCCTGGGAAAAAATCATAAAATCCAGATTGATCCAGTAATTATTGATAAAGTCGTCGAAGTTCACTTCCACCGAGTTGCTCAAATGAATATCGCGGGAGTTTCCAGGATTGTTACGAACAAGATCATTATAAACCTGGATGATGTTGTGAACAGAATCGTACAATATGGCCCAGTGGTAGGCATTGGGCTTTTCGTAAGTGCGAAAAGAATCCATAGCCTTGATGAGAACGACCAGAGCGAAATGCATCTCTTCCATTTTCAGGAATGCTGATGACCAGGGGAAGCGGGTTTTATACCAATGAAACACATCAGTAGGATATTCCCGCCTTGAAGAGTTCTCCGGGGGACGGTAACCGTTCTCGATAAAGTCCATAATGTCATCGAGTTCTTTGTAGGCCAGGTCGAGCCCTGCCCGTACCACCGTATAAGGGAATAGCCTGCGTTGATATTCCATATACTGTTTCAGTTCTGGCAACTTGTCTTCCAGGGCATGCTTATGGTCCCTCTTGCCGATATCTTTAGCGAAGATCAACATCGTTATTTCTTTCCGGGATCAAAACGCTGGGTGAACATTTTCAGAAGATCCATTTTTTCCTGATCGCTCATGCCTTCTATCATTTTACGTGCCTCGGCCATTTGCTCGGGGGTCATTTTCCCCATGGCATCCTTGGCGGCATCTTGAAACCCTTTAAGGTTGGCGGCACCTTTGATCCATGAAAACTCGTCTTTAGGCTTTTCTTCCGGAGCCTTGAAATCGATTTTCTCCCGCGATCGAAACTCGACATGGTTGCCAACGATCTTTCCAAAAATCTGCTCGTCCTGAAGTTTGTCCAGCACATCTGAAAGTGAAGTCCCGTGCCTCTTGCAGGCATCATAAACAGGTTTGAAAGGTAGCCGAACAATCTTTTCAGGGAAACCATTCTTGCGAATGGAGTGTTTGATGCTCTCTTCAGCGGGATTAGACTCAGTTTCACTCATGGTTGGGTAAACTCAAGATTGGATTGGGTTCGTTAAGGAGTATAGTATAATCCACAGTAATGCAAAATACTGTAATGCGAAAAAATTAATTTCTATGGCCCGCACCACAAAAAAATCCTCTCCATCAAAGAAGTCTGTCTCCATTCGCCTTGCTCTGGCCCAGGTCAATGCCCTTGTTGGCGGTTTCAAAGCGAACGCCGAGAAGGTGAAGTCCGCCTGCACCCAGGCCCGGAAAGCAGGAACCGATGTGGTGTTGTTTCCGGAACTGATGGTAACGGGTTACCCGCCTGAAGATTTGTTGCTGAAAAAAAGCTTTCTCGAAGATTGCAAGAAGACCCTTAAAAAAATCGCTCCTGCGACACGTGATCTGACAGCTGTGGTCGGGTTTGCCGAACAGCAGGGCAAGCAACTATATAATTCCGCCGCTTTAATGTGTGACGGAAAGCACGTGGCAACTGCCCGCAAAATGCTTTTGCCCAATTATGGTGTGTTCGATGAGAAACGTTATTTCACGGAAGGGGAGGAACCGCTCAGGTTTTCTTTAAAGGGAGTGCAGATTGGACTCACCATCTGCGAAGACATATGGGAAGAAGCGGGACCAGGAAAACTTTTAAGCAAACATATAGACCTTCTGCTCAACATTTCTTCATCGCCCTATCACAAGGGAAAAGGTAAGTCCCGCAGGAAGATGATTGGCCAACGCGCGAAAAGTTATAAATGCCCCATCGCCTACGTCAATCTTGTTGGCGGTCAAGACGAACTGGTGTTCGACGGTCACAGCCTGATGGTGAGTGCCGATGGAAAAATCATCGCCCAGGCAAACTCGTTCTCCGAAGAAATTATTTTCACTGATGTGAACGTGTCACCGAAAAAAACAAAAGCAAAAGTGACTGGAATTAAAAGTTGTAAAGCACCGGCCTCGTTGTCGAAGTCTAAAAAAGTTCCTACGTTGCCTGCATTTACTTATAAAGATAAATCGGAAGAGGAAGAGGTCTATTCAGCCTTGGTGCTGGGCACCCGTGATTACATTCGCAAGAACGGATTCTCCAAGGTGGTTCTGGGGTTGAGCGGCGGTATCGACTCCTCCCTGACCGCGGCGGTGGCGGTCGACGCGTTGGGGGCGGAAAATGTAACGGGTGTGCTGATGCCTTCCCCGCATTCCTCCAAAGGCAGTGTGGATGACTCGCTGGAGCTGGCAAAAAATCTAAAAATAAAAACCATGACCTTCCCCATTGTTCCAGCGATGAAGGCCTATGAATACATTTTAGCCGAAACTTTTGAAGGCACAGAATCGGGTCTGGCGGAAGAAAACCTGCAGGCTCGTATTCGCGGAAACCTTTTGATGGCACTCTCCAACAAGTTTGGGTGGATGGTGTTGACCACCGGTAACAAGAGCGAGTTCAGCATGGGTTATTGTACACTTTATGGGGATATGGCCGGTGGGTTCGCAGTGATCAAAGACGTGCCGAAAATTCTGGTCTATGATCTTTGCCATTGGTTGAACCGGAAGAATGAAATCATCCCGCAAAATATTCTCACCAAAGAACCCTCGGCGGAACTGCGTCCCCATCAGTTGGACACCGACTCCCTGCCTCCTTATGACCTGCTCGATCCGGTGCTGTTGAAATATATTGAGGAAGATGCGTCTATCGAAGGGATAAAAGTAAAAGGTTTATCGAAAGCCGAAATCCATCGTATCGCGCGGCTGGTGGATCTGAATGAATACAAACGCCGGCAGGGTCCTCCGGGCGTAAAAATCACCCCCAAAGCCTTCGGCAAAGATAGAAGGTTGCCGATTTCGCGCGGATCAAAATAATACTCTTTAGGCCGTCGTTGCTGTAAAGGTTACGTAATTCGTTGATAGGAATTGTTATGTAGAGAGAACAATTCAGGAGTCAACGATGCGAATAAATAGCAAGGATGAGAACTTGAATTTTAATTTTTCAAATTTTTGTCATTTTTTTTGGTTTGCATTTCCTCGATCAACCCTGATGCAAGTATTCCGGCGGGTAATGCAAAAACCCCTAAACCTAGAAGGGCGATCAGTGATCCTACAATCATTCCAATATTAGTAACAGGGTTCATTGATCCAGCACCTAGCCTGGTAGTAGCCCCAATACTCCACCACATTGCAGCAGGAATGCTTGAGAAAACACCTGGCTGAGCCTCATTCTCAATGAAATAGATTGTGCTGGAAGCCAAAACAAGTAAGATAACTGCAATGGTCAAGGTGATGATAAGTTCTTCTTTTTTATTAAAGAACACCTTTTCCAAAAGTTTCAGTGATTGAGAGTACTTGGCTAACTTTAATAACCGGAATATACGAACAAGGCGAAGTATCCTTATGAAACGCAAGTCGTATGGGATTAAGAAGGGTAGATAGAATGGTAAAATTGCAAGTAAATCTATAATAGCCATTGGAGTCAAGGCAAATTTCAGTTTACCTTTCACCCCATTATGTTTGTTTTGATCACATGTCCAAATCCGAAGACTGTATTCAATGGTAAATATAAATACTGAGGTAATTTCGAATACTTCAAAAAAAGAACTGTATTTTTCCCAGAGATTCGGAACGGTTTCTAAGATAACAGCTAAAACATTAAAAAAAATAAGACTCATTATGAATTTTTTCCCGATTCTACTTATAAAATCCTCTGTGTAGTTTGGGTCTAAAATCCGGCCTATTCTTTCTTTTAATAAATTTGGCAAATGATTATTCCATTCTTGTTTTAGCTTCCTATTAGTTAATAATTAGATAAGGATAATTCCGCAATCGGATTTTACTGGATTGGATTTAGGAATGAAAGCATAATACAGTCTACCGGTTACCCTTCGACAAGCTCAGTAAACACTCAGTCCTAATAAGCAATATTTAATCAGTGCAAAACAAATAATTGCGTTTATAAGTATTTGCTTATATTATGAAAAGGGATATGGATGAAAGCCATATAAAGCCAGTGGTGTGGGTGGGAGATACGCTCAAGCGGATTAAATTGTTCCCACCGGAAGTGAGGCAGGTTATTGGTTCGGCGCTCTTTGATGTGCAAAAAGGGACTAAACCCCCACAAGCTAAACCGCTCAAAGGTATTGCCAGTGGGGTTCTTGAAATTGTAACTCGTTTCGACACCGATACCTACCGCACGGTTTATGCGGTACAGATTGGTCAACGAGTCTATGTGCTTCATGCTTTTATGAAAAAATCGCCTAAGGGTGCAAAAATGGCCAAGTTGGATGTGGATATGATTAAACGGCGTTATAAGGAAGCCGTGGAGATAGAAAAGGAGAAGAATTCATGAAAAAAAATGGGAAAATAACCTTTGAGGAAAGTTCCGGCAATGTGTTTGCTGATATGGAATTGGAAGAATCGGAAGAGTTGCTAACTCGTGCTAAACTGGGCCATTCTGTACGGATGATCCTCGAAAAGAAAAAGCTTAAACAACGTGAGATTGGCAAACTCCTGGATATCAAACAGCCAGAAGTTTCGAACCTGATGAATGGTCGCTACAATTTGTTTTCTCAGGAACGGCTGTTTGGTTTTTTGAACAATCTGGATCGAAAGATAACGGTGCAGGTTACACGACGAAGAAAAGGGGAGTCTCTTCAGGATGTGGTTATGGCCTAAGTCTCATTCATCTAATATTGAGTAGAATTATTGGAGGGTTTGTTATGAAAAAGATTGGTGTGGTGCTTTCGGGATGCGGGGTGTTTGACGGTGCGGAGATTCACGAGTCGGTCATCACTCTATTGGCGATTGACCGGGCGGGTGCCCAGGCGGTGTGCATGGCACCCAATGTCGACCAGATGCATGTGGTCAACCATCTCACGGGTGAAGAGGCGGCGGGTGAAAAACGCAATGTCCTGGTAGAAGCGGCACGCATTGCCCGTGGCGAGATTAAAGATATCGCTACCGTCAAAGCGGATGACATTGACGCATTGGTGTTCCCCGGCGGATTCGGCGCGGCCAAGAATCTTTCAACCTTCGCGGTCAAAGGTGAAAACTGCGATGTGCATCCGGAAGTCACGCGGCTGGTGAAAGAGTTTGCCGCCAGGCAGAAACCGCAGGCGGCGTTGTGCATTGCCCCGGCGATGATGGCAAAAATCTATGAAGATGCGCCCAGTAAACCTACTTTGACCATTGGTAACGACAAGGACTGCAGTGGCAAGATGGAAACGCTGGGAACCACGCATCAGGATTGCTCAGCACGGGACTTTGTTTTCGATGAGCAGAACAATATTGTTTCGACTCCGGCCTATATGCTGGGCCAGAGCATCTCGGAAGTGGCTGAAGGCATTGAAAAAACCATCAATAAGCTTGTGCAGGTAACACCTTAGCCCGCGGAGAGCCTCCGCTGGCAGGGTGAACAGCAATCCCCAAAGGCACTTTTTTCATGGGGAATGTTTGCCCTCAACGGGTGGCACTTGAATCATTTCCACCTCAGTCTGCCCCCGAATTGGACTTATATCCATATAATTAAAGGATTTCCTCTATTTTTCCGTAAAGAATGACTGGACCCTTATATATAATGGTAGGGAAACGGATTTTTTTCTGGTCAGGGAGACTATGGGCGAAAAAACTTTATTGGTCACAGGTGGTGCGGGATTCATTGGCAGCAATTTCATAAACTTTATCCATAACCGATACCCGAACACCAGAATTCTTTTGCTGGACGCGTTGACTTATGCCGGCAACCTCGACAACATACCTGTCAGCCTGAAGTCTAACGGGCATTTTCAATTTCATCACGGCAACATCACGCATCCGGACATTGTCGGTAAGCTGGTAGCGGAAGCGGACATCGTAGTACATTTCGCGGCGGAGTCGCACGTGACTCGCTCGATTTATGATAACGCGCTTTTCTTTGAGACAGATGTAATCGGTACACAGGTTGTAGCCAATGCCATTGTGAATAATCCGGTCGAGTTGTTTGTTCATATCTCTTCTTCGGAAGTGTACGGCACGGCTGTGACGGACCCGATGGATGAGGGTCATCCGCTAAACCCGATGAGTCCCTACGCGGCGGCGAAAGCCGGGGCAGACCGGTTGATTTATTCTTATATGAAAACTTACGACCTGCCTGCGGTCATCATTCGGCCGTTTAATAATTACGGACCGTGCCAGCATCTTGAAAAAGCCATCCCTAATTTTATTGTCAGTGCCTTGCAGGACCAGCCGTTGACCATTCATGGTGATGGCAAAAGCTCACGCGACTGGATGTTTGTGGAAGACACCTGCGAAGCGTTGGACAGGGTTCTGCATGTGGACCGTGACCGGGTGATTGGTCAGACGATCAATCTGGGAACCGGGGTTGACACTTCTGTTGTTGAAATTGCCAGAAGAATTTTAAAGTTGATGAACAAGCCCGAAAGTTTATTGCAATACATTGATGACAGGCCCGGGCAGGTGACCCGGCATATTTCATCTGTTGATAAATCGCGCGAATGCCTGGGTTGGCAATCGAAAACGGGTCTGGATAAAGGCCTTGAACGCACCATTGAGTTTTACAAGAACAATCGGGGATGGTGGGAAAGGACTCTTTGGATGAAAGAACTTTGGGCTCCCAAAGGACAAGCGTAATGCGGATCACAATTCTTCAACCTTCTTATTTACCGTGGTTAGGATTTTTTGAACAGATGAACCGTGCGGACAAGTTCGTCCTGCTGGATGATGTGCAGTATACCCGCCGTGATTGGAGAAACAGGAATAAGGTAAGGGTGAATGACGGTTGGGCGTGGTTGACGGTGCCGGTTCTTCAGAAAAACAAATTTTCGCAAAGCCTTCTTGAGACGCGCATCGATAATTCTGTGGCATGGCGGAAAAAACATTTACAGACTTTGCGACAGCATTATTGCAAGTCGCCATTTTTTGAAAACTATTTTCCCAGATGTCAGAAAATCTATGAGAAGGAATGGACGTTTTTATTCGACCTTTGCCTGGAAACGATAAAGTTTCTTAAAGAAGAAACTGGTATTGAAACTCCGCTCCTGCGTTCATCGCAGATGAATACCTCAGGGGAAAAAACTGAGAGGCTCCTTTCAATATGCCGGAAGCTGGGAGCTACTCATTATTTGAGTGGTGAAGCGGCAAGGGATTATATTTTGGAAGAGGATTTTTCCAACCAGGGTATTAAACTTGAATATCAGAAATATGAACACCCGGTTTATCCGCAGAGGTATCCCGGCTTTGTGCCGCAGTTATCCACCATTGATTTATTGTTCAATTGTGGTGAGCAGAGCCTGGATATATTGAGCCAGCATGAAGCATTGAGTTCCCGATAGGGTTTTAATTATGATTGATTTTAAATTCCTGCAAAAAATATTGCCGCGTCTTTATTCGTTCCTGCCGTTTTATCTGATGCCGCGATCTTCCTTCCCACCGGTGCAGGCTTTTTTTGAAGTGACTTATCGGTGCAACCTGCGTTGTGACATGTGCCATTACCTGGAGATCATTGATGAAACGGAAACGAATCAATCTTATAAGAATGAAATGTCGAGTGAGGAAGTGAAAAAAGCGATTGCCAAACTCCCCCGGTTTTCGCTGATTACTTTCACCGGAGGTGAGGCTTTCATGAAAAGCGATTTCATGGAGATTCTTGAGTTCGCTGCCAGGAGACACAAAGTCCATATCATCACCAACGGGACCACGTTGAGTGAAAAAGTTGTGGATGACCTCATGCGGTTGAGATTGAAATCTACCTGGGGTTCCGGGTTGTTTTATATGGGAGTTTCTTTGGAAGGAGCAGAGGCATTGCACGATAGCATCACCACCGTTCCCGGATCGTTTAGAAAAACCACTCAGGGGCTGGAGCGGTTAATCGCGAAGCGCAAGGAACTAAAATCAAGATTCCCGCTCATTCATGTTACGTGTGTTATCAACCGGGCTAATGTCAGGGAACTGGTTCCGTTATATGAATATTCCAACAAGCTGGAGGTCAACGTTGCTAACTATGTTTTGAGCAGTCCGGCCACTTACTGGCATGGAAAGGATTATGACCAGGATGACCACCTGCAGCGACCCACGATGCCAGTCGAAGAAATCGATCCAAATGTTTTACGGGAGCAGTTAGATTTGTTGCACAAAACAAGCAAAGGGAACCAGACTCAGTTGAGGTTTTCACCAAACTATATAACGGTGGATGAGATTGTCCGTTACTACAGCAACAAAAGCTCCTATCGGGATTACCGTTGTTATATTCCATGGACCAAGGTGGCTTTTTCGGCTTATGGAGATGTTTTCAGTTGTCCGCATTACAGGGTTGGAAATGTTTCAGATGGTAACCGCCCACCAGCATGGCAGTCGGAACGGATTCGTGATTTCCGTGAAAAACTAAAGGAGGAAGGAATTTTCCCCGGCTGCCTGGGTTGTTGCCAGTCTGAGTATATTGGGACCTCCGCGTTGGAGGGTGAAGCAGTAACAGAACAACGTGTTAAACGTGTAGAGTTTGTGAAGGTCAAAGAAAATGGTTGTTCCGCACCAGCATTCCACCGGGAAGGAACCGGTTAATATTGTGGAAGGAATCGAATCGCCTTTAATGGCGGAGATACCGGATATGGATAAGAACCCTGAAATTTCTATAGTCGTTCCTGTGTATAACGAGGAGCCCCTTATTGAAGAGTTATGCTCGCGCCTTATAAGTATGGGCGATGGGTTGAAGCGTTCATACGAAATCCTGATCGTGGATGATGGCAGTGATGATGGTTCGTTTGAAAAACTCAATCGCATCCGGGAGACCAACAAAGTAGTCCGTTTGGTTCGGTTGACGAGAAACTTTGGCCAACAGTCTGCCATGCTTGCGGGTTTCAGGTTGAGCCGGGGAGAGATAGTGGTCCAACTCGATTCGGACTTACAGAATCCACCAGAAGAAATCCCTAAACTGCTTGATGCGTTGACAGATGATATTGACCTAGTCACCACTGTCCATAAAAAACGACGGGATGGTTTGCTCAGAGTCATAGGTTCGAAATTTCTGCGAGGATTCGGGCAGATACTTTTTGGTAAAAAAGTACAACTGAATTTAAGCTCGTTTCGTGTAATGCGTCGGAGCGTGATAGATAAAATTGAAGCCTGTCAGGATCGGTCCCGGTATATGGCTGTCCTGATGAGTTGGATGGGATTGCCCAGCGTGGAGGTTGAAGTGGAACACCATGCGCGAAAGAAAGGCGAGACTAAATACAGTTTTCTTACATTGATTAAACTTTCCTGGGACCTGGTGACGGGTTATTCCAACTTTCCGCTCAGGCTGGTGACTTATATGGGGCTGTTTGGTGCTTTTATTGGTTTTTTAATGATGGCATTCCTGTTGTACCAGCGCATTGTCAATGGAGTTTTATATGACGGGTTTGTTGTCCTTACCGCCGCGTTTGCTTTTTTTGCCGGGGTGCAGCTCTTATCGATCGGTTTTCTGGGGGAATATCTCGGTCGGGTTCACAAACAGATTCAGGATCGCCCTGACTATATCGTTGAAAAGGTGCTGGAATAATGCAAGTAAAACCCCTTACTTCTTTAATCATCGAGCCGACCAATACCTGTAACCTGCGTTGCACGTTTTGCTTTGTGACAGAAGGTATGACACGTGATGAAGGCTTCATGGACTTTGATCTGTTCAAAAAAGTCATTGATGATTGTCCTGATCTTGAGCACCTATGCATGCATAACTGGGGAGAGCCCCTGTTACACAAAGATATTTTCAAAATGTTTGACTATGCCCACAATGCGGGTGTCAAGTTTATCGTGATGAATACCAACGGGACACTGCTGACGGATAAAATAATTGGAAAAATTATAGATAGTCCTCTTGATATCATTCGTTTTTCCATTGATGGTTCTCCGGAAACTTTTAAACGTATAAGAGGTGTTGAGCTTGAGAAGATAGAAAAAAATATTATCAGACTCAAAAATAAAAAAGAGCAAAATCGTCCTGAATTGAGCATGGGAGTGGTTTTCACTGTCGAAGAAGAAACACAGAAAGATGTGGATGCCTTTATTGAGCACTGGGACTCTATCGTGGATCATGTGCGTACCCAGCCCAAACTGGTCCAAAGTCCGAGAGAAGAACCCTGCCCTGAGCCTTTTGGGAAGGACTACGGAAAGCTTGTTGTGCTGTGGAATGGAACGGTGATTCCTTGTTGTGTGGATTACAACGCAACTTTAAAACTAGGTAATGCTGTTCATGATAGTGTGCAAGACTTGTGGCAAGGTCGGGAAATTGAAAGATTACGCGACCAGCATGAAAGAGGAGAATTCCCAGATGTTTGTATTAATTGCAATGAGTGTCAAACATCAAAAACAAAAAAACGCTTCTTTTTTGAGGAACTCGTTCCCTGATGGAAACTGCAGTGACATCTCCTGTTACCAAGGAAAAAGTGCTGGAAGAAAACCGAAGAGTTCATGCACTGGAGAATCGGCTATATCTTACACGCCATCCTGAGCAGACAAACTTTTTCCAGAATGCCATTTTGAAAAAAATCGTGAATGAGATTTCTGCTACCCTTGAGCCCGACTCGAAAATTCTTGATCTGGGTTGTGGGACCGGCTATCTATCTTTGGGATTTTTATCTCAAGGCTTTCATGTGACCGGACTGGATTTGTCACGGGAAATGTTACAGGCGTTTGAGGAGTCTATCCCATCAACCCTTAAACAAAAGGCTAGCCTGGTGGTAGGAGATGCTGAGGAATTTTTGTCTGAAAATCAGGACGAATTTGATGTGATTGTCTTGTCAGCAATTTTACATCATCTCTATGATTACGAGTATGTGTTGCGTCAGATTTGCAAAAGGCTTTCTTCCGGGAAAAAATTGCTGGTATTTTTTGAACCTCTTAAACAGGATATTTGCTCTCCGGTGAAGTTTGCCCTGCATCGTGCACTTTCCTGGTTTGATGAAAAACTATATAGACTTGTTATGAAGGCAAAGGATATCTCTGTTCTGGATGATGAGTACCATCACTCTGATTATCAGAGGCAGTTTGGAGGTATTGACCCTGATCAGGTTGGAGTTATCCTTCGGGAAGAGGGGTTAGAAGTTTCTCAGGTTGAAAAGTATTGTGCCCGCCGTTATGGGTTCCATGCCTGGATTGCAAACCGAATATTGGGAACGCAAAATACTTTTAACTTGTTGGCCATCCGGCCTTAGTTTGTATGCTTATACTTTTAGTGGTTCAGGTAGCGGGTATTTCCAGGCTATTGATCAGAGCATTCGCCAATTCATTTCCACTGGTATCATTAAACTCAAGGAACGAAACTCCAATATCATAGTGAGAGTCAAATTTTTCTACTCGAACTACCTCTGCATACATGATAATTGGCGAATCAAGATTTTGATCTGCGAGTTTCACTTTTACCTGAGTACCGATTTCAATGGGAATCGGGCTTTCTAAAAGCAAACCTGAACGGCTGAAATTTTTTCCTTGTGCGGTAATTTGACCGGGTCCGCGGTCTAATTTTTGGATCTGAACATCCCCCGCAAAATCTACCCTTATATAATGCCTCTTGTCGGTATTATGAAGTAGAATTCTATTTCTACCTTTTTCTTTGGCCTGATAAAGGGCGGCATCGGCTGCACTAAGCAATGATTTGGCATCCTTGGCATCTACTGGATAAGAAGACACTCCACCGCTTAATGTCACATTAAATTGTTTTCCCTCAAATACGAGTTCCAATTCTTCAACTTTTTGACGAATGCGTTCAGCAATAACAAGAGCGTTGATCTTGGATGTTTCGGGAAGAATGAGAACCAGTTCTTCTCCGCCATATCTGCAGGCAAGATCTTCGGTTCTTTTTTCTGTTATCATGATTTCTGCTGTTTGCTTCAGAGTCAAGTCTCCTGCCTGATGACCGTATGTATCATTCAGCTTTTTAAAATTATCGAGGTCAAAAAATATAAGAGAAAACCCCCCATCATACCTTTGAGCCCGTTTCATTTCTCCTGCGAGGGCTTCATCAAAGAATCGTCTATTAAATAATCCAGTCAACCCATCAGAGCGTGAAGATTTCCTGGTTTCTTCCAATAGATTCAACTCAATCATTGTTGGAGTTGTCAGTGTTTGTGAAACATCGCAGAAATAATCACATATTGCGGTGATCAACTTGACAGGCCTGTCAAGTTTTGCTTCCAGTAGATTGCGATGGGTGATAATGCGATCCCAATTAGCTTTAGCATCGTGAGCATCAAATTCCAGGTGAGTCAATATATTGAGTAAAGTGGGATAGACATCTTCCCCTTCTTTTTCTACCAGATACTGAATTGTTTCCAGCAGATCAGATTCTTCATCAGAAGAAGAACTTATAGAATCAATGATTGATTGCCTTAAGTTGCTCATGATGGGTTTCCAAAAAAGAATTACATTCCAACTATAAATGTAACACTTGGACAGGGAAAATCAATAGACTAATAAGTCATTTTTTCTAATATAGACAGGCCAATATTTTAAGAAATAAGGAAGAAATGGATGATTTATCGTTATAAAAATATATTATTCAAACAATTTCGAGAACTTGAAGGTTGGTCAGCACTGTGGACTTTTGCAATGCATCTTCCCCTCTGGGGCTCAGCTTGTTACCCGCGACATTTAAAAAATGCAGGCCGGAAAGTTGCTTGGAGTTTGCTAGATAAACGGCACCTTCATCGCCAATCACATTCAAGGCCAGCACCAGGCGGCGCAAGCTGGACAGGTTTTTAGACTCAGCCATTGCCTTAATACCCTGGGCGTGAATCCAGTTTTCGTTTTCCAGGTATAATGACTCTAAATGAGTCAGAGTGGTTGAGTTGGCAAGCGCCGAAGCCCCTTGGTCAGAGATATTATTATTGTTCAGCCTTAAATACTTCAGTCCCGTACAATGGGGGGATTTGGCCAAAGCCTTTGCGCCTTCCTGGCCGACCTTGTTTTCCCCTAGATCCAGACTTTCCATCCCTTTCATATTTGTTGAGCCAACCAGAGCCTCGACTCCCTCTGCACGAAGATCATTGTTATTTAGATCAAGAGTTTTTAGCTGGGTGATTGATTTGGAGTTAGACAACGAAATGGCACTGTCGGTCGTCAATCCGTTATTGTGCATAACGAGTGTTTCCAGGTTTTCAAACATGGTGGACTCGGCCATGGCGTAGACTCCATCATCACCAATGTGATTATTGTTGAGGATCAATGTTTTGAGGTTGGGAAACACTTCAGATCGCGCCAGAGCTTCCATTCCTTCGTAAGTCAAACCATTGTCAGAAAGATCTACCTTGATAATTTTTTCAAGAGGAGGTACCTGTGTTAAAAGCTTTAGACCTTCATCACCAACTCCCGTGTCACGAAGGTTGATGTCTTGTAATTGCCGACCAAGTTTTGAGTCCGCAAGCGATTTAACACCAAGAGGTTCTAAACGGTTATAGGAAAAATTAAGACACTCAAGGTTTATCATTCCTTCAGTTAGAGAAAGGACTTTTGCGCCTAGAGTACCAATTTCGTTGCTGGACAAACTCAAGTCCTTAAGCTTCGTTAATGCCCTGCACTTGGAGAGGAAGAACAAAGCCTCGTCATCAAGGTTGTTGTTCGCTAATGATAGTTTTTCCAGATTGCGAAAACAATCAGAGGTGCTGAGCGGTTGCAATCCGGCAGAATTCAAACCTGTTTGTTCAAGATTAAGAAAAGAAAGTGATTTGAGAGGGGAGGCTTCAGAAATTATCTTGAAGTCCTCTTCTTTAAGCTGGCAACCCAGGAGATCCAGAGATTTTTTATCAAAGCTCAACTTCTCTCTTATGAGAGATCCCAAGTCTGGGTTCTCGGTATATTTTTCAAAATGTCGGAGAAACTCCAGGCTATCATCAATGTCTTTTGCTTCCGCCATAAGTCGCCCATTGAGAGAAGATGGCGAAGATTATACCATCCACTTTGCTTGAGGCTGTGATTTTCTTCCTCATTTTTCATGCCCCGGAGAGGTACAATTGGCAATAGCGATAACCAGTCAGTGGCGATTTGTTCGGTATAATTGTTTCCAGAAGACGGGTAGAGGTAAGAAAAGGTAATGTGAGCTTGGTTCAGCTTCACGCTGGTTAATTGAAGTGGACGGAAACTGCTTTGGAGACACCTTGTTCTTCCATCGTTATGCCATAGAGCGCATTAGCGAAAGTCATGGTTTTTTGGTTATGGGTGATGATGATGAATTGTGTGTTGACGGCCATTTCCTTAAGCATTTCCTGAAAACGAACCACATTTGCCTCATCCAGTGGAGCATCCACTTCGTCCAGAAGGCAGAAGGGGCTGGGTCGGACTTTGAATACAGCAAACATCAGGGCGATGGCTGTCATTGCTTTTTCCCCTCCAGACATCAAAGCAAGGCTTTGCAGGCTTTTACCAAATGGGTTGGCGGTAATTTCAATTCCTGAATCAAGAGGGTTGGATTCATCGACCAGCGTAAGATTTGCCTTTCCACCCTGAAAGAGCCGTGCAAAAATTTCTTTGAAGTTTTCGTTAACCATTTCAAATGTATCAAGAAACCGTTGTTTCGTTGTCTGGTTTATTTTTTCAATGGTTGAATGAAGCAACTCCATGGACTCTGCAAGATCGTCTTGTTGTTTTTTCAGGAAGGTGTATCGCTCGTTGGTTTTTTCAAAGTCAGAAAGTGCGGCAAGGTTAACTTCACCTAATTTTGCAATCTTTTCTTTCAGTTCTTTGACTTGCTCATCCGTTTGGTTTTCATCAACGGTCTCGTCGTAGGCCGATCTCAACTCTTCTCGAGTTGCATTAAAGTCTTCGTAAGCGCGTTCCTCAATATGGACGATTTGCAGGCGATTCTCTGATCGTTTCACCTCTATCAGGGACAGTGCTTCAGTGATTTCCTGGATTTTTCTGGCAAGTTCCCGCGTGTCTTGTTCTCTTTCTTTAAGATCTTCTTCCTTTTGTCGCAGCGATTCTTCGGCCCTAACTGCTGTTTCTGTCAATCCGTCTTTTTCCCGAGTAAGCTTGATTATGTTATCTTCCAGGACTGAGATTTCTTCGTCAATTTCCGTAATTCTTTTCTTGTTGGAAACCAGGTCTGACTCACGCTTCTCAATGTGTTGTTTCAAGTTTTGCTGCTGAAGCTCCAGCCGTTTGATTTCGGTGAGTGTGTTTTCCCTTCTACCTATCAGCGAAGCGATCAGGACTTTGAGTTGGCTGATTTCGGCAGAAATATCTTCGAGATTGGATCGGCTTTGCTCCAGTTCTTCCCTATGACCTGATAAAAGTTCTTCTTCAGCGATTCTTTTTTGTTCTGCTGACTCCAACAGTTTTTCCAGAGAGGACTTTTCATCATCCAGTTTTCCTCTGTCCATTTCCAGGATTTTAATTTCCTCTTCAATAGAGGAAAGCCTGTTTTCTAATCGGTCGGCTTCTTTGCAAGATTGTTCCAAGTCGCGCAATATATTGTTCGTTGCTATCTCGGTTGTATGAGTCTCTTGATCCAGTAGTCTCAGGTTGTCCTCAAGCTGTGAAAGGCCCTCTTTTTTGTTTTCGATATTTTTTTGTGAGGCATCTAATGCATCCTTGGCACTTTCAACATTTCTGGTGAGGGATTCAATTTCGCGATTCCTGGCGAGTAGGCCAGAGGAGTCTTTTCCCTCTGAGCCTCCTGTGACAAAACCGTTTGGGTCGATCATATCCCCGTTCAGGGTTACAACGGTTCCGTGAAACTCAGGTTTCTGATGCAAGTGCAACGCAACATCCATATCTTGAACGATGACAACATTTTTTAAAAGTAATTCAATAACAGGCCGATATTCTTCCTGGCACTCGATAAAGTTTAGAGCTTTACCTACAATTCCCTGTGTGCCATTCATATAAAGAGGCTCAGAAGGAATAGGCTTCGGTTTGAGGGGAGCGAATAATCCTCTACCTGAGTGATGGTTCTTAAGGTAGCCAATGGCTTCCATTGAATCAGAATGGGAGTTGACAATAACGCTTTGAAGTTTTTCTCCCAGAGCTGTTTCGATTGCCATTTCATATTCTTGAGGAGTTTGAAGAACATCGACCAACACTTCGCGAAGTCCGGGAATACGTTCATCATTCTGGATGTTCATTAAGGATTTCACCCCAGCTTGAAATCCTTCAAACTGGTTCCTCAGTTTTTCCAATGAACCCAGAAGGGAAGCTTTATGGAAATAGTCCTCTTTTCTAGAGGTATGGCTGTCGATCTCCGATTGAAGTTGTTGTGAGTATAGTGTGGTTTCCTCTTGTAATGCCTTTTGTTTTTCTTTTAATCGCTCAAGTTCTTCGGTTTTCTGCCGGTGTTCATTTTTTCTATGCTCAAGCGTTGATTGATTTTCCTGAATTTGGCAACAGACATCCTCTTTTTCCACGACTAGTTTTTTTTGGCTTGTTTCCAAACCCTGGGCGCGTGTTTCAAGTGCGGTCATCTGGTTTTTAGATTGTGCTGTTTGCTGGAAAAGGCTGTGAACCGATCTTTCACCATTTAGAACCAGCTCCTGAATTTTCTGGACTGCTTCCCGCTTTTGCTTGTCATCCGTTTTACGCTGTTCCAACACAATTTCTTGCTCGTTGATTTTCTTCAAGGTGGAAGACAGATTTGTTCTTTCGCTTTCGATTTGCTTTGACAGGTCATCAATTTCCCCTGTCATTTTGGAAATTTCTCTTGTGGCAGATTCAATATCTGCTTCAGCTTCAGATTTCTGTTCCTTTTTGAATGCGATGCTCTGCTCACTGCTTCCGATTTGGGCGTTCAGTTGATGAATGGATTCACGAGTCTCATTCAACTGGTTTAGAGATTCTTCGATTTCTACATTGAGTTGGGCTATCTGATTATCATAGGTAGAGTGGCGGGCGCTCCACTCGGTTTTCTTTTTAGTTTGTTCTTCTAACTCGGCCTCTATAGCCTCAAGCTGGGATTGATAGCGACGTACTTTGATAGAGAAAAGCTTGAGTGACAGCTCCTTGACTTCGGCCTTATATTTTTTATATCGCTCTGCCTTGGCAGCCTGACGTTTCAATGACTCAACCTGACGAGCCAGCTCCTGAACAATGTCTGCCACTCGTTCCAGGTTTTGGCCCGAGGTTTCAAGTTTGCGAATGGCTTCGTTTTTGCGGTGCTTGAATTTAAGGATTCCCGCAGCTTCTTCAATGAGGATACGTCTTTCTTCGGGTTTGGAAATGATGATATCCTGAATATGGCCCTGCTCAATTATCGTCAGAACCTTTGGGCTGATACCCGCATCCATCAGGAAATCCGTGATATCCTTCAATCGGCATGGAATTTGGTTGATGTAAAACTCACTTTCTCCGGAACGATGGTAACAGCGGGTGACCTTAACATCTTCAGCTACATTGGGAACACCAGCTATCCTTATCCCTGCGGGTACGCTGGATAAGGTGAGTGAGATTTCCGCCCTATTTACTGGTTTTCGGCTATTGCTACCATTGAAAATCAGATCCGTAATGCGTGTACTACGTAATGTTTTGGACCTTTGTTCGCCTATGACCCAGCGAATCGCGTCTGAAACATTGCTTTTTCCGCAACCGTTAGGGCCGACAATGGCAGTGAAACCGTTTCTAAACTCCAGGTTAGTTGGGTCGACAAACGATTTAAAGCCTTCTAGCTCTAAATTTTTCAGATACATGCTTGATTGAGCTCCAGGGATTATCAGATCAATAAATTCTCATATTCTTCGGGGAAGGTTATCCCAATCCTATGATATTGTAAAGTGAAAATATACCATGTTTGGTATACTCAAAATCCATGCCCACAACATATTGTACAACCAGGTGTGGGGGCATTGAGCAATATTCAACAGGTGTGTTAGGTGTTTGTACAATGGATAAAGATATTCAAGTTACCAGCGGAGGTTCTTAGATGAAACTATTTTCGTATAATAAGTGTGGAACTTGTCGCAAGGCGATTCGTTTTCTTGAAGACAAGAAGGTCAAGTTTGATCTGATAGATATTATAGAAAAGCCGCCATCCAAACAGATTCTTAAAGCCGCAATAAAGGCAAAAGGGATAAAAAAGCTGTTTAATACAAGTGGTGTTCAGTACCGTGAATTAAAGATTAAAGATAAACTGGCAACGATGACTGAAAGCCAGGCAATAGACTTGTTAGCCTCAAACGGCAGGTTGATCAAAAGACCGATCGCGGTGGATAAAGATAAAATCACTGTTGGATTTGATATCGAAGAATATAAAAAAGTCTGGTAGGCAAACTGGGACAAAGATGGACCTGTTTTTAATAAAACAAAAACTGAAGAACAACTTTCCTCTGGTTCGGGAAACAACCCGTGCCCACCCACAAAGGGCAGCAGTAATGGTTATGCTTTATCCCATGAATAATAAAACCCATGTGTTGATGACTCGGAGAGCCATGCACCTTAAGTATCATGCGGGAGAGGTGAGTTTTCCTGGCGGAGTGTTTGAGGAAGATCAGGATGAAGACCTTTTGTCTACGGCATTAAGGGAAACGAAGGAAGAGCTTGATATTGAAATCGAGTTAGAAAGTGTTCTGGGTCAGCTACCAATTGTTAATACCAGGTTAGGGTTTGAAATCACACCTTTTGTTTCAGTTCTGCAGTCGGCTCCTGATTATGAACCCGCCGAAAGTGAGGTTGGAGAAGTTTTGGAAATGCCTTTTACTACCTTGCTTGCAACACAACAAAGAGATGTTGGTAGCAAGCCTTCCGATGAAGGGGTGATGTATTGGTTTCGGCACCATAGGATCTGGGGAGCATCCGCAAAGATTCTCAATCAGATTGGACATTTGGCAACTTATTAAACGCCCGAGAACTGGTTAAAATGGAAACTTTGAAAATTCTTTTCCTGGCTTCACATTGGCGGGTTTCCCTGATCAAGGCGTTCCGGGATGCGAAGCCTCCTATAGAGCTGATCTGTGCAGATAGTGATCCGCTGTCTCCTTCATTAAGACAAGCAGACCGCTCTAGGGTTTTACCGTTGTTTTCAGATCCACAATGTCTGAAAACTGTTCTTGAGCTTTGTGAGGTTGAAAGCATTTCCGCATTGGTCCCGTTGACCAATAAGTCCATAGAATTTATCGCTCAATATCGACATGAACTGGAGTCTGAAGGACGCCGATTATGGATACCGGAAAATAGAGCCATCGAGATTTGTCATGATAAATGGAAGTTGTTTGAGTTCTTAAATAATGAAGGCTTTGATACACCTCTAACATTTCTGCCGGAAAAAACAGAAGCCTCGTTTCCTCTCATTGCCAAACCGCGCCGAGGGGAGGGTAGTAAAAACCTGTTTGTGTTAGAAGACATTGATGACCTGACATTTTATACTCAAAAATGCCCAGACCATGTTTTTCAGCAACGGATTGTTGGGCAGGAATTCAGTGTCGATGCGTTTTTCGACAGGCAAGGGGATCCCGGTTTGATTGTTCCGCGCGAAAGGCTGGCGGTTAGAGGTGGTGAGGTTATGGTCAGTCGTATTAACATGGACAAAAAAATTATTGAAAGGGTCCATGCTTTGGGTGTCAGACTGGGTTTGACAGGACCCTGCACCATTCAAGGTATGAAGGATGGAGAGGTATTTTATTTCACCGATGTGAACCTTCGTTTCGGAAGTGGGTATGTGCATACTATCCATGCTGGTGGAAACGTTCCATTAATGATGTATAAAGAGCTGACTGGACAGGAGTTGGACTCTGTAAACTTAAACATCAAAGATCATTCGGTTATGACCCGTTATCCCGAGAGCATCTATCACCATTGACAATGAGCTTTGTTAAGCTTTTTTATACAGATTTTTTATGAATGCAATGACTCCACAAGACCGATTGATATTTGCCCTTGATGTTCAAGGAAAAAAAGAAGCAGAGCATTATGTGCGATTGCTGGAAGGGGTTGTCGGTTGTTTCAAGATAGGCCTGGAGCTATTTATCAGTGAAGGACCTGATATCGTAAAAATGATTCAGGGACAATGTGATGCAAACATTTTTCTCGATCTCAAGCTTCACGATATTCCAGCTACGGTGAAAGGAGCTTTGCGGTCTGCAGAAAAACTGGGGGTTCGATACATTACAATCCACTCTACAGAGGGTGAAGAGATTCTTGAAACAGCGCAAGAGGTAAAAGACTCAGGGCTGGAAGTGCTGGCGGTAACGGTATTGACAAGCACGAGTGCTTCTTCCCTGGCAAGCCTTGGAATTCGCAAAGATATCAACGCGGCGGCTCTTGTTTTGGACCGGGCTGTCCGTGCGCAGAACTCAGGGTGTGCAGGGGTTGTTTGTTCAGGGGAAGAGGCAAAGGTGGTCAAGCAGAAGTGTGGAAAGGATTTCAAAATTGTGGTACCGGGAATACGCCCGGAATGGGTTCGTGTTTCTGGTGATGATCAAAGCCGAATCGCGACACCTTCTCAGGCTATAAGGGATGGGGCAGATATGATTGTAGTTGGTAGACCTATTCGAAATGCTGAAAACCCAAGAGAAGCGGCTCAAAAAATTATTGAAGAAATCTCAATATTATAAATTCCAAATAGATAAGGGTGGGAATGTGAATGTTTTCTGTATTAATGAATTTTATTTATCTGCTTAGTCTGGTTTTCTGGATAGGCAGCATTATCTTTTTTTCATTTTTTGTCGCGCCTGTAGTTTTTAAAACTCTTGAGCGTGAAAAGGCAGGTGAAATTGTCGGAATCATTTTTCCCCGGTATTACATGATCGGTTATGTGTGTGGAGTTTTGATACTGGTAGCATTTTTATTGAAAAGTCCTGAAAGCCTTATGTGGTGCGCCTGGGGTATCATGATGGCTGGAACTGCCTGTGCCGGATTGGGTGTGAATCCAAAAGCGAAAACACTTAAAGAGCAAATGAAAGGTTCCTCCGAAGATGAAAAGCCTGCCCTTGAAGCCCGCTTTAAAACCTTGCATTCCATGTCAGTAAAGTTGAACGCAGTGGTCCTTTTTGCTGGGATCTGGCTGCTCTGGTTAACCAGCGTAACTTTGGATACTGCTAACAATAGCTTTTAGTCAGGCAAAATCTCCTGGCAGTATGAACAATCTCGAAATTTCTGCATTTCACCACGATATGTGGATAGCGACCGCTGGACAATTGAAATAGCATTCGGGTGGATATATGAAGACAAGACGTTTTGTTGTTGTCCTTGTGGTTCTTATTGTTTACAGCTACGGTTGGAAAGTGACAGAAATAGACGTGGGAGAGTTGTTTCGTGACTTCCATCTTGTTAAACCCCTTGTTAGGGAACTGGCACAACCCGACCTCTTCACTCGCGAGAAAAAAACACAAATTGTTGAAGCTCCATTTTTATTATCCCAGAGTACTGATGTTCCCAGGTTGATTGAAAGTTCACGTCCAAAACTGACCCTGTCCAGCTATTCCGGAGTAATTTCGGATAGTCTGTCGGTACAGGGTATTGGTCTTGAACCCGGAAAGTCGGGCACCCTTTATTGGGTCAACGCGATTGAGCAGGAATTTCCACTAGGTTCATTCAGCACTGATTCGTTGGGTGAATTTCATAAAGATATCACTGTGCCGCCAAGCGCTCGTGGATTACGCCAGGTTGTAAAAGCAGTATTGACTTGGGAAGAGGGGAGTTGGCAAATCAGCAATACGCTTAGTCTGACCTGCGAAAAAATGGTTGAAACGGTTTTTCTGGCGTTAATGGCTACGACTTTTGGTGTGCTGGTAGCAATGCCTTTAAGCTTTCTCGGCGCACGAAACCTTATGACGGGAAGTCGGATTGGAACCTTTATATATTATGGAGTGCGTACAGGGCTGAATGTTTTGCGATCCATAGAACCATTGATCATGGCGATCCTGTTTGTGGTTTGGGTGGGCATAGGTCCATTTGCAGGAGTGCTGGCATTAGGGGTGCATTCAGTTGCCGCTCTGGGGAAATTATTTTCGGAGCAGATTGAGTGTGTTGATCCAGGCCCGGTTGAGGCGGTCACATCTGTTGGGGCCAAACCGATTCAGGTGATTTTTTTTGGCGTCCTGCCGCAAGTGATCCTTCAATTTATGGCATTAAGTTTTTACCGTTGGGATATTAATGTGCGTATGTCTACCATTATCGGATTTGTAGGTGGTGGCGGGATTGGGTTTTTGTTGCAGCAATGGATCAACCTTCTTAAATATAACGAAGCGGGAACAGCTCTGTTGGCAATTGCTATAGTTGTGATTACGCTTGATACTCTTAGCGCAAGAATCAGAGCCCGCGTGCAATAGAAAAAGGTAAGTATTCTTAAGATTAGTAAAAAGTTTTTTATAAAGCTTGATTTGTGGGAGGTGAAGGTTTATATAGAATATATATGTAATTTAATTGAGCTGAAAGGAGGTAATGTGGACACCCTAAGGAAGTTTTTAAGTGGAACCATTCACAGTGTCTCAGATGACTCCATGGTTCAGGATGTTATTGACAAATTCAATACAAAAAAGGCCACTGCATGTTTGATTAAAAAAGGCGATGAGTACATTGGCATTCTTACTCGAGAAGATGTAATCCAGAAGATTACTGGTAAAAAAGATCCGAAGACTACCCGAACCGTTGACGTGATGTCTTCACCTATTTACAAAGTTGATATCAATATGTCACATGCAGAAGCTTGTATCATGATGTCGGAAAAAGAGCGGCGGCACCTGGTACTTGAAGAAAATGGCAGTATCGCGGGTATTGTTTCGGAAAGGGATCTGGTTCCTGAAGAAATTATTACTGCTTCTCGTACAGGGGAGGAGCTGTTCATCAGGATTGGGAATTATGGTGACCAGCTTCTTAAGGAAGAAAAAGGTCAGTAATTGTTTCTATCGATATGCTAATGGGAATCAGATAATAAAAGGAATAAGGTGATTTGAATGAAGCTTGATGCTCAAATCCTGGCAAAAATTGTCGAGCAGGTAAAAATATCTGTTTCAAGGAAGCTCACAAGTATATGCCAGGAAGATGTCCAGTTCGAAAAGATTAGTAAAGACTTTAATAACGATATGATAGGCATCGTATCTTTTATTGGGGATGTGAGTTTTATTCTCTTGATCATGCTGACCGATGATCATGTCAGGAAAATTTCATCGAAGTTCGTAGGTGTTGAAATGGACAGTAACAGCGATGAAATAGGTGACCTGATCAGCGAAATCGCCAATATTGTTTTTGGCGATATAGATATGGATTTAAAAACGATCAACCTGAAAACAGAGCGTTCTCTGCCCACTATCCTCAAAGGTAAAGACATAAAACCTGTTTTGAGAAAGAAAGCCCCCTCCATAATACTTTCCTTTGGAAAAGATAATATCCTGGTGGAAATGATTGGTGCTACCGATGATTCTTTGCACAAAAAACCGGGGTCATAAAACAACCCAGATTGTTCTTTGATTCTACCCTTCTATTATTTGTCTTTTTTGTATGGAGCCAGGTGATTGAAGATTTTGATGAATTGTTTTCCTGATTCAGGAATTTCCACTGCCTGATTGGTGATAAGAATATTTTCAGCAGTAAGAGGCTGACCATAATAAGCCTGGTTGGCATCCAGGTCGGAGGTGATAATAGTGCCTTTCAAAGACACCCCGCCAAAAATGCCTTTGCTGCGGGAATAGGAATAAATTTCACCCTGCATGAAGATATCGGCCGATGCTTCAGCATGACGGCCAACAGGACCTGCCGCGATAGCAATGTCCCCACCCAACGTGAACTTTTCGCTGAGCAATCCTTCTAACCCTCTTTGTGTCATTACCAGTAGAATCAGGTCAACCGCTTCTGCTCCAAACTGAAATCCAAAACTGCCGCCAGCGGTATAAAGAAAAGATGGTGCGCCCCATTCACCCGTGTCTTTAGAACGTGCAGAAGCAAACCCTTTACCATACCGCGCTCCAACAAAAAAGCCTGCCTTTACCATTGTCGGAAAGACAATGATAGCCTTGGCTTTGGAGATCAGTCCGGCAGGAATTTTATGGTCGGGAGAATTCTGAATTTCTTCCAGAACCAATTGTCCGGTTCGAAGTAGTTTCCGTTGGTCTGCTCCATCAGGACCTTGAGCCCAAAGTGTGGAAGAAAGAAACAGAGTCATAACAATACTGAGGGAAAGGCTTTTCATGTTGGCTCCAGTTGAATTTGCTTGATCTACTATAAATGAAGTCAGATATATAATTCAACCTCGTTGAACCAAGTATATGAAGCTTGTAGGCTGCATGTCCCAATCTGACGAATTTAATTTTGCGCTTTTGGAATTGTACCCGTACCATGCACGGTCATGATATCAAAGAGGGTAGAAAACTATTTAGGGAAAGAGGGGTTGTTGTCTACGGGAGTAGAGGGTTTCGAATTTCGCCATCAGCAAATGGATATGGCGGTGGCTGTGGAATCAGCTTTTGACAGTGCAAGGCATTTGATTGTTGAAGCAGGAACAGGCACAGGAAAAAGTCTGGCATATCTGATACCGGCTATTTTATGGGCTGTGGAAAATAATAAGAAAGTTGTCATCTCTACTTATACAAAGACCCTTCAGCACCAGATTCTAAACCACGACATTCCTTTTCTTAGAGACAGGTTGGGAATAGACTTTCGCTATGCCCTGTGCATGGGAAACGAAAACTACCTGTCTCTCAGAAGATTGAAGCGGTCAGCCCAGGCGGGGTTGTTCACTCAGTCTGATGAGGAAAAACAATGGGAAGGCATTTTTAACTGGGCATCTGTGACAGAGACAGGTTTCCGTAGTGATCTGCCATTCGAAGTGTTTCCTCAAGTGTGGGAAGAAGTTGGACGGCAGAAGGACTTGTGTCTTGGGAAAAACTGTGAAACTCATTCATCCTGCTTCTATTTCAAGGCACGAAAGAAATGGTTTGGTGCCCATCTTTTAATTGTTAATCATCATTTGTTTTTTGCCAATGTTGCCAACGCAGGAGCCGTGCTTCCTCCATTTGATGCGGTTGTGTTTGACGAAGCGCAAAATCTTGAAGAAGCAGCCACACAGTTTTTGGGTTTGGAAATTTCAAACTCAAGTTTGGTCTATTTTCTTGATAGATTGCATAACCCGCGTACAAAAAGGGGACTTCTGACTCGTATTGATCATGATTCAGTTCCGCACCTTCGAAAGCTGGTGATGACGGTTCGTCAGGCGGCGGATGCTTTTTTTAACCAGCTTCTGGAAGAATATGGAAAGAATGACCGGGTCTTGCGGTTTTATAAACCACCGGTTTTGGATAACAGTGTCTATGTTCCGCTAGAGGCTTTGCGGGAAGCATTGAAATCTTTGGAAAGCGGGTTGCACTCAGAAGAAGACAGGGTCGATGTTTCATCAGCAGCCGAGCGTTGTTTTGAGTTCAATAACGCATTATCTGCCATTCTCAATCAGCATATGCGTGGTTATGTTTACTGGCTGGAAATTATTCCGAAAAAACGTTTCCATCGTGTGGTATTGCGTGGGGTTCCCGTTCATGTTGCGGAAGAGCTTCACGAACAGGTGTTCGAAAAGCTTGACCGTATCATTATGACTTCAGCTACACTGACTACTTCGAAAGGATTCGAATTCATTAAAGAACGCATCGGTTATCAGCCGGATGAGGAATTGGCATTGGAAGGACCTTTTGATTTTCCCAAGCAGGCTCTTCTCTACGTTCCCGATGACCTCCCTGAGCCGGGAGAAGAAGCAGATGTTTATGTGGATGGTATTGCTGATCGGTGTCAGGAACTGGTTGAAGCTTCCAACGGTAAAACATTTATTCTGTTCACCAGCTACTCTCTTCTCAACCAGGTCTACGAAAGACTTGGTGAGCTTCAGTTCAAGTTCCCGCTGATACGCCAGGGGGAAATGCCTACTGTACAGATGATAAAAAAATTCAAGCAGGAACCTTCGGTTATTTTTGGAACCAGTTCTTTCTGGCAGGGAGTGGATATACCCGGTGAAGCGTTACAAAGTGTAATCATTACCAAACTTCCTTTTGATGTTCCAAAAGAACCGTTGACAGAAGCCCGTATCGAAGAACTGCGTCGTCAACAAATTGACCCGTTTAGTCATTACCAGATTCCCCGGGCAATTATTCAATTGAAACAGGGATTTGGTCGGTTGATCAGAAAGAAAACCGATACGGGTGTTGTTTCCATTCTTGATTCCCGAATCAGGAGAAGAGGCTACGGAAAGCAATTCATTGCTTCATTGCCTCCTTGCCCTGTTGCCAAAAACTTGGATGAAGTTAGAGATTTTTTCACCTCTTAAGAGACGGTCCCCATTTCTGATATATCAGATAAATAGCGAACAGGTTGGCTCCGATCGCGGTGAGAATGATGAAGGTGTCCAGTCTGCCTATGCATGCCAGAATAAACAGAAAATAAGTGAAGTCCCGATTAGCGAGTTGGTCAGACAGGCTAGACGTTTCCTCTTGTTCATCCTCCTGTTTCTTTTTTACTATAACTTCTCCCAGGATCATGAACGAAACCAGACTTCCATATACCGCCAAGCCTCCATACAGTTTATACTGTGGGTCTCCCGTCTGAAAAAACAATCCCATTCCTATAGAAAAAAATACAAAAAAGTGAACGATGTTATCGCAGAAAATATCGAATCGGGCTCCTGTATCGGATTCCAAGTACTTTAGGCGTGCTATTTCTCCATCGGTGCAATCTACCCAGGCGGAGACGAGAAGCAAGATAGAGCCAACCAGACCTGATGTATAGGTTCCCTGAAAAAAACTCCACGCAGCTCCAAGCCCTATCAACAGGCTCAGGAAAGTAATCTGATTAGGGGTCAATCTGGTTTGCAAAAATACGCGAGTCAATTGTTTGGAAATAGATCGTGTCAACAATCGATCCATAAGACTATCGTTTCCCAAGCCGACAGATTTTAAAAGTTGCTCTTCGGCAGCATGAAAATCTTCTTCATTTACCAAACGTGCAGATTCGTGAGGATGAATGATTTCTATCAGTTTATTTTCTTGCGACTTAAGAAGTTGCTTAAGACTTTCTGGAAAGAAAGGAAAGCCAGAAAAGTCTGCATGATTCGTGTTGGTTGGTATCATTGCACCCACAATATCCGATTTCTCAAGAAGAGTGGATCCATCCAGAACCATGATGCGCATATCTTTAAGATCAGTGTCATTGTTGATCCACTCAACTTCCAGGGTTAGGCGCGGGTCTTGTTCGAGCTTTCGCGTATCTTCGTTTTTAACCGAGTCTTGCGCCCAGATTTTCAGCTTTTTTATGCCCGCTCTTTGCAAAGTAAGTGCATTTCTGAGAAGGAACGGAATTTGTACCAGATTATTCCAGTATAAATCGGAGTTTGATGGCAGCAATAATAGCGCTGTTAAAACCCTGGAGTCTGGTTGACTTTCATAGGTAAGTTCGCTCATGAGTTAGCATCCGCTAAGAGGTTTTATGAAGAAATCGACATTTCACAATAAAAAGCGCCAGCGCGAAAATGAGGGAACCGATGCCAGCCAGCCAGAGAAACCAATCCAGATGACCGCATATGGCGAAAACTAAAATGACATAAATAAAGTTGCGGCTTGCAAGATCCTGAATGACATCATACATCCAGGAATCTTTATAATAACTTCCTTTCCCTCCTTGAGGAAAATATATAAATGCAAAAATAAGGCTGCCGCCGACTGCAAGCATGATAAAGGGTATGAGAGCCTGCATCCACCCATGGGTTTTTGCGACTCCCAGCATAATTCCTGTGAAGCCAAAAACGTTGATAATATTATCGCAAGTGGTATCAAGGGTCTCTCCAAAATCTGATTCCATGAATTTTAACCTTGCGACATCGCCATCACAACAATCACATATGGCGGTCAGTGCCAGTAATATCGCCCCAGCTACACTACTAATATAATCTCCCTGGGCGAAGCACCATCCTGACAGAAGTCCTATAAGTAATCCAAATAGTGTCAGCATATTTGGAGTGATTGGCGTTTTAACCAGTTTAGCGGATAGGTATCGTGAAAAGATTGAATTGAACCATATGTCCATGAATTGATGGTAATGATGCTTATTGTAATGAATAAGCTTTTTTTCGGCCTTCTTGGCGGATTTTTCGTCCTGAACTTCTATCCAGAAATTTGTATCGGCCGGCAAGTTGATACGCTCAGGTCTTTCTCCGGTGCCAACGGTTTTTGTACTTTGATTCAAAGTGGATAATTTAGCTGGGGGCATTAGATACAGGCCTCCCGGTTTTTCAGATTCTATAGCCAGGCAATATATGTTTTCAGGTTCATTGAGTCCGGCTTCCATGAATCTCTGAACCACTTTTTGATGAGTGACTAAATTGCCGTTTACCAAAAGAAACGGTTTGCCTGGCAAACTGGTTTCTCCATCTCTGTTTGCCTCAAAGTAACTGGAGCGGTCATGCCATTGCAGGAAGCTATTGAACCTGGAGTCTTTTTCAATGTTGTTTTGATGAGTCTCAATTTCTTGTTTATCCAATTGGTTTGATAGAACCAGAAACTCCTTAACTCCTGATCTTTGCAAGATGAGAATCAGGCGTTTGAGTATAGGAATACCCGCAATTTTTTTTTCAAGAATCAGTGAATATCCACATTTTGGGGGAGAAAGCAGAATGACTGCAAGAGAAGCAGATTTCATATGCGTTGGCAAGTTAAGGAGCGATAGGCTCAAATTGAGGTGTGTAAACAAAATTGGCCTGGATAGATAACTTCTCCCTTTGAATTGTTGCTGGAAAAGGGTAAAAGGGAGCCGCTTCCTTCACTGCCTTGACTGCAGCGACATCAAGAATTTCATATCCTGACCTGTCCAACAGACGCACACCAAGAAGATTGCCGTCCTTGGAAATCCTGAAAGTCAATGTGAGATCGCCACTAATGCCTCGTTCTGCCGCTTCAGTTGGATAAATCCAGACCCTTTCAATCTGATGTTTGATCCTGGCAAAATAAGAAGCATATTTCACTTCCTTGGTATCGAGGGAAACCGGTTCGTCATCGTCTAAGTTTTCCAGGTCTTCCGTGTTCAGGGACGCGAAGGGTTCAGGATCAAATCCGTCTAAAAGTGCCATGGTGCTTCTGGTACCAGCTTTGGAATTGGTGGGAGGTGCTGGGGGTACTGGTTTTTTTTTGGTGATGGATCTGAATTTGCCAATGTCTGATTCAGGCAAAAGTTTTTTTCTTGGTTTTATTGTGGCCCGTTGCTGTGGTTTGCGTACAGCTTTCTTTTTATAAACAGGTGAATTACCTGTTTTACCCACCGATCCTTTAGATTTTGGCACGACAGTTTTTTTTCGCTGGAATTTTTTTGAAGTTTTCTTACCCGTGTTGGAATGGGAACGGCTGTCATACTTTGCCAGCAGTTCTTTTGTTCTGGGTTTCTCGGATGTTTTCGGAGGCTTTGGCGCATCAACAATTTTCCCTTCTATTGCAGCCTCTGGTTTTTTCGTTTCAATATATTTCACCCGAATTGGAGGGGGTCCTTTAGATTTTTCTTTATTGGCAGGGAGGGCCATGTGGGCAATCACTGTTGTTATATGAATACCCAGCGATATGAGGATGAACCCGGATAATCGGGTCCGGTGTAATAAACTTCTTTTCTGCCACGGTTTTGGCATTTTAGGCTCTGTTCGTTTGAATGCTTATGTTTAGCGCACAATCGCATTCATTATAGCTTTATTTTAAGTTTGCAGAAAACAGGTTTGTGAGTGACGTCAGCGTTTCCGGGTAGCCGGGTTAGAGGTTTCAAGAGGTTGTTTTCTGTCTTAGCAGCTCACATTTATTTTTGTACCAGTGGTATGCAAATTCCACTTCTTCTAAATCTGCGTTAGGTGAAATGTAAATACCGTTTTTATCAAATGGTGTATAGCCCATTTCAAGAGTTTCATAAATAGAGTTGAGGTATGATGGAAAATCCCGATACATAGGTATTTTTTCTTTCAAAACCGGCATAGCTTCTTCACGGAACTTGACCAGAGATTTTCCAAAAGGATGGATGGTTGCCAAACCTTCCATGCCATGGTCTTTTTCAGCGTAATGAGTGAGTGACTCAAAATCTTCCCAATCTTCTAAGGCATCAACGTCGGAGACGAAAGCCGGGTCGTCATGAACAATAGTAGTCATGGGGGTGTTGAGCAAGTATGAGGCTCCTTTATGAAAATTTTTACGGGACATGCCGAACTGGTATTTATCACTAGATCTGATTTGGTTCACTTTTGACCGGAAAGTTGAAAGGTGATCTATCAAGTATGGAAAAATTTTCAGCAGGCGCAAAGGTTTTTGCAGGGCTGTTTGGATTCCTGCGTTGATGATTTGTCCGTCTTTGCGGGAAGAATGCAGTTGATCAATGATATCCGAATCCATCATTGCAAAATTGATTGGATATAGGTTGGGTTCTTTAAGATCAAGCAGGCTGTTCTCAGGGTCGCTGAGAGTCCGGTAATGATAATTGCGCTTTACAAATTCACTATTTGGATTCTTTTTAAAATCCGGAAACATATTTTGCCGCGAGTTCAACCAGAGGATCATGTTGTATTTTTTGTTTTCAGGAAGGTACAATACTTTTTCCAGATCGTAGAGGAAAGGCAGATCGCCGGGCTGGAAAAGAACCAGTTCATCCTTAGCAGGAGAAAGCAGGTCTCTGCCCAGGTTCATGGTGTTTACCAGATTGAGATGATTTGTATCTTCCTGGACAAACTGAACGGTTTTTCCGCAGGTGCCAACAACATCGAGAAAGTGGTCCATGACCATTTTAACTTCCTCGGAACCGACCACAACAATTTCGTGTAATTTTGAGTGCAACAGGTTCCCCAACGCGTAACACATGATGGGAATTCCCCGTATCAAAAAAAGAAACTTCAGTCGATCAATATCATCACCTTTAGCTCTTAGAATTAGATGACTGATGCCATTTTTCCTGGCGGCAATTTCACGCTCTGCTTTGGAAATGCTGATTTTGTCAGCTTCTTTACGGGAAGAATATTTATTGTGGCTGAAGCTGATAATACATTTTTCGATAGAAGTTTTGTTGTTTGCAAAGATCATGGTAGAGAAAGTTTATTTTAGAACTACTATTCCTTCAAAAGGTGGCCGTACCCTGGATTTTGACGATATCTACGGAAATACGGGTAATTTGTGTGAGAGTTTTTCTGGGCTATGATAATAGAAATCCTATCCTAATATAATGAAAAGGTTTTCTCTACTAAACCTTTGAGAAAATTGACTTGATTTATAAATTTTTTTGTTCATACAATTGATAGTTCTCTATAAAAATAAAGGATATATTCATGGGAGACCAGACCCATATCATAGAACTGATTGACCAGGTTTTAAATGAGACTCAAGATCGACCTCAATTGCAGGAAAAGATTCTTGATCTCAGGGATGCTCTGTTTCAGGCCCAACAGTCTGCACAGCAGTATGCTTTAAAGATCAAAACTCTGGAAGAAGCTATTGAAAAACTTAAGTCTCCAGCCCATCGCATAGGTACGATTCTGGGTCAGGGAGAAAACGGCTTGGTGCGTCTGGTATCAGGGGGAACGGAATATCAGGCTGCAGCCGTCCCGGAGCTGACGGAAAATGAGGGATTGGTGACAGGTGATCAGGTTGCGCTGAATGAAGGATTTGTTGCTATTGCCCGGCTACCTTTTCCCACTCAAGGGCCTTTGGCAAAAATTTCCGGGAAATTAGCAGGCCGGCAATGGTTGGTACAGGCAGCGACCGGAAATACCGAAACGATAGTTCTGGCACGAAAGGGACTGGATGAAGACTCTTTGAAAGAGGGAGAAGAAGTTTTTCTTGATAGCAATCAAAGGGTTATTTTGGACAAACTTCCAAAGCGGGAATCTCGCACCCTGATAGAAGACGATTTTGATAAGGTGGAATGGTCTCAAGTGGGAGGCCAGGAAAAAGTAAAAGAAGAGGTGAGAAAAGTTCTCGAATATCCGCTTCTGCATCAGGAAATTTTGAGCCAGATGGAATATCAGGTGCCTAAGGGATTTTTGTTCTATGGCCCTCCGGGTTGTGGCAAGACCCTGATAGGAAAAGCTATTCTCACAGAAGTGATCCACAAGCTTTCCGAGAAAGAGGACTCGGAACTTGAAGGCCGGTTCATTCATGTTAAGGGACCTGAAATCCTGAATATGTGGCTGGGAGAATCGGAGCGTAAAATAAGAGAAATATTCAAGAAAGCGCGTGACTATAAAGAAAAGGGACAAATTCCTTTCATTTTTATTGATGAGGCGGAATCTATTCTGGGTACCCGGCAAGCCTGGCGTGGGTCAAACATTAGTAATACAGTGGTTCCCATGTTTTGTGCGGAAATGGATGGTATTCAGTCCCTTCGTGAAACAGTTGTGATTTTGGCGACAAACAGGCCCGACCTGATTGACCCTGCTATCATCCGACCCGGTAGAATTGATAGAAAGATCAAGGTGTCACGCCCCAACAGGGATGAGTGCAAAGCCATTTTGCGTGTGTATCTGAAAGATGGACTTCCTCGGGAACATGAAAAATTTGATTCAATGGCAGAACCGTTTCTGGACCGCCTTTTCGAAAGAAACTCAGAACAGGAAGTATTGGTCCTGACCTTAAGAAGTGGCAGCAACCGGAAAATGTATTGGAACGATTTTATTTCTGGTGCGGTCATCGAGGGAATCATGAAACGTGCCAAAGAAAGGGCTATTGAAAGGGCTATTCAAGGTGAAACGTTATGTTTGACAGTGGAAGATCTATTGGTTTCTCTGGAGACAGAATTTGAGGAGGGCGGATTGCTCCCGGCAGAATCTAATCTTGAAGACTGGCTTCAACTATTAGATATGGATGCGAAAAATGTTGTTCGGGTGAGACGACCCAACGAATCAGACAAGGCTGCTGAAAACACAATGCGCAGGTCTATCATATGAATGTCCCTCTCATTGGTATGGAGACCGAGTATGGAATAATCCGGGAAGATAAGGAAGACTCGGATCCTGTTGAAGAGTCTATGAAGCTTTTGCAGTCCTGCGAACGTAACAGTGTTTTTTGCAAATGGGCTTACTCACAGGAGAATTCGCATCTGGATATGCGTGGGTTCAAGGTGAGTTCCTTGGCTCAGGATGAGGAAGAAGATGCTTTTTGTGCCGAAGATCGCAAAAGACCTTATTCCTATCTGGACATGAAGTGTGACAGGGTTTTGGAAAACGGTGCCCGCTTTTATAATGACCATACCCATCCGGAATACAGCACCCCGGAGTGCCGGTCTGTATTTTCATTGGTAGCGCATGATGTTGCGGGGGAGCGGATTATTGCCGAATGTGTGAACATTCGCAACCGTGCTTTGGGGGGCAAGTCGCTTCAGGTATTTAAAAATAATACTGATTACAGTGGCCATAGCTATGGAACGCATGATAACTACCTCATCCCCAGAGAGATTCCATTTGAGGATGTGGTATCCGGGCTGGCTCCATTTCTGGTTACTCGACAGTTGTATGCCGGTGCAGGTAAGGTTGGGTCAGAGAGGGACAGTGATTTTCATGGATTGCAGCTGACGCAACGGTCGGATTTCATTGAAACGCTTTTAAGCATTGAAACCATGACGAACCGTCCCCTTATCAATACCCGGGACGAACCGCATGCAGTGAGTAGCAGATTTCGGCGTTTGCATTTGATCCTTGGTGATGCCAATATGTCCGCTTATGCCACAGCCCTCAAAGTAGGATGCACAGCATTGGTTCTTAACCTGATTGCAAATGGAAAAAAATTTCCTGAATTGCAATTAGAGGACCCGGTGGCCGATGTATTGAAAGTCTCCCTCAATAAAACAGGGACGTTAAAAAGAAAGGCACATGGCACTGTCAATGCTCTTGAGATTCAGGAAGCATATCTTGAGGAAGCCGATAAATCCTTGTCGGGTAAAAATAAGGAATGGGACTGGATTCTTAAAGAGTGGAAAAGGACATTGGATGAATTCAAACACAGCCAAGAGAAATTATCTGATCGCATAGACTGGGCGATCAAGGAAAAATTGTTTACCGAATTCATGCAGGCGGAGAAGTTAAGCTGGGAAGACCCCATGCTAAAAAGTCTGGATCTGGAATACCATAATTTGGATCCTGAAAGAGGATTGTATCGTGGCTTGGAGCAGGAGGGGGAAGTTTACTCACTGCTAAGTGACGAAGAGATTGATCGGGCTGTTGAGTCACCACCTGCAGGAACCCGCGCCCAGATAAGGGGGCAAGCTGTAGCTCAAGGTATTGAGAATATAAAACGTATTCATTGGACTGGAGTTGAATTTATAAACGGAGAGGTTCTGGACCTGACAGGGATTATAAGTTCCGAAGAGGTTGAAGAGGTTCTTAATTCCAGGAAACAACTGGTTTAAGAATTACCTTTATTTTTTAGGGCTTGGAGGAAATATAAAATATGTTTGAAGAGCCGTATCGCTGGATGGAGGCGGTTTCCACCCGTCATAATTATGTTCAGGAAAAGTTGAAAATGGGGCAACCGGTCTTGTCGGTTCCTTACGATGGCGGCGTGCTGGTTATGGGATTTGCTCCGCAACCGGGGAAGATTTTCGAAGTCTATGACCGTATTGCCCTTGGCGGCGTAGGCCACCCCGCGGATGTGGAACGATTGAGAATGACACTTTTAGATATGGCACATCTGGAAGGCTTTAATCGTTCGGCTGAGGATGTGACTTTGGCAAGGCTCCTTCAGTTTGGAATTGCTCCTGCTCTCAAACAGAACTTTGAAGAAATACAGCGTGCTCCGTATATCATACGCCTACTTCTTGTCGAGCTTGACAGCGCAGGCAAACCCAACTTTTTCAGGGTGAATTATGACGGACACTGGGAGACGTTTAAAAGCGGTACTGTTATTTCTGGTGATGAGAAAGTCATGGAAGAGGTACAGAAAAAAATTGAAGACATTCCCTTTGCTACTTTCACACTTGATAAGGCGTTAGAAGAAACCTGCCGGCTTTGGGACGAAAGCAGAAAGGAACTTGAGGAGGACGATAAAAGTATCCCCAGGACATTGAAAGATGCTTTTGGGCAATGGTATCTTGAGGCCGCTGTATTGTCAGGAAAAGTAGAGCGCAGGGCCATTTACAGGGCACTCACTAATGAAGAGATTGACAAGCTGAAATCATCGGTTGGTTGATGTCCGGTGTTGGGGCAGAGACAACCTGGTAACTAAAGGAGTTAATCCCATGGAAATGAACGATCCCTTAAGAAGGGAAGAAAAAAAAGAAAGCAGTCCGGATCGAGATGATTCTGGTCCATCCAGACCGGAACCTTCGAGACCAGGGAGAGACAGCCTTCTGAAAAGAATGAAAAAAGTGGATCCCAAACAATCTGAAAAGTACAAACAGAGAACAGGTCAATGAATTTTCAGTCGGATTCTCATACTTCACCGGGGGATTTTTTAGAGTTGCTGGAAAAGTCCGGTTATCGCTGGAATGCCAGAATTGATCCCTCCCAGTTTCAGAGTAATATCAAAGTGACTCATGGCACAACTGTTCTTGCGTTCCACTTTGAAGGTGGTGTGATTGTGGCTGGTGATCGTCGTGCAACGGCTGGTAACAGTATCATGTATGAGCGCTGCGACAAGGTCATTCCCATTGATGATTACACACTCATGGCAATAGCCGGGGTCCCTGCAACAGCCTTTGAGATGGCTCGGGTTCTTACTCATAACTTTGAATATTACCGGCGTTCTCAGTTGCAAACCATGAGTGTTGAAGGAAAAATCCGCGCTTTGTCAAAACTACTGAAAGAGAATGTGGGAATGGCGGTTCAGGGGCTGGGTGTGGTGAGTCCAATATTTGCTACTTTCGATATAAAAACAAAAAAGGCGAGCATACATTTTTACGACATGCTGGGAGCTGACTTTAAAATCAGCACGCATACAGCAACCGGTTCTGGTTCTCCGACAATTCGGGGAATTCTGGAATACGAAGACCTCTGGGGAGAAAAGCCTTTGGCGGAAAGACCAGAAAACGATGCTGTCACCCTGGCAATCAGGCTATTGCAGACCGCTGCACAGTTTGATACTGCAACAGGTAAAGCCCAACCGGAAGATGAGATTTTCCCCACCGTGGCATTGATCACTGGAGAGGGCTACCGGTATTTGAACGAAAAGGAAATGGCAGATGTATGTCAGGCATCCTTAAAGCGGGGTTGAACTTAGAGGCTGTTTAATGAAAAAACGCATCTTTGGCATTGAAACAGAATATGGGCTTCTGATCAAAAATGATTCTGAGTTTCCTCTTGATTCCATGGAGGTGGCCAACAAGGTCAAGAACCATGTCTTCTCTAAGAACCAGGGTGTGCTGGACCTGCATTACAGGGCAAACGATGAGCCCCCTGGTAATGGTGGGTTCCTGCTGAATGGCGGGCGTCTATACCTTGACATGGGGCATTTGGAATATGCTTCACCAGAGTGTTCTAATCTTGTCGATCTGGTTACATATGACCGTGCTGGAGACACAATGATTCAGGAAGCTGTGGAAGAGCTGGGTTGGGAAGACCATGTTTCATTTATAAAGAACAATGTGGACCTTGAAACCAGTGCGACTTTCGGGTGTCATGAAAATTATCTGGTAGGCAGGGGATTCCCATTTGATGAAAGGGACAATCTGAAACTCCTTTCTTCCTTTTTAACAACACGTCAGATTTTTTGTGGAGCAGGTCGTATAGGTTCCTGCGATCCCCATCCTTTTAGAGATTGGGAAGGGGCAACTCCTTATGAAAGCCAGGGTGATGAGGAAGTTAATTTTCAGCTTTCTCAAAGGGCTGATCATATCCCTAATGAGTTTTATCGATGGGTGCAGTACAACCGGGCTATTGTTAATACCCGTGATGAGCCATTGTCAGACCCGAGTAAATACCGGCGCATTCATCTTCTGGTCGGTGACTCCACCATGAGCGAGTTTGCGACAGCCATGAAAATGGGTACTACAACCCTTATGTTGGAGATCATGCAACTTGGGGTGGCAAAACGTGAGTGGATTCTAGCCGATTCTGTTTTTGCCATGCGTTCCATTTCCCGTGATCCTGACTTTAAGTGGCATGTTAAACTGGCTTCAGGTAAATCTTCCACTGCCCTGGAATTGCAATGGGATGTTCTTAATACCTGCAAAGAACATTTAGCGGGGGAGAGCCGGGAAACAGACTGGATTCTGGAAGGCTGGGAATCTGTCTTGACAGACCTGCCCAAAGGGCCGGAAGCCGTAATTGGCAGGGTTGACTGGGCCAGTAAATACTGGATGCTTAATGAATTCAGAAATGAAGAGGCTCTTGAATGGAAAGATCCCTGGCTTAAAAGTCTGGATCTGGAATTCCACAACTTGAATAAAAAATCAGGTCTGTTCTGGGGGTTGGAAGCTAACGGCGATGGTTATCGTAAAACCACCGATGAAGCGGTTGAGTTTTCGAAGATTAATCCTCCCAGAGGAACCCGTGCACATGGACGGGGAGAACTTGTCAAGCGACTCATTAATCAGCATTCTCACATGAGTTATCTCATTGACTGGATTGGGTTTCGCCTGAGCAAAACAGACGAACCGTTTCTGATGCTCGATCCTTTTATTTCCTATAAAGAGGAAGTCATAAAGCATCTTGAGCAATTTGATTCTCAGCCATATGAAGAAAATAAAATGAGACCGGATTTGAAAAGTCCAGGCCAAAGTGGAAAGAAAACTTATGAGTGACTGCCTGTTTTGTAAAATCAGCGAGGGAGCTATCCCTTCAGAGAAGGTATACGAGTCGGATACGTTATTTGCGATTAATGATATCAATCCTCAAGCGCCCACACATATTCTAATCATTCCCCGTACTCATCAAGCTACCTTGCTGGATGTTGAAGAAAAGGATCATACGATGATGGGATCGGTGATCAGCGTGGCAAACCAACTGGCAGAAGAGAGGAAACTTGATAAATCGGGTTATCGTCTGGTGGTCAATTGTGGTGCGGGTGCTGGACAGTCTGTGTTTCATATTCACTTCCATCTCTTAGGCGGTCGTGCTTTGC
Organism: uncultured Nitrospina sp.; assembly: GCA_964344595.1. Lineage (GTDB taxonomy): Bacteria > Nitrospinota > Nitrospinia > Nitrospinales > VA-1 > LS-NOB. The sequence goes on along the minus strand of CAYFNV010000006.1, from coordinate 33,722 downwards.
ACTGGCCACCGGGATAGAGACAATGATTACCGCAGAACAATTATACGAAAATCTTAAAGATATTCAGGTGGGCAATCCTTTTTGCCAGTTTACGCGGGAAAATTGTGAACTCTTGTTTCCCACGATTGAGCGGATTGAAAAACTCAAACGCGAAAAAAACGCGATCGTTCTTGTTCATAATTACGTTGCCCCTCAAATTTTTTACAGTGTCGCCGATTTTACCGGTGACTCTTATGGCTTGTCTAAAAAAGCCAAAGAATCCAATGCCGATGTCATTGTTTTTGCCGCGGTTCGTTTTATGGCTGAGACCGCGAAGATTCTCAGTCCAGAAAAAACAGTGCTTGATCCAAACCCTAATGGGGGTTGTTCCCTTGCCGATGGGATAACTGCTGAAGACGTTATCCGTCTACGTAAAGAATTTCCCGATCACACTTTCGTTTGTTATATAAACACAACAGCTGAAGTTAAAGCCCATTGCGACGTTTGCGTAACCTCTTCGAATGTGAACTTCATCATTGAACAAATTCCCAATGACAAGATTTATTTCTTGCCGGACCGGCTCATGGGAGAGAATGTGATTGATCACCTGAAGTCGAAAGGAATTAAGAAGGATATACAACTGTGGAATGGTACCTGTTATGTTCATGAAGAATACACACCGGGAAGTATAGACCTCGTAAGAAATAACTTTAAAGGTGTGGAAATTCTCGTGCACCCTGAGTGCGAACCTTCTGTAGTTGCCAAAGCCGATTTTGTGGGAAGCACCAGTCAAATGCTTAACCGTGTCCGGCAGTCCGATAGTGATACTTTTTTTCTGGTAACTGAATGCGGGTTAACTGGTATTTTACAATCCGAATTTCCTGAGAAAACCTTCTCCGGAAGTTGTACGCTTTGCAAATACATGAAATCCAACTCGCTGGAAGATATTTTAAAAGTCCTCGAAAACCCTGGCCCTGAGAACACCATCACCCTGACCCCCAAGATTCAGGCCAGCGCCCTTAAATGCGTTGAGCGTATGTTTGACTTTTCATCGTGATCGACTGCCAAAAGTTATCAAAAGGCTTCTAAACGATTTATTAGAGAACTCAAAAAAACGTTGATTTTTTGGTTGCTATACACCGATTAAAATAAACGCTTATGGCATTTTTCGCGCCAGCCGTTAAGAGACTTACGGGACGTGAAAGCATTTATTTATAACAATTTTCGGTGGAGGGCGACTCAATGGTAGGAGGCAGTGAGGGACTCGGTTCAACCATTCTTAACAGTTTTACCCAGAAAGCTTACCAACAGATCCAGAAATCAGATTCCAATCGTTCAGGCGGCTTGGACCCAGATGAAATTAAAGACAGTATTGATGTGACCGGTAGCGGTCAAGACCTGGTGGATAATTTTGACTCCATAGATACCGACTCAAGTGGAGAATTATCGGCAACGGAATTGATTGCTTTTAAAGCCAAGTCAGGTGAAGGGCTGAATGAGCTATTAAATCAATTGCAGAATATTTTTAATCAATCAGGAATATCTACCGGCAGCATCGTTGATTTTTTAACTGACCAGTCAAACAGTAAAAGTGATTTAGGTTCTCTTCTGCAATCCAGCACAGATTTGAATGCTTTGATTGAATCAAGAGTTCAGGAAATTCTGGTTGGTACTAGTGAAGGTTCAGAATCACAACTTTTAGATTCTATAACCGACATCTAGAAACTTCATAACCCTTTTGCTCAGTCAATGACAGGGATGTTTGAGCAAGTGAAGCTTTTGGGAGACATAAATGCTACCGATCAAACCAGCCTGTAACTGCCGTATTTTTCTTTCCTGATGACCAGCAAGGTACCTTGAAATTCTTTTCGAGCGCCTTTTTTCATGACAGACTCCTGCGGAACATTCCACATTCCGGTAGCGGTCATCATAAAGCTAATACTGTGACAAAGATCGTACAGCGTGGACTGTTCATTTACCTTCAGAGAGATTTCATAGTCTGTTGTAACTCGGGGACCTACCCGCCGGGTTAAAACATGGGCTTTACTGGTGTCACTGAGATTGTCCTCGCAAAAACTTGTAAAATCCTGACCGATCAAGTCAAACACGTCATAAGCCAGAAAACTGACTGCTTTATTAGCGAACACAATTTTACCCTCGGGGTCGGTCTGGATAATGATATCTGAAGACGCATCAACCACCCTGCGGTATTTTTCCCGGCTGTTTCTGATTTCCTGATAGTTCGCAACGATGACATCCAGGTCCTTCCTGTTTCTGGCAGAGATAACTTTTAAAATTTCCCAGATTACTTTAGAGTTCGTTGCAAAATATTCAAAGAAGGTTTCTTTGCCGATTTCCAGAACTACTGCATCGGAAAGTGCCCGGACGCTTGCAGAACGAGGTTTAGATTCCAGCAATGCCATTTCACCCAAAAAATCCCCAACTCCTCGAACTGCGATCCGGTTTTGCTTTTTGTACACTTCCAAACTTCCTGAAAGGATGATGTACATAGTCTCCTGAACGGATTGTTCTGGAAAAAGCACCTCATCTTTTTTCAGGCTTACCTTTTTTCCGGCACTATAAATGCTTTCTAATTCTGTATCCTGAAAAAAATGGCATATAGGAGCTTGTCTCAAGGCTTCTATATCCTTGATAGTTTCCATGGCATAATATCGAGTTGTATAAAAAATTTGATTTATTAATGTAAACCTATCTATAAAAATCCATAAATGCAATAAAATAAATAATTTTGGTGGCTCAGTTAAAGACTGGGTGAACAGATTTTCCCGGGAGATAGGTATTAGAGAGAAAATTGAAACCGACAGTTCAATTAAAATAAACGCCGTTTTTCAATGTGTTTCGAGCACCTTTTAATTTTTAGTATATCCGAATATTATTCGATTTCCAATATTAAATGGGAATGTTTATGGGTTTTTTAAATTAAAGAAATTCTTTAATTTACAGAAAAAAGAGGGAAGCTTAGTCATGTTTTAAATTGCCTGCTGTTCCCGTTAATACATTTTTTTAAGAATGATGGGCAGCAGGATAGCAAGCACAACCACAATCCCCAGAAAAGTTTCCCAACTTTGAACCATTTTTTCTCTATGTTTTTTTAACTTAAGAGGGCAAAGCTTTTTTGAAAAACTTATCCTTTTGGTCCGGTCATATTTTCAGGTCGCACTTTTTCATCGAACTCCTCAGGCGTGAGCAGGTCCAAAGCGGCTGCAGCTTCTTTTAATGTGCTATTTTCCTGATAAGCTTTCTTGGCCACTTTCGCTGCGTTGTCATAACCGATATGCGGGTTGAGAGCAGTGACCAGCATGAGCGATCCGTTAAGATGTTTTTCGATCTGTGTTTGATTGGGTTCAATTCCAACAACGCAATGGTCGTTGAAGGATCGGCATGAATCGGCGAGCAGGCGAATGGACTGGAGCAGATTATAAATCATTACAGGTTTGAAAACGTTGAGCTCAAAATTACCGGATGATCCGCCGACATTGATGGCAGTGTCGTTGCCGATCACCTGTGCCGCAACCATAGTCATGGCTTCGGATTGGGTTGGATTCACTTTGCCCGGCATGATAGAACTGCCTGGCTCGTTAGCCGGTAATGTGATTTCACCGATACCACATCTTGGGCCGGACCCGAGCCAGCGAATATCGTTGGCGATCTTCATCAACGAACAGGCGATGGTTTTCAACACACCGCTGGCTTCAACAATAGCATCGTGGGCCGCGAGAGACTCAAATTTATTGGGAGCGGTGACAAAGGGGCAGCCGGTAATATCTGCAATTTGGCGGGCAACTTTTTCTGCGAAATCCCTGTGTGAATTAAGTCCTGTACCCACAGCGGTTCCACCCAGCGCAATTTGATACATTCTGGGCATGCAACCATTAATTCGATCGAGAGCGTATTCCAACTGAGTGGTATATCCGCTGAACTCCTGGCCAAGGGTGAGCGGAGTCGCATCCATCAGGTGAGTGCGTCCGATTTTTATGATGTCTTGAAACTCATTGGTTTTTTTTCGGAATGATTCTGTCAAGTTGGATATGGCAGGGATAAGTGCTTCCCGGATACGTTCCACTGCTGCGATATGCATTGCCGTAGGAAAGGTGTCGTTGGAAGACTGACCCATATTCACATGGTCGTTGGGGTGCACCGGGTCTTTCGAGCCGATGGTGCCACCTGATATCTCAATAGCCCGGTTGGCGATGACTTCGTTGGTATTCATGTTGGACTGGGTTCCGCTACCGGTTTGCCAAACCCTCAATGGAAAATGCTCATCCAGTTTTCCTTCTATAACTTCATCCGCGGCCTGGCAGATAAGGTCTTTTATGTTTTCAGGCATGAGCCCCAACTCGGCATTGACCATGGCTGAAGCCTTTTTAAGAATTCCCATTCCCCGGATTATTTCCCGTGGCATCGTTTCGGTGCCGATATCAAAGTGGATCAATGATCGTGCGGTTTGTGCTCCATAATAACTACTTGCCGGGACATTGATCTCTCCCATGCTGTCGGTTTCGGTCCGGGTATTCATAATGCTCCTCCTCAGGTTTTAAAATAGTCTGCCGCTTCCGGCATATTTTCTTCGATAAAGGTTTTAAATTTTTTCAATAATCTTTGCTCGGCCTGACGCACAGCTTCCCGTGTGACCCCCCTCTGGTCTCCGATTTCTTGAAGAGACAGAGGATTTTCTGAAAGGATGCGTTGGTTAAGAATCTCTATTTCGTTGGCATTCAATTCAGTCTTAAAACTTTCAATGTTTTTATTAAGGATTTCCCTGAACTGTTTGACCTCTGCATTGGCTTCAACCGATTTCCCATCCGTAAGGGTTTGTGCCGGAGTACTAGTACTATCGGGATGGGCGGGTGTATCAATAGAAACATCCATTGCACCAATACTGGCTGAGACATCAATAACTTCACCTTCATCCACTCCAAAACGCTCAGCCAGAAGTTTGGTAGTCGGGTCGAACCCTTCCCGTTCCAGCTTCTCCTTTTCTTTTTTCAGGTTGAACAAGAGCTTTCGCCGGGCATTGGTTGTGCCCACTCGCACCAGACGCCAATTATCAAGAATATGTTTCAGGATATAGGACTTGATCCACCAGGTAGCATAGGCAGAAAGACGCACTCCACGAAATGGATCAAAGTTTTTAACCGCTTTCATCAGGCCTACATTTCCTTCCTGAATTAGATCCATCAGGTTCTGCCATTCGCGCTTGAATGTCATGGCGATTTTAATGACAAGCATCAGGTTGGCGGTGGTCAGCTTGTAGGCAGAATCATAATCGCCGGTTTCCCTGTAGTGGATGGCCAGTTCTTTTTCCTCTTCTTCTGAGAGGAGCGGATATTTGCGGACCTCCTGAAGATAGGCGGTAAAAGGGTCGAGCGGTACCAGGGAACCTTTGTTGCGGACTACTGGCAACCGGGTCTGATTTTTTTCATCTGTGGTTGTTTCGTCGTTCATAGGATTTAAATTGCCTGTTACTGCTAATTTCTGCCGGGTTGTATTTCTTTCTGCAAAACTTTAAAATGAAGGCATGGCCCGTTTAGCATTATTTGGTATTGCCGTAATCATCGTGATTCTTGTCGCGCGCGCGATTTTTCCCGATAAAAAATCGCCTTATGAACAGGAACCAACAGAAATGGTTATGGATCCCAATAACGGTGTATACATCCCGAAATCGGAGGCTATCAAAAAAACCATCAACGGCAAGGAACATTATTTTTCAAGCGAACAAAGCGCTGAAGAATTCATAAAAAAACAAAAGACCTCATAGGCAGAACAAGGTCAATCGGGTGGAACTATTATAACAGAGGATTTGCCTCAAACTGTAGAAACAGGGGAATTGATGATGCAATTTATTAAACAGAAGTTCAATGGGTTATTGGGACAATTGGGAAGAAGAGTGATGCCGGTTTTGATGGTTTCAGCAATATTAGGTGCATCCCCTGTTTTTGCAGAGGAAAAATGTGAGCCGGTAGATAAAAAGCGCATCAAAATTGAGGGATATATTTCAAAATCCTTTCGCAAGCAAAGAAAACAGATCTTCAAGGAATTTGGAGAGATCGGCTCAACCCGTGTAGCTTTAAAAGTGTTTCCGATGGGTGAAACCTCAAAAGTGATAGCAATTGGAAGATGTGTTCCAGCCTATATCGCTCAGCACATAATCAAAAAGGCCATGGACTACAGCACAGGCGTGGAAAGCCTGGTGCAACAGCAATTTGTCCATTCCCACTGGGTGGGAGTTGGTGTCACTATGTTCGATGAGCCCTCACAACAGTTTGTTTCTGCAGAGCAGGTTAAACAGCTTTTGAAGCAGGATATTTCTGATGAAGAGTTTCATGTCCTTTACCGTAAACTGTCGGTGCCCAATGACCTGGTTCCATTTTTTGGGTTGAAATCAAAAAATGTCAAAATCGCAACCCCCACCACTGGGCGTGGAGCCAGCAAGTAATAGCTTTATTTGGCTGGCAATGGTTCATTTCGGCTTTAAAGAGCTTTTGCTAGTTGCTTCCCTCGTTAGAGGGCGTGGGGCCGAGGAGTAATAGCTGGGTTAGGCTGGTAAGGAGTTAACTCGTCTGATGAAGAAGGAGGAGTTTCAATGATCCCCTCTTAACCGAAGAGGGGCTGGGGTGATTTAAGTTATCCTGCATTTTCAAATCCTCTGATTCTTCGCTAATACTCAGAATGACAATTTGTCTTCGCGAGCCGCGAAGCGGCGTGGCGATCCAGGTGTTGTTTGTTTAATGTGTGAGTTTCAAGGATCAAAAGCGTTACTGGTCGAAAGAGATCTGTGCCGGAAATAAAGAAAAAGTGATGTGCAAGCAATTTGCAATTCTTTTTGCCATGCTCTTCATGGTGGTATTGATGTCATCATCTGTTAAGGCAGAAGAAGACTGTCCCTCCCTTTCCAAAAAGCCGGTCAAACTGGAAGCCTGGCTTTCGAAGCGCTATGAGAAATATTTAAAGAGCATCCGTAAAGACCTGGGTGGAATGGGAAACACGAGAGTGGGTTTATTTGTCTACCCGACAGAAAATCCATCAAGGGTAGTAGCCATTGGACGTTGTGTTCCAGTTTATATTGCCCAGCACATTCTCACCAAAGCTGAGGAATACAGATTGGGAACCACGCATCTGGTGCACCAGGGTTTTGTTTCCTCACACTGGGCCGGTATCGGGACATCGCTGTTTTCTGAAAACTCGATGAGCGCAATCACTCCACAACAACTGGCGTCTTTGAAGGACGACACCCTTGATACAGAATCGTTTCATGAGATGTATCGAAGCCTGACCCGCCAGCCAGAAAAAGTCCCCGCCTTCGGGCTCATGCTCAAAAACCCGAAATACATGATATTTAAAGAATGACCAGAAGTTGGGTTCTAAAGTCATCTGCTTGTAACAAATACTAGTCCAAATTTTTCCCCATATCCAATGCGATTCTGCGGAGTAGCTTAGGATTGTCGGTCACAATTCCATCGACTCCCAGATTAATCAGGCATCTCATTTTTTTCTCATCGTTGAAGGTCCAGCTGATGATTTTTACATAGTGGGAAGAACTTTTCTGGTAGTTGTCCCGGATTTTAAAATCCAGAGTTAGAATAAACTTATAGATTAACCATGCGTCCGGCTCTTCAGGGTTTGTAGGACGAGTCGGGAACCCAAGGCTGGTATAAATGTTTTTATATTGCATAGCAGTGGGGACGGTGGTAAAGCGATGGTAGTTTATGACGCCGGCAGAAGGGATTTCACGTTCAAAAGAAAATTGGAATTCGTTAAAGGTCTCCCGCACCCTGTTTAATACCTCTTTGCGAGGTGTCGATACTACAATTTCAAATCGGGGTGCGGAACTCATGCTATGTAAAACTTTTTGCATATCCTTTAGCATGACTGAGGCCCGATGGATTTCATTCTCCGGAACTTTTAATTTCAGCAATACAAGTTTCAGTTTGTCCTGTTTGATAGCCCAGACCATGAACTCTTGAAAGCTGGAATTTCTGATATTCACCGAGTTATTCGTACCCCTATCTTGTAAGAGAACAACTTTTCCATCTCTGGTCAGAGACAGGTCAACCTCAATGGCGTTAGCTCCATCTACATCCAATGCCTCTTGTAAAGCGGGAAGGGTATTTTCAGGAAACTTAGTGGTAGAACCTCTACGTGCGATCACCGAAAAATGTTCTGGTGAGAAAATAGAGCCCATCCGGGTGGGACATTTTGCCATGCTGCTGAGACTGGAACAGTGCAAAAAAACCAGCGCTATCCAGAATCCAAGAAGGGACTTGGGTCTTCTTTCCTTTTTATAGTTCATAAAAAGATCGAAAAAATTTATGAATAACGGTGCGACATCATGCGCGGGAATCAAGCACCTGTGTCTGGATAGGATATTATCTTAAATTTCTGGCAGGGGCACTGGATTAACTGAAAGCGTAATCAGAATTTTCAGAATCCCTTGTGGGGAATAAGGGATTTTTACAGACCGGCTTCTTCTTTTGAGGTGTCGCTACCGTGACGGATGATTTCACCGGTTACCAGATAAATCACATCTTCGGCAATGTTGGTTGCATGGTCTGCCATGCGTTCGAGATAGCGGGAAGCTGAGAGAAGCTGAATATAGCTGTTCAAGTTTTTGGTATCTTTTTTTATAGCTTCTTCGACACAGACATACATTTCCCGGTTCAATTCATCAACGGCGTCATCATCTTCACAAACCTGCCGAGCCAGTTTTTCATCTCTGTTTACCAATGCATCCAGCGACCTTTTCAGCATGGAGCGGACTTTTTCGGCCATAGCCTGAAGGTCAAAAGGAAGCTCCACTTTTGCCTCGGTTGAAAGGTAGACAGCACGTTCGGCAATATTTACCGAAAGGTCGCCGATTCGTTCCAGGTCGTTGTTAATTTTTAAAATGGCGATGATCAACCGCAGGTCGTTTGCAACAGGTTGGTGCAATGCGAGGATCTTGAGACATTCTTCCTCTACAAACACCTCACGCTGATCAATTTCATAATCCGCTTCAATGACGCTCATGGCTTGTTGGGATATCCTCTGGGTCAGGGATTGGACCGAAAGCCGGACGCTTTCTTCCACATCCGCACCAAGAGACAGTATCAAGCGCTTGAGTTCCTCAATAGCTCTTTCAAGGTGTATGGCATGTCGAGACATAATCTACCTCTTAACCGAATCGACCGGTTATATAATCTTCTGTTTTTTGAATAGAAGGGTTGGTGAATAATTTTTCTGTTGGACCAAACTCAATCAATTCACCCAGAAGCAGGAATCCGGTAAAATCCGCGACCCGGGCTGCTTGCTGCATATTATGGGTCACTATCACAATGGTGTACTGTTCTTTTAATCCTACCATCAATTCTTCAATTCGTGCAGTTGCTATCGGGTCGAGGGCTGAACACGGTTCGTCCATTAACAAAACTTCCGGCTCAATGGCAATGGCCCTGGCGATGCAGAGCCGTTGTTGTTGCCCGCCTGAAAGTGCCAGCGCACTGGAACCAAGCCTGTCCTTTACTTCATCCCACAGCGCGACAGACTTTAAACTTTTTTCCACAATTTCATCAAGTTTTTGCTTGTCTTTCATTCCGTGAATCCGTGGTCCATAGGCAACGTTCTCAAAAATCGTCTTCGGGAAAGGATTGAATTTTTGAAATACCATGCCCACATTTTTTCTAAGTTCACTAACATCAAGAGAAGGGGCCATGGTGTTCAATCCGCCTATTTCAATTTCTCCCTCCATCCGCGTGCCTTCCACCAGATCGTTCATGCGATTCAGGCAACGGAGCAGAGTAGACTTGCCACACCCAGACGGCCCAATGAAAGATGTGATCTTTTTTTCAGGAAGAGTCATGTTGATATTTTTAAGAGCCTGGGACTCTCCATAAAAGAAGTTTACATTCTTGATGTTGATTACAAGATTACTGCCTACATTTGTATCTGGAATTGTCATTTGTTTGGTTTTGGAAGAAGGCAGAATAACTTCCACTTTGTCAGCGTGATTTTTAATTTTTATTTCAGACATCGTTCATTGTACCTGATTTTAAACCGCAGAGGTGGTTAGTTGTTTTCTCAGGCGGTTTCTCAAAAATATTGCCGCTAAATTCAATAAAATAACCATCAGTATCAGTAATAATGTAGTGGCAAATACCATTGGTCTGGCGGCATCAACATTGGGTGATTGGAATCCGACATCATAAATATGGAATCCTAAATGCATGAACTTTCTTTCCAAATGGAGGAAAGGCCAAAGCCCGTCAATAGGTAGAGAAGGAGCCAGCTTTACTACCCCGGTGATCATCAGTGGGGCGACTTCTCCTGCGGCCCGGGCCATGGCGAGAATGAGCCCGGTCAAAATAGAAGGCATTACAGCGGGCAAGACCACCCGCCAGGTGGTTTCAAATTTGGTTGCTCCCAGAGCCAGCGAGGCTTCCCGGGTGCCTTTGGGTACAGATGCAAGTCCTTCTTCGGTAGAAACAATCACGACCGGCACTGTTAGCAAGGCCATGGTCAGTGAAGCCCATAAAATACCCCCTGTTCCAAAGGTTGGAGTTGGAAGCGCCTCTGAAAAAAATAGCTGGTCAATGGAGCCGCCTATCATATAGATGAAAAAACCAACTCCAAATACACCAAACACGATGGAAGGAACACCTGCAAGATTATTTACAGCTATGCGTACGATGCTTACCAGGGTTCCCTGTTTGGCATATTCGCGCAGGTAAAAGGCTGCCAGAACACCCAATGGGGTTGCCATCAGGCTCATCATCATAACCATAAGAGCAGTCCCATAAATAGCAGGGAAGACTCCTCCTTCTGTGTTGGCTTCCCGGGGGTCGTCCCAGAAAAAATTATTCACAGAAGCAAGAAAATAGCTAAGTTTATCGATTAAGGAAAAAGAATTGGGATTATAAATGTCCAAAACCTGCGCAAGGGGAAGTTCTTTTTCGCGACCTTCTATAGTTTGTAATACTACTTTTCTGGTTTGTGATGTTCGAAGTTCACGTAACTTTTGTTCCAGCGTGTTGTATTGGGATTGCAGTTCCGGAAGTTCCTTTTTCAACTCATCTACATTCGGTCCTTCAGAAATTCCTTTTAATTCCAACTTTTTTAATTTTAAGCGGACTCGTTCCATCTTGTAATTGATGGCACCAATTTCTTTCTTTTCAATTTTTTCTATTTCTTTATTTTTAGCTATGACAGCAGGTAAAACTTCCTGAAGTGTTTTTAGACTGCTTGCAGTTCCCTTGGCGATGGTTTGATCACCGTCCACCACTTCCTTGATATAGCCATAGAAATAACCCCATTCCCTGCGTTCTACAGCGACCACCATATCAGGGATCTGGATTGTTTTAATTTTGTTCTCATCAATCCATACATAGTCGGAACTATAAATATCTCTATTAGCTTTTTTTATTTGGATTCGATAGGGATTTTCTCGACTGTCATCAGGTGGACCATAATGGGGAATTTTTTCTTTTCCGACTTGAGTGCCTAAAACCTGCGATCCGTCTTGGAGATTCAGAATCTTGATTTCACCGGGCCAGAAAGTTCCCATCGCGTTGACGACAATAGCCAGAACCAGGGCAATGGTCATAATAAGGGACAATGCCAGTCCGGCTCCTGTTAACCAAATGAACAGGTCGCCGCGTTTCCAGATTTTTTTGCCAAGATTAACCATTTTTTCCCTCATAGACCCTGATAGCGTTTACGCAATCGTAGTCGAACCATTTCAGCAATGGTATTCACCAGAAATGTCATGATAAATAATAGAAATGCCGCCAGAAATAAAATGCGGAAAAGGGTTCCTCCCTCAGGGGCTTCCGGTAGTTCCACAGCTATGTTTGCCGATAACGCCCGGAATCCGTTAAACATGCTCCATTCCATTACAGGTGTGTTTCCCGTTGCCATCAAAACAATCATGGTTTCACCGATGGCACGCCCGAATCCAATCATGATTGCAGAAAAGATACCCGGACTTGCTGTTGGGAGAATCACGTTCAGTGCTGTTTGCCAGGGGGTTGCACCTAGTGCCAACGAAGAGGCTTTAAGATGTGTCGGAACATTAGACAGGGAGTCCTCAGCTATCGTGAATATGATGGGGATAACAGCAAACCCCATAGCCAACCCAACGACCAGGGCATTTCTCTGGTCGTAGGTCACGCTGAGAATTTCTTTCAGCCATATTCGGTGGTCTCCCATTAATAAAGAAGATTCGATCAGGGTACCTGTAAATATTGAAATGACTCCGCCTATAAAAGTGATGGCGATTAACAAATAAATTTCCCTTCCGTCCTTAGCCAAAAACTGCAACTTTGGAAACACTTCGTAAGCTAGCAATGCAATTACAATTAGCACAGTGATCACCAGAGGCATGATCATTAAACCTGGCAGGAACGTCTCAACTTTGGGCGCAATCACGAGTGCTGCGAAAAAACCAAGCACTACACTGGGGAGTGCCGCCATAATTTCTATGGTTGGCTTAATTATCAACTTTAAATCTGGCTTCATGAATTGCGACACATAAAAAGCAGCGAACAATGCGAGAGGCACCGCAAAGAACATGGCGTACATGGTTCCCTTGAGGGTTCCATATATCAATGGTGTCAAACTGAATTTGGATTCGAACTCATCAGTTCCACCGGTAGATTGCCATACGTAATCAGGATCGTCATAGCCCTCGTACCAGATTTGACCAAACAATCCTGCCAGGGAGATCTGAGGATAAGGGTTGTCCATTTTCCACCGGTATAATTTCCCGGAGTCGTCAGTGGCCAGAATGCCATCAAACTTTGGCGCGATGACCGCTACATTGAAACTTGTACTTTCTGGAGCAGGTATCTGAACCTGAGTATCCCCGGTTGTGGCGTAATGCAAACGGATGATTTCATTTGAACTTGTCAGGAATCCTTTATTTCGCAGGGAATAACTAAATGACCGAACAGCATTGTTGTGAGGAGGAAAGTCGTAAATTTTCTTAAGACTGAACTTTCCTGTTTCGAATTTTTGCAACTGATAGGAAGCAATATTTTTTTCAGAATCTGTTACGATTAAAGTGTAACCGCCAAGCACAAAGTTAAGGCTTTTAACAGCAATACCGGGTTTGCTGGTTGCTCCGATAAGCTGTGCAGGTTCTTGAGGGTCGCCCAGAGAAATCCTTAAAATTTGTCCAAAAGAGGTTCCCAGAAGCAGGCTGTTGTATGCCTCGTCGAAAACCATAGCTGTGGTTTTACCCTCAACCGGTACAGTAATCGTTTCCTGATCAACGGTTTTGCGTGTGGTCCCCATCATCGTCTTGCGCATTTTCACCTGCATCAGGAATACTTTTCCCGCTCCAGATTGTGCGGCGACTTTGTACCCTTGCTCATTTTTGATATGGGTCAGCAATGTGACAGGAGAACCATCTGAACGTATCTGAACAGGAGATCCAGCTTTAAGTATGGGCTTGATAGTGCGCCGACTTTCAGAATCGTAGACTGAGCGGAACTCGATATTTACCGGATAAACTCTCCCATCAGAAAGGCCAAGAACAGGGAAGTTGTTCATGGATGGGGATACACTCGTGACTTGAGCTGAGTTCCATTCAGGCAGTTCAGGTTTTGATTCAAATTGTTTTTCAGTCAATGAATAAAACCGAATGCCGTCTGGCTCAACGGTGTAAGCTTTACTCTGATAAGGGTCCAGCCCAAATGCTAAAGGAGGGTTTTTCGTTTTGAATTCCGCTACCAGTTGTGTAGAGGGTTCTTTAAAAAGCGGGTAGATTTCAGCGATGATGACAAAAAGGATAGCGAGAATGGATGCGATGATGATCCAGCCTCCTGCTGTAACAACATATTGAGCAATCGCATCTGCAAATTTGCGTTGCAGCAAACTTTTTCCAAAAAAAGCCCGGCCAGAACTTGGAGGAACCTGGCCGGGCTTAATGGTTTGCGTGTCTTTATTCATTCAATTTGTCATGACCGCTGAAATTTTCTGAAGGTCTTCATCGGTCACAGCTTTAGCAATCGGGAAATATCCACCTTTAACAACCACTTGTTGACCTTCTTTGGAGAGAATCATTTTAATAAATTCACGGGTCAAAGGATCAAGAGGTTTGCCAGGTGCTTTATTCACATAAATATAGAGAAATCTGGCTAGTGGGTAATCTCCGCTCAGGGCATTTTCCGCTGTAGGTTCTACAAACCTTGTTCCAGATTCGGCCAAGGGCAGGGCATGAACGCTAGAAGTTTTATAGCCAATGCCGCTGTATCCGACAGAAAACGGATCGATGCTGACGCTTTGGACTACTGAGGCGGACCCCGGTTGCTCTTTCACTTCGTCTTTGTAGTCTCCTTTTTTCATAACCAGTTTCTTGAAAAAACCATAGGTGCCGGATGCGGAGTTGCGGCCATAGGCGCTGATGGGTCTGCTGGCCCAGTTTCCTGTCACACCCAGGTCACCCCAGGTTTTAACTTCTTTATGGCCTCGGCGGCGGCTTTTTGAGAACAATGCATCAACTTGTTCCATATTCAGACCTTTTACCGGATTATCCTTATTGACGAATACTGCAAGTGCATCGACCGCGACACGAACCGGAGTGGCTTTGTAGCCAAATTTATCTTCGAAAGCATCGAGTTCCTTTTTCTTCATAGCCCGTGACATGGGACCCAATTGTGCGGTGGCAGAGATCAATGCTGGTGGTGCGGTTGAAGAACCTTTTCCTTCAACCTGTATATTTACGTTCGGGTAGAACTGCTTGAACTTTTCACTCCATAAAGTCATCAGGTTATTCAGAGTGTCCGATCCGACACTGGAAATGTTTCCACTCACTCCTCCCTGTTTGCTATAGCTCGTGAGTTGAGGATCTACTTCAATATTCCCGGCAAAAGCAGATCCAGTCCATAATAAAACCAGTAAAATAATTGCTGATTTTTTGATCATGATTAGCTCCTTCAAATGATTGCTGTTTGTTGTTTCATATTCAGCCAATCTATTTATTCTTCATTAGAAAATTAACTGCTAAGTGTTAGGTTTCCGTGAGGAAAAACCAATAAGATCAGGACATATACAAATAAAAAACCGTTGTCCCGGCTTGGGGATCCGGGGCAACGGCTTGAGGGAATTCAATCCTTGGAGGAGATTAAATTTAAAATCAACAGGTTACTGGAATCCAAGCCCTGGAGAGGTTGAGTATCCTTGTCTCAGGAGTTTAGTGAGACCGGGCGATTCCGTAGATGCCAAATTCGAATATTTCACGAATTATTTTTGCACCTGAACCTGCTTTTATCTTCACCAAGGTTAAAAGCCAATTGTTGGAAAAATATTAGTGAACAGTTAGAAATAAATAAAATATCAGGGCTGGTTTCACTAAGTACGGAAAAATGGAGTTACATAAGAAAAGGAACGGAAGTCTTTTTCAATTGATAGGAAGGTGAATTGAGAATCGACTTCCTTTTCCAAGAGTGCTGTTTACCGATACTGAGCCGCCGTGTACCTGGGCAATGTGTTTGACGATGGCAAGTCCAAGACCTGTGCCTCCAAGTTGTCTGCTTCTTGCTTGATCTACCCGGTAAAACCTTTCAAACAATCTGGGGAGATGTGAAGAGTCGATACCACAGCCGAAGTCCTGAACTCCTATTACAATTTCTGTTTCCGTTTCCTGGGCTTCTACTTCGATCTGCCCTCCGGGTTCGCTGTATTTCAGGGCATTGTCCACCAGATTGAGGACAGCCTGGCTCAATAAGGGGGGATTGGAAAGCACTTCCAATTCTTTATCGCAATGCATATTGATAGTTGTTTTTCTATCCGTGGCTTTTAACTCAAAATCGCGTATAACGGATTCCAGAATTTTATGGACCAATGTTCTACCCATGGGAATTTCTGAGTTTCCAGAATCCTGTTCCAATCTGGAAAGACTTAACAGATCTTCAATGATGGAGTTCAACCTTTCAACTTGTTTGGCCATGATGTTCAGAAAGTGTTCCGCTTTTTCATTGTTTTCCATAGCTCCTTGTTGAAGGGTTTCCAGAAAACCTTTGATTAAAGTAATGGGGGTTTTCAGTTCATGAGAAACATTGGCGACAAAATCCCTGCGCACGGTTTCTAGACGGCGAATTCTTGTCACATCATTTAAAACAATGACAGCTCCAATGGATTTCCCATGTATGTCCCTTAAAGCGGCACCATGAGCTTGAAGAAAAACCTCATTTTGATTTCCTATCGTAAGATCGGTTTCAATGTTTTCCATTCCACCAAGAGTTTTTTCAACAAAGTCACGCAGGTGAGAGTTTCTGACTATTTCCTCAATAGGCCGGCCTTCAGACTTATCAGCTTCTACATCAAGTAATTTTGCTGCCGCTTTGTTCAGGCGAATCACTTTTTCTGAGGCATCAACCGCCAGGACACCTTCAATCATACTGGAAAGAACAGCTTCACTTTCATTTCGTTGATTTGTGATGGTTCTGATCCGTTCTTCCAATTGAGATGCCATTTGGTTCAACGCATCGGACAGGGTTGAGATTTCGATAGAATCGCTGGTTACCGGTAACTTTTCCTTCCATTCTCCTTTGGCAATTGTTTCGGCGGAATGCTTCATCTGTTCAAGAGGGCTGCTTATTCTTCTTGAAATCATCAAACTGATTCCTGCAGCCAGCAAAGCCACTATCAAGCCCACACCGCTGATTTTTAATTCAATGGTTTGTATTGCACGGTCAATAAAAGTTGTCGGGATGGATGTCCGGACAACACCGGTTATTTTTTTTTCTTGAGTAATGGGTACTGCAATGTACATCATATGTTCTTGCAGGGTATTGCTGAAGCGTAGAGCCATACCAATTTGGCCCTTTATAGCGGCCTTGATTTCTGGTCGATCTGAGTGATTGTCCATGCGTGAGGGATCTTCATGAGAATCCCCTAAAATTTTTCCTGACAGATTGATAATTGTTATTCGTGAGTTTGTTTTTGTTCCTAACTCATTGCTAAGTGTATTCAAAAAAGAAGGGTCCAGGGGTGAGGCTTCTCTAACAACCTGGTGTTCAACCAGCCAGGCGATGGTCTTTAACTCTTCAGCTGTTTGGTCGTAATAAAATTCTCTTAACGAGTTAGATGTATAAATGCTAACAGCAAGGAGCGCTGTAAAGATAATCAAAATATAGGAAGGAAAAATTTGCCAGAGAATACGTTTTTTAGCCATTTATTTAACTAAGCAGATTCTGTTTGACATACAGCTTCTGTAAAAGCAGGGGCAGGAAACCAGATAAAATGAGATTCATTTATTAACCCTCTGCAAAGCGGTAACCTACTCCTCGTACCGTTTCTATGAATTTTGCTGCTGGTCCCAGCTTTTTACGCAGACCAACGATTTGGAAATCTATTGCCCTGTCAGTGATAGCGTAACCGTCTCCGCGTACAGCATCAACAATTTGTCCCCGGGTAAACACCCACCCAGGACGCCGTGAAAGAAACTCCAGAATCATAAACTCAGTATAAGTCAATTTTACAAGCTCTTTTTTAACTCTTACCTCGTGTTTTCCCAAATGAATTTGCAGTCCTTCAAATTCGAGTGTGTCAGACTCGTTAGACGTTGTTTCCTGATGACGTCTGAGTACTGCCCGAACCCTGCTCATAAGAACTTGAACACTGAATGGTTTGGTCACATAATCGTCCGCCCCCATTTCAAGCCCAACTACAATATCAGACTCTTCCCCCTTTGCCGTCAACATTATTATTGGAATATGACGTGTCTTGGAGTCACTTTTTAATTGACGGCAAACTTCCAGTCCATTCATTTCCGGGAGCATCAGGTCCAGTAACAGCAAATCCGGAAAACTTTTTCTGGCTTCTTGCAATCCTACTTCACCTGTACCCGCACAATTAACTTGGTAACCTTCTTTATTTAAGTTGTACTTAAGCAATTCCTGAATGTCTTCTTCATCTTCTACAACCAGGATCTGTTTTTGTGCCATGGCTGATACCTGTTAGATAAATATTAGTAATTATAGAGAAAGTATAGCCTCAGTATGGTTCAGGCGGGTTAGATTTTAGTTAGCTTTTCAAACATTTATTTGTATGACAATAGGAGATGTCTAAAGGGTTAAAAAAATATGCTAAAAAATAAATATGAAATTCATAGAGTGATCGTCTAATTATTTTGAGAAGGTGTATACCTATCAGGATCCTGAGGCAGACTGATATGGAATGTGGTTCCATTGCCAGGCTCACTCTCGATATCAATGAACCCTCCGTGACGTTCTACTATTTTGTCGCAAATAGCAAGCCCTATTCCGCTTCCTTCATATGCAGTGCGCCCATGCAAGCGCTCAAAAGGCTTCAGTATTGTTCCGGTATGCTTGGTATCGAAACCAACTCCATTATCATCAATAGAAATTTTCCAGAAGCCATCAGGTGTAGGTTGGCTTTTTATTTTGACTTTTGGGGGAGTTCCTTCTTGATGGAACTTAATTGCGTTACTGAGCAGGTTCAAAAAAAGTTGTCGAATCTGGAATTTATCAGCCAAAATTGTGGGTAAAGTTTCAACATCTACGGTTGCTTTGGTTTCCTCTATCCTGGTTTCCAGGTCAGATAAAACTTCTGAAATCATCTTATTTAGATCGACCGGCTTGAACTCTCGTGGTTTGGAGTTGATTTTGGAAAACTCAAGCAGATTCTGTATAAAAGACTGCATCCTGCATGTTGCAGCCTGTATACGTTCCAGATAGTTTCTTTCAGGTTCTTCTATGGAAACTTTCTGTTTGACCCTGTCGCTAAAACTGATGATTTTCCTTAAAGGTTCCTGCAGATCATGGGAGGCTATTGCAGCAAAACTTTCCAATGCTTCGTTACTTCTTTCTAGGTCAGCTGCATGATCTTTAAGCTGTTTTCTAAGTGAGTTGCTTTCAGAAATTTGCAGGCGGAGTTTTTTGTTAGCGAAAAAATAAATCACGGTAATTATCGTAATCAGCATTAAGACAATACTGATTGCAACGATTACATTATAAAAAACCCTGTTATCAGGTTCGGGCTTATAAATAAACGAGTTAATGTCTACCGGTCCGTTAATCATTCCGACCGATTTATAAACCTCGTAAATATGTTTCCATCGGTCTTTATGCATATAACCCACCTCAAGGAGCTCGGACTGCACCAGATCCATAGTTATTTGTGATTCAAATAACAAGTGATTCCGACTATGCCTGTTGCCATATTGTTCCAGTATGTAGCTTGCTATTTCATCTGAATGAGAAAGGGCGTAATCCCACCCCTTTAGTGATGCTTTGTGGAATCTTTCTACCAAATCAGGCTGTTCAGCAATCATATCTTCTGTAGTGAACAAGGTGTCTCCATAAAAGTCTATGCCATAGTTTCGTGGCGAAAACATACGGAATTTAAAGTTATGCTGGCGTAATAAAAAAACTTCATCCGAAGTGTAGACAGACATGGCATCTACCTTGCCGTCCAGTAAGTCATTTGGGTTAAAATTATGATCGGTTACTTTAAGAACCTGTTTCGATATGTTCGCTGTTTTTAACATTGCATGAATATCCGCTGAATGTGTTTCAAGCGATACCCGTTTGCCCGCCAATTGATGAAGCTCTTTTATTCCAGAACTCGAACTGGCAACCAGAGCAAGAGGGGAATGCTGATAGATGACGGCGAGAGCAACAACTGGAACTCCCTGGCTCCTGATCCTTATCAGATCTGAGTCCATTATTCCAAAGTCTGCTTCTCCATTAACTACAGTGTCTACGACATTTGAGTCGGGTTCGAGTTCTTTTAAATAGACTTTTAAGCCTGCGGCACTATAAAACCCTTTTTTGACTGCGGCGTAATAACCGGCAAATTGGAACTGGTGCTTCCATTTAAGTTGTAGGGTGACTTCCTTGATGGGACCACTTTTCTGATTTGCCAGAGTCGGGGAAGAGAACAAAAGGCTGGTAAATAGAATAATCAGGAAGTGCTTGAACGCGTAGTTTATGTCTAGAGGATTAGAATTGTCTATCGGCATAATAGCTAAAAAGTATTTAGCCGATTTTATTTTCTTTGCCAGAGAAGGAAGGCAACGGAAGAATACCAAGCTCCAACATTTTGCTTGTTGAATTTCTGGGCTTTTTAATGGGATATAGCTCATTGTCGTATCTCCTGCGCGAAAGAGCTATTATCTTTTTGCAAGTAGTCAGATATCACGTCGGACGAGGCGCACACCATGGGAAATGGTTTGGTCGTTTTTATCATACCAGTAGGCACAACCATTGACGTAGAACAGGATCTGTGCTTCCCTTCCACGGGTTGATGAAGTCCAGGTGCAGTTGTTCGCCCCCAGGGGGAACACAGAGTCCAGGTGAATGTCACCACCTTTAAAATCCTTGTTTAGTTTTTCTTTTTCGAAAATGGATGAAGCTTCGTGGACAGTCGGAAGGCGCCAGTCATCATATCCCCCCACTTTTTTTTCATTCACCTTTTTTATATATCCTTCTGCCTCAGCATATGAAATCTCTTTATCGAGATCCAACCGGGAATCGTTTGCCATCCAGGTCACGCTGGTTAAAGAATCGTAAATAGTGCCATCGTCTCTTTTTAGAAATCTTGATTTTTCGTTACCCATTTTTTCCTCTCGTAAAAACAGGGTTTCTTTCCCTGCACTGGCAAGCCTGATATCTTGGATTTGGAGCTATATCATTATTTTAACCTATGCCTCTGTATTTTCAAATTACGTTAAATAAAATTCTGGCCTTACTATTTAATGATTATTAACCTTATGAGGATAAATTGGGGTCCAGTAGGCTAGAATTAACGTTCTTGAAAATAGCAGTTTGTGCGGCGGTCTTTGAAAATATGATTGTGTTGATTGAGAAATTTGTTGCGGGCCAGACTCAGATCCAACTGGGCCACATGTACCTCTTCATCTGTCATTGAGGCCCGGAATAGAATATTGCCATTTGGATCTACAACCTGACTTTGTCCCATGAAGTTTAGCGATTCACTATCCAAACGGTTTTCCATTCCCACTCGATCGGCAGTTATTGCAAAAATGCGATTTTCCAGACAACGGGTGATCATTGCTTGTGGGCAGTGCGTTAGAACCAAGTTTGAAGGATGTGCTATCAGGTCTGCTCCCATCAGAGCTAGAGTTCTGGCAGTCTCGGGAAAACGCCAGTCGAAACAAATCATCACTCCTACTTTTGCTTTCCCAATATCAAAAACCTTGAGTGGCAGGTTGCCTGGTAGGAAGCAGGCTTTTTCTGTGTCAAAAAGATGTAGCTTGCGGTATTTCCCGATATATCCATCAGGGCCGGTGACAACTGCTGAATTGTAAACTTTATCTCCTTCAATTTCGGCCAGGCCTGCAACAATATAGGTGTTTTTGTTTTTTGAAATGGAGGTAAGCATGCTGGTCGTTACTCCGCCAGGTACAAGTTCTGCCAGACTCCTGCTTTCATCCATATCTTTGAACTGATACCCGGTTGCAAATAGTTCAGGAAGAACAAACAGGTCTGCGCTATGGCCTGCAAGAAGATTTTCTACCCGGTCCAGGTTCTTCTGAACGTTTGCAAAAACAGGATTGTTTTGAACGAATCCAACTTTCATAACAGGCTCAGTCTAAAATGAGAGTTAGGTCAACTTTGAGGTTTTGTTTCTCAGTAAATGGTCGATGAGAGTCAGTGCAACCATAGCTTCTGCTATAGGAACGGCTCTTGGAGCAACGCATGGATCGTGTCTGCCTTCAACACGGATTTCAGATTTTTTCCCTTTTTGGGTGATGGTTTCCTGAGCCTTGTTGATAGATGATGTTGGCTTCACAACCAATTTGACAACGATATCCATTCCATTGGAAATACCACCCAGAATTCCTCCGGCATTATTGGTTTTGGTCATTACTTTTTTATTTTTCATGACAAATACATCGTTGCATTCTGATCCGGTCATAGTGGCAGTTTGAAAGCCTGCTCCAATTTCCATTCCTTTGACAGCAGGTATGCTCATGACAGCCTTGGCCAGATCAGCATCCAGTCTATCGAAGACAGGTTCTCCAAGACCAGCTGGCACTCCTCTGGCAATCACTTCAACCACACCTCCAAGTGAGTCACCATTTTTACGTGCCTGCATGATAGCGGCCACCATTTTTTCAGCGGTTTTTGAATCAGGGCAACGTACGATATTTTTTTCGATTTCCTTAAAATTTACAGTAGTTGCTGAGTGATGTCCTATTTGTCTGGTAAATCCGGTTACGGAGATTTTATCCCTGGCCAAAAGTTTTTTCGCAATTGCTCCAGCGGCAACCCTGCCTACTGTTTCCCTGGCACTGGACCGCCCTCCACCCCGGTAATCACGAAAACCAAATTTCATATCATAGGTATAATCTGCGTGACCGGGACGATAGAGGTGTTTGATCAACTCATATTTTGATGAATCGGCATCTTTGTTGTCGACACGCATTGAGATAGGAGTGCCGGTCGTCTTGCCCTTAAAGATACCGGACATGATTTGTATTTTGTCACCTTCTTTGCGCGTGGTCGTTACTTTACTTTGACCGGTTCGTCGTCGATCTAAATCTTTTTGAATATCAGATTCTTTAAGAGGTAGTCCGGCAGGGCAACCTTCCACGACAACCCCAACCCCATCGCCATGGGATTCTCCCCAAGTAGTAATTTTAAAAAGTTTTCCGAAACTGCTTCCAGACATAAGTTTATAGGTCTTATATAGTTTTTACTGCCAGAGAACTGCCGGGCAGCAAATTATTCAGTCGTAGAATTATTTAAACTATTGAATAATTGAGGCAAACTGCGCCAAGGTTGGGGGAGGCGCATGCGCGACTGCAAGCGCCAGAAAGGATCAATTACATGGTTCGGTGGTACCTTTTATTGGTACGAACGAGGAGGAGGTCTTAATTTGAAACCCCTTTTTAAGACTCTATCTCTTCTTGAGCTTTTTCTTGTTCGTCTACAAGTTCCCTCAACTCTTTACCAGCCTTGAAAAAAGGCACTTTTTTTGAAGGAACTTCAACTTTTTGCCCTGATTTGGGATTGCGTCCAACCCTGGCATTTCTTTGTCGGATTCGGAAACTTCCAAACCCTCTCAATTCGACTTTTTTTCCTTCTGCCAACGATTCAGTAATACTTGAAAAAACAGTATTGACTACAACTTCAGTCTGCTTTTTCGTCAGATTGATTTGGTTGGCCACTCTTTCAACAAGCTCTGCTTTAGTCATTAAAAAGTCTCCCCCCACCGGTAAACATTTTAACCGTGTCTACAAAAAGAATTCCGGGAAGTATATCATCAGGTGTTATTAAGTCAAGCCCAATATTTTAATGGGTTTACCGGGTTTCTTGGAGCGGTTTTGGAGCCTAGAAAAAGATCATATTATAGTTAGGAAATGATTAGAGTGATTTAATAATAATGTGCTAGGTGTGTTATAACTTATTGATTTTTCAAGGAAACCAAAGATATTGCAGACGGGGATAGGGTGATGGCGCTAAAGTCTCAACCAGCCCGCTGGAAAAAGAGCCCTGCAAAAGCCAGTCGAGAAAATGCGTTTTATCTTTTTGTTCAATGACTTTAGGCCTACCTGTGACACCAATTTTTTTTGCCAGAAGTTCGATCGTTTTTTCGAGTCCACCCACTTCGTCAATTAATTTGAGCTTTAAAGCCTGCTGCCCAGTCATAATCCTTCCATCGGCTATCTTGTGAATCTCTGAAGGAGGCAGGTTTCTTCCTTTAGCGATGGCCTGAACAAATTGCTCATGAACATCGTCCACAACATCCTGTAAAAGTCTTTGTTCCTCAGGGGTCATGGATCTCAGAGGAGATCCCACATCTTTGAATTTACCACTTTTAATGACCTTTGGTTTAACGCCTACTTTTTTAGTCAATTCCTCAATATTATTGAAAGCCATTACGGCAGAGATACTTCCCGTCAAGGTTCCGGGGTTAGCCAATACGTAATCAGCGGCGCAGGCGATATAATATCCTCCTGAAGCGGCCACTGTTCCCATAGAAGCATAAACTGTTTTGTGATTTGCCCGCAGTTTCATAATTTCGTTGTAAATCTCCTGGGCTGGAGCAACTGCTCCACCAGGAGAGTCAATACGCAAAACCACGCCTCGCACTTGTGAATTATGGCGGTAATCTGAGAGCTGGTTGACAATGTCTCGGGAGTCCATCAGCAATCCCTGAACATTGACCAGAGCAATTTCACCAGAAGTTGACTTCCAACTATCTGGCAATAATGCCGAGCCAACTGCTATCAAAACCATAATGGCAAATAGTCCTACCGCGAACCTCATAAAAGATCTGAAGAATGATTTTTGCGGCTTGTACTGGGTTGTTTGTTCCATCTTATATCAGTATTCTGGACCCGAAAGGGTCCAGAACGTTAAAGTTTTATTCTTCTTCTTTAAAAACTTCCAGGTCCACCTGCTCTTTTTCAATTTGAGAAATGTCGAGGTTTTCCAAAAAGGCTTTAATGCTTAAAGCAATTTTTTTGCTGGATGTATCAACTTTAATCACCTTTGCTTTGATTTCATCATCCACTTTTACAGCAGCTTCAGGGTCTGTAATTTTTTCAGAGCTGAGCTGCGAAACATGAATCAGTCCTTCCAGTCCATCACCAAATTCAGCGAACGCACCAAACCCAGTTACTTTAATGATCTTACCGCTGACTTCGGTTCCAATAGGATAATTGGCTGCGATATCATCCCATGGATCAGGTTGTAGTTGTTTTACACCGAGAGAGATGCGGCAATTTTCTTTATCGATGCTGAGCACGGCTGAGGTGACTTTATCCTTTTTCTTTAAAACTTCGGAAGGATGTTTGATTTTTTTCCAGCTCAAATCGGATATATGGATCAATCCATCCACACCGTCTTCCAGTTCTACGAAGGCACCAAAGTCGGTAAGGTTGCGGACGGTGCCTTCTACCTCAGAACCAATGGGATATTTGTCTTCAATTTTTTCCCATGGGTTGGGCTCGATTTGTTTCATGCCGAGTGAAATCCGTTTTTTATCTTTGTCGAGGGTAAGTACAACGGCTTCAAC
This sequence comes from uncultured Nitrospina sp., assembly GCA_964344595.1. Classification (GTDB taxonomy): domain Bacteria; phylum Nitrospinota; class Nitrospinia; order Nitrospinales; family VA-1; genus LS-NOB. Next base: position 8,735 of record CAYFNV010000006.1, on the reverse strand, counting down.
CTCATCACCTATAGAAACCATCTTGCTCGGGTGTTTTACATGGCGGCTCCAACTCATTTCAGAAATATGGACAAGTCCTTCGATGCCTTTTTCAAGCTCTACAAAAACTCCATAGTCGGTGATGCTGACCACTTTTCCTTTGATCTGGGTATTGACCGGGTATTTAGAGTCAACATCCACCCATGGATCAGCACTGGTTTGTTTGAGACCCAGTGAGACGCGCTCTTTTTCTTTATCATATTTGAGAACCATAACGGTGGCTTTGTCGCCGATAGAAAACATTTCGGAAGGATGGTTGACTCGTCCCCATGACATATCGGTAATATGCAGCAGACCGTCAATGCCACCGAGGTCAATGAACACGCCATATTCGGTGATGTTTTTAACAATGCCTTCAATGAGGTTTCCTTCACTCATTCTTTCGAGGGTTCCCTCACGAACCTGTTTACGTTGTTCTTCCAGGAGAATCCTCCGCGACAGAACAATATTGCCGCGTTTTTTATTCATCTTGATGATTTTCATGTCGAACTTTTCGCCAAGCAATTTCTCCAGGTTACGAATTGGGCGAAGGTCAATCTGGGAACCAGGCAGGAAGGCTTTTAGTCCAATATCAACTGTTAAGCCGCCCTTGGCTTTGGCGACCACTACACCTTGAATGATTTCGTCAGCTTCATAAGTCTGAACCAGGTCATCCCAGATTTTTATTTTATTGGCTTTTTCTTTGGATAAAACAACATTGCCGTCATTGTCTTCAACCTTTTCAAGAAACACCTCAACTTCATCATCGACTTGCAGGTTTTTGCCATTTTCAGGAAATTCGGAAAGTGAGACCATTCCTTCTGATTTAAAGCCGACATCAATGGTGGCCAATCCATTTGAAATGGCTATGACTTTTCCCATTATGATTTGCGAAGCCTTAAACCGGCCAAGACTATCGTTAAAAAATTCTTCCATTTCTTCATAAGCGGCGGTTTGGGTAGGAGTCAGCTCTTCCAGTTCCGCCTTGTCATCATTTTCCATTTGTTCTAACAGTTCTTTGGATATTTTCATGACTGCATGAATCTCACTTTCTCTTGGGTTATTTAAAGGTTATTTATTTTTTTAAAAACATGATCGGTAACTTCTTCAATACTTAATCGAGTAGTATCAACTTCAAGGGCGTCGTCTGCCTTGGCCAGAGGAGAGATTTCCCGATTTCGGTCCTCATGGTCACGCTGTCGTATTTCCTCGATAATAGTTTTTAAGTCCAAATCCGGATTTTTAGATTTCAATTCCTCATATCGTCGCCGTCCCCTCTCTTCAGCATCCGCGACAAAAAAAAATTTTTTATCGGCTTTTGGGAAAACAACTGTCCCAATGTCGCGCCCATCCATCACCACATTTCCTGTTTGGCCAATTTGACGTTGTCGCATGACCAATGCTTCGCGAACAAATTTCTGAGCGGCCACAGTGGCGGCTCCCCGCCCTACAGTTTCATTTTTTAAAAGGGAGGTGACGTTTTCACCTTCCACAATTACTGTTTGCCCTTCATCACCCGGAACAAATTCTATCTCCAGAGTTTCAGCAATATGTGCCATGGCTCCTTCATCATCGAGGTTGATGCTTTTCTGAAGAGCTGTCCAAGCGACTGCCCTGTACATGGCACCAGTGTCTATATATCTGTAGTTCAAGCGCTTGGCGACCAGTTTGGCAACAGTGCTTTTGCCGCTTCCTGCGGGTCCATCTATCGCTATAATCATTCCTTTAAATCACTTTGAGCCGGTACTGGTTTGCGGCAGTAAATTCTTTTTTCAGTTCCTCTCCATCCGCTTTTTCGATAGTGTCCCGCATCTCTCCCAGCGTGGCTTGAAACCGGTCAATCAGGTCAAGCGTATGTTCACGGTTTGATATGCATATATCCCTCCACATAACCGGGTCACTGGAAGCGATACGGGTAATGTCTTTCAGTCCGGCACCTGAAAATGCAGTGACGTCACGGTTATCCGGAGTTTTCAACCCGCCAAGAGTGTTCATAAGGGCGTAAGCCACGACATGAGGTAAATGGCTCACAGCACCAAAAACATAATCGTGCTCTTCTATAGATAATTTCATGACATTCATACCGACTGCTTGCCAGAGCTCACTGATTTTATTCAAAGCCGTTTCATCTGTTTGCGCTGTTGGGGTCACAATACATTTTGCTCCCTGATACAAATCCGCAGTAGAAGCTTCCAGTCCTGAGTTTTCTCCCCCGGCGATTGGATGTGATCCGACAAAAAATACGCCATCGGAAACAATTTTATCCGTGCCAAGGACGATCGGTCCTTTTACTGAGCCAACATCAGTAATTAAAACTCCAGGCTTAACATGCGGTATAATATTTTCTATCAAAGGCACAATTGTTGAGACCGGTGTGCATAACACGATCAGGTCAGCATCGTTAACTGCGTCAGCCAAGTCAGCAGGGCAATGATCAATAATATTTAAACTTCTGGCTTTTTCCAGGTTCTCACGGCTTCTACCGAAACCGTTAATTTCTTCAACCAGGCCTCTTTCTTTGCAGGCTTTGGCTAAAGAGGCGCCAAGAAGGCCAACGCCTATTACTGTCAACTTTCTAAACAACATCATGTTTGGCCCTGTTCGGGATAAGAACCCAGTATTCTCATAAACAGGGTTTGCTTGCCCAGTGTCTTTAAAACCTGTTGGACTGTCTTGTCTTCAACATGTCCTATAAAATCGACGTAAAATAAATATTCCCAGGGTCGATTGCGCAAAGGCCTCGATTGTATTTTTGACAGGTTGATTTTATTTTTAGCGAATAGCTGAAGAGCTTTGAGCAACGACCCGGATTCGTCAGCTATGGAAAACATGAGCGATGTTTTATTTTTCCTGGACTTCTTAGCTTTGTCTTTCGATATGACCAGAAACCGAGTATGATTTTCAGCCCGATCCTGAATATTTTTATTGAGAACGTTTAAACCATAGACCTCAGCGGCCAGTTCCCCGGCAATGGCTGCGGCGTTTTTATTTTTTTTAGCCAATTCCGCAGCCTGAGCTGTGCTTGAAGAGGGAACCTGTTCAACACCTGGCAGGTTGCTGTTCAGCCAGTTTCTGCACTGCGCGAAGGGTTGCGGATGTGAATAGATTTTCTGGATCTTCTTCCGGTCTTTAGTGTTAGACAAGAGAAAAAGCCCAATAGGAAGACTGGTCTCACTGCAAATATAAAGAGGCGAATCAACAAGGCAGTCCAGGGTAAGGTTAACCACTCCTTCAATTGAATTCTCCACCGGAACAACACCATAGTCGGAATTGCCCATCTCGACTTCAGAAAAGACGGTTTCAATATTTCCGCATGGATTGAAAGTGCATGAATGGCCAAAATGTCTCACCGCCGCCTGGTGACTGAAGGTGGTTTCCGGACCAAGAAAAGCAATCTTCAAAGGTTTTTCCAGAGCTAGTGTAGCGGAGAACAGCTCACGAAAAATGGATTCGATGGAAGAATCTGGAAAAGGACCCTTGTTTTGTTCTTTCAAACGATCAAGGATAGCTCTCTCACGTTGGGGAACATGATAATGAGTCATCTTCCCCTGTCGGGCTTTCTCTTCTCCAATTCCCTGGGCTAAACGACCACGGCGACTGATCAGCTTTGCAAGCTGGTCGTCAATTTTATCAATCTGCTGGCGCAGATCATCTAACTGAGACAAAAAACAAATACCACCTTTACTAGAATTTCCCGCAATCGCTTGAATGGGATGGTTGATCATTTCATAATTCAGCCCTACAATGCAAGCAAAAATTGGTAGTGTGCCTCTAATAATTCAATATTTTAGACTCGAGGTTAAAAACATGATTTTGCTGGAATTCAGTATGAGCCCCATGGATAAAGGGGAAAGCGTCAGTGAGCAGGTCAGCCGTTCCTTGAAAATTATTGATGAGAGCGGAGTGCCTTACCGGTTGAATCCAATGGGAACTGTTCTGGAAGGTGAGTTTGACGAAGTGATGGGCGTGGTTAAACAATGCTACGAGACAATGAGGAAAGATTGCAAACGCATTACCTGTGGTATCAAAATTGATTACCGTGAAGGCAAGTCAGGAAGGCTGGAGTCCAAAATTGCATCCATCGAAAACAAATTGGGCAAAGAGGTGAATAAGTAGAAGGGCTTCACTTGATTGTCATCTGTAACTGTCTTTAATTTAGTTCGTTAGCTATACTTTGCCCTTTTTTGCCTTCTGTTGTACAATAAATACAACACTCATAGGAGGGTGAGCATATGCAATTTGGCGAATACTTTAATTCATTAAGAATCAAACAGGGGCTAACTTTAAGAAAGTTTGCAGAAAAGTTTGATGAAGACCCAGCCTATATTTCAAGGCTTGAAAGGGGTAGGGTACGTGCGCCCAAATCCAATGAAAAGTTAGAGTTTTATGCCAAGGCTTTGGGGTTGGAAAATGGTTCAGAAGACTTTGATAAGTTTTTCCAATTAGCGCAAGTTTCCAACAAATCCTATGGAATTGAAAATATTAACGATGAGAAGCTTTTAGAAAAGTTACCTGTTTTTTTAAGAACGCTCGATAATAAAGGCTTGGATGAAGAAAAGTTAGAAAGTTTGCTCAAATCAATCAAGGAAGATTGGTGACTGAATTTATTCCTCAGCAGGAAATTGAAGAAACTGCCAAGCAGTTTTTATTGGAACATCATCCCTCTGGTTCTATTCCTATTCCCATTGAAGATATAGTAGAAATCAAGTTAGGTATTAAAGTCATCCCTTCTCAAGGTTTGTTAAAGTACGGCATTGATGCTTTCTTGACGCACGATTTTAAAGAAATTTACATCGATGAAATGCAGTATTTTGAGCTCGAAAACAGAGCGCGTTTCACTTTTGCTCATGAATTGGGGCATTATTGTTTGCATAAAAAATATTTTGAAGAAGCGGTGTTTTCTAGTGTAGGGGAATGGGCTGATTTTATTCTTACAGATATCAGGCGAGACCCTCTTGAGACGCAGGCCAATATATTTGCAAGTTATGTCCTTTTGCCAACAGTTAGTTTGGAGCTGGAATTTGAAAAAGCTAAGGCCGAATTGGCAAAACATGAAGGTTTTAGCTCAGGAGATTTGCCAGACGACCAAACTCTTGCCCCATATTTAGCCAAACCCATTTCCAGGATTTTTAAAGTTTCTGAGGATTGTGCCACTCTTCGCATAAAAAACTGGTTAAACTCAAAGCACTAATCATTCCACTTTCATCAGTTTCTTGCGGATATAACTCACGACAGCTTCGATCTCTTCAGAAGTGAGGTTGGACTCCCACGGCATCATGGCGGTTCCTTTTCGCCCTTTTGTGACGGAAAGGATCATTCTTTTTTTTGTCAGTTCTTTTTTCGATTTTTCAGATGTGAAATTTCTTGGCGGTGGATTCAGCACATTCGCCGCGAAAGTCTTTCCATTTCCTCTGTCACCATGGCAGGCTTTGCAATGTTTATAAAAAATATCTCTGCCTGTTTCGAGTTCAGAGGCATCTGCGAACGTGAGGGTAGGTGCAGAGATACATGTCAAAAGTAGTGCTACGCCAATAAATTTATCCCAATAATTTACCATTACCGGATGTCTTCCAGCTTTTCGATCATCAGGGTTTGAATCATATGCTCTTTGAATCTGCTGATGACCTTGTTGAGGTCAAATTTTGGATTTCTCAGAGATACATAAAAAACATCAATCGCCCGATCACCCTGGGTTGATATCTTGGCACGGTGAATGCGGATGCCGAAATCTACAAATACGGTGGCAACTTTGTAAAGCATGCCGATATGATCCCTGGCCTCCACACGGATTACTGTAAACGGGTTGTCCGCTGTTCTTTCTACATGGACTCTGGGGACCATAGCCATCTTTTTCTGTTCACCGGCGTACCTGGTTCTGGATTTCAACATTTTCTGTAAACTCGTTTCCCCGGCAAACAGCTGACCAAGGTTATTTTTTATGCCTTTCCAAATTTCAACGTCTTCAGCATCGGCCTTGGTGTTGGCTTCTACCTGCAGGGATACAATCACTATGTCATCTTTTCGAAGAAAGAATTGAGCGCCGAGAATGTTAAGGCTCCTGGCAGTGACTGTTCCCACAATTTTTTGAAATGCTTCACTACCAATGGGGCAACAAAGCGTCAGGTTATGGTAGTTTCCTTCTTCGTGGAACTGATGGTGAAGAATAAATAATTTGTCTTTAAAGGACCGGATGAGGCGAATGTGAAGCGCAACTTCTTCAGAAGATGCTGTCATCAAATAATCTGCCGGCATTTGGCGAAGATGGTTTTCGATATCGTTCACAGGCAGTTCGCGTTGCAGTGCTTTGAAAACACCTGCCCGCGTGGCCAGGGGCTGTTGTTCCAGAGACCTCGGATCTTGCATATATCTCAGTGTTCGTTCATACAGTTCTGAAAGTAATATTTTTTTCCAGGCTGTTAAAGTACCCGGTGCTACTGCGCGCAACTCCGCATAGCTGTGCAAGTAGAGAGCTTTCATTCTTTCTGTGTTGACTACTGTTTCAGCAAATTTTCTGATTACTGTTGGTTGGTGGATATCCTGATGCAATGCTGTTTCAATCATGGTGTAAGGGTTAGCCAGGAGAAAAAGCATAATTTCTGAATCATCCCTTCCAAGGAGCAGTCTGTCGGCCAGGGATTTTAAAAAATCGTCCGGTCCTCCATCAGGTGCTTTTCTTGCTGATTGCAGCAGGGCCGATAACTTTAGAATCTCTTTACGGGGAAATTCCTGATACAACGCTGAGAGATCAGTGGGGTTCGTGATACCTGTGACAGCCAGTTCATCCAGGAACCTGATGATACGCAGGGAATGTTCATCAGCAGTATAATGATGATAAAAGTCGTGGTTTACCTTGCAGTGTGCGAGGCCAAACTCTGGTAATATCTGTTCAAGAATATTCGTTTCGTGCATCAACCTAAGAATTTTCTCTGCGGCTTTACTTTGCAGAATGGAGAATAAGAAATCCTTAATCTCTTCCCTTTTCATAAATTGTGCGTTAATAAGATTTTTGCTTAACCGCATGTGCCGCCGAAGCTTGTAATCCGGTAGGACCTGATGTTGCTTGCAAAGCTCTAATGCTATTAATAACAGCGATTTATCCTTTTTGAAGTCCTCTTTTGCGTCACCTTCATAAATCAGGGAGGAGTCGGAAATGTGAAACCCGTGTCCTACAGATTTTTTAGTCAATGAAGAGATTACTTTTTTGAGTGATCTTTTAGGTTGTCGGCAATGCTCGAAAAGGTTTTGAGAAAAAATGTAAATATTAGTCGCGTGCAGGTAGTAGTCTCGCATGAATTCTTCAACAGGTTGCCCCTGGGAAGAAATTTTGTAACCCAGGTTGTGCGCAAGTTGTTTCTGGACATCAAAAGTCAGGACATCATTTTTCAGTCCGGTCAGATAATGCAGTTCATTCCTAACCCGGAGTGAGAAGTCAACAGAATGATAGAGCGATTCAATTTCTTCAAGGGAAAGCACGTGTGTTTCATTTATTTCCCGAAGTGAGTTACATCCATAACGTACGGCAGTTGCCCAAAGGGCGCTATGGTAGTCACGCAGTCCACCAGGCCCATTTTTGATATCGGGCTCCGGGTGGCTAACTACACTGTCACCTTGTCCGTAATGTGTGTATTGTTCCTTTAGTTTGGAATTCAGAAACTGCCTAACATGCTTTCGCAGAACATTTTTGTGGATGTTATTGTAAAATTTGTCATAAGTGTTTTTATTGCCAATGAGGAACCTTGTTTCGATCATGGAAGTTTTGATAGTCAAATCATCTTGAGCTAGTTTTACACATTCTTTAATAGTGCGGGAACTGTGGCCGATTTCCATGTCGAATCCCCATATCACAGACAGCGCATCCTGAATGAATGTTTCTGTGATAGGTTGAGGGTTACCTGAAAGAAGAAATAACAGATCAATATCTGAAAGTGGATTAAGTTCTCCCCTTCCATAACCTCCCACTGCGATCAATGAAAAATCTTCCAGCACCTGACTTCCGGCATAGACCTCAAGTTGTGTCATGGAAAGAAGAACATGCCGGATGACCTCATCGACCAGGCTGGTATGGGCCTGAATGACTTCGCGTCCGCCAGCTCCCAGGCGATGCCAACTTTTGATCTTTTCTTTTTCGTTCTGTAATAATTTTTTAAATGTTTGGAAATAGGGCAGTCTCTGCCTCGGGTCGGCAGGAATAGTCTGTACCTGGTTGAAATCTATAGCCAGTCGGTAACTGTTTTTGGAATTTTCCATACAGAAAAAATAAATGGGAGATTATTTTATTGAAGAATAAAACAATTATATCAAAATTAAAACTTTCTTAATTTATCGCTGTAATTTGAAAACTTCTTTTGGGATGGATAAGGTTGTATTTTCTTCTGCAACATCTCCCAGTATGTTTTTCAGGAAAATGTCTTACCAAAATTGCTTGACATGAAGTGGGTAATATTTTAGCTTACACGTTCTTCTAACAAACAATTTATGTTGAGCTTACCTGTAGTATCTGCCATTCGAGATTAGATGATTTTTGCTTTCGTTAAAAGCATATTTAATTATGTCATGCGAAGGTTTGAGTTCTTTACAAGGGAGTGGATAAAACAGGTTGGTCATTAATTGATAAATTTAGTTCAAATGGTAATTTTTTAAGTAATTTATTTTTTGGGGTAAATAACCATGTCAGAGAAGCCAGATATAGTATACACAAAAGTAGATGAAGCACCGGA
>CAYFNV010000005.1:0-146161 GCA_964344595.1 uncultured Nitrospina sp. | reverse complement strand
TAAATTACTATTAAAAATTATCAAAAAAGGGCCTCTTAACTAGTCATGAACCTTAAAAAAAAACCTTCCACACGAGTAGCGATTATGCATTTACGCAGAGATCATCCGAGTTTGAGCATTCGCCGCTTGGCGAGTGTATTTCATGAGGCTCCGGCGACCGTGTGCCGTTGGCTCCATCCTCGTAAAGAGGTTTTGGAACACACCCGATTCTGCCCGGTGTCAGGCGATTCGGCATTGGTAGAAAAGGTTCGTCAACTGTGTGAGGAACCTCGCCATGAAACATTTGGCTACAGGCGTATCCGGGCTTTGTTGCGGCGGCGTTGGAAGATTCATGTCAGCCGTAAAACGGTGAACCGAATCATGCGTAATGAAGGTTTATCCCGTCCCAAGATATGGCGTCGGCCCTTGCGTCCCAAACGAGTGGAGAAAATGTCTTCCGGTCAACCGAACCATGCTTGGCAGATGGACATGACCAGCTTTCAACTGTCCGACCTGACAGCGTTGTACCTGGTGGTCGTCATCGATTGTTATACCCGGCAGATTGTGGGTTGGGCTCTGGATCGAAGATGCAGGGCTTCGGAATGGGTCTCGGCATTACGCATAGCCTTGGAAACAAGAGGGCTGACATCTAGGGAGCGTTGCCGTTCACTAACGTTGCGGTGTGATAACGGAACTTAACCATGTTTCAAAAAGTTTGTGGAGTTTTTAGGAACAGTGGGCGTTCGAGGACAGTACACCGGTTACAACGCTCCCGATGACAATGCGTTCGTTGAGCGCGTCATCCGTACGATCAAGGAGGAGGAAATCTGGCTTAATCTCTACGACTCGGTTGCCGAAGCACACGAAGCCGTGGAAAAGTATATTGATTTTTATAATCAACAACGTATTCATTCGGCGCTGGATTACAAAACGCCAAATGAAATAAACCAAATTTATATCACTCTCAAAGCCGCTTAATTTTGTCTCGCTTTTAGGGGGCCACTACGTTGGTTTTATTATATCCCTCTGCCTCGATGGGCATTGAGGGGGTTGGTCTAGCCGTCATCCTGAGCCTGTCGAAGGATCTTGGGGTTGTGCAAAGTTCTTCTTAAAGGGGAGGACAAATATTCCTAAGGCCGAGAAAAACAGTTGCTTGCCATGCTTGCCAGGTGAAGTCATTGCTCACTTACTCTACGCCAAGTGGTTGCCTCGTCGGTCGGCTTTATGCATTTAGCGACTCGGGAGGGACACAGGGGGCATGACGGATTGGGCCGAGAAAACCTATTGCTGGAAAAAAAGAGTTGTTGCCCGCTGTTACCGGGCGTTGCCCGGGTTGATATTTGATTTGGGACAGGGTAGAATTTTGCTTCTTTTACCATTTGAGGAATTTGCCCATGAGGGTGAGCTTTTTACTAGCTCTGTTTTTGTTGCAGGCTTCAGCAGCATGGGGACTGAGCCCTGAACAGTGGTTTCAGGAAGGAAACCGATACAGTTCCCAGGGACGGTTTGAGGAAGCGGTGACGGCTTATGAAAAATCCATTGCCGGTAATCCCCTGTCCCCGGTCGCACATTATAACTTGGGAATTGCCTACAAAAACCTGAATCAGTTGGATAATGCGGCTACTTCATTGGAAAAGTCTGTAGAGCTGGAGCCGGTAAATATGGATGCCCGGGTTACACTGGGCAATGTTTATAATCTTCAGGAACGGTGGGCGGAAGCGATAGGACAACTCAATATAGTTGTTCACCGCAGACAAGGAGATGCCCAGGCACATGGAAATTTGGGTTGGGCCTATTACAACTATAGAGAAGGTCCACCTTTCAAGAATGTAGTGATTCTCAATTTGTCCCGTGCAGTAGAGTTGTTTAAAGGGCAAAACCAGCTTCGAGCTGCAGAAGCGACACAAAAAATTCTTGAGGAGGCCCGGAATAAATTCGGGATATACTCGATCCAATAAGTCAAAACAAATATTTTTATTTAGAGGTTGTCATGAGCAAGAGCATTACCGTTATACCCACACGCAATGAGCACACTATCACCTTCAAGGTGGATCAGGAATTATTACCTTATGGTAAAAGCCTGCCTTTTTCTGAACCGGAGACGTCAGATCTTCATCCTATGGCGCAAGCTTTGATGTCAATATCTGGAGTGAACAGTGCCTGGATCATGGGAAACGAAGTCATGGTCACAAAGGATACGGATACTCGCTGGGCCACCGTAAAACCGAAAGTGATGGAAACCATCCGCAAAGTCCAGGCTAACTGATAACTCCAAGTTGCTTTATACGTCATCGCGAGCCGCATCGCGGCGTGGCGATCCAGGGTTTTTCTGGATTTACTCTTGCACGGTAATTCTAATCAAGGCTTGAGAAATTCTTTAAACGCACGGATCAGTAATTCATGATCTTTTGCTCCCGACATCTCACGGATCGAGTGCATGGAGAGCATCGGATTTCCCACATCCACGGTGCGGATACCCAGATTGGCAGCTGTGATGGGACCGATAGTGCTGCCGCAACCCAAGTCAGACCGCACCACAAACTTTTGCACGGGTACTCCTGCTTTCTTGCATAACGACTCAAACCATGCGCTTGATACCGCATCCGTTGCATACCGTTGGTTAGCGTTACTTTTGATTACGGGGCCGCCGTTAATGATTGGCATATGTTGGTTGTCATGCCTGTCCGAATAATTAGGGTGGATAGCATGGGCCATATCCGCAGAAATGAAAAACGAATTAGCCATAGCCCTTAGAAAACCCTCCCTGTTATCACTCATGGTTATTCGCTCTAAAACATCTTTCAGAAAAGGTGAGCCCGCACCCTGTGCGGTTTCGCTGCCGATTTCTTCGTGGTCGTAGAAGGCCACAACCCTTGTTGCGGGATCTTTCTTGGTGGTCTCTGCCAATGCGTGCATCGCCGCATGGCAACTGGCGAGATTATCAAGCCGGCCGGAAAAGATGAACTCTCCTTCAGCACCGGCCAATGTTCCTGGTTGTGTATCATACAGAGACAACTCCAGTCCCATGATGTCGGTCAGTTTGCACTTTAGTTCTCGGGCGACCATTTTTTTTAGTACCTCATTCGCCGTGGATTTTTTTTGTAATGAGAAAATTGGCGGCAAATGGTTCTGCTCGTTTAGAATCAGCCCTTTTTTATTGACGTCACGATTCAGGTGAATTGCCAATTGAGGTATGCGCAGTAAGGCTTGCTCGAAGCGAACCAGTTTTGACAAAGGCTTTTTCTTTCCACCTAAAATCACACGTCCTGCCAGAGATAGATCCCGGTCCGTCCAGGTTGACAGGAGTACTCCACCATATACTTCTACTCCCAGTTGCAGATATCCATTTTTATCATAACCCGCGTTAGGTTTTAGCCTGAGGTTGGGACTATCTGTATGGGCTCCAATAATTTTAAAGGCGGGTTTTGACCCCACAACAAAAGCTATCAGTGATGAATCATTACGGGTGAGAAAATACCTGCCATGCGTTTCAAGTTCCCAGGCATCTTCTTCTTTAAGTTTGGTGAACCCTTTTTCAGAAAGCGTGTTAGACATCTCTTCCACGGCATGAAAGGGAGTGGGAGACCGATCAATAAAACTCAGCAGGTTTTGAATGCGGTCTGTTTTGGTTTGCTGATTCATGAAAAGAGTCTCCAAATATATTTTAAAATTGCTGGTCGCAGTAAGTTCACTATCAAGTTGTCTTTAACCATGACAAGTTATGCATGCGCATGTTTGGGCTCGCAGGCTAACTATTTGTAAATAAAATCCCTGGTCTTCATCTCTTGTATTGGACTGCCACACTTTTCATTAAAAGGTTCTTTGATCTTGGCACCTGTCTGGATTCCTGTAAAATAAGAGTACTTGTTAAGGAGTTTATTACCATGGGCCTTTTAATTAAAGCAGACTTTAAAAAGAAGTTAGACATCAAGCTTTACAGGTATGACCCCAAAAAGCCCAAACAAGAATACCATGATGACATTTTTTGTGAAATGTTTTCGCTGTTTCCGCAGTTCAAGGCCCATGTCGCGGCCTATATAGAAAGAAACTATTGTTTCGTCGTTAACGATGAAGACCACTCCAACCCCAAGTCCCTTCTTGAAACTTTAAAACCCTTCGAAATAAGGAAACTGAACGAATGGGTTTTACTTCGTAATAAACCAGGTACTGTGGCGAACGGAAAATAGCACAGCCAGTTAATTCCTTGAATCCCTGCTTTTCGCGATAGTCCAGCTTTAAAATCTACCCTGTGTAAACTTTGAAAAATAATGATTCAGTTGTTGCTTGAATTAGTGTAAAAGTTGTTTATCGCATTTGCGATAAATGATAATGAGAGGCGGGGAGAACGCAATGGAGGAACAAAGGCCGGATAAAGTGCTGGTAGTAGAAGATGATGAAGCTTCCAGCGCTATTATTGTGAGGCTATTGAATCAAATGGGGTTCTCAAAAATTCTGCTGGCAGAGAATGGGAATATAGCCCTTAATAAGCTTTATTTGAACCAGGTCAGTATAGTCATATCAGATTGGAGAATGCCTGATATGGATGGCTTGGAGTTTTACAAAACGGCTAAAAAGGAAGGCCTTCTTGGTGATATCCCGTTTCTAATGGTTTCTGCAGAAAACCAGAAAGATCGTATAACTCAAGCCCTGAAAGCAGGGGTTAATGATTACATTCTCAAACCCGTGGACCTGCAAATACTCCGGGGAAAAATTGAAAAACTTCTAAACTTGAAAGAGTAGTTAGGATACTCCTTACTTTTACCAGGGCAACCTCACATAGTCTTGGGCTTTACAACTAAAAATCCTCGCACTGAAGAAATTTTTGGGAATGAATGTATTATTTAGAAAAGAATGCCAATGGTAGTTTAGAAGTGGTCAAATATATAATGCTTTTTCCATCCTGGATTTTAAATCATCCAAATCAACAGGTTTATTGATGAACTCGTAAACCCCCAATCCATGGAGTTTCTCAATGGTTTCCGAGCTTTGAACTCCTGTAACTATAAAAATTGGAATGTTTTTAACATTGTTGAATTTTTCAAGAAAATGAAATCCATCAGAAACTGGCATACGTATATCCAGAAGAATCAAATCAGGTTGGAATTCTATGGCTTTTTGGCAGGCACTTTCTCCATCATGGGAGAAGGCTGTATTAAAGTTTTCCTCGTCTAAGTATTCTTTCAAGGCTAGACAGAATTCGACTTCATCATCGACAACGAGAATTTTCTTATTGTTCATTTTCAAATTCTTTTAACATTATTGGAAGAATATAATGCCAAGTTGACAGGAGCTTCATCTTTTTCTAATTCAGATAGTTTCTTTGTACAATTTTCAACCAATCTATACTTTTCGTTTCAGTTATCAAGTATTGTGACAATACTGTGATTAAATTACTCAGTGCTAAAATCACTTGGAAAGTGGGTAAATGGGTTATTTAATTGTTTTATAGGGTTATTATGAATTTTAGTTTGTGGAAAAAGATCTTAAATATTAGAAGGTTTTGAGTGAGTATATAGAGATTTATTACAAGTTCTCTTAATATGCTTTCATGGTGAGAACCTTTTGGTAATGGTAACCGGGTATGAGTATTGAAAAAAAACTAATATTTTATCTCTTCGTTATTATGGTGACAGTCGCTGTGGGCGTAGGGGCTGTTGCTATAGTTCTTCTATATCAGCATGATTTGGAAACTCACCGATTCCAATTGATACAGACTGCTAAAAGCCAGGCTCGAATTATTGAGGCGGTAGCAAGATTCGATACTAAATACAGTTCAAATTATCCTGGCGGAACCTACGAAGCGACCTTAAGCCAAATCCGTGAAGCTAATAAAAATTTCGAAGGCATAGGGGAAACAGGCGAGTTTGTTCTGGCTAAACTGGAAAACAAAAAAGTAGTTTTTATTCTGCATAAACATCATAGAAAGAATTCAACCTCAAGCAGTTCATCAGAAGAGCCAGTGCTTTCTGAGCCTATGGCCAGAGCTTTTGCTGGCGAATCCGGGTCTATGTTTAGTCTGGACTACAGGGGGAAAAAGGTGTTAGCGGCATTTGAGCCAGTGAGTGTTCTAAACCTCGGGCTGGTCGCGAAGATAGATTTGTCTGAGATCAGGGCACCATTTATTAAGATCGGATTATTGGTAGGTATGGGAGGAATCACTCTTATTGTCATCGGGAGTTTTTTGTTCTTGCGAATCAGTGAGCCATTGATCCGTTCGGTACGGGAAACAGGAGACCGGCTTAATTCAGTTTTAGAGGGGGCTGATGTCTATTATTGGGATTGGGATATAAATTCAGATGTGGTTATTCATGACCCTCGTTGGATTAAAGCCTTGGGATATAACAAGGATGAATTTGAAAACACACTAGAGCAATGTAAAAAAGTGGCTCACCCTGATGATTTGCTAAGGTTGGAACAAGCAATTGATGATCATCTCAAGGGAAAAACCGAAACTTTTGAGGTTGAATACCGTGTCCTCAAAAAATCAGGTGAATGGTTTTGGGTTCTGGACAAAGAGAAGATACTGGAAAAGGGGCAGGATGGAAAGCCTTCAAGGGCCTACGGCACATTTCTAAATATTCAAGAACGTAAAGATGCGGAAAGGGCATTAAAAGAAAGTGAAGGGAGATTAAGGAGCATCACCGATAATACCACCTCTTTTATTTTTATAAAAGATTTGCAGGGAAGATATGTCTTCGTGAACAGGCGATTTGAAATTGTTTCAGGATTGCTAAAATGGCAAATTCTGGGTAAGACCGACCACGAATTGTTTTCAAAAGAGACGGCTGAATTGTTGGTCGCTAATGACAAGGTGGTGTTGGAGTCCATGAAGGCTTTAGAATTTGATGAGACTGTAGAAATATTTGGGGATAGGCACACTTACCTGGCTCTTAGATTTCCTTTGCTGGCTTTGGATAACAAGCCGTATGCCTTATGTGGTATTTCTACGGATGTCACAGAGAGAAAACGTGCTGAGGAGAAACTGCTCCAAAGCGAAGTTATTGTGAAAAACTCCTTTGATATGATTGCTTCCCTAAATATGGACTACACCTATTTATCTGCTAACCCTCGGTATTGCCAGGCCTTTGGATTAACCTCTGACCAGTTGATTGGAGACAAAGTGTCAAATGTTTTTGGAGAAAAATTCTTTAAAGATATTCTGAAGCCGAGAATAGACCAATGCCTGAAAGGCAGGAAAATAAAATATCAGGAGTGGTTTGATTTCCCTGAATCAGGAAAAAAGTATATGGATGTTCATTACTGTCCATTTTTTGATAATGATCAAAATGTTAGGGGAATCATCGTTAATGCAAGGGATATAACAGAATACTGGAAATCAGAAGAAAAGATTCGTAAGTTATCGGCGGCCGTTGAACAAAGCCCGATATCAATCATGATAACCGATATAGAAGGGAATATTGAATATGTGAATCCATTTTTTTGCAAGACCACTGGTTACTCATTTGAAGAAGTGATTGGAAAAAACCCCAGACTTCTCAAGTCTGGCGAAATGCCTGTGGAAGAATATAAAAAACTCTGGGAAACAATTTTGTCAGGAAATACCTGGCGGGGTGAGTTTCATAACAAAAATAAAAACGATGAACTGTATTGGGAAAGTGCTGTGATCTCTCCCTTCATTGAAGAGGGGGTGGTTACCCATTTTCTGGCTGTTAAGGAAAATATAACTGAAAGAAAGAATCAGGAAAGACTATTGTCAATAGCACAAAAGCAGGCAATGGTTGCTCAAAAACTGGCAGGTGTGGGTGAACTCGCTGCTGGAGTCAGTCATGAGGTATTGAACCCTGTAAATATTATCTCAGTATATAACCAAATGCTTCAAAGAAAATCTCTTGATGATCCATATATCCAGCAGTTCTGTTCCAAGGTAAAACATGAAATTAAGCGAATTACAAAAATAATGAAATCATTGCTTGTTTTCTCACGGGAAGGCAATGCGAAATTTGAAAAAGGAATTTTGAAAAATGATATTGAAAAAGTACTGGCTTTGGTGGAAGAAGAATATAAGTTGGACAATATAAAATTTGTCAGAAACTGGTGTGATGAATCTGTGGAGATTGAGTATGACTCCGACAAGATGAGACAGGTTTATCTGAACTTGATCAACAATGCCAAATATGCAATGCCTAATGGAGGTACCATAACTGTAGGTTGTTCCTTAGAAGAGAGAGAGGAACAAAATTATCAACAATTTACCTTTAGTGATACAGGAGTTGGTATAAGTGATAAAGTGAAATTAAGAATTTTTGACCCCTTTTTTACCACCAAGCCTGAAGGGGAAGGAACCGGAATGGGGCTATCAGTAATTCACGGGATCATTGAAGAACATGGAGGAAGGATAAGGGTAGAAAGTAAAGTCGGGAAAGGTACAAAATTTACTATAAGTTTGCCATTAGCCTGAAAAACTTCTCCTCTCCTCTGTTCTCCTGCTGGTCCGACGGGTATCAATTTGTACAGGCATATTTAAAACTCTTCTATCCCTTTGTCTTCTATCCTGAAATCTTCTTTCCAACTTTGTTTCTCCTCAATACAATAAGCCCAAGGTTTTTATTTATAGATTCAATTATAATGATTATTATTCCTCTCAACAACACAGTCATTCCGATTATATCTTTTTGATTATTCCGTGTTCTTAAGAATGTGGATAGGGTCCTGGATGGGATCGATGCTGTGTATTTCCTGTAATTTTTTTATATTGAATTTTGTCAATATCTGGTCCCGTGACAAAATAAACTTTCCACTATGTGTATATATTTCCCGCGAAAGAACCATTTTTTCCTCTAGCTTTGCCAGATGGACAAGTTTTTCTTTTGGGATATTATTTTTCATATCTTCTATAAGATTAACCAGGGTATCAACAACTACAGGGTCAAACTGTTTTCCAGCATTCTTTTTAATATTTCTGACTAATTTTTCTCCCTTTCCAATATCCAGATCGATTCGTTTTAGATTGACGTATTCCATTTCTTCACAAAACGCGTTAGCTACTGCAACTATTTTTGACTCAATAGGAATTTCCCCTGCTTCCAAACCATCAGGAAAGCCAGTTCCATTAAAGTTTTCTGTTTGATGTCTTACGATAGCCCCTAGCCCTCGCAGTCGAAAATGTGATTGTAAAAGCTCTTGTCCGTAGCAGGGATAGTTTTTGTAAATTTCCCATTCACCTCCTGTTAAGTTTTCAGAAGATCTTGATGTCATCATCTTGGGAAAAATGAGTTTTCCGATATCATGATAGAGTCCCGCCAGATAACAAAGACGGGATTGATTCAGTCCTAATTTTTTTGAAATTTTTTCCGATAACCAGGCCACATTTTTACTGTGTCCAGCGAAATCCGGGTCTAGATACTGAACCAAATCCTGGGTAAATTGAAGACCATGGAACAATTCTGTATTCAATAGCTGGTTCATCAGCTCCAACTCTGCTTTTTCTTTTTTTTCAGCAGTTAGCTTTTTCTCCTGAGAAAGAATTTCCTTTCTATGTTCTAAAGCACTTTCTATCTCTTTCAATAAATAATCAAGGTCAACAGGCTTTGTTACATAACCAAATGCTCCACTCCTCATGCATTCTTCAGCCAGTTTAATATTCTCAATGGCTGTGACCATAATGACTTCTACATCCGTTGAACGTTGCTTTATCATTTTTAAAGCATCAACCCCGTTTAAGTAGGGCATTCTAATATCGAGAAGAATACAATGAGGGCTGAATTCTTCTACTTTTTCCAAGGCTTGCTCTCCATCATTTGCGGTTTCTACATTGCATTGCTCTCCTTTCAACAGCTCCTTTAAGGCATCACAAACTTCTGTTTCATCATCAACCACTAAAATCTTGGAGTAAAGTAAGGGGTTTGACACTAGAGCTCTTTTCAAAGGGGTATAGAATAATAAGTTGTATTATAATATTATGTATGCGGAAAAAACAAAGGGTCCTTTATAAATAATATCCTAAGAATTATGGGTGCTCCAAATTATAAAATCCTGGTGGTAGATGACGAGAAGGAATTTCTTGTTCAAATGAAGGAAATACTTTCTGAAATAGACTGCCAGGTCTTTACTGCAGAAAGTGGTAATGAAGCACTTAACCAATTAAAAAAAACAAGTCCCGTTTCTTTGATTATTTCAGACCACAAAATGCCTGGGATGAAGGGGACAGATTTTTTAAAAGCCGCAAAAGACTTAACCCCATTAACCCCACGAATTATGATCACCGCATATCAAGATGCCACAATGATGGAAGAATCCATCAATCAGGCCGAGGTGTTCAGGTTTCTTACCAAACCTATAGATGTGGAAGAGCTTCTTGGCTATGTAAACCTGGCTTTGACCAACTATGCCGAGATAGTTGGAGAGCTTGAAATGTCTGCACAAAAGGATGCGCTCATAAATAGACTGTTTCGAGGTATTGAGCGAAGCCCCGCTTCTATCATGATTACAAATAGAGATGGGACAATTGAATATGTGAATCCCAAGTTCGAAAGGTTGTCGGGATATAAACTTGAAGAAATCAAGGGTAAGAATCCGCGAATACTTAAATCAGGGGAAATGTCACCTGAAGGGTACAAAAAGTTATGGGATACTCTTTTGTCTGGCAAGGACTGGCAGGGGCAATTTCATAACAAGAACAAGTATGGCAATCTTTACTGGGAACATGCAACCATTTCTCCAATCAAGAATAATGAAGGTCAAATCACCCACTTCATGGCGATTAAAGAGGATATTACCGATTTGAAAAATACTGAAAATGCCTTGCGCGTTGCAAAAGAAAAAGCTGAAGCAGCGACAAAAGCAAAGAGCATTTTTCTGGCTAATATGAGCCATGAGTTACGAACTCCCTTGAACGCAATTATCGGTTACAGCGAACTCCTGGAAGAAGTGGCAGGAGAAGAAGGATTGGATGACCTTGTGGTTCCCGATTTGGAAAAGATTCATTCTGCCGGTGTTCATCTGCTGGGTTTAATCAATAATATTCTTGATCTTTCAAAAGTTGAAGCAGGGAAAATGGACGCTTATCAGGAATTATTTGAAATTCCTTTGGCGATTGGGGAACTCAAAAGTGTTGTTGAGCCTCAACTCAAAAAAAATAGTAATACTTTGAAAATCAAAATCGACAGCAATATCGGAACCATGACTTCTGATAAAACAAAAGTTTTGCAGATTTTGATTAATCTTCTAGGGAATGCTACCAAGTTTACAAAAAACGGAACCATAACTTTAGAAGTAAACAGAGAATATGGAAAAGAAGGGGATAAGGTTCATTTTAAGGTTTCAGATACAGGAATAGGAATGAGTGCTGAGCAGGTAGGTAAGATCTTCCAGGAATTCACCCAGGCAGATTCTTCCACGACCCGGCAATATGGAGGAACAGGGCTTGGATTAGCCATTAGTAGGTTGTTTGCTCGAATGCTGGGCGGTGATATTCAAGTAGAAAGTGAGTTGGGGAAAGGGTCTAGCTTTATACTTAGTCTTCCAGAATCAACGAAGGTTATCCACCAAACTAATTGAATTCAACCCCTTCAGTTTGCCAGTGGCAGCTCACCGATTATCCCCCTATAGCATGCATGGCGCGGTCGGGACGTTCGAAATCATCAAGGTTGATTTTGTGGCCGGGTTCTTTGACAAGAACAGCTTGCCGAATGGTTTCTGCAATGGTTGCATCGCTCTTGCCGGACCGGATCATTTCTTTCAGGTTGGTTTCAGCCGTTGAGAACAGGCATGTCCTGAGTTTGCCATCGGCAGTCATGCGAATGCGGTTGCAATGATCGCAGAATGGATTGCTCACTGCTGTGATGATGCCAATTTTCCCTTTACCATCGGCAAATGTGTATTCACTTGCCGGTCCTATTTCAAGGGAGTTGTCAACAGGTATCAGTTCATATTTTTCTTTAATGAGATCAACAATCTCATGCCCGAACAAAACTTTGTCGCGCTCCCAGACTTTATCTGAGTCCAGGGGCATGAATTCGATGAAACGGACTTCAAACCCGTCAGAACGGCCGTAGTCGATCAGGCTCATGATTTCGGTTTCAGAAAAGTTGCGCACTGCCACGGCATTAATCTTGATCGACTTGAATCCAACTTTGCGAGCCGTATCCAAACCGTCCAGAACCGATTGCAGGCAGTCCCTGCGATTGACATCACGGAACTTTTCCGGATCTAGGGCATCGAGGCTGACGTTCAGCCTTTGTAGCCCTGCATCGTTCAGACTTTGAGCCTGGTCTTTGAGAAAAAACGCATTAGTAGTCAGGGCGACATCTTTGATGCCTTCCACTCCATGAATCATTTTGATCAAAGTCGGCAGATCTTTTCTCATCAAGGGCTCACCACCTGTCAGACGTATACGGTTTATCCCTAAACTGGATGCAATTGTCACGACACGATGAATTTCCTCAAACGTGAGAAGGTTGCTTCGATCCATGAATTCTACGTTATCCGCCGGCATGCAATAGGTACATCTAAAATTACAGCGATCGGTGACGGATATTCGTAGATTGACGATGGTTCGTCCCATTCCATCGACAAGTTTTGGTGAAGCGCTGGTCATTGAGTAGCCTTTATGTCTTGTGGGCGCCTGTCGAGCCCACTTTTCAATACTTTTTCAATTTTATGGAATCAACAAATGAAACCAAGTTAAAGTGTATCTAAATTATAGCTTTTTTCGCCTGAAGATGTATAGGATTAGTTTTTAACCCTTTGCAGAGGAAAATATTAATAGCTCGTTCAGTTGATATTACTCTATGTTGGTTCTCAACAACTCTGCGGCTATTGTATGTGAGTCCAACGCCACGCTGGTGGCCCAGCACCGAGTGGAAAATGTCTAAATTTAAAGAACTTTGGAGGCCCAAATGCATCTTAAAATTGTGGCAGGGACTGTATTTGATATATAATTGCAAGTATCTACCCAGTTTGAGCCGCTGTTGGGCCAATCAAGGTGTATAATCAGGTAAAGCTTTTATATTTAAGGATTTAATTGTGTCTGTCGCTGAAGAAAAATTTTCCGTTAAATTCGAAGAAACTGCGGCTGGGATCAAGCACAGGGGTGCCTATTACCAGGAAGATGCCAGTGAAAAAGGCCTGGCACTTCTAGAAGCCAAGTTTAAAGACACAAAGTTATATTGGCTCGTGGATGTTAAGGAAGATCGTATTTTCAGCGCCCGGTTTTTTGCTTATGGTGGAAAGGTCTCTCTGGTGGTTGGAGAAACCCTTTGTACAATGGTGGAAGGGTTGACTGTGGATGAAGCCTGCTCACTTTTGAAAACCGATGTGGAAGCCCGGCTTCGTGATGAGCCGGATGTGCCTTCTATTCCAGAATCCAAAATGAAGGCGTTTGATACGATTGAAGAATTATTAAAGATTGCGAAAGAACAATACCCTTCAGCAAAAGGGGTGGCTGTTGCCAGTGCTTCCATCAATAAGGAAGATTTTCAATCTACGACTGAACTGAACATGATGGCTCAGGCGTGGCTGGGACTGTCAAAAGAGGAGCAGAAAGAACAGATAGAAATAGTTCTGGATGAACACATCCGTCCGGCCTTAATGAATGACGGAGGCAACGTTCAGGTACTGGATGTGACGGATGGTGAGAAAATTTTGATTCAATATCAGGGTGCATGTGGCAGTTGTGGTTCTTCTATGGGAGCTACCCTGTCATTTATGGAGTCAACCCTGCGAAAACATATCTATAACGAAATAAATGTAGTTCCACAGATGTAAATTGTTTCCCGGAGATAAAAGATGAGTGAAGAGCAAAACTCCGTTTCAGATATTTTAGAAGATAATACCTATAAATACGGGTTTACCACGGATGTTGAGTCGGAAACCTTTGCCAAGGGGTTGAACGAGGATGTCATTCGTGCCATTTCCAAAAAGAAGAAAGAGCCGCAGTTCATGCTCGACTTCAGGTTGAAGGCATTCGAGAAGTGGAAAACCATGAAAGAACCTGAGTGGCCGAATGTGCACTATCCGCCCATCGACTTCCAGGATATTTCCTATTACTCGGCACCGAAACAGAAGAAAAAATTAGCAAGCCTCGATGAAGTTGATCCGGAAGTCCTGCGTACTTTCGAAAAGCTGGGTATTCCACTTGATGAGCAAAAGAAGCTGGCTAATGTTGCGGTGGATGCTGTGTTTGACAGTGTCAGTGTGGCCACCACCCATAAGAAAAAACTCATGGAAGTGGGTATCATCTTCTGTTCAATTTCTGAAGCCTTGCAGGAGTATCCTGAACTGGTAGAAGAATATCTCGGCACCGTGGTTCCTGTGGGTGATAATTATTATGCCGCGCTCAACAGCGCAGTGTTTACAGATGGTTCGTTTGTCTACATTCCACCGGATACGATCAGCCCTATGGAAATATCCACTTATTTTCGTATCAATACCGAAGAGACAGGGCAGTTTGAGAGAACTCTGATCATTTGTGCGGAAAACAGTTATGTGTCTTATCTGGAAGGATGTACTGCTCCACAGTTTGATACTAACCAGCTACATGCAGCAGTGGTCGAACTGGTAACCCTGGAAAACGCAGAGATCAAATACAGCACTGTGCAAAACTGGTATGCCGGGGATAAGGATACCGGTAAGGGAGGTATCTATAACTTTGTTACCAAGCGGGGCAAATGTCAGGGAGATAACTCCAAAATTTCATGGACCCAGGTAGAGACTGGGTCTGCAATCACCTGGAAATACCCAAGTTGTCTTCTTCAGGGCGATAACACCACTGGAGAGTTTTACTCAGTTGCATTGACTAACGGGCACATGCAGGCTGATACCGGTACGAAGATGATCCATATTGGTAAAAACACGCGATCGAGTATTATCTCAAAAGGTATTTCTGCAGATTATTCCAGTAACAGTTATCGAGGCCAGGTGAAGGTTGGCAAAAACGCCACTAATGCAAGAAACTATAGCCAGTGCGACAGTATGCTGGTTGGTGATAAAAGCAGTGCTCATACTTTCCCTTATATTGAGACCGCCAATAGTTCGGTTCAGGTTGAGCATGAAGCTGCCACTTCAAAGATCAGCGAAGAACAACTCTTCTATTTTGAGTCGAGGGGAATTTCCCGGGAAAACGCGATCGAAGCGGTTATTAACGGATTCTGTAAAGAAGTTTTCAAACAACTGCCGATGGAGTTTGCGGTTGAAGCTCAAAAACTGCTGACGCTAAAACTTGAAGACAGTGTTGGTTGAATGTAAGCGAGGCTGGTAATAAGCTTCGGCATTGAACAAAATTCAAATAGCTCCTGTGTTGGTTCTCACCAACGTTTTGCTGGGGAACTTGCAGGGCTTTTTTTATTGATAGAGGAAAAGTGAATGCTTGAAATTAAAGATTTGCATGCGGGGTTTGATGGGAATGAGATCGTAAAAGGCATTTCCCTTTCGATTAAGAAAGGGGAGATTCATGCTGTGATGGGACCCAATGGTTCAGGAAAAAGTACCATGGCTAAAATCCTGTCTGGTCATCCATCCTATGAAGTTATGAGTGGAGAGGTTCTTTTCGAAGGGGAGAATCTTTTGGATATGGATGCAGAAGAGAGGTCTCTGGCTGGAATTTTTATGGGGTTTCAATACCCTGTGGAAGTGCCAGGGGTGAATAACGCTGAATTCCTGCGTATGGCTCATAATGCCCGAAGAATTAAGGCCGGTGAAGAAGAAATTGACCCTCTTGACTTTGACGACCTGTTGTCTGAAAAAATGAAATTACTCGGTATGGAAAAAAAATATAAGGAGAGAAACCTAAACGACGGTTTTTCCGGGGGAGAGAAAAAGAAAAATGAGATTTTGCAAATGGCAATTCTCGAACCTAAACTTTCTATTCTCGACGAAACAGATTCCGGACTTGATATTGATGCCCTCAGAGTTGTCTCGGAAGGGGTTAACAAACTGCGAAACGAGAATAATTCTCTCATACTCATCACTCATTACCAGCGTTTGTTGGACTATATTAAGCCCGATTATGTTCATGTGCTCAGCAAAGGAAAAATCGTCAAGTCAGGAGATAAAGACTTGGCACTTGAACTGGAATCCCAGGGGTATGACTGGGTAACGGCTGCGAAT
Source organism: uncultured Nitrospina sp. (assembly GCA_964344595.1). Lineage (GTDB taxonomy): Bacteria > Nitrospinota > Nitrospinia > Nitrospinales > VA-1 > LS-NOB. The sequence continues at coordinate 130,117 of CAYFNV010000005.1, read as the reverse complement.
TAAGGAGAGGTATGTCAGACACACTCGTAGAGTCCGGAGCAGAGTCGGCGTTTCTGGATTTACATAAAAAACTTTTAGAACAGGAAAGTCCCGCTTTGGCAGAGCTTCAGCAAGTCGCTTTGAACCGCTTTGAGGTATTGGGATTCCCTCATTCCAAGCACGAGATGTACACCTACTTGAATACAAGGGAAATGGTTGATACAGCGTTTGATCTTGCTGAGGACTATGGAAGAGTCTCAGAGGATTTTGTCGCCAGCCATATTTATCCAGGTTGTGAGCATCAATGTCTGGTTTTTGTCGATGGGGTTTTCAACGGCGGCTTATCGCGGTTTGATGAGGTGAGTGCCAATCTCATGCCTTTGTCAGAAGCCATGCAGGACCAGCAGTTGAAAAAATATCTGTTGGAAACGGCAGAAGGTGAAAATGATGTGTTTGCCTCTCTTAGTTCGGCGTTCTGTAGCGAGGGCCTGGTTTTCAAACTGGGCGATAATACTCAAGTATCTGGACCGGTACAAGTTCTGTTGATTTCTACTGGTGGAAACCCGGTCATGCATACCCCCAGGTTGGTTTGGCAGTTGGGTAAACTATCAGAGGTCAAAGTTATAGAAAAATTCGTGGGTGTAGAAGGTGGGTATTTCACCAACAGCGTTCAGGATTGGTTGTTGGCGGAAGGTGCGGGGGTTTCCTTCACGCAGGCTCAGGAAGATGTTTCTGATTCCTGGCATTTTTCCAAAACACGGGTCCATTTGGACAGGAACTCACGGTTCTATTCTTCAAATGCTTCTTCTGGAACCCGCTTGACTCGGCATCATTATGAAGTGCGACTAAAGGAAGAAGGGGCTGAATTGAGATTAAATGGAGTCAGTGTGCTTGATGGCAAGGAGCAAGTCCATAACTTTGTCAGGATCCATCATGAAGCGCCTCAATGTATCAGTCATCAACATTTTAAAAATATTGTCAACGGTCATGCCCGGTCCAGCTTTGATGGTACCGTGATTGTTAACCAGGGCGCTCAGCTGACCAGCTCTGACCAATTGATCAACAATCTTATGCTTTCCAACGATTGTCATGCGGACAATAAACCAAACCTGATGATTTTTGCTGATGATGTCAAATGTACCCATGGAGCGACCATCGGACAGATTGATGAGGAGCAGTGGTTTTACCTGCAAACGCGAGGTCTTTCTGCGAAAGCGGCTAAAGAGCTTCTAACCAGAAGCTTTGCGAAAAGTATTATTGATACCATCGAGTTCCCTGAAGTGGTGAAAGACTTGAATGGTACTCTTCTTAAGAAACTGGAGGTCAGTAATGTCTGAGCCCGGCACGAGTGTTGCGGATAATGTTTTGGATATAGAAAAGATCCGTAAGGATTTCCCCATTCTTTCCACGACTGTTCGGGGTAAACCTCTGATCTATCTCGATAATGCCGCAACGACCCATAAACCGTCTTCTGTAATAGAGAGAGTCAGTAGCTTTGATGCGGAAGAATATGGCACGGTTCGGCGTGGAGCTTATAAGCTGAGCGAAAATGCTACCCTGCTTTATGAAGAAGCACGACAAAAGGTCGCAGATTTTATGGGAGCCGACAAGAAAGGTGAAATCGTTTTCACTAGCGGTACTACACAGTCCATCAATCTTGTGGCTCATAGTTTTGGAAGGCGGTTTGTTAATGAAGGAGATGAAATAATCATTTCCACTATCGAGCATCACGCCAACACCGTTCCCTGGCAGGTTCTTTGCGAAGAGCGCAGGGCAAAACTTAAAGTCATTCCTGTAAACGATGACGGTGAGCTGGTTATGGAAGAATATGAAAAACTTCTTTCTTCCAAAACCAGAATGGTTGCTGTTAACCATGTCTCGAATGCATTGGGAACGATCAATCCGGTAAAAGAAATTACTGAAAAAGCTCACGCGGTGGGTGCAAAGGTATTAGTAGATGGAGCCCAAAGCACACCTCATATGAAAGTGGATGTTCAGGATATAGGTTGCGACTTTTATACATTTTCCGGACACAAGATGTATGCCCCCAGTGGAATTGGTGGAGTTTATGGAAAGATGGACTTATGGGAAGAGATGCCGCCTTATGTGACGGGTGGAGACATGATTATGCAGGTGACGTTGGAAAAAACGACCTATGCCAAGCCTCCTGCACGGTTTGAAGCGGGTACGCCGCCCATAACTCAAGTGATTGGCCTGGCCGCGGCGATCGACTATTTGAATGAAATCGGTTTGGATAAAATTTCTGATTATGAAAACACGCTTCTCGAATATGGTACCCGGTTGTTTAATGATATTGAGGGAGTACGCATTATTGGGAATGCACGCCATAAAGCCAGCATCATTTCTTTTTATATTGACGCGGCGCATCCTCACGATGTAGTTACTTTGCTGGATCAGGATGGTATCTCTTGTCGCGGTGGTCACCATTGTGCCCAACCAACCATGATGCGATATGCGGTTCCGGCAACAACAAGGGCTTCGATGGCTTTTTATAATAAGCCGGAAGAGTTGGACGCATTGGCTGAAAGTGTGAAGAAATGCATACGTTTTTTCTCCGCGGAAGAATAAGCGACACTCCCTGAGAACATTCTTGTTTCCATGTTATAATTATAAAACCCATTAATTTTTTAGCTATCTCATGTCTTACGATAATGAACTATACCAGCAGGTCATCCTTGACCATAATCGGAAGCCTAGAAATTTCCATGTCATTGAGAACCCAACTCATAATTGCCATGGTGTAAACCCGCTTTGTGGTGATGATATCACTGTATATTTAAATGTAGATGATGCGGAAGGAAAGATTGATGAAGTCAGTTTCCAGGGTTCCGGATGCGCGATCTGTAAAGCCAGTACTTCCCTGATGACAACATATCTGAAAGGTAAATCCGTCGAAGATGCGAGGCAGATCAAGGAAGAGTTTCACAAAATGATTCTCGGAGAACTGGACCCGGAAAAGGATGAGCATCACCTGGGTAAACTGACCCTTTTTATGGGAATCCGTGAATATCCTTCACGTACAAAATGCGCAAGCCTGGCCTGGCATACTCTCGTTGGTGCATTAGACAAGAAATTCGACGGCGTCAGCACTGAATGATTCGGAGGCTCTTCCGTGTCTTCCAGAATAATCTCAAATGACCTGGATTCCCTGACCCGCCCGGGTGATCTGGTCAAGCAGCTTGATGAAGGAAACCTGATTTGTACTGCTTGTGGGCATTTGTGCAAACTGAAGCCGGGACAGAGGGGTATCTGTAAAGTACGTTTCAACTCTAACGGCACCTTGATGGTGCCTTTTCATTATTCGGCAGGAATTCAAAACGATCCCATAGAAAAAAAACCATTCTTTCATGCGCTTCCCGGAAGCATGGCTTTGAGCTTTGGCATGCTGGGTTGCGATTTTCGTTGCGCCTACTGCCAGAACTGGTTCACTTCTCAAAGCCTGAAAGACGAAGCTGCAACGGTCCGTTCCCAACAAATTTCTGCAGGTGAAATTTGCGATCTGGCAGAACAGAAGGGATCAAAGGTGGTGGTCTCCACATACAACGAACCTCTGATCACTAGTGAATGGGCGGTGGAAGTTTTCCAGGAGGCAAAGAGAAGAGGGCTTGGCACGGCCTATGTCTCCAATGGACACGGTACACCGGAAGTTCTTGAATACCTGCAGCACTGGATTGATCTGTTTAAAATTGATTTGAAAAGTTTTTCAGAAAAGGAATACCGCCGTCTTGGCGGCAACCTTTCAGCAGTGTTGGAAACAATTCAAACGGTACATGATATGGGCATATGGGTGGAACTGGTCAGCCTTTTGATTCCCGATTATAATGACTCCGATTCAGAATTGGCAAAAATGGCTGAGTTCATAGCAGGAGTTTCACCCAGTATCCCCTGGCATGTAACGGCGTTTCATCCGGACTATAAAATGCAGGATAGAGGACGGACACCCGTCGAGACTCTGTTGAGAGCCACCCGGCACGGTAATGAGGCTGGCCTCCAGTTTGTTTACTCCGGAAATTTAGCGGGGCAGGTGGGAAATAGTGAGAATACTTATTGTCCCAACTGCCAAAACCTTCTAGTTGAACGGAGAGGATTTCAGGTGTTGTCAGTAAGCTTGAAAGACGATTGTTGTCCTTCCTGCGAATTCAAAGTTCCAGGGCGGTGGATTAATTTTTGTTAATACAATAGCATTTTGGTCATGACTGAGTAAGAGATAGCCGTTACGAGTGGGGAACCCGGTTGCTTGAAGTCGCTAGTAACGGTATCATTACGACAGTTGAATTTATAAACCGGAGAGGTTTATGGCGAAACATCGACAAATTTTATTTCTTTTCATATATTTTGTTTTGTTGTCGGGTGCTGTCCAGGCCAAACCGGATGATGGGAGTTCATCCCTCAAGCAGGCAAATATTGAAGGATTCCGTTCCGCCCTTTTTGGGATGGAAGAGCGCGATGTGTTGAGGGCGATTTATAAAGATTTTAAAATTAACCGCAAGCAGGTTAGCCGTATTGAGCATCCCGAAGAAAAAACTTTGAGCCTGGGTATACGTGTCGATAAACTTTTACCGAATAGCGGCCCAGCGAAAATTTATTATATCCTGGGGCATAAATCCCACCGCCTCATGCACATCAATGTAATTTGGGGCAGGCCGGCGACCAAAAACCCTAATCCTCAGAATGTGGTCGCGGTTGCCAATCAGTTACGCAATCACCTGGCCCAGAAAAGTTATCGGAAGGAAGGACTGGCCCTGAACGCGAAACTGAGTGAAGATATCATTCTTGTCTTTCAGGGGTTGGACAAAAAAGGCCGGGCTGTGAAACTGGTTCTGGTCAACCCAAAGTCTGATCCTGATAAAGTGGGTGAAAACATTTCCCTCACACTTTCCTATATTGAAAAACCAGGCAAACCCGATGTCTTCCGCATCAAAGAAGGTGATTTTTAAAAAATCAACTGGATTGTTAACCGCATCGTTTAGCATCTAGCGATGCCGGTAATAATTTGAAAAAACTCCTCCTCTGATAAGGGGAGGCCGGGAGGAATTTGGCCGTCATCCTGAGCTTGTCGAAGGATCTAGAAGGGATTAGCTTTTTCTTCCTGTATTCTGTTGTGCTAATATTGGCAAATCTGCTTTGATGAACTAGTTAGGATTCTAAATTATCATAAAATTAAGTGTTGGGAGATTATTGTGAAAAATAAGAAACAAGTGGGCAAGGCGTTGGGACGGGTGGCCAGTGGATTGTTTGTGGTCACCGCCAAATGTGAAGATAAAGAGGATGCGGTTCTGGCAAGCTGGGTGAATCAATGCTCGTTTGATCCGCCCGCATTAACCATTGCTTTGGCGACTTTGCGGTCAGCCCGGCTTCTGGTTGAAGCTTCGGGTTCTTTTATCGTCAACGTTCTACCTAAAGATGATATGACTTTGCTGAAACACTTCAGCCGTCCCCCTGAAGAACTATTCAAAGGTGTTAAAACCCGAAAAGGGCTGGATGGTATTCGTATTTTGAGTGACGCAGTTTCTTATCTCGAATGCGAAGTGGCCCAGGCAATGCAGGCTGGAGACCATGTTATTTATGTTGGTGAGGTTGTAGGGGGAAAATCTCTCAAGGGCGGAGACCCCTACATTCATGTGCGCGACAACGGGTTTGGATATTGATGGGTTTCACGTACTTTTAACTGAGACCTTTGCATAATCAAAAGATCCTTCGACAAGCTCAGGATGACACATATAAAGCCATCGCATTTGTCATGCTGAGCTTGTCGAAGCATCTCATTTTTCCAACGTGCAGACTTATGCAAAGGTCTCTTTTTAGCGGAGGAGGAAAATAGCAATTACTCATTAAGTCGAGAAAAACTGTTGTCAGCAAAAATAATCTATTGCAGTTGATTCCAGCGTCACGCTGGGGGTTATTGATCGAGACCGATCATTTTCAGGAAATCGGTCCGGGTGATAGCCCAATATATGCCGGTAGCCAGAAACGCCAGGGCACCTACAATCAGGGCAGCCAATTTGACCATCCGTTTCGGATCGGCTTCGTAATAGTCTTTCAGGTCTCCAGCCATGCTTTCAACAACCCCCTCATCGGCAGATTTGCGAAAGGTTTTGTCTATGGCATCGCGTCCATAAATGATCCCGAAGACCAAAGCGATGATCAGTATTTCAATGGCACCTATCATTTTTTCTGGTAATGGGGGGCTATCCTTTGTTTCGAGGTATGGCCCGGCTCGTTAATCGTTTCTCTTCGGAGGCCGGAGCGGCATTTTTAGCGCAACGAAATCCATAATCGTCCATGCGGCTTTTGGGATTACCATTGTTGCGGAATGAAGAATAAATAAAGCCTTTCAAATCTCGCCATGACCCGCCACGAACACCCTTAAATTCCCCTCCAATGGGTCCTCTTGGGTTTGCATATTCTGATTGTTCACTATAATACTCGCGATCATACCAATCGTCCACCCATTCTTTGACGTTTCCCGCCATGTTGTGCAATCCATATGGGCTTTTTCCTTCTGGGAGTGCCTGCACCGGCACCATAACTTTGTGCTTGAGTTCATCGGTCCATGTCTGGAAATAACGGGCTCGAGAGCTGGAAGGATCCGAATTTCCCCACGGGTATTTTGGGGAAGCTTCGCCCCGGGCTGCTTTTTCCCATTCAGCTTCAGTGGGTAGACGCTTTCCCTTCCATTTGCAATATGAATCTGCGGCGAACCAGGTGACGTTATTGATCGGGTAGTTTTCCAGGCCCGGACGGGGATGAAAACGACCATCATAGAAAAGCGTTCCAAATTTGTTATCGAGGTAATATCCTTTAACATTATTCACTTCGTTCAAAAACTCAGCAAACTCATTTGCTGATACCTCGTATTTATCTATCCAGTACCCGTCGAGATAGACATTATGTTCAGGAGCTTCATCGTCCAGGCCAATACTAGAGCCCATTTTGAAAAAACCGGCAGGAACAAGAACCATATTGTCTGCCTGCTTAATTACTTTTTTTTCGTTCAAGGTTTTTTCCGGTTTGCTATACTGCGAACGCAGTTGCTTTAAAAGGTCACGGGTTTCCTCGCTAAAGATGCCATTTGCATCCTTCTTCAAATAGGTTTGCAGACTGGCTTCAGATTTATTATGTTTGCCTGCTTTGAAATAAATCCATCCTTTAAAAAAATGTAAATCTGCTCTGTGGGAATTGAGGTTTTCGTTAATATCCTGAATCATGCCCTGCACTATTTGAGTTGAGTTTTCTGTGATAACCGTTTCATACCACTCCTTGGCTTTCTTGTATTGTTTTTGCAGGAGTGAATAAAACCCCAGGTTCATCTGTGCGAGTGCTTTGAGTTGATCCGATCCCATACTTTTCTTTATTCCGCGAAGTGTCCACGCCGAAGCCATGGGTAGATCACCAATTCGGTAATAGGTCCAACCTAGCTGGATGTAGTTTTTCAAATGCGAAGGGGCCTTATCTATGAGAAAACGGTATTGTTCAATCGCCCGCTGGAAATCTTCCATTCTGTAATAAGCCTCTGCCAATCCTTCATGAATTTGGGGAGAGTCTGGGAACCTCATTTGAACTTTTCTCAGGAGTTCAAGTGCCAATGCCTGTTGTCCCATTTTTCCATAGGCGGAAGCGATATTAAGATGGTTCTGTAAAATTTCAGGCTGTATCCGGGCAATCAGTTTAAGATGCAACAACGATGAAGTGAGCCTTTTGTTTTGCAGATAGAGGTTTGCCAGCATTTTATGAGCCGGGCTGAACCCTGGCTCAATTTGAACAACTTGCAAAAAGGCATCAACAGCTTTATCCGGCTTGCCGGATTCCATGAGCACAAGGCCAAGGTTGAACAGAGTTGATGTGTTATCAGGATCTGCTTTTAAAGCCAGATTGTAATGTTCGATAGCTTTTGCTGGTTTTTTAAGTTCTGAATAAATGTTTGCCAGATTATTTTGAGCATCTATTGACCGGGGATTGATGGAGGTGGATAATTCCAAATAAAAAATGGCTCTTTCCGGTTTCTGATTCTGATAATAAACCATTCCGACATTTGAAAAATAAGCTCCCAGGGTTTGTCTGCCATTCAGGTTTTTCAGGAAATAGGAATTTTGATTTTTGGCCAGAACTCCAAAGCGTTGCTGGTAAAAACTGTCTGGATAGGAAACTCCCCGCTCAGTGGTTTCAATATTGATACGTGTTCCTTTATTCTCATATCGGACAAAAAAATGATTGGGGAGGGCAACGCCATGAAGAGGAATTCCTAACTTTTGTCCAAGTATCAGATATAAAAGAGACAGGTTCATACAATAACCTTTGTGAGTCTTCAACAAACCATGAAGAAAAAGTTCTTCAGGATTGACTGGAACTCCTCTTTCATCAACCTGGTCTGTATAGCCAAATTTTCCGGCGTCATGAATAAGGATTTTTAGCGTACGGATTATTTCTTCAGGGTTGTCTTTTCCTTTCAGGTTTTGTTTGGCTGAGAGGGTCAGTTGTTCTATCTTCTCTCTTAGCGGCATTAAATCTAAAGATGGGTCCCAGTGTTTTGACACTAATAGAAGTGTTTCCAACAGGTTGGGATTTATTTTTGAGTCCTTTTTAATTTCCAGAAGATTTGCCTCAATACCACCGAAAACAAGGGGGTTGCCGCGGGCAAATATCGGTTGTAAGATGTATATGATAAAAAAAATAAGAAATACGAAGCCGTTAAAATTCTTTGTAGTTTTTTTAGGCATAGAAATCTGGAACGAAGGTTTTAAGGTTTTATTTATATTATAACAGAAGGCGAATTTGTAATGCTTAAGAATCAAGTGATACTTTTATTGTCTTCTTTTTCTGAGATTGGTAGATGAAAATCCTGGTTGTGGAAGACGATCTGGATAGTGCCAGGTTGCTGGAGAATATACTTAAAAACAGTAAGCATACTGTTGAAGTTGTGGATGATGGTGTCAAAGCTTTCGACAGGTTGAGGCAGGCTCAGTTTGATGTGCTTTTGACAGATTGGATGATGCCGGAAATGGATGGGGTAACTCTGATTCAAAAAGTCCGCAATGAACTTGATGCCACACCCTTGATCTTGATGATCACTGCTGTTGGAGATGATGAGTCTCGACAGCAGGTACTTCAGGCTGGAGCGGATGATTTTTTAATCAAGCCCTATGAAACGGCAGACTTGGTCCAGGTTTTATCCGATGATTTTGCCAGATTTACCCAACCTGAACCAGAAGTCAGTGTAATACAACCTGTACGAATTAACGGGCTTCCGCCTTTTGTTGGAGTGGCCATCACATCTGGCACTGGAAACCCAATCAATGTTCCTAAGCTTTTTCATTCTGTTAGTAGAGATTGTCCAGCAGCTTTTTTCATTGTTCAACATGGCCCGGAATGGATGGTGGACCTCCTTGTTCAGCAGATTAGACAGGAAACGGGTTTTCCTTGTCAGATTGCATCTCAAAGCCTGCAACCGGAAAAAGGACATATTTATATCGCCCCCAGCGATCAGCATATGGTAATCAATCCTCCTCCTTTGTCGATAGGATTGAACCACGAGCCAAAGAAAAACTTTATGCGTCCTTCGGGAGATATTTTATTTGATAGCGTGGGTAATGTATTTGGAGAATTTTGTATTGCTGTCGTCTTAGCTGGAATGGGGCGTGATGGTGCTCAAGGTGCAGGAACAATCAGGGCAGGAAATGGGGCTGTATTTGTAGAAAAACCCGGGAAATGTTCTTCTCCTTCCATGCCGCAAACAGCTTCTTCAGTGGCAAACATTTCATTACCTTTGGACATGATTGGGGAAGCGATTACTCATCAAGTAACCTTAACGCACAAAAAGTTATGGAGTCGCAAGAGGCAGGAATAGACCTGCCTATTCATTCCTTACCATCCATCCTTCTAGAAAAAGCATTCCTGCAACCATTAGAAATAGAGCTGTGCTGAGAGGTAAACCTTCAGAAGGCTCAGGTCTGGCAGATACTGTTTGGGGTTCCAGAAAATCCAGTTTCATCCCTTTGAGAAAGCTTTCGATTTCTTTTGGTGATATTTTGCCCGGCTCTGATTCGCTGGTATCGATATTTACGGTAAACATTCCAGCAGGTTCGGCTCCATGGGGGAGCTTTGTCAGCTCTTTTTGATTTTCAGTGTTGAAACCAGGTAATGAAAAGAGACGGTATATCCCAGGTTGATAGGTGTTACCAAAAAAACCATTTTCGAGATTGTGGAGTGTTCCATCAGGCGAAAGTACAACTCGTTTTATGTCTGTGACATTATTGCGAAAAGGTTCACCTACCATCAAGTCCTGCTGGGAAACATTTTCCAGTCCTCGTGCTGCATACTGAGTCCAACGCTGTATCCAGGGTAAATAAGTAGGTTGAATTGGAAAATCATTCCAATCCCTGTCTAGAGAACTTAAAAACAGGACAACAATTCCTTTTCCATTTTCAGATTCAATCACTGCAGGATGTTTGTTCGAAAACCAGGTGCCTACTTTAAATTTTTTATCTTCCCTTGCTGATATGGTGTACATGGAATAAAAATTTATTCCACGCATTTCTTCAAGAGATTTGGTCGAGAAAACTCGCATGACCGGATGATTATTATTTTTCAAAAGAAGGTGCAGGTTTCCTTCTCTGGTCTGTTGTTGAGATTCTAGTTTGACAGGGAGAAGGTTGCCTAAACGTTCATTAAAATATTTGGGGTTTACTTGATCTCCCATTCCAAATAAAAGGGCCCCTCCATTTAAAACAAACTTTTCAAGCTCCAATTCGTAGCCTGGTGGAAGCTCTCGGACATTGGCCAGGATAACGACTGAGAAATCAGATAAATTTCTCAAGGTTAGTTCTGCAAGGGTTGAAACAGTTGGGTCAATATTTGACAGAGAAACAGAAAAAGGATTCAGGGCATGTTCAAGGTAAAAAGATTCACTTTGATGAGAGATGGTTTCCGGATCTCCATCGACTACCAGAACGCGTATGTTCTGGCTGGGATGAAAGGGGAAATATCGGGAGTTATCGACGGGCAAAGCATCGTCAGAAATCTGCACTTTACCATTCAAGGGTTGGTTTCTTTTTAAAGGATACGAGAATTCCTGCTCAATAGTTTGCCCTGGTGGAATATCGAGGAGTTTTTCTTTTACAAGTTTTCCTTCCAGAAATAAAGAAAGTGGCATTTGGCCCAATGTGCTGGATATATTCTTCACGGATGTTTTTACTCTTAATAAACGGCTTCGCGTGAGAAACTCCTGAGATATATTGATGTTTTGGATCATCCCCTTGTTGTCACCTGACTGCAGTTGTGAAAAATTTATTACTTGAATCGAATAGGGCGAAGTGCTTGTCGGAAATGATCCTTCTTGCCAGCCATTTTTGTCCAGGTCAGTCAGTAAAAGAATTTTCTTTTTCTTGTGTTTAGCGGTCTCAAGCAGCTTTATTGCTTCATCAATAGCTCCTCCAATATGAGTGGTTCGGTAGGAGATTGTTTGCTCTTTGAGTTTGTTTGTGAAAGTAGATTTGTCGGATGTCCAATCCTGTATTGTTCGCGCTGGAGAAGAAGCGAGGATAAGACTGAGCTCACTGCTATCGGTAGTTAATTGGATTTTTTCATAAATGTATTTTATAGCATTATCAAATAAGGTTTTTTCTTTTGAGCGAGTTCCCATGCTATAGGAGTCATCAAGGACAAATACGATTGAAGCCGGAGAAGCTGGGAGGAAGGCTTCCGATTTTCCGAATGAAAAAAATGGGTTGGCCAGAGCGATGCTGAACAGGGCTATAGCCAAACAACGGGTAATAAGTAATAATAATCTGTTGGGCCGTGATTTTTTTATAGAACGTCTTTGTGATTGTGTGAGTAAATAAACCGCTGAAAACTTGATTTGTTTTTGTTGTCTTCTGGTCAGAAGATGTATCAGGATTGGAATAGAGATCCCAACCAACCCAAATAAAAATAGTGGAGAAGAAAAATTCAGGCTCATAGTTTGGTGAGGCTTTTACGTTTTAGCAAATAATAACTCAAAGCGTTATCCAGAGGCTCCGATGTGTTCAGTAAGATATAATCCACTCCCAGTCCATTACAGTCTTTTTTCAAGGAGTTTATATATTCCTGAATCACAGACTGATACTCCTCGCGAATATCTTGCGGATCGAGACTGATTGCGGGGTCTTCCTCAAGCGATTCAAAAACTATATCCCCTTCAAAAGGCAGGTGAATTTCATCTGGGTGGAGTACGTGAAATAATACAATCTCAAGCCCTCTTGAGCATAAGAGCTTTAAGCTTTTCTGCAGATTCTGGTTTTGGACTAAAAAGTCTGAGATTAGAATGAGCATGCTCCTTCTTGGCAGTCTTTCATGCAGGCTTCCCAAAACATCTGCGATCTGGGTTGTCCCCTGTGGTGAAATACTGGCAAGACCATGTAGAATATGCTGAAAGTGTGAAGCTTTGGAGCGAGGTGGAATATGCTCTAGGACTTGATCGTTAAACAAAGTCACTCCTACTGCATCAAACTGCTTTAAAAGCAAATAAGAAAGTGCCGCGACAAGGTTGCGAGCATATTCCATTTTGGAGTGATGCTTGTTGAGTGGAGACTGATAACCCATAGACCCGCTTGAGTCCAGCAAAATAGTGCATTTCAGGTTTGTGGATTGCTCGAATTGCTTGACGTGATATTTATCGGTTTTACCTGCTACTTTCCAATCGATATGGCGGACTTCATCTCCAGGGGAGTAATCTTTATATTCTGCGAACTCCACTGAAGACCCCTTGTGACGACTGCGGTGTTGCCCTGTTAGCAAGCCCTCTACCAGATTCATGGCTGTCATCTTCAAAGAGGAAATTCGGGATAATACTTGAGCGTCGAAATGTTGTGCTGAGTTTTCCATAGTCTTGATTATAGCTGGAAAAGACTAACTTTCCATATTGTCGCATAAAACTACTAGGTGTGGGGCCATATGCAACAACTATTACGGAGAAGTTTTTCCAGGCTGACAGAGTGTTTGTCTTTTCCTGCTTCGCTAAGGAATTACTATAACTGTAAGAAAATGGAGCAATACCCGGTTAATATGATAAGGCCATTTACTTAGTAAAGCCAAACTATTGATTGTTGTCCTTGCGCCTAGCAGTTGACATTAAAAAGAAGCCTTATAAAATGATCTTTTCTCCAAAGAATATTCCTGGGTTTAATAGATGAGTTTGGTTCGATATTGCAAATGTCATTATCAAAATGGTGAGTCTGATCACTGGGGTATCCTGGATCGAAAAGCTTTTGTCCAAAAGGGAGCTAAAGCGCATTTTGCTCCAGATACTCCTATACTTCCCAAGCATCTTTTGCTTGATCTTAGTTTTGACTGGAAAGATGAACGGGTTTGGGGGAGCACTACCTATGACTTGATGGTCAATGGGCAGGACATTCAGGAAATTGAATTTGATGCGGCGAACTTGGAAATAGATCGAGTGGTTTCAGGCGGCCGTACCCTCGAATTTGAAAATACGGGTGATCGGGTAATTGTGTTTTTAAACAAGACTCTCAAATATGGAAGGATTATGCAGGTAAAGCTATTTCATTCGGTTACCCGCCCTTCCGCAGGAATTTATTTTACTAAACCGGATGAATCCTATTCGGAAAGATTTAAAACAGTTTGGACACAGGGTCAGGATGAGGATTCTAAATATTATTTTCCTTGTTTTGACCAACCGAACTTTAAACAGACAACTGAAGTCAAATTGCATCTACCAAAGGGAATGTTCGGGTTGTCCAACGGCAGACTTGTAAAAAAGAAAAAAAACTCAAGGGAGTCTTTTTTTCACTATAAACTGGAAATTCCTTACTCTACTTACCTGCTCTCCATTGTTGCAGGGGAGTTTTCTGAACATAAGAGTCGAGTTGGTGGGGTAGATATAAAATGGTATGTTCAGAAAGGCCGTGAGCGGGAAGGTCGCAACGCTTTTAAAGATACGGGAAAAATCATCCGTTTTTTTTCCGACTACACGGGTTATCCTTACCCCTACGAACATTATACCCAGATTGCTGTTCCTGAATTTGTATTTGGTGGTATGGAAAACTTCACGGTTACCACTCAAACGGACCTGACCCTTCATGATGACAGAGCTAGACTGGATATGGATTCGAATGGTTTGGTTGCCCATGAAGCTGCTCATATGTGGTTTGGCGATATTGTTACTGCGAGAAGCTGGTCGCATGCGTGGTTGCATGAATCATTTGCCACTTATTTTGATGCACTCTATACACGTGAATCGAAAGGCGAGGGAGAGTTCCGCTATCAGTTATTAGAAGACGCGGAAACCTATTTCAGCGAAGATGCCCGCTACCGTCGCCCAATTGTTACCCATGTATATAAAGAACCTATTGATTTGTTTGATGCCCATCTTTATCCAGGAGGGGCAGTGAGACTTCATTACCTGAAATCTCTTGCAGGGGAAACTCTATTTCGCAAAGCTATTGCCCGGTTTCTCAAACGCCATGAATATGGCTTGGTCGAAACAGTGGATCTGGTTAGATGCCTTGAAGAAGTCAGTGGAAAGAATTTTGATGAATGGATGGATCAATGGATTTTTCGCGGGGGTTATCCTACGTTGGAAGTTTCTTACAAATGGGGGGCAACCACTAAACTGGCGGAAATAACGGTTAAGCAAACTCAGAAAGCCGAAAAAAAAGAAGCGGAACTGTTGTTTAAACTTCCTTTGAAAATTGAGTTTTATTTTTCCCGGGGTAGTGAAAAGTTTCCTCTTGAAATCAGAAATAAAGAAGAAAAGTTCAGTTTTCATCTCAAATCCAAACCACTATATTTCAGGGTGGATCCGGACTATGAGTGTCCGCCCAAAAAAGTAAAGCTGGAAGTTTCCCGTTCCATTTTGCATGAACAACTAAAACGGGATAAAGATCCGATAGGACGTATCGAAGCGGCTCAAAATCTTGTTGCTAAATCATCTCAGCTTGATATCAAGGTTCTTAGTCAATGTCTCAAAAAAGAAACTCACTGGGGTGTAGCAAACCGTATTGCAAGTTCTTTGGGTAAAATAGGTGGAGAGTTTGCCAGGGATGGTTTGCTAAAGGCGGTGAACAGTGATGACGCGAAAATTCGCTTGGGAATAGTTAAGGCTTTGGGAGAGTTTATGGGTGATGAGAAAATAGCCCGTGTACTTAAAAAAATTGCCAAAGGTGACCCGTCATACAGGGTGGAAGCCGAAGCATTGTCATCTCTCGGAAGGATCAAAGCGAAGAACAGTAGAGCTTTTTTGGAGGGCTTTTTGGATAGACCTTCTCACAATGATATTGGAAGATCTGCTATTTTCAGGGCTTTGGCTAATCTTGAGGAAGAAGAGGCGTGGGAAACACTGTTCAAAGGTGCTGATTATGGAGCGGCTCGTAGTAGTCGCTTTTCTGCTATTCAGGGCTTGGCAAAGCTGGCAGGAAGGTTCGAGCACCTTAAGCCAGAAGCCATTAACACTTTAAAGAAGTTTGCCCGGGAAACTCGTGGTACTCCTTCTGCTACATTTCGAGGGAAACTGGCGGCCATTCAGGCAATGGGTGTGCTGGAAGACCTCTCCGCAATTCCAACTTTAAGAAGGTTGGCGGAAAGTGAAACCGATGGCCGTTTGAAACGGAGAGCAGAGGAAACGATTATTCGCCTGCTCGAGTCAGCAAAAAAACCAGGTGAAATGAAGCTGATACGATCTGACCTCGATGATTTGTTGAAAGATAATAAGGCTTTGCGCGATCGAGTGGATATGATTGAAAAGAAAAAAGACGCTAAACACAAATCCCAAAAGAAAAAAGGATAATGGAATGAATAAACCCTTTAATGATGATCCGGTAGAAGTATTGGTAAGAAAGTTTCTGACCCAGAACGGAACGGTTTTGGATTTGAGATTAAAATATATTGGTGATGAAGGTCTGAGTTATTTAGCTCAAAGCCCTGAATTGGTTGATTTGGAAGTTTTGAACCTGGAAAGGAATGAGATAACTGATAAGGGAATTGATGCCCTGGCGAAATCTTCCATAGTTACTAACCTGAAAGAGTTGCATCTTGAAAGAAACGATATCGGGGATGCAGGGGTTAAAGCTATTGCTGAATCGGCGAACTTTTCTTATTTGCAATTCATTAACTTTTGGAAGAATAAGATCGGGGCTGAAGGGGCAAAGGCTATAGCTAACTCAACGACTTTGGTTAACCTTAAAACCCTGGATTTAGCACAGAACAATATTGGGGATGAAGGAGCTAAAGCTCTGGCCGAAAGTAATAGCCTGTCCAGTTTGGAGTTGCTTGAAGTGTTTGGCAGTGGACTGACCGATGAAGGAAAAAAACTACTCAAGGAATCCAGTGCTTTCCCCAAACTACAGACAATGGTTTTGGAGTGAGTTGTTTGAAGACAGCTCCCTCCATGGTAATTTTTATGTCATTTATCTGGGGTGCTTCTTAACAAGGTATTTGTGGTAATCGCTAATGGATAATGTCCCCAGCATTTGTCCATGCTCTGTTACAGCCAGATGATGGATGCTATGATCCCGCATTACTTGCGCAGCCTTTTCCATGCTTTCCCGGCTTTCCAGTTTGATAAGGGGAAAGCTCATGACTTCAGCAACCTGGACTTTTTCGGGATCAAGATTTTCAGAAACTACTTTCCTGCTGATATCATGATTGGTGATGATTCCGATGAATTCCCCTACCTCTTCGACAAGCAAAGAGTGGATAGCATTCTCGTGCATGGTATGTGCTGCTTCCAAAACAGTTTCTGTCGGGCTTATGCTTAAAAGAGATTCTGCAAGATAGTTGATGATTTTTTCCATTTCAGTTCACCCGCTTTCAAAAATAATTGCCTGTAAGACTAATTTAGTCCTGTTAAAAACTGCTGTCAATGCATGCCATAGTTAAACTTCTCCAAGGTCTATTCAGTATTAATTAATAGTTGTTTTCAAGTTATCCAGCCTGTTTTTGAGTGGAGAAGCCCAGTTGGTTTTACGCGTATTCAACAATTCTTCAGCCTGTTGCAAAACGGGTTTCAGGAGTTTGATATCTCCAAGTTTATGGTATGTTTCGGCCAGATCTACAAGGATGTGGGCTTCCTCCTTCCTGTTTTCAACATACTTTGCAGTGGCCAGAGCCTGGATAAAAAAATCTGTCGCAGGCACGTATTTCCCAAGTTTCTGGTAGTTAAGACCTATGCCAACCAGTAGTTCAAGCACCTTATCATGATCTTCCTGCAGGCGGTAACTTTCCAGAGCCTTTAAATAACAGTTAATAGCTTTTGGGATTTTATTTTTCTTAACGTAAACGAATCCAAGTCCATTATATGAACTGCCAATAAAATCGCTGTGACCATTTTCTGTGGCTAGAGCCTTTTGTTCTTCAAAATACTTCAGAGCCTGATCGAGTTTGCCTGAAATTGCGCATGCATCGCCAAGGTTGGCAAGTAGGCTGCATTGCTCTTTGCTATCGCCCAACTCCTTTGCAATATCGAGCTCCTGAAGAAAAAAACCAATAGCTCTCTGGGTTTGCCCCAGTCGGCTGTACGCTAATCCCAGGGCTGAAAGTGCATTTTTCTCTGCCAGCTTGTCTCCGATGCCACGTGCTTTTTTGAGAAAAATGGTTTCAGATTCTACCACTTTGCGTAACTCAAGCATGCCAGAGGATTCCAGGCCAAATGGTTTTCCGGGTTTTGCATCAAATTCTGAGAGCCTATTAAAGCTTTCATTAACGGAAAGACACATTCTGGTTTCCACGTCTTTTTTGAAGTTAAACTCCTCCTCCATATCATCCAGTGCTTCCTGCAAGTCTTCCTCTAGAAACGCGCTTCTCAAAGAGTAGGAATTGAACTTACGAACAAACTCCCAATGGAGATCATTACTATTTGGAATGGTTGCATCATCAAGCAGTAGAGGAACGATCATCATATCCAGATTTATAGCGGTCTCGATCTCTAATTGAAGACGTTTTTTCAGGTTAGGTTCGCAGTATGGAAGATTTGAGTCTTTGCCATCGGGTTCAATTTTTGTGACCACGATGATTAGTGCGTCACAAATAGAAAGAATTCTGCTGAGTGTTTGTGGTGAAAATTCCTTAGGGTCTTCGGGCCCCAGACATGTAGCATGTAGTGATAAGCGACAATCCCTAATAATGTTTTGGACTATATTTTTTGATTCGGGATTGTTCAGGCTGAAATAAAGGGTAGGCATTCTGATAACTTGAGTTTTTATTCCCTAAAATAGAGAAGTAACTGTTATTTCTCAAGCGCTACTCAATCATTGCTAGCGAATAGCTCTTTTAACCGAGTCTGGCAGCGGGGCTCCCGAGTTAATTCAATCATCACTTTTTCGTTTACACTTAAATTCGGCATGCTGGACTTGGAAAAATAGTGAGAAAATGCTGCCCAGAGACTGGGAAGATCTCTAAATTCATTGTAAGTAGAAAGGATGTTGGTCATATTGGTAACGCTTCGACCATCAATTCCTTCAAAGGAAATGAATAGTTGCATAGATAGGTCATACAGTACCTGAGAAAGGTGCTCAATGGCCACCCGCAAAAAAGGAAATTTGTTAACATTTTTTTTCATGGATACATTATTGGAAGAAAGGACGGATATATTCCTTTTGACCTTGTCGATGTCATCAGAGATTTCTTCCCAGATTTTGTCGTTCATGAGCCTTTTTTCCAGTTTTGTTTTTTGCGTTTTACCCGGAAACAGTTTGTTGAAAGCAGAGTATATGCTTGATAGTTCTTTGGCCTTGGCAGGGTAGGTTTTTCTTATGTTTTTTTCCATATTTTGGTCATAACTCTGCATCATGGTCATGAACTCTTTTTTATCCAAGGGCTCATCTGCTTGAATTCTTTCTGTTGTTTTAGAAATACTTTGAAACAGTAGTTGTTTTTCATTAGGCGGATACCAGAAGTCTATTTCCTGGATAATAATGTTGATTCGGTTGAGTATATCTCGCCCATATTTTTTTTCATGATGAGGGGTTATGGTAATGGTTATGTCTTCAGCATCCTTTTCTCGTACTACAATATTAAAATTCTTTTTAAGTAGTTTTGAAAAGATCATATCAAGTCTGGAAAAATCGATTTGCTTTTCTTCGATACAACCTTGAGTTTCATCCATGATGGCTTTGAGTCTTCCTTTTTCGCCTTCCTGGGATAACTTTGATTCCAAAACGCTTTGAGCTCGCTTAATTTCATGTACGTTATAAACAATGAGAGATTTTTTAAGTTCTTTGAACTTTTTTAAAAGAGTGGTGGATTTTCTTACTTCATCCACATAGGAATACTTTTTTTTGGACTTGCGACTTAAAGCAGTCAGGAAAGCTTCAGTGCTAAAAACGTCACTCATGCGCGATATCTGCATGTTCATTTCCTTGACCTGAAAGTAAAATTTCCCCAGATCGGGTTCAGACCTTTTGTCCTTTAGAAAAGACTCCATAAATTTGCAAGTCTGATAATAGATATCGTTGAGCTCATTATAAGAGTCTGGGGAATTGTCAAAGAACTGATACTTGGAGAAAAGCCCATTTTTCATTCTTAATACGTTGTAACCCGCGATTTTATTTTCACCTGATTTATAGCCGTTGAAAAACTCATCGAGAGTAATATTGTGTTCTTCCAGCTTGTGAACCAGATCGTTCAATTCAGGAACAACAGTTTTGGCCATGTTTGCAGGTTCCCGATAATGTTTTTCCATGAAACTTAGTTCGAACCGAATATTAGGAAGCACGTAATCGAAAGTGGAGAGGATGAGCTCTACAGTTTTGGTGACCTCTTGCTCATAGATTCCAAGTTTGCATTCATACTGTTCTTCAGCAATTTGTTCTACATCCTGCTTCAGGTCTTTGAAAGTTTTATCTATATCTTTTAAACTTTCGAGCGCAGTAGAAATATTGATAGGATCAGCGCCATTTTTGAGAAGAGGTCCGCTGGCATATTCTTCAATTTTTGGGAGCTTTTTCTGGTAGGAAGCAAGTATCGATAAAATTCTTTCTCTTTCTTCTTCGGGGCCTTTTTCGCCAGGCTCAATATCAGGAGTATCTTTGACTTTGGTCTCAAAAAGAGACAACTGATTTGCCAAAGACGCAATATGTTTTTTGAACTCGGGTAGAGTCTTGGAATCTATCATTTTTTATATTTTCTCCCCATAAGTAATCTATTTTACAGACGTTATGAAGTTTAGGGAAGCAAGAAATGTCTGTTTTATTACAGTCATAATTTGAAAATATTTTCACCACATTCAAAAAAATCTTACGACTATTGAAAATAATTATTAAAGACGAATTCATTCGATGTTTTTGAATGCGCCTACAAGCTCTATTTTTTCCTAAAAAGTGAGTTTGTTAAACGATCAGGAATGCTTTCCAGGTAAGATAATATTAATATAAACAGTGGGTTGCAGGTTGTTGGGGGGAGTTTTCAGATGACTTCTATTAGCTCCATGTAGTTGCCAAAAAACCGTTGTAAGGCTTTGCTTAGAGGTTGATGCTTAGGGTCTTTGAGCTCCGGGTCTTTCTCAATGAGACAGATAGCTTCTTTGCGGGCTATCTCCAATACCTTAATATCCCGGAGTAGGTTTGCGATTTTTAATATAGGTAATCCCGATTGTCGAGTTCCCATGAAGTCTCCGGGACCACGTATTTTTAAATCTTCTTCTGCGATGACAAACCCATCTCCAGATTTTTGCATTGCGTTCATCCTTGCATGTCCGTCTTCGGAAATTGGGTGATAGGCCATGAGTAAGCAACGGGATGCATGTTTTCCGCGGCCTACACGTCCGCGTAACTGATGCAATTGTGCGAGACCAAATCGTTCGGCATGTTCAATGATCATGATGGTGGCATTGGGGATATCAATGCCTACTTCAATCACTGTTGTAGAAACTAATATCTGGATTTCTTTATTAAGGAAGCGGGACATTATGTTTTGTCGTTCTTCTTTTTTAAGCTTTCCATGGATCAAGCAAGCCTTAAAATCAGGGAATTGTTCCTGAATATTTTCAAAGACAGTAACCGCTGCGTTAAGATCAATATATTCTGATTCTTCAATCAAAGGGCAGACTATAAAAGCCTGCCTGCCCTGTTGTAACTGCTTTCCTAAAATACTGTAGGCTTTTTCACGTCGGTTCTCAAAAAACAGTTCTGTAATTATTTTCTGCCTTCCTGGTGGGAATTCATCTAAAAGAGATACATCCATATCTCCATAGAGGGTGAGAGCAAGAGACCTGGGAATGGGTGTGGCTGTCATGATAAGCAGATGTGGGTGAGTTCCTTTTTTCCCAATGGCGTCTCTTTGCATGACTCCGAAGCGGTGTTGTTCGTCTATAACTGCCAACCCCAGTTTTTTAAATTGTATATCCTTTTGAATCAGTGAGTGGGTCCCAACAACAATATGTGTTTTTCCTGCTTTTATATCTTGAAAATAACTTTGGCGTTCTTTGTCCTTTAGAGCGCTTGTAACCAGGCTGAGTTTGATGCCTAATTTTTCACAATAAGGTCGTATATTCAAATAATGCTGTTCTGCGAGAATTTCTGTCGGAACCATAAGTGCCGATTGCGTGCCGTTATCCACAGCGGTTAAAAGTACGGTTAGGGCTATGATGGTTTTTCCACTTCCTACATCACCCTGAATCAAGCGATTCATCGGTTTGCCTTTTTCGAGATCTTCCATAATCTCCCCAAGAACTTTTTTTTGCGCTCCTGTTAATGTGAAGGGCAATAACTTTACAAACCGTTTGATGAGTTCACCACGAGTTTTAAATTGGATGCCTTTGCGTTCAGTCCCGGATTGTTTTTTCCTGAATGCCAGTCCTAGCTGGATCAGGAATAGTTCTTCAAAGACCAGCCGATTTTGTGCTGGGGTTTTAAAAAGATCCAGTTCTTTAAGTGAACAGCCTTGTGGTGGGAAATGAGCTTGGGCAATTGCTTCGGACCGGGGTGGGAAATCGTATAACTGGATAAGGTTTTCAGGAAGAAATTCTTCAACGAGATGCAGGTATTTGTCTAGGACGTTTTTTATTATGGTACGCATGGATTTGAGGTGCAGGCCATCTGTGACATGGTAAACGGGTACAATTTTCCCGATTTCGAGCGAGTGGATATTTTCTCCAGTTACCTTCTCGGTTTCGGGGTGGACGATCTCTAAGCCTGAACGTTTGTTGATATTGGGCTTTCCCGAAAGAATTATTTTTTGTCCTGTTTGAAACTTTTCTTTCATATAGGCTTCGTTGAACTTGAACCATTTTGCACGAATGACTCCTGTTTCATCCTGAACAATAGTCTCAAATATTCTTTTTCGACGTCCCATGAATATTGTTCCGGAGCTAAGAACTTCCCCTGTGAGAGTGACGTATTCTCCGGGAACAGCCTGCGAAATTTTTTTAAACTGTGTGCGGTCTTCATACCTGAAAGGCAAAAAATATAGACAATCCTCAATACTTGTCAGTCTCAGTTTTTCAAGCAGAACAGCTTTTCTTGGGCCAACCCCTTTTATAAATTGCATGGGGTCATTCAGGGAAGGTGAGTGTTTCATGGTTCTAATATTATCGTGCAAGAGATTTGGGGACAAGATGTTCTACCACGATTGAGCGTTGACAGGAAAAAAATGTGGAAGTATCCTTAAATAAAAGGCTTATACTTACCTCTCTGCTTTTTTTGACTTTTGTTTGAGAAAAATGGAGGTTGCATTCTTGCTATGAAAGTTCAGGATTTAACAGACAAGTTATTGGAATACATGCCCGATGCTGATGTCGATATCATTCTGAATGCTTATATTTATTCAGCGAAGGCCCACCGTGGTCAGAGTCGCAGATCAGGGGAGGCTTATATTTCTCATCCCCTTGAAGTTGCATACAATCTCGTCAAGTTAAAGCTGGACCCCACAACAGTAGCTGCAGGATTATTACACGATACCATTGAGGACACCCTTTCTACCCCAGAAGAAATCCAGGAATTGTTTGGTGAAGAAATTTTTCAGCTTGTGGATGGGGTGACTAAAATCAGCCAGATCCATTTTTCCAGCCATGAAGAGAGCCAGGCAGAAAATTACAGAAAGATGATCTTCGCCATGGCCCAGGATATTCGGGTGGTTTTGATTAAGCTTGCCGATCGAGCTCACAATATGCAGACTCTGGGTTCTCTGTCAGAGGAAAGGCAGAGAAGAATTGCGCGGGAGACTCTTGAAATTTTCGCTCCAATTGCCAACCGCCTGGGAATCGGGTGGTTAAAATCAGAACTGGAGAATGGATCATTCCGCTATCTTTATCCTGAAGAGTATCAGACCATTGAGGAGAAAGTAGCGAAAAGTAGAGACAGTCGAGCCCAATATGTTGAAAGAGTTACATCCCGATTGATGAAAGAGTTGAAAGAGGGGGGGATTGAAGGAAAAGTTGAGGGTAGGCCCAAACAATTTTACAGCATTTATAAAAAAATGGTGGACCAGAATATAAGCTTTGAGGATGTTTATGACCTGATTGGTGTGCGGGTTTTAACGAAATCCCTGGGTGACTGTTATTCGGTTTTGGGGTTAGTACATTCTCTTTGGAAACCTATTCCCGGAAAATTTAAAGACTATATTGCCATGCCCAAACCTAATATGTACCAGTCCCTCCACACCACAGTGATTGGGCCAAAAGGTGAAAGGGTAGAGGTGCAGATTCGCTCCGAGGAAATGGATAAAGTGTGCCAGGGCGGAATTGCATCGCACTGGCGTTATAAAGAACAAACCGATGGTGATGAAAAGCCCATGAACGAACAATTATCATGGGTTCGACATCTTCTTGAAAATCAGAAGGACTTAAAAAATCCAAAAGAATTTCTCAATGCTTTCAAGGTAAACTTGTTCCCGGACGAAGTTTATGTGTTTACCCCTGGGGGAGATGTGATTGCACTTCCCTATAATGCTACTCCCGTTGATTTTGCGTTTCAGGTTCATACAGATGTTGGATACCTCTGCCATTCTGCTAAGGTGAATGGCAAGATTGTTCCACTACGTTATAAGCTAAAGGATGGGGATCAGGTGGAAATTATCACTGACGAGAATGGATCTCCCAGCCGTGAATGGCTGGCCTTTGTGAAAACTTCCAAGGCACGAAATAGAATATCTCACTACATAAACACAGAAGAGCGCTCAAGGAGTTTGAAATTAGGGAAGGAACTTCTTGAAAAAGAGATCCTCGGGTACGATTTGGATCCTCAAGTTGAAATGGGTGGAGAGGCCTTTGAAGAAGCTGCACAGGCTTGCGGTTTTAATTCTACTGATAGTCTGTTGATGGGAATAGGAATCGGAAAATTATCGACTCACCATGTCATCGAAAAACTGATTCCGAAAGAAAAGTTGGAGGGTAAAGAGTCCCGTGAGAAAACGCTGATAAAACTTAAGGAAAGCCAGCCTTCTAAATCCTCGCGTAATGTGATCAAGGTTCAGTGTTTCAATGAAAATATTTCCATTCGAATCGGTAAATGTTGTCATCCACTCCCCGGTGAACCGATCATAGGATATATTACAAGAGGCCGTGGGGTTACAGTACACCATATTGATTGCCCAAGTGTCGGAAATGTGATCAATGACCCGGAAAGACTGGTGGGAGTCGAATGGGAAGCGGGTTTGAATGTGATTTACCAGGCTCACATTGCGATAGTCGCGACCGATAAACCCGGAATAATGGCTACCATCAGTCAGTCTTTCGCAGAATGCGGGATCAACATTACCCGGGCGAATATTCAGCAGGGATCAAACAAAAGGGCCTACTTCGACCTCTCCATAGAGATTCAGGATGTGGAACACTTGAATCAAATTCTAGAAAAAATACGACAGCTCGAAGATGTAATTTATCTGGAGCGGATCAAGGACTTTAACAAAAACTCACCGGTTAAAAACAGGCTTGAGGCTTTGGGTGAAAAACTGGGGGCAAATGGAGAACGGGAACTCAGCCCTACCTGATAGCTTTGGTTATTTTTCCTGATTTGATGCAACGGGTGCAGACTTTCATGGTTTTAATAGAACCCTTCATCACCACACGCAATTTTTTTATATTTGGTTTCCATTGTCGGCGGGTTTTATTGTTCGCGTGACTGACATTGTTACCAAATTGGGGTTTTTTATCGCAAACTTCACATTTTTGGGACATCAAATTCTCCGAAATAGATTGTCTTGAAGATGGTTAGATGCTAGCATAACCTTGTTAAAGGGGCAAGAGTATTTGAGAGAGCATTATGGTTGTCGATAAAAATACTACGATCAACGAGATTCTCAATACCTATCCTGAGGCCATGAAGTTTTTCAGCGAGAAACAAATGTCCTGTAGCAGTTGTTTTGCTGTAAAATTTGATACTCTGGAAAACGGGGCTTTGATGCATGGTATGGATGTTGCCACTCTGATCAGACAACTTGAGCAGTTTCTGGAAGCCCTTCCCACCCGTTCCGTTTCTACCTGACACAAATAGTATATTGAGGATCAAATTTTTATTTATTAAATAAGGATTTTGTGCCCAGATCAGAAGTTTAATTAGGAGGGAAGGCTGCGTCTAATCGAAAAATTAATGTAGGGGTGAGAAATTATTCGAGAAACTTAGACTCAGAGATGATGTTTTCAAGTACCTTTTCAGCGAGCTGTTCAGTGGATACGCGGTAACTTCCATCTGCAATCTGATTTTTAATTCTGTCCACTTTTTCAGTGCGAATATCCGGGGCAGTATTGACTGCTTCGGTGGCCTTTTGAATATCTTTGGCTTTAGAAGATATGGCTATCTGCTCACTACCACTGACTGGGGAAGTACCTCCCTGGCTCTTTGTAGTAGCCGATTTATCACCGACTTTGACTCTATCCTGGATTGTTTTGCCTTTGATTCGAAAATCGTTGCCCGGTATTTCCATTGTACCAGCCCTTAAGAAAATGAATTCAACATCAGTAGGTTAACTTTTTACTCATTAGGAGTAAAGATCTTTTTCCAACCCTCCAAGGTGGTTTATGATCTTCTTTTATAATTATCGGAAATGGCTGGAAAAACTTTAGCTGAGTTCAGTGAAAATAAAAACAATTTTTTGGTACCTTAAACCATTAAAATAAATGAGTTTGGGGGATTCTCGAGATATCTGAGTAGGGATATCTTTCGGTGAATTTAGCCCTAAATAAGGCTGGGGATTTTTTACGCAATAGCTACCCTTGATTACAAGATATTTATGAGCTTTAAAAATCCTGTTGTTACAGTAGATATAATTATAGAACAAGCCGATGGAATAATCTTGATTGAACGGAAAAATCCTCCGCATGGCTGGGCATTGCCCGGCGGATTTGTCGATTATGGCGAATCTTTGGAATCTGCGGCTTGTCGAGAAGCTCAGGAAGAGACTGGCCTGGAGGTCAATCTATTGGCACAGTTTCATACTTATTCCGATCCTGATCGCGACCCACGGCGACATACAATTTCCACAGTATTTGTTGCCCAGGCTACTGGCAAGGCTCAAGCAGGATCCGATGCTAGTAAAGCAGAGCTTTTTACAAAGAATACCCTCCCAAAACCGCTCGTGTTTGATCACGCTAAAATTTTGAATGATTATTTTAAATGGCTGGAAAACGGAAGGGCTGGAATCGGACAGTTAAAACTTTAACAGGTAAATCTTTATGGAATTTTTTAGGCAGGCTCGCAGTTTTATTATCGCAATAATCTTGGCTATAGCATTTTTCTTGAGCCAACCTGGTTATGGGTTTCCTATTGACTCGAAAAAATATTCCCGGGTGATTTGGAATTATCTGGAGACCCTTTGCGACTTTGGCCCGAGGAACCCCGGTAGTGAAGGCTATCGGGATACTCTTAAATTGATCCGGAAAGTGGGGGGGAAATATGCGGATCAGGTTTTGGAACACCCATTTTCAGTCAAGACTTCCAGTACATCCTCCGAGGAAATGGTTAATCTGGAGCTCAGGTTTCATGGAACTAAAGGAGGTGCCCCGATTTTGATAGGTGCTCATTTTGATACCCGGCCTTTTGCCGATGAAGACCCAGACCCTGAAAACAGATCAAAACCGATATTAGGCGCTAATGACGGAGGTTCGGGAACGGCTGTTTTACTTGGACTGGCGCAGTATCTCAGTCAGCATCCTGCTGCACGTCCTGTCCACCTGGTATTTTTTGATGGCGAAGATTTTGGGGCTGACGGTTCTGGCCTGAAGTTGTTAGGTTCCACCTACTACGCACAGCAACTGGTTCAGCAAGATAGAAGTGAATGGCCTTATTGGGTGCTGGTCATCGATATGATAGGGGATAAAGATTTGCAGATATACAAAGAGACCTTTTCCCTGAAAGGCAGTGCGAGTTTTTTAGATAAACTTTATAGTGCCGCAAAAAGTTTGGGAATAAAGTCGTTGAAAGAAGAAATCAATTATACGATATACGATGACCATTATCCTTTCCACCGTATTGGTATTCCCTCTACTGTACTGATAGATTTTGATTATCCCTATTGGCACACTCTTGCTGATACGCTGGATAAATGCTCGGTTGAGAGTATGTATTCTGTTTTCTCGGTTGTGGTGAAAACAATTGAGGATTTGTAAATGCAGTTTTTATTTGTAACAAAATTCATTTTTGTTCTGATTGTTCTGGGAATTGTATTGACTTTGGTTATTCCGGAATTGACTTTCTTTCCCGATTAGATCCACGAAAAAATACTTAAACTTGGAGACCGGCATGCCTCAGATTATCGCAGTCTATGTAACGGTAACGTGGTTGGGGCTGGCTTTGGTTGGTGTGATTGAATGGTATTGGGCTTTGGCAGGCTGGTTTGTAAGTGGCCCGATTTATATTGGGGTTAAAAAGCTTCTTTCCAGATAATAAAGGGGCACATTAGAGAAAAGGTCAGGTGCAAACAGTTCACTCCTCATCCGGCGGGATCGCCGGTTAATGCGCTACAGGGAGTTCGGAGAGTTTCTTTTTGGCTTCTTCGTTGAAAGGGTCGATTTCCAGAATGGTTTTTAATTCTTTTTCTGCTTCGGGGAAGCGTTGGTTTTTTTTATGGATTTCATAAAGTTTCCAATGCATGGAAAGAAAGTCGATACCCTGTTTCTGGGAAAGTTCAAACACTTCCCGGGCTTCATCCAGACGGTTGAGAGCGAACAGGGCATTACCCAGATTGAAATTGGCAATTGCAAACTCCGGATCCAGACTCAGAGCTTTTTCTAAAAGTGGAACTGCTTCTTCAGAATGCCCTTGCTTGTTCAACGCTGCGCCCAGATTTGAAAGCGCCTGGATGAAATTGGGATAAACACGTATAGCTTTTTTAAACAAGTTCACCGCTTCATCTAGTTTGCCTTTACGAAAATAATATCCGCCAAGATTAGAAAGGGCTTCAGGAAAGTCAGGGCTTAATTCAATGGTTTTCTCATATTGGGAAATAGATTTATCGACCATACCCAGGTCTCTGTATGCAACGGCGAGGTCGTAATGGGCCAGAATAAAACCTGGATCATTTGTCAGTATTTTTTCAAACTCGGTAATCGCTTTGTTAGGATCTCCCAATCCGTATAAAAAATAATTTCCGCGGTAATACATGGCGTTCAGGGAATTCTGGTCTTCATCTAAAAGCTCCTGCAGGGAAAAAGAAGTTTTAGAGTCTAAAAAATCTTTAACAGTATTTATGGGAAGGGCAAGGTTGATGGACCTCCCTTCCACGGTGGCCAATCCAATAACCTGATTGGATTTGTTGACAACGGGACCTCCGCTGAATCCTGGGCCAAATGCAGTGGTTGTATAAATAAAAGGTATTTGGGGATCAGCCTGAGAGTGAATCCCAAGAACAAAGCCATAAGTCTGTGCAATATGACCCTCGATCTTATCTTTCTGCTCGGTTACCTCGGAGGAGAGATACCCCAGGGCACTGGTATAATCATAAGGTTTCAGGATTGCGGAGTTACCCATCTCCAAAGTGGAATAGAATCCTTCTTTTAGTTTTAAGATGGCAAAATCCTTAGCCCTGTCAACCTTGAACACTCCTGTCACTTTAGAACGGGAACCATTAGGGAAATGCACATCAATGCTATGCGCGTCTACCAGGACATGGTAGTTGGTGACAAGGACTCCTTCAGGGCGGGCCACAAAACCAGACCCTGTTCCAACGGTTTTCCCGGTCTTGTCTTTAGCAATGAGCAAAGCCACCGCATTTTTATTGACTTCATAAGCATTTGCAGCCCCTGAAACGGTCAACAAGCCAATGATGAAGTAAAATATAATGGATAGGATTAAACGGTTGTGCATGGTATATAATTTCGGCCTAAGATACCGTACCCAATGAAGTAAGAATTATAGTTATAATTACATTTTATAAACTGGCAGGAGTGATTACAACAGAATTTAAGATAAATCAACTAAAGGGATAGGCGGGAAGTTGGAATATAAGTCCGGGTCGACTTGAAGAGTCCGACCCGGACTTAAAAAGCTTTCTACTTAACGGTAACGGTTACCGTAGCGGTCAGTGGTGGATCATAAGGTACATGGTTGCCCTTAGCAAACAGGGTGCGAATGATGTGTTTTCCAGCAGAGAGTTTTATCTCCTTGCAGGTGGAACCATCTCCCATATGGATGTGGTTTGCGTCTTTTCCAATCGGTTTGCTCAGGTCTTTTGGCAGGTCGACATCAACAATAATATGGTGATGGCCTTTGCCTTCGTTGACCCCTTTTTTTGCAGGTTGCACTTCAACCCCTTCAGTAGCCATGCAAACCTTTACAGGGCTTGAAACCACGGCTCCATTTGGCGGGTCTGTGATAGTCACAGCGTTTCCAGCAAAAGCACTGCTTGCAGTAAAAAGGATGATTAATAAAGTAAAAAGCTTTGGGTAAATAGTTTTCATTTTTCCTGATTTCCTTCTAAAGATGGTTGGTTTTTTTGATGATTTGATACTTTAAAAAGCTATCACGGAGTTAGATTTAAAAAGATTGAGAAAGTTTCAGAAAATCTTGCTAGATGAGAGGTATTGACGGATTTTGCCCTATTTCCCTTGACATCGGAATCCGAGTTAAATAGTCTCTATTATTCATATTCAGTTTCATTTTCCTAATGGGGACGTCAGAAAAAGAACGTGTGCCCGATTCTATGTTTTTTTCAGGAGGTTTAGATGGTAGTTACTGGAGAATGTCGACTCCTTCACACTTGTGAAATGTGTGAGTTTAATAATGAGACCGACTGCAAAGCTGACAAAAATGAACATAACCGCTGGTTGGTTAACAAGCGGATGAATGAAATCAAGCACAAGATTATTGTTGGCAGTAATAAAGGAGGAGTCGGAAAAAGTACTGTAACTACCAATCTTGCAATTGCTCTGGCAGAAAAAGGTTTTTCTGTAGGATTGGCAGATGCCGACCTTCATGGTCCTAACATTCCAAAATTATTACGTGCTGAAAATGTCAGATTGAAAGCCACAGATGTAGGAATTGATCCATACGAAACTAAAAATGGGTTGAAGGTAGCTTCGTTAGGATTTCTAATAGAAGACCCCAATATGCACATAGCCTGGAGAGACGCAGTTAAGTATGACTTTATTATTGAATTGCTGGGGAATATAAACTGGGGACCACTGGATTACATTCTGTTTGACCTTCCTCCCGGTACAGGAAACGAACAAATCACCATTATTGACTTTATCGGTGAGGTTGATGGAGCAGTAGTAGTCACTACACCTCAGGACCTGGCAATTTTGGATGCTCGAAAAATGATTTCTTTTGCCCGCGACAGTAATGTTCCCATAGTGGGAGTGATTGAAAATATGAGCACGATGTCCTGCCCGCATTGTAGTGAGAAAATTGATGTGTTTAAAAAAGGCGGCGGAAAAAAATTGGCAGAAGAACTGGTTTTGCCTTATCTTGGTAGTATTCCATTAGATGGAAATATCGTTGCTAATTCTGATAGCGGAGATCCTGTTGTCTTATCTCACCCGGATTCAGAAGCCACAAAAGCCTTTTTGGAACTCGCTGGTAATGTCCACAAGTTTCTCAATCCCGAGTAGTCCGAAAGTTTTAACGGACTAAACCTGTTTTTAATGGGTGGTATTTCTAAAAATTTGGTTTTTTTGTCTTCTGATTTGGGCCAGACAACGTATGTTTAATGCAAACTAATGAATTGCGTTTTCTGTCAGGATTGAGAGATAATATGTTAAAAGGACATTATTCGCTTGTCGAAGCTTTCCACGACTCTTTGGTAAGAGCTTTCCTTTCTTTCAGAAAGTTCATATGTGTTTTTGTTTTCCTGGTAAATTGATGATTAAGAAGATACTGACAGTTTCCTTTGCGTTTTTTATTTTTGGGACTGTAAAGGTATTTGCCGACACAGAAGGGAAACCTTTTTATTCGAATAATCCGATTGCGGCGGAAGTTGATGGAGAACCTATTTACCTGGATGATCTCAAGCATATTCGTATACAGGAAGCTCTCAAACAACTGTATGAAATGCAGACCCGTGCTTTAAAAGAAAAGATTCTCGATAAACTCGCAGAAAAACACCCCGATATAATCACTAAACAACCTCCAAAGGTTACCCCGGCTGAAATTAAACAGTTTTATGACAGTAACCCTGGAATCAAAGAGATTGGCAACCTTTCCCAGGTAAGTGGCGAAATTCGAGATTATCTGGAAAAAAGTTTCCATCAGGTTCATGTAGAGAGGCAATATCAGAATGCTGTTCGACAAGGATGGGTTAAAGTTTATTTAAAACCTCCTAATGATTTTCGTTTGGTTGCAGGGGTAGGCACAGCCATGATGTGGGCGGAAGAAAATGTTCCTTCGACTAGACGGGTTTTTGTGTTGGAGTATTCTGATTTCCAATGTCCTTTTTGCAAGAGGGTGCAAAGCACTTTGGCAAAAGTGAGGGAAAAATACTCCAGCGAAGTTCAGTTCGGATACCGTCATTTTCCACTTCCCTTTCATAAAGAAGCTCATGGATTGGCACAGGCAGTTGAATGTGCCAGAGATCAAAATAAATTCTGGGAACTCCAGAATCTTTTCTATAGAAAAATTACCAATCCTGCGGACAATAATGAAGTTTTAGACTTGGCCAAACTTGCAGGCGTCGAGAATTTGAAGGAATTCGAATTTTGCTGGAATAATGGAAAATATGAGGAGCGTGTAAAAAATGATATTCGCGATGGTGTTGACCTCGGAATTCAAGGAACTCCAACTTTTATACTGGGAGCCTACGACTCCGAAACCAGAACAGTTTCTGGAGAAATGTTTTCTGGCGCCGTATCTGAAGAGAAGTTTATTCACGTTATAGAAAAATATCTTGCCTCTTCCCGAACCGAAGCAAAGCTAAACAAATAAAGCTCTGACTATGATCAGAATATTGGTTTTTATTCTGGCGTTTATTCCAGTTTCAGTATTTGCAGAACCTTTTTCTTTCCCCACCTCAAATCTTCCGGTTGGTCCCAGAGTAAAAATAAGTGTATTGGTCGACAGGGACTTCGCTTATCCGGGTGGCTATTTTAAGTTATATCTGTCAGTCCAGATTGAAGAGGGTTGGCATATTTACTCTTTGCAACCGATGGAAGGAAATGAATTGCTGGCAACCCAAATCAAACTTGAAGACGATGTGTTTGCAAACCAGAAAAACTGGCAGGAATCTCCAACACACCTGATTCAGGATGATGCGCAACAAAAAATGGTCAAGGGTCATATTAATACTGCTGAATTTAATAAAAGTTTTCATGTCCCACAAAGTTTTGATCCGGGTGATTACTTGATAAAAGGAGAATTGATATACAAGGCCTGCGATAATAGCCTTTGCACTCTCCCTCAAAGTCTTCCTTTCTCAAGTCGAGTGCATGTCAAGCAGGACTCATAAAAATAACGGGTCATAGATAACCATATATAAACAAAATGGTTATGCATTTCGAGTGTGTGATAAAAAATCAGGCCGCTGCTATAATAGGGATAAAGAATTTTGCTTTGCATAATCCTCAATCAGTCTTAAGAGGGTGGTTTTTTTATTGATGATGTTGAATTTTGTCTGGCCTTAATGCTCAAGGTAAATGCGTTTCATTTTGTTAGGATAAAATAAGTTAGAATTTGTATTGAAAATATTAAACAAGATATTATTGGCTGAAAAGTAAGCTTCTTGTTGAATCATCTTTTTTATTAACTTCTACCTCTCCTGACAGTGCAAGTCATAACGACACATTTGAATGCGGACTTTGATTGCCTGGCTTCTATGATGGCGGCAAAAAAACTGTATCCTGAGGCACATCTCGTCCTGCCCGGTTCAGCGGAAAGTTTAGTTGAAGAATTCTTGAATGAGGAGCGTCCACTTCTTGAATTCACCAGAATTAAGGACATCCCTTTGGGTCAGGTAAAGTTATTGGTGGTTGTTGACACGCATACGCCCGAGAGAATTGGCGTTCTCGCTGATTTGATGCGTAGTCCGAAAGTGGAGGTCCATGTTTATGATCATCATTCAGATCCACAGCATGAGTTGAAAGTTAGTCAGTCAATAATAAAAGAAAGAGGAGCAACCACTACAATTTTTCATGAAATTTTGCTTGCTAAGAATATACCTCTGACACCGGAGGAATGCACTCTGATGACTCTGGGTATTTATCAGGATACACATTCACTGGTGACGGTTTCGACCACTCCAGAAGATTTGATTGCTGCCGGTGATCTGATCAAACGTGGTGCGGAATTGAGCCGGGTTTCCAGTTTTATGCGGCAAAAATTAAACTCCGAGCAACTTGAAATTTTTAATGAACTGGTGTCCAGCCTGGAAACACACATGATCAATGGAGTTGATGTGACCCTCGTATTTGCCTCTTCTGATCATTTTGTCAGAGATCTTGCATACGTAGTCCAGAGTGTTATGGATATGGAAAATCTGGAAGCTGTGTTTGCCCTGGTTCGACTGGATAAAAGAATCTATTTGATAGCAAGAAGTAGCATTGCTGAAGTTAATGTTGCTGAACTGGCGCAGGTCTTTGGGGGAGGTGGACATGGGAGTGCGGCATCGGCCACTATCAAAGAACTCACACTTCAACAAGTGAAGGAAAAACTGCTCAGCGAACTTGAACGTCTTGTGCAACCCTTGAGCCGTGTTGGAGATATCATGCATGCACCTGCAATTTCTGTGGATGTGAATGATACCATTGAAAGCGTTGAAAAAAAATTGACCCAGTATAACTTGAACACACTCCCGGTGTTGAATAGTGGGAAACCGGTAGGGTTGATCACCCGTCAGATAGTAGAAAAGGCTATTTATCATGCCATGGAAAAGGATAGCGCCGAAGACTTGATGATAAGCCGTATTGCGGTTACTTCTCCTGATGATTATTTCAAGTCTTTAATTCCTATTGTGATTGAAGAGAAACAGAAGCTCATTCCCGTTGTCGATGCTGATAATCTAATGGTAGGAGTGGTGAGTCGTGGAGACCTTCTTCGGGTTTTGCATAATGACATGCTGCAACAGGAGGATGCTGCAAAGGTCATGTTTATGGGTAAGGCTGGAGCCCCTAAGAACCTAAAGAGCCTGATCAAGGAGAGGCTCGCAAAGGATGTGTTCAGGCACCTTGAAAGCATTGCTCAAATTGGTGATCGTTTGAATATTTCTGTTTATGCGGTTGGGGGTTTTGTCCGGGACCTGTTTTTAAACATTCCTAATCAAGATATAGATATTGTTGTAGAGGGAGAAGGAATTAATTTTGCGTCCTGCCTTGCTGAAGAGCTTGGAGGCAGGGTAAAGTCTCACGAAAAATTCGGGACATCCGTTGTGATTTTTCCTGATGGCTATCGAATAGATGTGGCAACTGCGCGTATGGAATATTATGAACATCCTGGAGCGTTACCTACAGTGGAAAAAAGTTCGATCAAGTCTGATCTTTTCCGTCGCGACTTCACTATAAACAGTATGGCTGTTAAATTGACCGGCACTAATGCTTTTTGCCTGATCGACTTTTTTAACGGGGAAAGGGATTTGCGAAGCAGGGAAATTCATGTTCTCCACAGTTTGAGTTTTATTGAAGACCCCTGCAGGCTTTTCAGGGCTATAAGGTTTGAGCAGAGGTTTGGTTTTTCAATGGGCAGGCAGGCAGAAGCGTTTATGAAGAACACCATCAAAAAGAGGCTGGTCGATTCTTTAAGCGGGATGCGTCTGTTCAACGAGATCAAACTGCTGCTCAATGAAAAAAGTCCTATGGATTGTATCCGTAGAATGAAGGAGTTTGAGCTGTTCCAGTTTGTATCTTCTCAGATGTTGAGTTCTCCGCATGATTTGGAAGTCTTGGAGAGACTTGAGTCGATATTTCCCTGGGCAGACAGAGTCATCTCTCCCCCAAAGCCGGAGGTCTGGTATGTCTATTTTCTAGGACTTTTCTATCCTCTGGATGAAGATGCCTTTTTGAAAGCGGCAGATCGTTTGCATTTAACAACTCGTATGAAAAACTCACTTCGTGATGACAGAGCCCATATTCGTGAATGTATGCAAAAACTGGTTTCTAAAAAAGAGTGGGGACCGAAAGAGATATACCATACCTTTTCCAGTCTTTCCGTAGAGGCGGTAGTTTTTTTAATGGCATTGTCTTCTGCGGAACGGCTCAACCAGTACGCGAATATTTATTTCACACAGTATCAAGGAAAGGCAGAGCTCTCGTTGACGGGAGACGATCTAGTGGAAATGGGCCTGGAGCCAGGTCCGGTTTTCCAGTCTGTGCTCAATGAACTTCGGGAAGCTCGAGTGATGGGTGAGGTAAATTCCCGGGAGGAAGAAGTTGCACTGGTTGAAGAACGGTTTCTAAAATCCTGAAGAGGTAAATTATCTGGACGCTAGGAGGTTTAATTGCAATCTATTAAACACCGGGTCGACCAGTTCTTCCTTTTGACTCAGAATGGGACGGACATCCCTACTGAAATCAGAGCGGGTTTTGCCACCTTCCTGACCTCTTCCTATATTATTTTTGTGCAGCCTGCTGTTCTGTCTGCGACAGGAATGGATTTTGGCGCAGTGATGGCCGCCACCTGCATTTCTGCCGCTTTAGGGAGCCTGATCATGGGACTGTGGGCCAACTATCCCATTGCCCTGGCTCCCGGGATGGGCATCAATTTCTATTTTACCTATACTGTTGTCATTGGACAGGGAATTCCCTGGGAAAAAGCTCTGGGTGCTGTTTTCTGCTCTGGTATCATTTTGATTGCCCTCACCCTGACGCGGGTTCGTGAACTTATCCTGAACCTGATTCCAGATTTTCTTAAATACGCTATTGCCTGTGGGATAGGGTTGTTCATTTTTTTCATTGGTTTTGTTCAGGGTGGTCTGGTCGTTAAAGATCCGGAAACCCTGGTAAAATTAGGCAATCTTAAAAGCCTCCCTGTTTTATTAACCCTCTTCGGGACAGTCTTGATTGCAGTTCTTCTGCATAAGAAAATCAAGGGTTCGATTCTGATAGGCATATTCCTCTTAACCTTGATTGGGCTTCCTTTTGGGTTGGTGAGTTATCAGGGGCTTATTTCGTTACCGCCTGATATGGAACCTACTTTTTTGAAAATGGATATCCTTGGCGCGTTCGATTTGGGGCTTATTACCGTGATCTTCGTTTTTGTATTTGTAGATTTGTTTGATACGGCGGGTACCCTTGTAGGGGTCAGCCAGCAGGCTGGTCTCTTGAAGGAGGGGAAACTGCCTCGTGCGACCCGGGCGTTCATGCCGGATGCGGTGGCCACCACGGCGGGAGCTGCCATGGGAACCTCTACGGTGGTCTGTTATATAGAAAGTACAGCCGGAGTGGCCGAAGGGGGACGCACGGGGCTCACTGCTATCGTGATTGGGTTTCTATTCCTGTTGGCGCTTTTTCTCGCACCAGTGGCTCAAATGATCGGTGGTGGGTATACTCTGGAGACAGGCAAAACGCTTTATCCCATTACGGCCCCTGTGTTGATCATTGTGGGGTGCCTCATGGTTTCCAACCTGACCCGAATCGAGTGGAGAAAATGGGATGAGGCGCTTCCCGCGTTCCTGACTATTGTGGGCATGCCTTTAACCTATAGCATTGCTAATGGTATGGCCCTGGGTTTTATCACTTATCCTCTGACAAAAATATTTTCTGGAAAAGTCAGGGAAGTTCATCCAATAATGGCTCTGATCGCACTCTTGTTCCTGATTCGGTATGTCATGCTGGATGGTTAAAGCCGGAACCGAATATGTTATAATGCAACATGTATACTCCCTTTAATTTGTGAAGAGGTAAAGGTCTGTGGCAAGTGTTGAATATCTTATCAAACAGTTTTTAACTCCGGATAAAAAAAACCTGGATTTGAGTAACCAGAATATCGGGGACAAAGGGGCCATCAAGTTATCCGAATCCAAAAGTCTTCGCAGATTGAAAAAACTGGTATTGCCCAATAACAATATCAGTGATGAAGGAATTGCGGCGATTGCCAACTCGGAAAATTTCAAGCACCTGACCGACCTGGATATTTATGGAAATGTCATCAGCGATGACGGAGTTAAGGCGATAGCCGAATCTCCTTATATGAGCAACCTGAAAAAACTCAGCTTGTATGGCAATTTGGTCGAAGATGAAGGAGCCATTGCCATTGCTGAATCACAGACACTTTCAAAATTGAAACATTTGTATATCACCTCGAACCGGATCCGCCGTGAGGGGATAGAATCTCTCCAAAAAGCCAAGTGCAGAACCCGACTTTGTCATCTTTATGTAGATGATCTCAAGGACTTTTATTATGAGGAGATTACGGATGAGGATGATGAAGATTTGATCAATAGCTGGGAAGAACTTAAAGCCCGGGCTGCGAAGGATGGCGACTCAGAAGACTAATTTTTCCTATGCTGAATAGAAAACTCCTTTTCCTGTTAATGGCTTTTCTTATTCCGGTCAATTGGGCTGAAGCGCAATTTGACTTTTCTGAGCCGGTTGATTATACAAAGCTTTTTAAAGAAAACCTGTCGATGGGAGGAAAGGTCTTGAACCTCTCAGGCAGAAAGATTGGTGATAAAGGGCTGGAAATTCTGCTCAAACAGGACTTTGTTAAAAAACTAAAAAAACTAGACTTGCGGTACAATGAAATCAGTCCGAAGGGGGCTGAACTGCTGGCTCAATCGCAGCCTTTCCCAAAACTCAAAAAGCTAATCCTGAAACATAATTTTTTTTCTGATGAAGGCACCGTAGCCTTCGCAAACTCTTCCAGTTTTCCTAACCTTGAATCATTGCAACTGGGATGGAACGAAATCAGAGATGCTGGGGCTTTGGCCTTGGCAAATACGAAAAACTTTCCTAAATTAAAGAAACTCGATTTAAGAGGAAATTTCTTCGCTGGAAAAACAAAAGAAACTCTACGCTCTTCATTAGGGCACTTAAAGTCCCTGCGTATTTTCCAGTCTGAATAACCACTGGCTTGTGGGCAGCGTGCCATCGTTTTATTTAGCTGGCAGAAGACCGTCTCGGACTAAATAGCCCCTGCTATTTCTTCCCTTTAACTTTGTGGTAGATATTTTTTTATTAAAGAACTCATTCTGGTGTTATTTGTATCATGCGCGATTGAGAAAGGTGTTTCACCATTATTATCCTGTTGGTCTGATCTGGCCCCGTGTTTCAATAAATTTCTGGCAATTTCCAAATTGTCATTCAATACAGCTCCCATTAATACAGTAAAGCCGTCATTGGCAGGAATGTTTGGGTCTGCTTTATGTTTGAGAAGAATATTCACGATATCAGTATTTCCACTTTCAGTTGCATAAAACAAGGCTGTCCATCCATTGTTAGCTTTAATATTTGGATCGGCACCATATTTTAATAGCTGTTTTACTAAATCGATATCATTTCTTAGCGCAGCATTCATCAGAACTGTGAAGTTGTCATTTGTTTGGAGGTTTATGTCTGCACCATTATTAAGAAGATACGTTGTTATGGTCTCGTTCTCGGCTTCTACTGAAATTGTGAGCGCGCTTTGCCCATTTTTATCTTTATGGTCCATGTCAGCGCCTCTCAATATGAGTTCTTGAATTATTGGAAGGTTGTTATTCAATACGGCTTTCATTAAGAGAGAAAAACCATTATCTGAAACAAGGTTTGCATCGGCTTTGTGATCAAGCAATACTTTCAAGATGTCCAGTCTTTCAGACTCTACTGCATAATATAGAGCAGTCCACCCGTTATTAGTCTGAACGTTTGGGTCTGCCCCAAGTTTCAGCAGACCATCAACGAATTCTACATACCCATGAAAAGTTGCAGCCATGAGAAGGGTGTAATGATCCTGGGTTTTGGCATTGGGGTTTCCTCGCTGAACCAGATAATTATAGACACTGTTTAACTCGCCTCTTTCCAGTTGCCTGATAACTTCTGTTTCCTGATAGAGGGCACTTGACTTTTTGGAGTTAATATCACTCTTGTTGTTTTGGTCACGTTTTGTTTCTGGAGCAAGTGGGCGGGTAGAGGACTCGAAGCTTTTCTTTTGAGAGAGTTCAGGGGTCTTTGATTCAGGAGGTTCCTCAACATTAATAATTATCGTCACCACTGCTGAAACGCAAACAGCTATGCCAGTATACAAAATAAGTTTTTTGGAACTCTTTATATCTGAGAGAAATGAGACCATTGTCCTGCCTCAGTTAATTGGGTCACTGATTAAGTCAGGACTTCTACCTTTATAGACGGCTTACAACTTGGTGCTTGAGTTTGAATGTCAAGTGCTTTTGATAGTGTAACTTTCTTCAATGGAAAATCAATCTCTGCATCTGTTTAGACTTTAATGATGCCGCTGTCTTCATCATAAAAGAAGGTGTCGCCGTCCGGCCCGCGGTAGGAAATTTCTTTGACTTCCCAGATTTGCTTCTTTTTGACATCCGCTTCCGCGGCATGGAACCGTCCGTTTTCCTCCCTCTGCAGTAAAAGAAATTTATTGTCATTGTTCGATACAATCTCCCAGTTAAAAAAATCACTTTGGACGGTTCCTTTTTCGTAATCAATGTTGATGATGTTCATTTCCTGCAATCCTTTTAATCTTCAAGTTGAACTAATATTCAATATTGGCGGCAATTTCACGGGCTTTTTCCATAGACCGTTTTTTGCTGGCAACAGTTGTATTTATGAGTATGCTATGAGCCAGTTCCACGGTTGAATCATGTTCCCTGGTCAAGGTGATACCTTGTTTTTCGAAAAACTTATTGAGGCTGGAGTTTTTTAAAGTCAGTGAAGGTTGGACCGGTCCTTCAATATCGGCTTTATGTCCCTCATCACCGACTATGTCATTGATGATACGGATCTCAGGGACAATACCATGCTCGGTGATGTCGATTCCTGACGGAGTATAATATTTCGAGGTAGTGAGGCGCAGTCCAGAACCATCGCTTAATCTGAAAATTGTCTGAACGGACCCCTTGCCGTAAGAGTTTTCGCCAATGATCAGGGCTTTGCCCGAATCCCGCAATGCTCCGGCTACAATCTCTGACGCGCTGGCACTATACTGATTGATGAGAATCACAACAGGAACCTGATGCAGGCTGTTTTTATATAAACCACGGTATTCATGATAATCGTCTTCCGCTCTTCCCTGTGTATAAACGACCATTCTTCCTTTGAAAAGAAAATGACTGGCTACTTTTACCGACTGGGTTAGCAGGCCACCAGGGTTTTCACGAACATCCAGAATGAATGCTTTCACACCATCCTTTTCAGCCTTTTTCAAATTGGCCATCAACTGCTTTTCAGTTTGTTTGGAAAAACTGTTTATTTTTAAATAACCAATCTGGTTATCGAGAGTCTTGTACTCAACCGTATTAATCAGAATGATTTCACGGGTAAGGGTATAAGTTCTTTTTCTTTTGTCAGTGGACCGCAAAAGGGTGATTGTAACCTTGGTATCGGGATATCCTCTCAACAGGTTGGCAAGTTCTTCAATATGCATTCCAACAATTTCTTTGCCATTCACGCTTACGAACGAGTCATCAGCAAGAATACCAGCTCTTTGGGCTGGTGAATCGTCCATGGTCTTGACCACGTAAAGCTTTTTATCTTTCATCGTGATGACCATTCCCAATCCGCCATACTTTCCCTCGGTGTCGCGCATGGATTTTTTGAAAG
Source organism: uncultured Nitrospina sp. (assembly GCA_964344595.1). Lineage (GTDB taxonomy): Bacteria > Nitrospinota > Nitrospinia > Nitrospinales > VA-1 > LS-NOB. The sequence continues at coordinate 89,088 of CAYFNV010000005.1, read as the reverse complement.
AATCTTTATCCATATACTGGGAATAGCTGTCAAGCGAACTCATGACTCCTTCGATGGCGGAGCTTTCTAAATCTTTTTTGGCAATGGTTTTGCCAGATTGGTCGTGGAGAAAATAGTACACTTTTTGGAGTTCATCCCAATCGTGGCTCCTGTCATAAGTCAGTCTGTACCGGGTTTTCTTGTCTTTATATCTCAGAATATTATTGTTGGTTTTTTTGCTGAGAGTTACCAGGTCTGAATCCGCATCTTTTATCATTCCTTCAATAGCGGCTGAGAATAGTTTTTTGTGGTCTGGTGGATAGACATATTTCTCTGAAACCAAATCCACGACTTCTTCAAAAATTTCCAGGTCACTGCTGAAAAAACCTGCGTCGGCCGTTCCTTTAAGGTTTATTGGTCCCAGGATATTAGCCTGAGGCAGGTATAAGAGGGCGGAAGCTCCAATAAAAAGAGCCAATGTATATTTTAGAAAAGTATTTTTCATAAAAGACTATAAAGTATGATTCGAGTCGGAACTAAAACGTTTAATATCAACCTTTATTTTTCAACAAGATATCTGAAAAAATTACTTCCAGGTTGTCCGTCATTTCATCAACACTTCCATTTGACATGCTGGGTGCTACTTTCAGGATATCATTAATTATGATTGTTGGTGTTTCGTTGGCCTTGAATTGTTTGGCCAGTTCCAGGGAGCGGTCTGTTTTCTTCTTAATGGAAGCAGACTGCATGCCTTCGGTCATCTCTTTTCCTATTTTAAAATCACGAGCCAGAAACTTTATAACTTTAGGTTGAAAAATATCAACGCCTAATTTGAAACCGGTGTCAAAAAGCTCCTGAGTGAACTCCTCTTCAACTCCAAGTTCATCGGCAATATAAAATGCCATAGCTGGATAGGCTGTCTGGTTACCCCAATAAATGGGAAATTTTTTGTGATGTAATTTGTCCTTGAATTTGGAGCGCAGGCGTTTGGAGGTTTCCAGAAACCGATAACAATGTCCACAGGAATAATTGAAGAACTCTGTCATTTCTATGGTGTTAATATTTTTGAGCTTGCTGATGTCGCCAACTATTTCATATGTTCCGCGAATTTTTTCGTCTGCCTGAGCCCATCCAGGTAAAAATAAAAGAACTGTGAGTAAAAGGGATGCGACCTTTTTCATGAACGACTCCTTAAATTTTCATAACACATTAATGTTTAATCTTTGGCCAGTACTCCGAGAAATTAAAACGGGGACTGTGGTTTTTTACATGACACTTTTTGCAGGCCTCTTTGGCCCGGTTCCCAAATCCTGCCTGTGGGGAAGAGGCGTGGTCTCGACCCGGACCATGGCACACCTCGCACTGGACATTTTTCAGGTCCGGAGTATCCAGTTCGCTGATGAAGCCTCCAGATTGATTAAAGCCTACTACGTGGCACTTCAGACATTCAGGGTCAAAAGCCTTATTAATTTTTCTTAAAGTCTTATAGGCTCTTCCATGCCGTGAACTAGACCACACCTTATGTTCAGAGGTATGACAGGTCTTGCACACTTTATCTCCGGCATAAATAGATTTGCTTCTTTTGTTACGCTTGCCAGCCAGAGTCTCAAAGAACATGGCTTCAACTTTTTCATTATATCTTTCGTATAACTTTACCATTTCAGGATTAAATTTTACACTTGAATCCAATTTTACCATTTGATGGATTATGGATTTCTTTCCCCTCGGATCAAACTGAACTTTCAACTCCCCCATTTTCTGCCCCCTGGAGGAGGACTGGACAAATAGTTTTCCTTTTTTTCTCACTGGCTGCATATCAATGACGTCTGATTCGTTGACAATATGTCCATTGATCACAATATCCACTCCTTCCAAATCAAGAAAACCAAGTGCTACTTTCTTCTCTGCATGAGTGAGGAGGACGATGAGGTCAGGTTTTTCTGTTTGTCGCAAACGGGCTATCAGGTTCAGGGCGGTTTGCTTTGGGCTTGAGATTTCCAAACCGAAATGATCATAAAACAAGTCAGGGTCAGCGACAGCCAGAACACCCACTTTCAATCCATTTGGGAATAATTTTACCTTTGATCGGATAGGCTCAAATTTATCAATCAACAGGTTTCCCGCAATCCAGGGAATTTGCGGTCGGTCTTTTAAAAACTTGGTACCGTAGACCATGTCCCTGTCCCCCAGCGCTATGGCATCGTATTGCATTTTTTCTGTTGCGGTGAGTAATGTTTCGGCTTTCAATTTGCCCTGTCGTGTGGGTTCTTTAAAATGATCTCCGGTATCAACAAGCAATAGATTTGGGTTTTGACGGCGCGTATCTATCAAATATTGCATTCGCCGTTCTATTCCCCCCTGGTCTTCCTCCTTGGCGCAACCGCAGGGTTTTAGCTCTGCCAAGACGTTGCCTGTGTATACAATGAGAACCTCCCTGGGCACTGAATTAAGAGGAGTGCTTGAGCTTAATGAAAGGCAGCCAGCAATAAATGTCATAAAAATCAATATTGTTTGTCTCATATTCTTAAAGGTATCGGAAATCTACCACCAAATCAATGTCCTCTGAAAAAGAGGACAGAATATTCTTATTTGGGGGATAAGAACGTGTTTGATTTTCAGGAAAACTGTATTTCGTTATGAAATCACAGTAAAACCCGTTAATATAAAGGAAATTTCAAAGGTAAAACTATGCCACTGCGTAAATCTGAAATACATATGCATTCGATCTTTTCAGATGGTGAGTTTTCTCCTTCAGATTTGATAGATATTGCTGAGAAGAATCAAGTTTCGATTTTATCTCTCACTGATCATGATACCTTTGATGGCATTCCAGAATTTCTTCAATCAGCAGAGTCTACTGATATTACCGCGTTTCCCGGAATTGAAATTACGGTAAAATTCCACGATTTCAATATACATCTTTTGGCCTATTTCAAGGATTATGAATCCATAAAACCTGAGTTCAGAGACCGGGTAAAAAGAATGACGGAAACCCGGGAAACTCGTATGCGACAGTTGATCGAGAAAGTGAATGGAGTTATTCCCAGCAGGTTTCGTGGGACCATAGAGTTTGAGAATGTAAAAAGAGCAGCTGAAGGAGTCCTCGCCCGACCGCATCTTGCGCGAGAGATGGTGCGACTTGGCATTGTGTCCAATACAGGTCAGGCATTTGAAAGATATCTGGTGAAATATAATGTTGAAAGAGAAAATCTGGATGTACTTTCCGCCATTACTCTGGTCCGGGAGAGTAAGGGGGTTCCTGTATTAGCTCATCCAGGAGAGCGATCCTACTCTCTGATCTGTCCGGAGAAAGGAAGGCAACCCGAAAACGCTCCTGTTTTATTGGAGGAATTGAAAGATATGGGTCTATTGGGACTAGAGTGCCACTATCCCTACCATGAGAGAATGGGGACAGTAGATTATTTTATCGATCTGGCAAATAGTTTTAATTTATTTATCACAGGCAGCCGCGATTTTCACGGATTTAACTCGCACCAGAATGTCAACATCTTCGGTACCACCCAAATGGAACCCATTTTCCTCGAACAGTTTCAGGAAGTTTGGAGTTAGTTTCCTCATATAGAGAACGCGATTTGCTGTGTTCGCAAGAAATACCAAATAAAATTAAATTCGTATAGTTTGAGAAACTTCCAAGAGCTGAACCACGACCCCACCTTTTTAAAGGATTGGGGCCATGGCCGCAGATCATGTTTTGATTGAAGTTTAGGCCGCCTCGCACATTTTTTTAACGTCCTCAGTGGTCACTGGTTTGCCGCCTACGCCCCAGTCTCCGGATTTCACTTCCTCAAAAATTATCCAGGTCGAGGAACGGATTGTCTCTCCCTTTACTGATACGATGACATCGGTTATTTTTTCGATGATTTCTTTTTTCTGATTCTGATTTACAACTCCGTCAATACCTTTGATTTGTATTAATGGCATGATGTGTCTCCTGACAAAAATTTAATTAATATAGAACGATCATTCCAAAAATGATCAAAATTTTTTACTATGCTGCAAATTGTTCAATGTGCTCGTATAAACTGCTGATAATATCTTTTATCTCTGCTTTTGTGGCACCTCCTTTCGCTGTGACCATCAGGCCGCGTAAATTGTTCATAATGAATCGCGCCAAGGCACGAGTGTTTACTGATGAAACCAGCTCTCCCTTCTGAACTGCATTCTTTAGTGTTTCTTCAATCAGACGATCTGATTTGAGTGCTTTTTTCTTTAACAATTCTTTTACTTTATGTTCTCTGTGGCCCAATTCCAAAGCCGTATTTGCAAATAAACAACCCCGGAATTGTTCGGAGGTTGCATAAACTTCCATAAATTGGAATAAAACTTTCAGGCCTTTAAGAGGGGATCCCGGTGTCAGAAGCATCTCCCGCCACTTTTTAAACAGACGTTTATCGTAAAATTCAATAGCTTGTAATAATAATGACTGTTTATCCCCAAATGTATTGTATAGACTTTGACGACTTATACCCATATGTTCGGTTAGAGCCTGCATCCCAGTAGCCTCGTAGCCGCTGGCCCAGAACAGGTTCATAGCCCGCTCCAGAGCATTTTCCCGATCAAATTCCTGTGGCCTCCCGCGTGTCATGAATCAATATTAGAACGATCATTCTATAATTGTCAAGTAGATACTTCTAGTAATTTATAGTTGGTTATTCTTTGATCTGAAAACTCACAAGGATTCCGCCCATCACGTCATCCAGAGCAAAGTCTTTTTTGGGGCTTTGGGGATGACCATTGTGGCAGTTAACACATCCGCGTGTTACGGCTATATCAGGATAAATTGCCCTGAAGAAAGATTTCCTTCCCACCTTGGATCGCTTGATATAAGGACGAATAGGGTGTACTTCAACGCTTTCAAGTCCATTCTGCTCAAATTCATTGGCAGGTCTGTTTTGCGGATTGATTGGATAAAGGCTGATCAAACGAAAATTCAGTCCCAAACGTTTTGACTTAATCGCACTGTTTAATAAAAACTGTGCAGGAAGCATGAGTGCTTTTTCATTTTCCCATTTTTCCTTGGAGTGGAGAATGCCCTGTTCCTCCAAACGATTCACAACATGTCGGGCATATACGGTACGGTCCGATTCCAGTACCGAGTGAACATAGTCCGCAACCACTTCCGGAGCCAGCATAAATTTTTCATCGACATTTTTTTCTGTCCTTCTTCCCAAAGGCAGGTCAATGATGATTCCTCCCATAACATCACCAACTTTAAAATCAGTCTTTGGACTGTTGGGGTGATTGTTGTGGCAGCTAACACAGGTTTCTGATACAGCGATGTCAGGATAAATTGCCTCAAAATACCAACGCCCTTCACGTGGAACGACCCAGGTGAAAGGTTTATCTGTATTTCTCAAAACTTCCTCAAGCCCCAACTTTTCGTTTTGCGACCGGGGCGAATTATTTTTATTGAGCGGCCAAAGGCTCATCAACCTGTATTTCATGCCGATGCCCCGTGAGTTGGAGATTCTGGATGACATCGAAAGAAACTGGGCTGGTAAAGGTAAGGTTTCATCCTGTTCCCAGTTTTCAGAAGCGGTGACAGAGTTTTTCAGGTGTTCAACCACTTTTTCGGAATAAGTGGTTCTCCCGGCTTCGACCACTGCATGGATGAAGTCTGCGGCTAGCCCGGCAGGGATTCCTTTTTCAAGACTTTGGGCTGGATAGGGGGTAAATAGAAATATCAGGGCAAAATAGAACGCGAAAGCTTTCATGGGCCTACCTCCCGAAAAGTTGCATTGCGATTAATATAGGTCTCAAAACATGAAATCACAACACCACTCGGCGTGGGGCCAATGAGCAATAGTTCATAGAGCTGAGGGGACTATTGCCCGCAGAGTAAAAACATTGCAAGTTGCCTGCGGTGGTTACACCGCCCACTCGGCGTGGGGCCAATGAGCAATAGTGCATAGAGCCGAGAGGAATATTGTTCGCAGAGTAAAAACATTCCAAGTTACCTGCGGTGGTTACACCGCCCACTCGGCGTGGGGACAATGAGCAATGGCTAGAGCCTGGATAACTAATTCAAGTTAGTTTATATATTTGGTTTCAGCTCTGGTGGACCTGTTTCCAACGTTTGACATCACGCATGAATTTTTGCCTGTCCATCTCGTTATCCCAGGGGAAGATATCCATCAGAGGTTCCAGGGCATAGTTTGATTTATCTTCAGGTGGGAGTTCGAATCGTCCATCTGTGATTCGATATATATTGTTGAATGTGCGGTAATTGCCACATAGTGTTACATAATCCCATGCCGTGTTTCCTTCTATCAGAGCGCAAAGCTCTGATGTGGAGATGCCTTCGTATAGGTTGATTTTTCCTATCTCGCCTTTATGCAGTTGTGGTTTTTCAGGCTGGCCAAAGTCAATGGTCCAAGCTTGTGGTCCATTCTGCCCAAAAACTTCAAGCTGATAAACGATTTGCCAATGTTGCCAACCGCCAAGCAATTCGCTTTTTAAAATCCGTTCAAGAAAACAGTTTTCAATGAAGTTATCCACTACCTCCACTTCCCTTTTATACTCTTCAGGATCAGTGGTTAGAGTTTTTATGGCAGGAACTTCTGAGTTTGGCTTGAAGGTTACAAGATGGCTGTCATCTTCTTTAACACGGACAAAACTGGAAGACTGTTGTTCTATGTGAATTTCATCCTTTGATATTTGTGCAACATCTCCTGGAAAAAATGGAGCGCGAGGAACTTCCGGGCAAAATGCCTCCAGATCGCGGAGGAACTGGTCCTGAGTTGTAGGAAATGAATACTGGTTTAGAAAATTTAACTCATCACGATACCTGAAAGCGGCAGAACCGGGCACAACAAACCTGGGCGAAAGCGCTTTCACGACATTCAGGAATGTGCAGTATTCATCAATGGGCAATGTGATCGGTTTGTTGTAAGAAAAATTTCCTTCTATCAATGGAACAAACCGGGAATGGAAAAAATCAATCTGCCCATATAGTTCTGTGATGTGCTGGATGATATCCGGATTTACCAGAGAATCCACCTGGTTCCAAATAGTCACCTCGCCATCATTCACCAATAGACCATGTTCGGGAAAAGGGTCTTCAGCGGTGCTCAACTGGTTGCGTGAAGGGGTCGGAGTTAGGGTCACATCCTTGATCTGGATAGGTTCAAAATCCGCAACTACTTTTATATTTTTAAATTCCAGTTCATTGAGAATGTCGAGCAGCAGGTTGTCCTGCGGTGCAAGGACCAAGGTTTCCGGTGTGAGGAGCCGCTCATTTTGAACCAGATAAGCGAGAGTACGCACATCGAAGTGGTCCTGATGCCTGTGGGAAATATTGAGGACATCAAGCGGCGGAACTTTATCTTTTTCCAGAACGATACTGGGACAAAGCGTGTTGATTTCTTCCCAGAGATAATCGAACCAGACCGGATCGGTCAGTATGTTCGTTTCTTTCGATTGTATGAACAGGCAGGCATGTCCGACCAGTGTCGTCTTGATCATAATAGTGGTCCCATTGTTTATAGAAGGACTGAGATTAACCGAATGGGAGCAGTATTTCAAGCCCCACTAGACGTGAGGTCAATGAGCCATAGCGCATGGAGCCGAGAGGACTATTGCCCGCAGAATAAGGACATTGCAAGTTGCCCGCGGTGGTTGCACCGCTCACTAGACGTGAGGTCAATGAGCCATAGCACATAAAGCCGAGGGGACTATTGTCCGCAGAATAAGGACATTGCAAGTTGCCCGCGGTGGTTGCACCGCTCACTAGACGTGAGGTCAATGAGCCATAGCACATAAAGCCGAGGGGACTATTGCCCGCAGTGGTTCATCGTCCACTAGCCGTGAAGCCAATGAGCAATAGCTTTGTTAGGCAGATAAACGTTTTGCCGGATTTCTTTTAAGAGTCAAAAAACATAATCCCACGGTGGAAGCTTGAAGGGACGCAAGCCGCAAATTAGCGGCTGAGAAATTTTTGCAAAGTTTTGTCGCGGATTTTTTTTACTTTCGATATGGGAATGTCAAGCACTTGCGAAATCTCGGCGAGTGTCAATTCTTCGTGATAATGCAGGGCCAATATCAGCCGTTCCTGTTCATTGAGCATGTCTATGGCCTTGGCGATATCTTCCTTCCAGTTTTCCCGTTCCTCGACGGTAAGATCTATAACTTCAGTTTGGGTCACCGTTGCAGTTTCATTCATTGTCTTTCCCCGTTTCAGTGTAGTTTTTTCAGGTTACCTGTCGCTCTCGGTTTGACTTGCTTTGATACAGAGATAAAACGTTTGTCTTTGTTATAAACATTCCAGCCGACTCGATTAGCGGTATCTCTAAACATCCGGGTTAAAAGTTCATCTATGGTCAAGTTTTTCATAACTCCTCCTTGTCTGAATTTTGACGCAATGACTTCTTTTCAGACTAGTACAGCAATACGCATGCCAAAACTCAAAACTAGACCCAGATCGTTCGTTTTCAAAAATATTTACTTATGAACCCAAATGGTTATAAAGGGTTAGGGCGGTATGAGAATTTGTGCCCCATAGGGTCACTGGTTTGGGAAGGCGATTTCTTAACCCCCTGGTTTGTGGCCAGGTAGTCTAATATTATTTTTCTTAGTTCAGGCTCCAGATCCCACAAGCCTTGCTTTTCCTGCATCCAGGTCAATGTCTCGTCCCACTGCTTGCGAGCCATGTGATTTTGCAGGATGATAGCAGAAGAATGGCAGACAGTACAATTCTCAAGAACCTGTTCCCGGCCTTTTCCGGGAGGAAGGCCCTGGAATTGTGATTCTTCACAATTTGCGACATCAGGGAGGAGGGATGTGCAAAGTAGAAAAAGAATCAGTCCAAGTGTAGCGGGAAAGAGCTTGTAAAAGTCGCAAATAGTTCCATGAGTAAAAAACATTTCTATCTTTCGTTAAGTTACGTTAACGGCGATTCGGTGCATGGCATTGTTCAGATATCCCTTCGGGTTCCACCCTGGGACCACCATGGGTTGCATTTCACCAGCGCTGTCCGTAGCTCTTGCCCAGACTTCATAATAGCCTTTCTTGGGAAAATCAATCACCGTGTTCCAGTTTTGCCAGGCAAAAGGATTGACTGGTGGATCCAAAGACACTTTCTGCCAATTCTTTCCGAAATCTATAGAAACATGTAGGACCTTGACACTTCGATCTCCTGCCCAGGCATGTCCTCTTACTAAAAGGGGTTTTTTAAATTTCCAGTTTAGGCGTGATTTAGGAAATGTGATCAGTGACTTCACGGGCATGGATTCTATAATTTTCATATCTTCCTTGGCAACATGAGTACCGGGAGAAACCGGGTATCGGGGAACACGGTAAGCATAACCAGTCATCTTGGGTCCATCGTGCTCCCTGTCGCGGACAAAAATGCGTTTCAACCACTTAATGGAAGTTGACCCGGGCCAACCGGGTGAGACCACGCGTAGGGGAAACCCGTGCAATTCAGGTAAGGGCTGTCCGTTCATTTCCCAGACGATCAGAGTGTGCTCATCCATGGCTTTACTGATAGGAGTGCCCCGGGATATGGGAATTTTATTGGGATCGCCACTTAGGTGAGGGTCTCCTCCGTAATATCCGGTATAGACAGCAGAGCTCTTTAGACCCGCAGATTGGAGCACATCTTTCATTCTTACACCTCTGTATGTAGCGCAACCTATAGCACCATAAGTCCATTGATTGCCTTTTGCAGGTGGATTGTAGCCCGCCCTTCCGTTTCCACCACACTCGATCTGTAAAGAGTAGGTATATTGCTTGAATCGTTTTAATTGCTCCAGTGTCAGGACCAGAGGATTGTGTACTTCACCGTCAACAGTAAGTGTCCAATCCGTTGCATCTATTTCTGGGACGAGACCGTTGTTTCTAACGAAATGCCGGTCAATCGGAGTTATAAGGTCATCCAGCAAATGAGGAGGGGTCTCAGCATTTATAGGCCGGTTATTCAGGATCCTCAATCCATTCTTGCCGGGTATTGTTATTTCATCAAGAGGCTCTGCAGAAGCTATCGAGGGTTGAAGAAAAGGCAAAGTTAAATCCGTTGTGATCGCCAAGGCTGATAATCCACTAACTTTTAAAAACTCTCTGCGAGAAGGGCTTGTTGTTTGACGATTTCCCATAACCTTCGTTCCTCAAAAGAATATTATTTAGGGCTGTCTTTTAATTTTACCAACAATTCATATATTGGCAAAATAAACCCTGTTTTTGGAAAAGTATTTATAAACAATATACTTTATATAAATTCAAACGGAGTAGAGAGGTTCGATTTTTCCTTTCCCTCCACCCTAAAGCCCGGTAGAATCCATTAATTCCATAAACAAAATTTTAAATCAGGGGAGTGAAGTCTCTATGAAATACTTTCTTCAATTGGTTTTGTATGTAGTTTTAAGTTTGGCAACCATAGCCCAGGCTGAGGTTAAATCTCAGGAGCTAGATTACAATTATAATGGCACCACATTAAAAGGATATCTTGCTTACGACTCTTCAATTAAAGGAAAGCGTCCCGGGGTTTTAGTAGTCCACGAATGGTGGGGACATAACGACCATGCCCGGGAACGTGCTCGTATGCTGGCTAAAATGGGCTACACAGCTTTGGCTGTTGATATGTATGGTGACGGAAAGTTGGCAGACCACCCCAAGAAGGCCGGAGAATTCATGAACGCGGCTTTTAATGACTGGGATACTTCAAAAGCAAGGTTTAACAAGGCCAAGGAGGTTTTACAGTCTCATAAAACAGTGGATGCTGAACGTATAGGGGCGATCGGGTTTTGCTTTGGGGGTGCGGTCTCCCTTCGTATGGCTAGAGGTGGTGCTGATCTGGATGGGGTCGTTGCCTTTCACAGCGCACTGCCTTTGCAACCTGCAATCAAAAATATGAAAACTTCAATTCTGGTCATAAATGGTTCTCAGGATGCTTTCCTAAAACCCAAAACTGTGGGGTCATTTTCCAGTCAAATGATGGCGGGCAATGCCGACTTTATCTATATGAGCCTGGCTGGGATCAAACACAGTTATACCAATAAACAGGCTGATGAATTCAGGAAAAAATTTAATATCCCAGCCTTGGAATACAACAAGAAAGCGGACGAAAGGGCCTGGTCGGCAATGCAAAAATTTTTCCTGCGTGTTTTTGGTCAATGAGTGCATTGCAGATTTTTGTTGAAGACCGGTCATTCACTCCTCATAGAATTTTTTGCATTGGAAAAAACTATGACAAGCATGTGAAAGAGCTTGGCGGGCAAGTTCCGGAGGAGCCTGTGGTTTTCATGAAACCGGTTTGCAATATTGTGTCACCGGGAGAAACCTTGTTATTGCCTGGATATGGCAGGCTTTTGCATCATGAAGTAGAGGTGGTGCTTTTGGTAGGCGAAGAGGGACAAAATATCCCTGAGGCCGATGTGCCATCGTATATTGCCGGAGTTACTTTAGGTCTGGATTTAACCCTGCGTGATGTTCAAGGGAGATTGAAAAAATCAGGACTGCCTTGGGAACTTTCCAAATCTTTTGACCAGAGCGCTCCTTTAGGGCTTTTCAAGACTTACGATTCCGATTTCATTGATCTGGAAAACTTGCCCTTCAGTTGCTCGGTTAACGGAGAGGCTCGGCAGAAAGGCAATACTTGTGACTTACTTTTTCCTGTCAGCAAGTTGATTCATTTATTAAGCGGATGGTGGAAATTGAAATCCGGTGATATTATTTTTACCGGGACCCCTGAAGGAGTCGGGCCGCTGAAGGCAAAAGACCAGGTTGTTATTGAAAGCCCCGTTATCGGGTCTTTTTCATGGGTTCTTAGCGCGGAATAGGACTTTTTACGCTTTCGCCTTTTTTTGCAGTATTAACAGGTTTTTAAAAGCAGCCTCAAAATTAGGGTTTAGTGCAAGCGCTTTCTCAAAATTGTTTGCGGCTTCCTTTTGTTTCCCAAGAGCCATATAAATCATTCCCAGATTATTGTAGGCTTCGACAAAGCCGGGTTTGTTTTCCAATGCCGAAACGAACTCGGCTTCAGCTTTTTCCAGCATTTTTTTCTCCATAAAAATCAGCCCGAGATTATTATGGCTTCTTGCGTATCCAGGTTTAATGGTGAGAGCTTTTTTGAAACTTAGGATGGCCAGTTCCATTTTCTTTTGGCCCATATAAAGGACTCCCAGGTTATTGAGAGCGGGATAATATTCAGGAACTTGCTCCAGAACCGTTTTAAACTCCTTTTCAGCTTTTGTTGGATTCTCTTTGGAATAAAGAAGCCCCAGGTTGTTCCGGGTTGTATGAAGGGCGGGGTCTATTTTTAGGGCTTCCCGGTAATTCAAAATAGCTTTTTGTATTTGTCCACTATTCCTGTAATGGTCTCCCAGGGAAGTTAACGCAAAAGCCTTTTGGGGGTGGTTTTCAAGTAGGTAAGACCAGAAATTCTCTCCGTCTTTCCAAATTTTGCTTTGCTGAAAAGTCATGGTTGCCATTGTGCAAATCAAAAAGATGCTTGAGCCAAAGATGAAGGCTTTATAACGGTTGGACCTTTCTGCAATGACTTTTTGTTTCCAAAACCACAATAATGCCAGTCCTGTTAAAAAATAAAAACTTAGAGTTGATATATATGTGTATCGATCCGAAGAGGGGCCACGGTATCCAGAATAAACAAAACCCAATACTGGGAAAATAGTAATCAGATAATAACCCCAGATTGTAATCCATAAATGATTGTTCCGCTTAAACTGTTTGACGCAAACTGCTGTGATGATCAAAGTGAAGAATAGCGAAAACCAGAAAGCTATTGAGGATAAAGTCAGGTTTTCAGGTGCCGGATAGTAAGGCAGCAGGTTTGTGGGCCAAAGGGTTTTTTGTATGTAGAACCAAATATTCTGAATCGATAATATGGCTCTTTCTCCAAAACCTATTGCTTCTGTCTCTGACGTAGATTGATAAAAGAGCAGAGTTTTAAACCCTTCCCAAAGAGAGGAAAAAATATTTAACTCCAGAATAGTTTGAGGAGGGTTGCTGGAACTACGTGTTACCAGAGTCATAACTCCCGAGAGACCGGATAAAATAAAAAAAGGAATTTTTTCTACAACACATGTAATAAAAGCCTGGAACCCGCGAAAACGGTTAAACGGGAATGCATCCAAAAGCAAAAGCACAATAGGAAGGGAAATGGCCATTGCCTTGGACATAAGCGCGAAAAGAAAAAGCAACCATGCGATTATTAGTAATGAGTACCTTTTTGTGTTTTCAATGTTTTGTAGATAAATGATATATGTCAAAAGAGACGCCAGGAAAAAAAATGAGCAAAGTAACTCATCTCTTGATGAAATCCATGAAACAGGCTCGACACGCAAAGGATGAATTCCAAAAGTTATCGCGGTAAGGGAGCCTGCCAAACACAAGACAGGTTTTGAAACAGTCATTGTCTTGCCTGATGAAACCAAGTAAAAAAATATTCCAAAAACCAGACATGTGTTCGCTCCATGTATTAGAAGGCTGGTTAAATGATATCCCCATGGAGTCAGTCCATACAGCTGATAGTCAAGCGAGTAGGTCAGGCGGGGAATTGGTTGCCAAATATGAAGCTCTGGGTCAAGGGCAATGAGCATCCTGTAAATGTTTTTGAAACTTATATCGCGGATCGAAGTGTTTTCATATATTTGAACTCCATCATCCCAATTTAAAAAAGAAAAATTTAAAACTCCGCTGAAAACAAATACAGTGGTAAAAAAAATCAAGACAACAGTCAACTGGGTAATGGCAGTTAATCTTAGGTTATGAAGTTTCAACATTAGGAGTGATTTTTTTATAAGATGGGTTGCCATTGGCTAATCAATTTTAAACCCCATTAGACCTTTTTATTGTCGATCACCAGAAACGAAATATAATTAATTGTACAGTAGGTTTAAGGATACAGAAACCTTATAAGACAGTATCTATGTATGGAAAATGTTATTTGCAATAAATAGGAGATAGATGACCTGCTTACAACAAGTCGATATTTCAAATGATTTAGAAAAAAAGAATAATGATTTTTGCAGGATAAGCGTTTAGGCGTTAATATGGTAACAGGTTTATCTAAAAAATAAGTATATTGATGAAGCCTGCATAATTATGAAAGTGACCCTGATCCAACCCAAATATTTTAATATCTGGGAAGCTTTGGGCCTGGCCTATATTGGTGCCCATTTGAAAAGGCGGTTTCCTGGCAAACTTGACCTTGAGTTTTACCAGGGCAATTTTGATGATGACTCTGTCATTATCAATGCCGCCAGCGATTCTGATTTCATCGGGTTCTCATGCACATCTCCCGTATTCAAATCTGCATTACATTTAGCTCAATCTATAAAAAAAATTAACCCTGATGCCAGGACGGTGTTCGGTGGTTTTCACCCCAGTGCTGTGCCGAATGACTGTCTGGAAGAGGATGCTGTAGATCAAGTGGTTGTCGGGGAAGGGGAGGAAGCTTTTTTAAAGATACTTTTGGGAGAAACTGTCCCACTGGTGCATGGTGAGCGGTTTGATGGTTTGAATGAAGTTTTCCCTGACAGGACTCTTATCAAAAATATAAGAACCGTTGACTTATGTGAACAACAGATTGGAAAAAGAATTACCAGTTTTCAAAGTGTGAGGGTGTGCCCTTTTCGCTGTTCTTTTTGTGCGGAAAGAATCGTAACCGGTGTGTACAGTAGAAACGAAAATCCTCTCAGTGAGCGAAACCCGGAGCACCTTTTGGATGAAATCGAATGGGCGGCGGAAGAGTTAAGGCTGAATTATTTCAAGTTTGCAGATGCAACCTGGAATACATCTATAGAAAAAGTGATGGCGTTTTGTGAGGAAAAAATCAGAAGAAAAAACAACCTTCCTTGGGATGCCAATGTGCACGCTTCTTTTGCAGACAAGGAAATGTTGAAAATCATGAAAGCCGCTGGTTGTCAGCTTATTAATGTGGGAGTAGAAAGTGGCAGTCAGAGAATTCTAAATGATATGAAAAAAGGACTTTCCGTGAAAAAAGTGCGGGATGTTTTCCGGTGGGGAAGAGAACTGGGTTTGGAAAGGCGAGGATTTTTCTTTTTGGGGATGCCAAATGAAACCGAGGAGGATATAAGGCTGACAGAAAAACTGGTTGAAGAAATCCAACCAGAGGTGTTTGGTATCACTATCCTGTCACCCTATCCGGGGACGAATCATTATGATCCAAATACGATGAAGAATTATGACTGGACTTTTGCAGACGAATATTCCAACCCATACTGGAAGACCGAGCATTTCTCAAATGCTGAGATAAAACGCTGGCAGACCTATTTGACAGATAAATTTTCAAAAAATCTTTCATGGCATAATAAAATTATTAAGGATAATCCAAACCTTGTGGGACAGGGGTCATGACACAATCACCTGCGGGACTTTCAGTTGTTGTGCCAGTATATAATAGTGAGGGAATTGTTCTTGAGCTTCATAGGAGGTTGACAGAGGTTTTGAGAACCGTAAACACCAACTATGAGATTATTCTTGTTAATGATGGTTCTCCTGATAACTCCTGGGAAAAAATAAAAGGCATTGCGACTTTCGATCATCGTGTCAAAGCAATTTCTTTAAGGAGAAACTTTGGTTATGATAATGCCCTGATGGCGGGTTTGAATTTTGTTTCTTACTCGTATGTGGTGATTATGGATGATGATCTCCAGCATGCGCCTGAAGATATACCTCAACTACTTGCGGAAATTGAAAAGGGGTATGACGTTGTATATGGAAATTTCCCGATAAAAAACCAATCGTTGATCAAAAATATGGGGAGTTGGCTGGTGGGCAAACTGGCTCAACTGATTTTGAACAAGCCAGCGTATCTTCAAATATCGTCTTATAAAATTCTTCACAAGGATATTGTGGAGGGAATCGTAAAATATGGCGGTCCCTATCCCTATATTGATGGTTTGATATTCCAGTTGACTTCTTCTATCCACAGGATAATGGTTGATCACCATCCCAGATTAGATGGAGAAGGCGGGCATGGTATTTTACCTTCAATGAGAATACTGTTTAACTTCTGTACAACATTTTCGATTCTGCCTCTACGAATAGCCGTTGTCCTTGGTTTTGCAATTTCCATTTTAGCAGGTGTGTTTAGTGCTGGTCTTGTTGTTGTGAAATTATGGTTAGGTTACTATTCCGTCGAAGGTTGGACATCCCTTATCCTGGCAGTGACTATTCTAGGTGGTATTCAATTGATGGGGTTAGGACTATTGGGAGAGTATGTTGGCAGAACGTATATGAATATTAACCGTCAGCCTCAGTTTGTAATTAGGGAAACCGTTTCCATTGAACCTGAGAAATCCGCTGTTCACAGATCAGAAATTAAAAAGATTGAATCCTCATAACTCCAAACCACTCGATTTCCTGATTTCCGCGCTTTCCGAAAGGAATCCATTTATGGATATTGACCAGTTTTCGGACTGGTTCGAATCTCGTAAAAAAGCTCACCATTTTAGTATTGAAGAAATTCCTTTCAAAAAGTTGGAGTCATGGTCATTTGAATCCTCAACAGCTAACTTAAGACATTCGAGTGGAAAGTTTTTTTCTATTGAAGGAATCTGGGTTGAAACCAATGCAGGCCCAATAAACCAATGGTCTCAACCGATCATTAACCAGCCTGAAATAGGTATTCTGGGAATCCTGGCTAAAAAATTTGATGGTGTTCTCCATTTTCTAATGCAGGCAAAAATGGAGCCCGGTAATATTGGTGTTGTCCAACTAGGGCCTACTGTTCAGGCAACCCGAAGCAACTATACATTGATTCACAAAGGGAATACTCCACCTTACCTCGAATATTTTTTGGATAAATCTGGTTCAACGATTCTTCTTGATTCTTTGCAATCAGAACAGGGCGCGAGGTTCCTTTCCAAGAGAAACCGCAACATTATAATAGAAACATCCCGGGAAGTAGAGGTTCTGGATGACTATTGCTGGTTGACTTTGGGGCAAATCCATAAACTGATGAAGAAGGATAATACAGTTAATATGGATGCTCGCAGTGTATTGTCATGCATTTCGTTTACCGCACCCGAATTACAAATCAAAAATGATTCAGAACTGATTTCCTTCCTTAAAAGTCTGGACAATGTTCAGGTGGATTCTGTTACCAATAACCCTGATGACTTTCATTACAAATTAATAGCTTCTGCTGTGAATAATGAAGGAGCACTACACGATGTGAATGATATTATCAGCTGGTTTACGGAGCTGAAGGTGCACTATGAGTTGCGGGTAGAACGTATTCCTCTGAAATTTGTCAAGAACTGGTGCATAACTCCAACACAAATTGTCCATGAAAAAGAAAAGTATTTTTCGATCATTGCTGTTGCCGTGCAGGCAGACAACCGTGAGGTGACTCATTGGACCCAGCCACTGGTCAAGCCCCAAAAATCGGGTTTGGTCGCATACATAACAAAAAGTATAAACGGGGTGCTGCATTTCCTTCTTCAGGCAAAAGTGGAGCCTGGAAACTTTGATATCATTGAAATGGCGCCAACGGTACAGTGTATTACTGATAGTTATGAATTCGATGCTCCTGAAGAGCGGCCTGCATTTCTTGATTATGTTTTGAACGCATCTCCTGGTCAGATTCGCTCCTCCTCTTTACAATCAGAAGAAGGAGGGCGCTTCTTCCAGGAATCCAATAAGTACCTGATCGTGGAAGCAGATGATAGTTTCCCACTTGAGATCCCTGATAACTTTATCTGGATAACACTGGGGCAAATCAAGGAGTTTGTGAAATACAACAATTATGTAAATGTTGAGGCTCGATGCTTGTTGTCATTACTCCGGTTTATGCCTTAAACCTATGGTTAACTTTTTCAACTCAAAAAACCTGCAGTCAGGTGATTTGAAGAAACTTTTCAGTTCATGATTCCTTTGCGAATAGGTGTTATGGGGTGCGCCGAATTTGCCTCCCGTGCGATGATCCCGGCTTTCATTGACTGCAAAGAAGTTTCTTTGATTGCTGTCGCAAGTCGGACTGAATCCAAGGTAAATAAACTTTCTCTTCAGTTTGGTTGTGAGGGCCTTGTTGGTTATGAGACTCTTTTAGACAGGGAAGATATTGAAGCCATTTATATGCCTCTTCCAACAGGTATCCACGAGGAGTGGGTTAAAAAGACGATAGAGGCAGGCAAACATATACTTGTTGAAAAAACTTTTGCGGAGAGTTATGAGTCCGCCAGTGCTCTGGTAGATTTAGCTCGTAAAAAAAATTGTTTGATAATTGAAAACTTTCTTTTCCCTCACCATTCACAGCATGCATGGGTGCTGGATAAGGTCTCAAAAGGAGAAGTGGGAGATATTCACCTGTTGCGGAGTACGTTCGGATTTCCTCCTCTTTCTGAAACCAATTTTCGCTACAATCCTTCTTTAGGAGGAGGAGCCTTGTTGGATGCTGGTGCTTATGTTGTGAAAACAGCACAGATATTTCTGGGAAACGGCCTGGAACTCCTTGGTGCGACACTCAAATATGACGAAAAAACCGGAGTTGATATTTATGGAGATGCGATGTTGAGAAATTCGAAAGGACAAGTCGCTCAGGTCTCTTTTGGGTTCGATTATTTTTATCAATGCAATTATGAATTATTGGGAACGAAGGGGAAACTGGTGGTCGACAGGGCTTTTACACCGCCACCGGGATTTCAACCTTCAGTCCGTATTGAGCATCAGGGTGATATGAAAAACATTTCTCTTTCTGCAGACAACCATTATGTAAATATGTCCCGTTTCTTCGCGAACACTGTTCGGAGTGGAAGCAACTGGGCTGAACATTATGATTCCCTGTTGAGGCAGGCGGAATTGATCGACGCCATACGAAAGGAAGGTTCTTGATGGATCGTCCTATACACGTTACCCGCCCATCCCTGGCTCCTATTAGTGAGTTCTCTGAATACCTGGAAACCATCTGGGAAACGGGAATCATGACTCACAACGGGCCACTGGTTCAGAGATTGGAAAAGGAATTATGTAGTTATCTTGGAGTGAAAAATGTTGTTTGCGTTGCCAATGGTACCTGTGCCTTGCAACTTTCTCTGCGAGCGTTGAACCTGACCGGAGAGGTGATCACAACACCGTTTACTTTCATAGCGACCGCCAACATTATTTCCTGGGAACGCTGTCGACCTGTGTTTGTAGATATTGACCCTGAAACCTGGAATATTGACCCGGGACAAATAGAGGAACAAATTTCAGACCGTACCTGTGCCATACTCCCTGTCCACGTTTTCAGTTCTCCCTGTGACGTGACACAAATACAAAACATTGCTGAACAGCATGGGTTGAAGGTGATCTATGATGCGGCTCATGCCATGGCGACTGACTTTCAGGGATCTTCTGTGTTGGACCATGGTGATATATCAGCACTTAGCTTCCACGCCACAAAACTTTTTAACACGGTTGAAGGGGGTGCTTGCGTAACCAATGATAATGACTTGGCGGAACGTGTGCGGCGAATGCGCTTTTTTGGATTTGATAGCCAAAAAGAAATTGTCGATGAAGGGATGAATGCCAAGATGACGGAAGTCAGTGCCGGATTGGGACTGGCCAACCTGAAACATCTGGACAAGGTTCGGTCAAACCGTCGTGAAAAATATATGCTTTACAGAAACCTTTTGTCCGAATGTGGGTTTTTGAATTTTCAAAAATACGATTCTGAAGAATATAACTATAGTTATTTCCCGGTATTGTTTGAAAGCGAAGAAATTTTGTTAAAAGTTAAAGAGAGACTTGAAAGCAATAACGTATTTCCCCAGAGGTATTTTTATCCTTCGCTCAATACAGTTTCCATATTTCAGCCTCAATCCAAATTGCCTGTGGCCGAACGTGTGGCAAAAACCGTGCTATGCCTTCCTCTTTACGACACCCTTCCTGATGAAAGTATTCGGGAAATTTGCAGATTGATAAAAGAATAATGGTGTTGTTTTTTTTCTCTCAAAAAGGCCTTTGCATAACTCAGAGATCCTTCGAGAGCCTCAGGGTGACATCCAGTGTTTCGCTCGCTAGAGGGCTAGAACAGGTTTTCCTGACTGCCCTGGCTGGGTGGGAGTTTGTTAAAATGTTTGTAGGCCATGGGGGTGGCAACGCGGCCACGGGGGGTGCGCTGGATGAATCCTGTCTGGATGAGGTAGGGTTCCAGCACATCTTCGATGGTGTCCTTTTCTTCACTGATAGATGCGGCAAGGCTTTCTATTCCCACAGGTCCTCCTGAATATTTTTCGATCATAGCCAGCAGAAGTTTGTGATCCATTTTATCGAGTCCTTTTCCATCAACCTCCATCATCTCAAGAGCTCTGGCAGCTACATCGCGGCTGATGATTCCATCGGCTTTGACTTGGGCGTAATCTCTTACGCGTCTTAACAGGCGGTTGGCAATTCTTGGTGTGCCGCGTGACCGGCGTGCGATTTCATTCGCCCCTTCAGGGACGATTGCGATCTCAAGAATGCCAGCCGAGCGGGTAAGGATGGTTTCCAGTTCTTTTTCGTTGTAGTAGTCGAGACGATGAACCACTCCGAAACGGTCGCGCAAAGGAGAAGTGAGAAGTCCTGCTCTTGTAGTGGCCCCCACCAGGGTGAAGGGCGGTAATTCAAGCTTGATGGATCGGGCACTGGGTCCCTGGCCAATCATGATATCGAGCTTATAGTCTTCCATCGCTGAATAGAGAATCTCTTCGATGACATTAGACAACCTGTGTATCTCGTCAATAAACAGCACATCTCCTTTTTTCAGGTTAGTGAGAAGTGCAGCGAGATCACCAGACTTTTCAATAACGGGCCCCGAAGTACTTTTTATATTCGTGTCCATTTCAGAGGCGATGATGTTGGCCAATGTGGTCTTGCCCAGTCCGGGCGGGCCGTAAAACAGGACATGGTCGAGAGACTCATCCCGCATTTTTGCGGCGGAGATAAATATATCGAGATTTTCTTTAATCTTTTCCTGCCCGACATATTCTTCCAGTTTGCCTGGCCTGAGGCTGTTGTCGAATTGAACTTCTTCATTGTCCTGGCCAGAACTCATGAGTCTGTCTTCTTCCATAATTTATTCCTGCTATAGAATATTTAAACTTTCTTTAATGAGCTCTTCAAGGCTGGCTTCCTGTCCATTCTGGTTATAGATCGCTTTCAGGGCTTTTTCCGCTTCAGGTTTTTTGTAACCAAGATTCAGAAGTGCCGATAGAGCATCGTCATAAAAACCTTTTTTAGGAGTAGAGTCAGCAGGATGTTCCATATCAAGTGCAAGATCTGCAAGTTTATCTTTCATTTCCAGAGTAAGTCGTTCTGCGGTTTTCTTGCCAACACCGGGGATTGTGCTCAATCTTGCGGAATCGTTATTCATTACAGCGGTCAATAAATCTTCCGGGGACATGCCTGACAGGATGCCCAGTGCCAGCCGGGGGCCAACCTTGTTTATGGTGATGAGCTTCTGGAAAATAGTTTGCTCCTCTTCTGTCAGGAAGCCGAAGAGCTTGAGCTCATCTTCCCGTACCCGGGTGTGAATTTTAAGTGATACCGTTTGTCCAGAGCCGGGCAGGGCGTAATAGGTTGATAGAGGCGTGAACACCTGATACCCAACTCCATTTACATCAACAATGGCGTATTCAGGAGATTTATAAGTGAGTTGTCCTTTAAGGTGGGCGATCATGTTTTATTTATCTCTGAGCCTTTTTAATTTTTTGCTGGAGCCCGGCATGATGAATATGGCAGATAGCGACAGCAAGGGCATCGGATGCGTCAAAGGGTTCTGGCTTTTCTTTGAGGCGCAACAGGGTCGAGACCATGTCACACACCTGGTTTTTGTCTGCGCGTCCGTAACCGACTACTGACTGTTTGATTTCCAGTGGACTGTATTCAGCCAGTTCAATCCCGCAATTGACAGCGGCGAGTAATGCGATGCCTCTTGTTTGCCCCAGTTTTATTACTGTCTTTACATTTGTAGCATAGAACAGGTCTTCCACCGCAACCACATCGGGATTGAACTTTTCCATTGTTAGTACAAGTTCATCATAAATGAGTTTGAGACGTTGAGGGAAAGAATGTTTCGATGAGGTACGTACACTGCTCCAATATACAGGTTGCAGTTCGTTTTTTATCTCTTCTATGATACCGAATCCGGTACAGTTGCTCCCGGGGTCGATTCCCATGACGCGCATTTTTCAGCCTTGTTGAAGGGTTGAATATTTGGATGGGTTGCCCGTGCATATTCAAGCCGGGTCTTTGATTTGAGGCCTTAACTGTTTTCTAAAATTGCGGCCATGACATCATCCGAAATGTCGAAATTTGAATAGGCTTTTTGGATGTCATCGTGGTCTTCCAGAATATCCATCAGTTTGAGAAGGGCTTTGCCTTTTTTTTCATCAATGGAAACCGTATTTTGTGGGATGCGGGTGATTTCAGCCATTTCCATCGGCACACCTGCATCTTCCAGGGCTTTACGCACTTCTTCAAAACTTTCAACAGCAGTGGTGATCTCGTAATGATCGTCAACCGATTTCAGGTCATCGGCACCGGCATCAATGGCCAGTTCCATCAGTTCATCTTCAGTTTTAGCTTCAGTTTTAACGGTGATGAGTCCTTTTTGTTCAAACATCCATCCGACACAGCCATTTTCCCCAAGATTTCCGCCCGCTTTACTGAGAGCGGCGCGGATTTCACTGACAGTACGGTTTTTGTTATCGGTCATGGCTTCCAGAAAGATGGCCGCTCCACCGGGACCATAACCCTCATAAGTATGCTCTTCATAATGTGTGCCTTCCAACTCACCGGTGCCTTTTTTTATGGCGCGGGTGATATTATCGACTGGCATATTTTTACCTTTGGCGATCAAGATAGCGGTCCGGAGTCGCGGGTTTCCATCAGGATCTCCACCGCCAATACGCGCGGCTACGGTGATTTCCTTAATGAGTTTTGTGAAAATTTTCCCACGTTTGGCGTCGGCGGCGCTCTTTTTATGTTTTATACTAGCCCACTTGGAATGACCGGACATATTCGTTCCCCAAAAATCAAAAAATTATAAACTGTGGGTAATTTAACATAATCTATGATCCTCTCTCAACTTCGTATGACCTTATGACTGAGAAAACAGTAGAAATAAAAATTTCGGGCAAAACCATTCAAGCCATAGCAGGAGAAACGATTGTGCATGCCCTTTGGGCGGCGGGAATGGCCGAGAGCGTCAAGACAGGTTGTGCCGGAGGGGTCTGTGGGGCCTGCACAGTCACTTTACGCTATTCGGATGGAAGGCAGGGGGGGACTGAACTGGCCTGCATGAAACCGGTGGAAGCCGGAATGGAAGTATATCCCTGTCCGGTTAGCTCAGATAATCCTTCGGAACCGGTGAGTCAGCCTGAGCTTACTCATTTGCAATCAGCGTTTCCTACGCTTAACCGTTGTACCAAATGTGGAAGCTGTTCTACGGCCTGCCCCATGACAATTCCGGTGATGGATTCAGTGTTGCGAATGCAGAAGGGTGAATTTCAAGCTGTAGCGGAAGACTTCACTACCTGCATCCATTGTGGACTGTGCCGTTATGTATGTGAGGATAAAGTTAAACCGCATAACATGGGACTTTGGATTCGTCGATCCCTGGGAATGAGTAGGGAGATATCAATAGAAAAACCTGAAGATACTGCAGAGCAGGAGTGGCAATATCTGCTCAATGAAGATCGTGAAGAGAGGCTTGAAAGAGCTAAAAAGTTCCGTCGATCCGGGAGGGTAGAGCCATGATGCAATGGGCGAAAGAGTCTCTGGATAAGCTTGAAAGCTCACGTCCGACCCGGCTCAATCAATCTGCGCCTTTGCCAGACTCGGAAGAGGCGGATGCGCTTCTCAAGCAATACCATCCTGATTATCTTGGGCATATAAGGCAGGTGAATATCGGCCCCAACGCTGGTGACCAGAAATTTCCTGTAGAACTTGCCCAGTTGTTGGAGGGAAATAGCCCCATTGAACCAGGCTATATCCCTATCCCCGATATAGAAACTGATGTTTTGATAATAGGAGGCGGTGGAGCCGGAGCGGCAGCTGCCCTGACACTGCATGGAAAAGGGTTGACCGTTCATATGGCGACAAAGCTAAGATTGGGTGACTCAAATACAGTGATGGCTGAGGGGGGCATCCAGTCTGCGATAGGCCCTGATGACTCGCCAAGGAGGCATTTTGCCGATGCGCTGGTAGGTGGTCACGGGGATAACGACCCGAACCTGTTGCGGATTCTTTGTGAACAGGGACCGAAGAGTATTCGCTGGCTCAGTCAACTCGGTTGCCTGTTTGATCAAAATGAGGATGGAAGTTTTAGGTTGCGAGGAGGCGGCGGGACTTCTGTTCCACGAGTATTGGCTTGCAGAGATTACACGGGGCTGGAAATCATGCGCGTGTTGAAAGATGCTGTGCGTTTGACTAACACGCAATTGCTGGAAGAACATGTGGCTATGGAGTTGGTCGATGATGGAAATGACCGGGTGACAGGTGCCATTTTATTTGACCGAAACGCTGGTAAAAAGATTTGTGTTTCGGCACGTGCGGTGATTCTGGCTACCGGGGGTAGCGGACAGATCCGTTTGCAAGGGTTTCCCACCAGTAACCATATAGGGGCGACCGGTGATGGTCTGGTTATTGCCTATCGTCAGGGATGTCGTCTTATTAATCTTGATAGTTATCAGTACCATCCTTCAGGAGCCTGTTATCCAGAAGCTCTGGCAGGACAACTGGTTACAGAAGCAATTCGGTCGATAGGTGCTCAGGTGGTCAATTCTGAAGGAGTGCACTTCATTAATGAGATGGCTTATCGTGATGTGTTGGCGGGTGCTATCATCAAGGAAATTGCAGAGGGAAGAGGTGTACTAACCCCGCATGGCAAGAAAGGAGTCTGGCTCGATACTCCTATGATTGATTTGAAAAATGGAGAGGGGACACTGGTTCGTCAATTTCCAGGATTGATCCATCGGTTTGAGCGCTATGGCATTGATCCGGTGAAACAGCCAATTCTAATTTATCCCACATTGCATTACCAGAATGGTGGAATTCGTGTGGATTCGGAATGTAAAACTGATATTGCCGGACTATGGGCCTGCGGTGAAGTGACTGGAGGCTTGCACGGTAAAAACCGTCTTATGGGAAACTCGTTGCTAGATATTACTGTGTTTGGTCGGAGATCAGCCCAATCGGTTGTCGAAAATCTTCCTGAGCGTGGAGCCGTGACTCTTACCAACCTGAAAAAGTTTCGTGCGGAACAGGAAAAGGCAGGGAGTGAAACGGTATCTCCACAATTTTTTCCGGAAGCTTCAGGGATGAAACTGGAAGTAATGAAATCAGAAGAGAACCCAAATGAAGAAACTAAATCTGCTGATTTTGAACCCCGTAACCCCTTTAACTTTTAATTTTTTTATTGATGGATTTCATCTTTTCACCTGACGGGTTAAAAGTTCTAGCCTTCCTGGCGGTGGTTATTATCGTATTGTTCATACAGAGAAGCAGACAGCACCGGTTGGCTGGTGATCCGAAAATTGTAATGGATCAACTTGAACGGTTGGGATCTGATTATACTGTTTTGTCAAATGTCGTTGTGTCTGCTGAATTGGGTATGAATGATGTGAGTCATGTGGTGGTTTCAATTTACGGGGTGTTTGTCCTGACTGTTAAAACAGAAGCAGGGAAGGTGTTTGGCCGTGAAAAAGATAGAGAGTGGCATATCAAACCGGCCAGGGATATTTTGTACAATCCGCTTTGGGAAAACCGCAAGCATGTAAACGCTCTGGAGCAAATAACCGGGCCCGTGTGGTTCATTCCTGTTGTAGTTTTTACTCGAGCGGTGTTAAAGGGTGAGTTTGGTGTTCATGTCATCCGACTAAAGGATTTGATCCCTTTTATTGAGCAAAATAAAACATCCCGTTTGTCTGAAGACAAACGGGATGAAGTGATACGAAAACTCCAACAGTTATCAGCGAATTAGGCGGTCACATCGATATTATTCCCCTTGCTAACCGAGATGGAAGTTTCGGTAGCCTCTACAGCAGACTGAATCAGAGAAACAACAGCTTCCCCTTCCTGTTTTTGAACATTTTGTGCAGTTTTAAGGGCCGCGGCTTGAAACTGGGCACTCACCCCTTGAGTTGCACCAGAAGTGCTTGAAGGTGTCATAATGCGATTCCTTTCGAATGAAGTTATCCTTATAGGACTTATCGGCATGAAGTTGAGATACTTTAATAAAAAATCAATAATTATTTTGCGAAAAAACAAAGGTTTTTCAGTTGCCAGGGTAAAAATACCCTCCGGATGGTTGTGATTGCAGAAAACAGGGGGACTTCAGGAGAACTGGCTAGCTCTTAACAGGAACCAGAGTTTTTAAGATTCAAATTTAGAGAATTTTTTTCGCCAGCTAATAAATAAGACTGTCTTCTATTATAAAATAAAGAGTTATGGAATTTTATGAGCATGGTTTGTTCTGGTTTTTAAGCTATATTTACAGTACAAATATTTGAATGTATCTTTTTAAGGCTGTTTGAGGGGGGCTATGTAATAGATATTTTTCGATAATATGGAATAAATGAATTAAAATAACAGTCTTTCTTAGAATTTGAACTTGAACAGGAGTAAAAATGAAACGGCTAGTGGTATTGGCGATTTGTTTTTGGGGAGCTTTTTTTATGTTGGCAGGATCATCTTTTGCGGTATCAAAAGAATATTTGTTTCCTTCGCCTAGTTATAAGCCACCTTGTGACACCTCGATACGGACAATTTGCACTATTGAAATCTGGTTAGGGCATAAACATAAAAAAAAGAAAAAAGAGATTCGAAACTTTCTGAAATCCAAATCCCTTAAGGTGTTGGGCCATACAGTTCAGTTTTGGAGGCGTGGTAACGGGCATCCTCCTACTAATATTGCCATTGGAAGTGGTGTCAGTGCTGAAGATGCGCGTTTGGTGATTGATTTTGCCCTTAAGTATAATGACAAGGTGGATGGCTTGATTTTGCGTCCGCTTAATCCGCCAAATTATGCGGCGATTGCCACTTCAGCCTGGGACGAATTGTCGGAAGTTGCTATTACCCCTGAGCAACTTGAGCAATTACGAGATCCTAAATTGACTACAGAAGAATTTCATTCTCTTTATTATGAACTCACCAACGAAGCAGGCGTTCAGCAAAAATTCTATTAATCCGCAAGTGGGAGTGGAACGCCACCGGCAGAGCAGGTAGAATACCCTGATCTCTTTACTGGAGCCGTTTCTTTTTCTCTCCTGCGTTGGTCCGAAAAAAGCTTTTTGTGCCGGGATAATTTAACAAATCGACTCGTATTGACCTCAACCCACGTGGGGTTTGACAAATGGGATGGGATTTGATAGAAGCTAAACCTTTGAAATATAAAAAAATCTACTTTTCAGGAAAGTTATCATGCTTGATTTAGCATTTGCTATGGCACCACCACCAGAGGGCGGTGAGCCTGGCGGAGGGAGTTTGCTGGCATTATTGCCGCCAATGATCATGATGTTCATGATCTTTTACTTTGTCCTTATTCGTCCGCAGCAGAAAAAACAGCAGGAAATGCGCAAAATGGTTGATGAGCTGAAAGAGGGGGATGCTGTTGTGACGTTGAGTGGTATCCACGGAACCATTAAGAAGCTGAAGGAAGATACAGTTATGTTGCAAATTGCAGACAATGTTCGAGTCAAAATCAACCGTTCTTCCATTGGTTCGAAGAAAGATTAAATTGAGGTATGAGGTCTTGAGTTATGTATAAGGATCTTAAGTGGAAAGTCCCATTGATACTTGGTGTAGTACTCGGTGCAATATGGCTTGCTTATCCCCTGAAGGAAAAAATTGCTTTGGGGCTTGACCTGCAGGGAGGGATGCATCTGGTGCTTGAAGTAAAAGTCGAGAAAGCGGTAGAAGCAAGCCTGGAAAGACTTGCTGATGATATAAAAAGGGATATTACTGAAGAAGATTTGGAAGTAGACCGCATCAAAGTCATATTCTCAGATAAACAGGTTAATATAAGGATGGTGGATCAACTGGATCTACCACCAGTTAAAACGGTTCTGGAGAAATACCCCTTTTTCAGCTTGGTTAGTGAAGATTCAGATGGGCTCGGGCTGATATACCAATTGAGTCAGGACCAGATTAAACAGGTCGAACAAAACGCTGTGAGTCAGGGGTTGGAGACCATTCGCAACAGGGTAGACCAGTTTGGTGTTTCGGAACCGACTATTCAGGTGCAGGGAATAAAACGTATCCTCGTACAGTTACCTGGTGTGAAAGATCCCGAAAGGGCCATAAACTTGATAGGAAAAACCGCTCGCCTGGAATTCAAGCTGTTGGATGAAGAAAACAGTTTGCAACAGGCACTTGATGGAAATATTCCTGAGGGATCTGAAATTTTATATCAACGAATAGAAAATAAGGAAAGTGGGGCCGTTACCAAAGATCCTTTTCTCTTGAAGAAGCGCACTGTTTTAACAGGTGAAACATTAACAGGTGCTGAGGTTCGCTTTGATTCAGATTTCAATGAACCTTATGTTGCTTTGAATTTTAATAGCGTCGGTGCCATGATTTTTCAGCAAGTGACGCGTGAGAATATCAAAAAACGTCTGGCTATTGTGTTGGATGATAATGTTTATTCAGCTCCGGTTATTCAGGATGAAATAGCAGGTGGGCGGGCTCAGATCACTGGACGGTTTACTTCTACTGAAGCAAGAGATCTGGCTATTGTTCTCAGGGCAGGTGCGCTCCCTGCTCCAGTGGTTATCCTTGAAAACAGAACGGTTGGTCCTTCGTTGGGGCAGGATTCTATCAATAAAGGAATCACTTCTATTATTTATGGTGGGCTTCTTGTGGTGGTTTTTATTGCTATCTACTACAAACTGTCCGGCATAATTGCTGTGATGGCTCTGTTTCTCAATATAGTTCTTTTGGCAGGAGCACTGGCTTATTTTGGGGCGGCTTTGACCTTGCCAGGCATTGCAGGAATTATTCTCACAGTGGGTATGGCGATTGATGCTAACGTGCTGGTATTTGAGAGGATCCGTGAAGAATTGAGAATTGGTAAGACGGTGAGGGCTGCTATTGAGGCGGGTTTTTCCAAAGCATTTCGTACCATTGTTGATGCAAATATTACCACTTTTATTGCTGCGGTAGTTTTGTTTCAGTTTGGTACTGGTCCCATAAAAGGGTTTGCCATTACTTTATGTATAGGAATCGCAGCTAGTATGTTCACAGCAGTATTCGTGAGCAGAGCTATTTTTGACGGGACCATGAGCCAGAGAAAACTGGATAAATTAAGTATATAAAATATGAAAATTATTGGTAGTGAAACCCATTTTGATTTTATGGGTAAAATTAAAATGGCCGTAACCATTTCAGGCTTAATGATCTTGATGGGTTTGGCTTCTATAGTTCTGTCCGGTGGATTGAAGTATGGCATTGATTTTTCCGGCGGTACTCTGGTTCAGCTCCAGTTTAAAACCGCTCCGGATCTGGAAGTCATTAGAGATGGTTTGAAGTCTATTGGTCTTGGTGAAAGCACAATTCAGGAGTTTGGGACTAAACGCGATATTCTCATCCGCGTACAACGATCAGAGGAAAAACTTGAAGCTGTAGGCTCCAAGATACGCGATAGTCTTGGCGAAAAGTTCAATAAGGCTGATATCACTGTCGAAAGAGTAGAAATGGTAGGTCCCAAAGTGGGGCGTGACTTGAGGGAAAAAGCACTCCTTTCGATCTTGTATGCAATAATTGGGATTGTAATTTATATTTCATGGCGTTTTGAGCTTCAGTATGCAATTGCCGCGATCATTGCCCTGGTTCATGATGTTCTGGTTACTATGGGAGCATTCTCGATTTTTGATAAGGAGTTCACTCTTGTGATCGTGGCCGCATTTTTGACCATTATTGGTTACTCCTTGAACGATACCATCGTTGTTTTCGACCGTATTCGTGAGAATCTTCGAAGGAAAGGAAAAAACACACTTACCCAAATCATCAATGCAAGTATCAATCAGACATTAAGCCGGACGTTGCTCACTTCAGGTACAACATTGCTGGTAGTGATTGCGCTATTTTTCTTTGGTGGAGAAATTATCCATGATTTTTCTTTTGCTTTGTTGGTAGGTGTATTGGTTGGAACATACTCATCCATCTTTATCGCCAGTGTGTTTCTCGTTTTTTGGGACTCACGAAGCCGCACCTGAAGCAGTTTTAGAGCAATAAGAAATACCAATTAAGCTTATCCAGCCATAGAAGCAGGGCTTTGCTGGAATCATTTGCAATCCTATTCTGGCCCATGCTACATTTCTTAATGGATGTAAGAAAATAAACAATAGCTATTGCTGAAAAAGGGATAATGTGTGCCTATCTTCCCTTTTTAATTTTAGGGTTCAAGCCTTAACAGAAAGTAAACTAATGAGTGTTTCACCCAAAATTCAACTTGAGCAACTGATCCTACTGCAAAAACTGGATAATGACATTGCTGAGCACAGAAAACTCCTCGCTGATATACCTGTTCAGATTGATTCTGAACGTGCGGAATTGGAAGAAAAGAAGAAGATTCTTTCAAACGCTAAAGAAGAAATAGATACATTACAGAAAGACCGAAAGGCTATTGAGTTAGAGGTTCAGGGTGAGAATGATCATATGGCAAAAGCCAAAACAAAACTTCCCGCTGTAAAAACCAACAAGGAATACACAGCTATTCTTGCCGAAGTGGATGCGATTAAAGAAAAAGTTGCGGGGCTGGAGGATAAAGAACTCGAAATAATGGAAATCCTTGAAGAAAAACAAAAGGAAATTCCAGCAATTGAAAAAAAATGCAAGGAAGAGGATTCTCATTTTCAGGAATACAAAGCGAAAAAAGATGCTGAACTTGAAAGGATGGGAAAAGAGTTGGATTCGCTGATTGTCAAGCGTGAAAACGTAACTGGCCAGATCGATAAAGTAATGGTTCAACGTTATGAAAAGCTGGTGAAAACCCGTGATGGTCAAGCTGTAGTTTTATTGCGCGAAAATGTTTGTCAGGGGTGTTTCCAGCAGATTCTTCCTCAGATGGTGATTAATGTTAAAGTTGGAGAATCGATTCAGCAGTGCTCAAATTGCATGTGTTTTTTATATTGGGAAGAGGTATCTGAAGCCGTAACGCCGAAGTAAACCGGGTGACCGCTGTTCCGGTTTATGATCGGGAGAGAGGAAAGTCCGGGCTCCACAGGGCAGGATACTCCGTAACGCGGAGTGAGGGCGACCTTAAGGAAAGTGCCACAGAAAATATACGGCCTACCCGGCTTTGTGCCGGCGGCAAAGGTGAAAAGGCGAGGTAAGAGCTCACCAGTATCGTTGGTGACAACGGTAGCTTGGTAAACCCTATCCGGAGCAAGATCAAATAGGAAAGTGTTTGAGGGCGGCCCGTCCGAAACTTTCGGGTTGATTGCTTGAGCCTGTTGGTAACAGCAGGCCTAGATTAATGGTCACCACTTCATGTTTCATGAAGTACAAAACCCGGCTTATGGTTTGCTTCGGCTGTCCGGCAATTACCACTTTCAATGCCAAGTACAGAATCCGGAAAGTTTTTCTGACTAAATGGAATTTAGTTGCATCCTGCCGCTCTATCGATTAACCCTTCTTATTAGCTCTTTGTGTTTTCACATGCTGCTGAATCTTTTCTCCCAATGGATCTGGGAGTGAAACACTATGCAGTGCATTGATTAGAAACATCATTGCTGCCAGCAGGGTGATTGGCAGTATATAGTTGGTTATAGGTTTGGCAGATTTTTTTTTCGGATAAGTGGTGTGCACGTTTTCCTCCTTGAATTGGTGCATTAATTTCTCTTGTCATATCGGCTGAAAAACACGCTTTCATTAAGCTTTAGCTCATTTTGCGAATTAACTCCCTTAATTCATAGCTTTTCAACACTCCTGATTTATTCTTGCTGCAACCATAAGCTATTATCATTTTTTTCGGATACTGGTGATCTTATTGTTGATTAAGGAAAAACTCCTTGATTTTAAAGGTAAGTAAGCCGTAAACGATATATGGGATAAGATTCTTAGGGAAGATTCCCAGGTATTATTTGTTTGTTATTTTTGCTATTAAGAAGCTTTTAAAATTGAACTTTCCTGTATCTATACTCTTTTTATAGCTTTAAAAACCTTTATGAAACCTGACAACTTTCTAAAACACAGGTGGATCATTTCCGTCATTTTGGGATTGATTGTTTATGCCACCAATGCTTTGGCTGATGAAACTCATCTGAAGGATGAAGAGAGAGAAAGATCACCAAGTCGCCACGTTTTGTTGGAAGGGTCTGAAAACCAGCAAGAAAAACCTTTTCCGAATTATTTTTCGGGGAATTCATTTTCAGAAGAATATGAGATAGAGAGTGAAGACAATGAACTACTTTTTGCTGCGAACAAGCACTATTCATCGGCACCGACAGAAAAAACAGGACGAACCAGTTTGCGTGGCAATGTAAAACTGAACAATAACTATTTGAAAAACATTATTACAGATACCGGTTATATGCTGACATCACCCTGGCGCTGGGATAAATCTGATTGGATCACCGCTTCAATGGTTGCGGGTACCACAGGTTTGTTTTTTATTCTGGACGATGAACTCAGGGAAGATTTTAAAGAAGGTCGAAGTTCTACCACTGATGACATATCGAGTGTGTTTGAGCCCTTTGGCAATTCAGCAGTTACTTTCCCCATCATGGTAGGTTTTTACCTCTATGGCAACATTTGGGAGAATGAAAAAATTGAACGAACTGCTTTGCTTGCGACAGAAAGCTTTTTGGTCACCAGCCTGTTTACGGGAGCCATAAAATTGATGATGGGGCGGACACGTCCTTTCGATGGAGTTTCCGCCGATGAATTTGACGGTCCAAGTACGGGCAATAACGCATTTCCTTCCGGTCACACGTCAACTGCCTTTGCCATTGCAACAGTGGTGACCAATGAATATGAACATGTTCCTCTTGCCGCTCCAATTTCATACAGTCTGGCAACTCTGACAGGTCTTTCCCGTTTGAACGATCAAAAACATTGGGCATCAGATGTTTTTTTTGGTGCGGTACTTGGTTATTTCACTTCAAAGACGATACTCAAGCTTCACAGTAATAAAAAAGGGCGACATTTTACCATTTATCCACAGACAGATTATAGGGGTGGTGGGTTGGTCTTATCGACCAGGTTTTAAGGTTGGTTTTTCTCATGCTAAAACTTTTTGAAAGCCCTATTGATTTTCCACCCAAACCGCTAATTCTTCACGACAGATTTTAGCGTTATGTCGGACATCCACAGGAAAATCAGGATAAAAAAATATTTTTTTGATGGCACAGGTATGTGGTGAGGAGGCTGCTATTTCAAGCAGTTCCTTAATGAATACTTTCCGATCTTTTGTGACTCTATCCATATTCTCCGGTTCAATGATTATAACTGGTTCGCGATTTCTTCCGGACCCTTTTCCTACTAAAGCGGAGCGTCTGACATCAGGGTGTGTGTTGAAAATGGCTTCGCAGGGAATAGTGAAATGTGTTTCTGAATCAGTGGTAATACGGTGACTTTTTCTGCCACAAAACCAAAGCCGGTTTCGCTCGTCCCACTTGCCAACATCACCCATCCTGTGCCAGAAATTTTTTCCATCGAGGATTTTAGCAAGGCGAGTGATTTCTTCGCGATTATAGTAGGATTTAGTTACCCAGGGAGCTTTTACTATAATTTCTCCGATTTGGCCTTTTGGGACTTCCAAACTGTCTTCCCATTTTTGAATAGGTTCTTCTGAAATTTTTATGATTCTTACTTCAGCTCCGGGGACTGGTTTGCCTATGCAGGTTCCTTTTCCTTTTTCTGACTGACTCCAGGTTTCTTTAACTATCTCTTGTCTTTCAATGGATGTGACTGGGAGGGCTTCAGTTGCACCATAGGGAGTCAGGACTTTGCAATCTGGTTCTAAAATGGAGTCAAAACGCTTGAGTAAATTTCCGGAAACGGGAGCACCTGCTATCAGAATTCGCTTGAGGGAAGTAAGTCGTACTTTGTTAATTTCGCAATAACGGCTGACCGTTTCCCATAAAGCAGGAGAACCAAAACTGCTGGTGATGTTGTAGGTTTTGATTGGGTGGACAATATTTTCCGGTTTTACCTTTGCGGGGCAGGTGGGGTCCATATCTGGTATAACGCTTGTCATTCCCATTCCTGTACTGAACAAACCGAACAGAGGAAAAGTTGGTAAATCTTTTTCTCCCTGTTGAATGCCAAAGTGTTCTCTAAGAATTCGGGTTTGTTGTTCAAACATTCCGTGAGTATAAAGAACTCCTTTAGCAGGGCCTGTACTACCGCTTGTGAATAAAACAGCTGCGGCCTGGTTTTCTTGAGTTTCTTCCATCTGATAGTCGCTTTGCCCGAATTTTTTTATTTTCTCAAGTGTTGAACCCTTCCAGAACCACTTTTTCCCAACGGTTACTGAAAACTGGATTGACTTGAAAGCCGAAGGCATCAGAGTTTTAATTGCATGTGCTAAGGGAGTAGCAATGATTCCACGTGGTTCGGATTGTTTGATGCAATGTAGAACATTTTTTTTACCCATTCCCGGATCAACCAGGACGGGGATCGCTCCGGCTTTAAACAAAGAAAATGTTAGTGTTATAAAGTCAGTTCCATATGGCACCATCATGAGAACCCGGTCACCTTTTTTCATTCCGTGATAGAGAAGACCTGAAGAGATTAAGTTGCTCTCTTCTTCTAACTGTTTAAAAGTAATCTCGCTTTTAGTCCTCATTTCAATGATTGCAGGTTGGTCGGGCATAACCTTTGCCCAATGTGCAAGGCTGGAAGAAATATTGCGGGAGTTCATGTCTGGCTAGGGTAAGTCGAGAGCGGTCTTGACCATGGGGAGAGTCACTTTTTTCTTTGTTATATATGATTCCTGATTAATGGTCGTAACAGCATTTTGAATAGAAATAAAATCTCGTGGAATACGTGACATCAAAAAATGAATGATGGATTCAGGTAATGTAAGGTTTATGTCTTTTGCTAGTTTCATAATAATCTTGGCAGTTGTGTCATCGTCAATAGGTTTTATTTCTGCAACCACCCCCCATTGAAATCTTGAAGTCAGATAGCTTTCCATTGCGACACTGTTTTCAGGGGCTAGACTAGAAGTGAAAGCCAGTTTCCCACCCTTTTCTTTAATCTGGTTGTAAATATGGTAAAGCTTTTCCTGAGCAGGCTTGGAGTGTGAAATGGCTTCCACATTATCCATAAGAAAGAAATCAACGTCTAGAAGTTGTTCTAAAGACTGTTGAACGGATTGATAATCCTGCATTTTGTTTGAGAAATCACTTCCCTGGATGTAGGCAGCACGGAAGCCTTTTTCTGTTACATGATTACCTATTGACAGGAGCAGATGCGTTTTTCCCAAATTCTTTTGTCCAAAAAGATACAGAACTTGAAAGGAAATTTCTTTACCGGAACAAAATTCCTCCGCTGTTTCAAAGGCAAAGCGTGAACCGTCTGAAACCACAAAGTTAGAAAAATTGTATTCTGGATGTGATGGAAAATTTAAAAGTAGTTGTTGGCCGGGTTTGTCGGTCATGATTATTCTGTGCCTGACCGGGGGATAATAGGGCAAAGGCTCCAGTCAGAGCATTTCACTCACCTAAAAAAATAAATGCGCATTTTTGCCGGCGGCAATGCATGAGTTTATTTGGGTCCAGCCTGAATTTCAATATAAGCCCTGCCCAATGTGGATTCTATCATCAATGCACAAACCCAGCCTTCTTTTTCATAGTTCAAAATTGTGGTTTCATGTTTGATGGCGTTTACAAGACTCCACCCTTTGTTGATCATCTCATTTTGGTAAAAATTGACAACATCATCCAGGCTGCTCCATCCGGAATAGAAAAAACGACCTACCTTGACAGTTCCACTTCCAGACTCATAAACAAAAGACTTGGCATGATCTCTATCGAAACCATTAGGTATGGGAATGTCCGAAAACGGGTAGACCATTTCTGGAGGAGGGGGAGGCGGTGGTGGTTCTTTAGCTGTCATTTCTTCTAATGCCGCGCATCCTGCTGAGAATAGCCAGACCCCAAATAGTAAATACAGGTATAGTCGTTTAACCATTTGTATTCCCTCCTCCCAAATAGACTACCAGTAAGCCTGCCATCATAAGGCAAAAACCTATCACTCTGAGGGTTCCATCAGGCATGTCCGGAATTTTTCGTGCAAAGGACTTAACTTGTTCCGGGAAGCAAAAATATGGAATTCCTTCAAAGATCATCATTAAACCTAATGCAGAAAGAAACAGGCTCATATCAGGGACCAATTATAAACAGGTAAAACATTTGCAAAGTATTTTTTCTGAAGCACTCACATCTCAGGCACAGAGGATGAGAAAGTCCTTTTATTTTGTGAAAAACGCGCCTTGTCCGATGAATAGAAGGTTAAGCAAAATTGAACGACTAATTAGGTTGGCCTGCTAGAGGAACAGATCAGCGAATAACCCATAGCCTTGTGCGATTATCTTTTATCTATTAAAGCTAGTCAAATATAATTAGTTCACTAAAGAGTTGGAAAAGCATGTTCTGTCAGGGGGTTTGTGGTTGTAAATAAAGGAAAAAGCATTATATAATTGTCATCATTATATTTTCATTTAATTTTTCTTTTCAAGATCAAATTTATTGGTCTTTTAAATTAATTTTTTTTAACTGAAAAATAGGCCTTATTAGTATTAAGCTATATTAAACCGCTCATTAAAAGGGTACCAGGGGTTTTCCCCCGAGGACTCCTTCAAGCAGAATATTATTTTCGATTGTTTGTAAAATAAGGATAAAACAACATGCTTAAATCTTTTGTCCACCGTGCTCGTCTAACTTCTCTGATATTTGTATTTTTGCTATCACTGGCTATTACTCCAGATTCCCTGTTTGCCTTGAGTAGTAATACCCAGCCTCTTGCAAGCAATATTTTTGTAAAGATAGCAAAGCAGCAAAATCCTGCTGTAGTTAATGTGAGTACCAAGTCCAAGGCAGATGCGCTACCTCAGAGGAATTTCCCAATACCTCGCCCAGGACCAGGGCAAGACCGTTCTCCAGACCCTTTTCGTGATTTTTATGATCGTTTTTTTGGGGAGCGTCCGAATCAACAGCCCAAAAGAGGCATGGGTTCCGGATTTGTGATCGACAAGGAAGGACATATCCTTACAAACTATCATGTGATAGAGGGGGCTGATGAAATTGTAGTGACGCTTGAGGATAAAGGTAAAGAAAAGGAATATACTGCTACCCTGATTGGGTCAGACTCCAAAACTGATATTGCCTTGGTCAAAATCAAGCGTGAACCGGGAGACAATACAGAGTTTCCTTTTCTTAGGCTTGGAAGCTCAGAAAATCTTGAGGTGGGGGAATGGGTGGTGGCCATTGGGAACCCCTTTGGCCTCAGCCACACTGTTACGGTGGGTGTGGTGAGTGCTTTGGGCAGAAGTATAGGTGCAGGCCCCTATGATGAATTCATACAAACCGATGCTTCTATCAACCCCGGTAACAGTGGTGGACCGCTTATTAATATTGAGGGACAAGTGATCGGGATCAACACAGCTATTATTTCAGGAAATACAGGTGGAAATGTGGGAATTGGTTTCGCCATCCCTATTGACATTGCAAAGGGAATTTTAAAAGATTTAAAAGAAACGGGATCGGTCACACGTGGTTGGTTGGGGGTCATGATACAGAAAATTACTCCTGAACTGGAAAAATCTTTTGGTCTCAAACAAAGTGAAGGGGCTCTTGTTGGAGATGTGATTCCAAATGGTCCTGCCAATAAAGGAGGGATTAAACGCGGCGACGTTATCATCAAGTTTGACAATCAACCTGTAAGGGAAATGGAGGATCTTCCCAAAATCGTTGCTGCAACAACCCCTGGATCAGTGGTTGATGTTGAAGTGATACGCGATGGATCCCGAAAAGTTCTACGTATTACTATAGAAGTACTAAAAGATTCCCAGGAAACTGTGGTTGCCAAGGCGGATCCGCTGGGTCTTCAGGTTCAGGATATTACCGAGGAACTGGCACAAAGCCTGAAACTACAAAGTGTTGATGGGGTTTTGGTTTCTGATGTGGTTGCAGGAAATGCTGCATCAGAAGCTGGTATTCGCCGGGGAGATGTTATTTCAGAAATGAATCGTGTTCCAGTCAATAATCTGGAGGATTACAATAATCTTCTTGCCAACGTTGGGAAGGGATCTTCGGTTCTATTTTTGGTCAAGCGGGGCGGAAGTACCATTTATATTGCTGTTAAAGTCGAATAGAGTACCGTTTTATTCATAGCTGTGCCCGAAATAAACAGTTGCTTTTCTGAGGATGGAATAGATTATATGTTCCTGTCTGTTAATTTTAAGGGCAACAACTTTCCGGGCATCCAGTCTTAATCTTTTTTACTTATTTATCCTGATAAGCGTGAGCGTTCCCTCTAGGTGGTTCTGGGTTTTAGTTGTATTCTCAATATTCATGCTGGTGCATTCCCCTGCATCTTCTGAAGAAACTTATAATCGTAGAACCCCTCTTGTAAGGGCTGTAGAGAGAGTTAGCCCGGCTGTTGTGAATATTTATACGACAGAAATCTCCCGGTCAGCGCGTAATCCCTTCAGAAGCTTTGGCAACAATTTATTTGACCAGTTCTTCAAAGACTTTATCCCTCCTACTGTAAATCAAAGGCGTAGTCTGGGTTCAGGTGTTCTCATCAATAAAGAAGGGGTTATTCTTACCAACGAACATGTCATCGCCAAAGCCGCGAAAATTCATGTCACTCTGAGTGATAAAAGAGAGTTTGATGCAAGTGTCATTGGAGCGGATATTAAATCTGATCTTGCTATCATAAAGATTGACTCAGGCGAGTCATTGCCCTATGTGAAAATGGGCAGGTCTGATGATTTAATGATAGGAGAACAGGTTTTGGCAATTGGAAACCCATTTGGATTGCAACACACAGTTACAACTGGAATCATCAGTGCTTTAAACCGCAATATAAGTGCTGGAAAAAATATGGTCTACAGCGATTTCATTCAGGTCGATGCTTCTATTAATCCAGGAAATAGCGGAGGACCTTTATTGAATATTAACGGCTCCCTGATTGGAATCAATACTGCCATCTACCAAAAGGCTGAGGGAATTGGTTTTGCAATTCCCATAGACCATGCCAAACGTATCGTCGATGAGCTGATCCGTTATGGCAAAGTCCGACGTGGATGGTTGGGAGCTTCTGTGCAGGAACTGGATACTCAGCTTTTGCGCCATTTTCAACTTGACCGAAAAAAAGGGGTGTTGGTTGTTGCAGTGGCTGACAACAGCTCTGCCGGAAAAGCCGGTTTAAAACGTGGCGATGTAATCGTTGCGATTGATGATCATGAAATAAAGAATAAATCGGATTTCCGCGGTCGTATGGCTTCTTATACTGTAAGCAGTTCTGTTCGCTTTTCTATTTTGCGGGATGGGAAAATGATTGAGCGTAAAGTACGTATCACTGCCATTCCAAAAAGTTATGTAAAGGAGTTTACCCGGTCATGGCTTGGCTTACTAATACAGGAGAACAGTGAACGCTTTGCCCGAACCAACAGGTTGATGACTTCCAAGGGTATGGTTGTGATGGAGGTTATTCGAGATAGTGCTGGAGGGAAAATAGGTATCAAACCTGGTGATGTTATTCGGCAGATGAATCAAAAGCGTGTTGACAATGAAGAAGACTATAATAAGGCTGTTGCAGAACTAAATAACCCGGATCGCATTTTACTTTTGGTCCAACGTGGACGGCAGGGGTATTATGTGACTCTGGAGCCTTGACGAAGCGTTTTATCCTGTATATTTTTTATGAGAGGTTCTATATCTCTCCTATTGGCTTCAGTAGGAACGACCTGTTGTAACTTCCCCATTCAACGATTAAGGATGGGAACTTTGATTTTTTCCTTTCTGCTATTTTCCCTATGACGGTTAAACAGGACATTGAGGCTCTAAAACAGACGATCCACCAGCACGATCACCAATATTACGTAAAAAACTCTCCTTTAATTTCAGATCAGGAATATGACGCGCTTCTCAGGCGTTTGAAAAAACTGGAGGCGGTCCACCCCGAGCACATTACTTCCGATTCTCCTACACAAAGAGTAGGGGGTAAAGTGGATGAAAGATTTAAAGCGGTCGTTCATCCGGTTCCCATGCTCAGTCTCGACAATACTTACAATGTCGATGAGGTACGGGCATTCCATCAGAGGGTGATTAAGAGTTTGCATGATATTCCTGAAGAATCTATAGAATATGCGGTTGAATTGAAATTTGATGGTTTGGCAGTAGCTCTTACCTATGAAAATGGTTTGCTGGTTCGAGGGGCTACAAGAGGAGATGGCCTGCAGGGTGAAGACATTACTGCAAACTTAAGAACTTTACGTTCTATTCCTTTAAAAATTGACTTGAAACAGCATATAGAAGTTCGTGGTGAGGTTTATATGCCTAAAAAGGAATTTGAACGTATTAACTCTGAACGGGAAGCAGATGGAGAACCACCTTTTGCAAATCCAAGAAATGCCGCGGCCGGAGCTTTGAGACTTTTGGACCCTGCAATAACAGCAAGGCGAAAACTCGGTATATTTATTTACGCGGTAGGGTTTCTCGAAAACAATCCTTTTAAGACACACTTTGAATTGCAGGAGAAACTGGATGAATTGAGGTTCCCGGTAAATCAGCACAACCGTTTATGTAAGAGTTTTGAGTCTGCTATCGACTTGATAGAAGAGTTTCGCGGCAAAAGAAAAGAACTCGATTATGAAGTTGATGGCCTGGTCATTCAGGTAAACTCATTAGCTTATCGTAAGCGATTAGGGGAAACTTCCAAATTTCCTCGTTGGGCAGTAGCCTATAAATATGAGGCTGAGCAAGCTGTAACCGAAATCAAGGACATTGTATGCCAGGTAGGGAGGACAGGGTCTATTACACCAGTTGCGGAATTAAAGCCTGTGTCCATTTCTGGTTCTACAGTTAGCAGAGCAACTTTGCATAACGAAGATGAAATCAAACGAAAGGACATTCGAGTTGGGGATCGGGTAGTAATTGAAAAGGCTGGAGAAATTATTCCAAAAGTTATTAAGGTTATTGAATCTTCTGGTGATCGAACTCAGCCTTTTAATATGCCCACAACCTGTCCCCAATGTCAGTCGGCCATACATAGAGCTGAAGGCGAAGTTGTTTGGCGATGCGTAAACAGTGCCTGCCCTGCCCAGTTAAAAGAAAGGCTCAGGCATTTTTCTTCCAGAAAGGCGATGGATATTGATCACCTTGGCCCGTCAGTGATCGAACAATTGGTAGATTCCGGACGTGTTAAAAATTTTTCAGATCTATATACACTTCAAGTCGGCGAAGTTGCTTCTTTAGAACGTATGGGGAATAAGTCTGCTCAAAACTTGATAGCAGCAATTGAAAAAAGCAAGTCGGCTGGACTTTCCCGTTTCCTGCATGCTTTGGGTATAAGGCATGTGGGGCAGCGTACGGCGATCCTTTTAGCTGTAACGTTCAGGTCTTTCAATAGATTGCAGGAAACCAGCTATGAAGAATTGGAAAAAATTGATGAAGTAGGGAAGGTTATCGCTGAAAGCCTCAAGGCTTTTTTGGAAAGGGATACGAACAAAGAAGAGATAGAACGGTTGCTAGAGCTTGGTATTCTCATGGAAGAGCAGGGAGATGCGTTTGAAGAGGGAGGAGTGTTTGAAGGCCGACAGTTTGTTCTTACGGGAACCCTTGCTCGTTTTACCCGTGAAGAAGCAAAAGAGAAAATACAATCTCTTGGCGGGCGGGTCACTTCGACGGTTTCTAAAAAAACTGATTATGTTGTGGCGGGAGATTCTGCCGGATCCAAACTGGAGAAGGCCCGGCAACTTGGTATCCGGATTTTAGATGAAGATGCGTTACAACAATTAATGGACGGTGGACCAAGCCCTTCAACGGGTAGCGGATGAGTGGACTCGTCTGCGTTGCGGACGTTTCGCAGGTCTTCTCCCATCAGGTTTTCTTGCTTTCGGTGGTGGCCCGCGCCTTTTTTTCATGGGAGGTTTTCCTTCCTTGGCTTCCAGAAACAGTTCTTCTTCGGGCCAGGAGACGGGTATTTTGCTTTTAAGGTAATCTTCAACCCGTTCCAGGTGTTGAGCAAAGTCTTCACAGCATAATGTGATAGCAGTACCCTTGTTTCCTGCACGTGCTGTCCTGCCTATACGGTGGACATAGTCTTCAGCATCTTGTGGTAAATCATAATTGATGACATGTGTGATATCATCAATATGCAGTCCACGAGATGCGACATCGGTGGCGATGAGAATATTGATATCTCCTTTTTGAAACTTTTCCAATACCCTTATTCTTGCTTTTTGGTGAAGGTCGCCGCTTATTTGCCCTGCATTGAAGCCGTTATGGTTTAGCTTCCATTCGAGATTCTCACATTCAATTTTTGTGTTGGAAAAAATCAGTACTTTTTCTCCAGCTTCTTTTTTCATCAAGCCCAAAAGTAGATTGAACTTTTCATGCTGACCAACGTGATAAAGAATTTGGGTAATTGCATCGACTACTGTTTTTTCCGGTTCGATGGCCACTTTAACCGGGTTGTTCATATGTTCGTAACATAATTCCATCACCCGGTGATTGAGAGTTGCAGAAAATAACATGGACTGACGTTTGTCATAGGGCGAGCAGTTTCGAAACAGGTAACGTAGATCAGAAATGAATCCCATATCAAACATGCGATCAGCTTCATCTACGACCATAACTTCAACTTGTTTCAAGCTGAAGAATTTCTGTTTATAGAAATCGATCAATCGACCAGGTGTAGCAATAAGAATATCCACACCGTCCTTGATTTGTTGTTTTTGTTTTTCATAATCCACACCACCGATAACACATACGGTACGGAATGAACAATATTTGCCCAGAAGGAGTGCATCCTTCTCAATTTGCCTTGCGAGTTCCCGTGTTGGAGCGATGATCAAAGCCCGTGGACCAGATTTTCTCTTAGGATCAAGAGGTGGAATGTTTTCTAACAACCGGGTGAGTAGTGTTATTAAAAATGCGGCGGTTTTTCCAGTTCCGGTCTGTGCCTGACCAGCTAAATC
This sequence comes from uncultured Nitrospina sp., assembly GCA_964344595.1. Classification (GTDB taxonomy): domain Bacteria; phylum Nitrospinota; class Nitrospinia; order Nitrospinales; family VA-1; genus LS-NOB. The sequence goes on along the minus strand of CAYFNV010000005.1, from coordinate 45,992 downwards.
TTTGCGTGCAAGTGTGATAGGTAAAGACTTGCTCTGAATTGGTGTGCAGGTTTTAAATTTAGCGTCACGAATACCCTGCAAAACCGGATCCGGTATGGGGAGAGATTCAAAAGTCAATAATTCCAAAAGATGCTCCGGGCGGGCACTTCTCACAAGGTTTTGCGAGGGTTAGGGCCTTTTATTTCAATTAGTTAAAAATATTTGCTGAAGACAAGGGTCATTATGAGGGGCTTGAACTTGTTTTGCAACCCAATTTTCATTTTTCTTGACTTTGGAGGGGGGGAAATGTTTAAATCCACCTTCTATTTTGATTCCGGTAGCTACCCCTATTGTGAGCCCGCCTGCATTTAATCTCAAAGGATTTTTCTTTTGGTTTTCAATGGTTTTTGTTGAGCATGTGGGGAGGGAGTGACTGGAATTGGGCAGGTTAGTGAAGGAAGTTGTGAGAGTTTAAAATCCGAGTTTAACCGGATAAATTAATATATTAAAGGAGTGCGGGGTTATTCCTGTTTCGAGGTGACTTTGTGATTCAACATGATGTGGTGATTATTGGTGCTGGCCTTGCGGGAATGCGTTGTGCCCTGGAGGCATGCAAAGAGCTGGATGTCGCATTATTGACCAAAGTATACCCGTCTCGATCTCATTCAGGTGCTGCACAAGGGGGGATTGCGGCTTCTCTTGGAAGCTCAGAACCGGATACCTGGGAAGAGCATATGTATGACACCGTCAAGGGCGGTGACTTCCTCAATGACCAGGATGCTGTAGAGGAATATGTTAAAGCCGCTCCCAGAGTTATCTATGAGCTGGAGCATATGGGCTGTATTTTCAGCCGAACTCCAGATGGAAAAATTGCCCAGCGAAGTTTTGGCGGTCACTCTAAACCGCGCGCATGTTTTTCTGCCGATCGTACTGGCCATGCCATATTACATGCGCTTCATGAACAACTCATGAAGAATGAAAAATCTGTAAAAATTTATAATGAGTGGTACATGCATTCCCTGATCCTGGATGGTGACCGTTGCAATGGCGTGGTGGTCAGTAATATCCAGACTGGAGAAGTGGAAGTGATGCAGGCCAAAGCTGTAGTATTTGCTACAGGTGGTTATGGCAGGGTTTTCAAAATCACTTCAAACGCTTTTGCCAGCACGGCTGATGGGGTAATGGCCGCATTCGATGTGGGCATTCCTCTGGAAGACCCCGAATTTGTACAGTTTCATCCATCAGGTTTGTTCCGCCAGGGAATTTTATTTTCAGAAGCAGCACGTGGAGAAGGTGCATATCTATTGAATGGAAATGGCGAACGCTTTATGGAAAAGTATGCCCCGTCCCGTATGGAACTGGCTCCCCGTGATATTGTTGCTCGGGCAGAACAGAGTGAAATAGATGCCGGACGTGGTGTTAATGGTGAAGACTGTATTAACCTGGATTTGAGGCATTTGGGCAAGGAACGGATCATGGAACGCCTGCCGCAAATCCGTCAATTGGGTATCGACTTTTTAGGTATTGATTGCATTACAGACTGTCTTCCTATTCAACCTACAGCACATTATTCAATGGGGGGTATCCCGGTTGATAAAGATTGCCATGTTATCAGCGATGAAAATGGTACCCGTGTGAACGGGTTTTTTGCCGCCGGAGAATGTGCCTGTGTTTCTGTACATGGTGGAAACAGGCTGGGTACAAATTCCCTTCTGGACGCTGTGGTGTTTGGAGAACGTGCGGGTAAATCCGTGCTTGAATATGCAGTGGGCATCGACCATGGAAATGTCAATGAAGGACAAGAAAAAGCCCGAGTCCTGAAAAAATTTGAGGATATTTATCAAAGAGATGGGTCAGAAAGCTATAACGATATTCGTGATGAAATGAAAGAAGTGATGATGACCCATTGTGGAGTTTTCCGGGATGAAGAAAAACTTAAAGTTTGCATTGAAACCTTGAAAGGTCTGCAAGATAGATTCAAAAAAGGTAGAGTTACTGACAAAGGCAAGCTGTTCAACACTGAGATTTATGAAATCATTGAGTTAGGAAATATGCTGGGAATGGCCATGCTCATCGCGACTGCAGCCCTGGAAAGAAAAGAAAGCCGGGGTGGGCATTTCCGTACGGATTATCCCAAACGCGATGATGAAAACTTTCTCTATCATACGATGATATTTGACTCCCCGGATGGGCTGGTCATTAAAAAGAAATCGGTTGTGATCACCAAATATCAACCTGCAGAGAGAACATATTAATGGCAACTTTCAGGATAAAGCGTTTCAATCCGGAAAAACAGGCAGAGCCCTATTTTGAGGAGTTCAAACTGGATATCCCTACTGGATCCACGCTCCTCGATTGTATGAACCTGATTAAATGGACTCTTGACGGAAGCTTCTCTTACCGCATGTCTTGCCGAAGTGCAATATGCGGGTCTTGTGCTGTAAAGGCTAATGGTCACTCTCTGTTGGCTTGTCAGCGTCAGGCTGAACACATTATAGATAACGACGAGACCATTACTTTGGAACCGCTTGGCAATATGAAGCCGATAAAAGACCTGGTGGTCGATTTCACTCCGTTCTGGGACAAGATAAACAAGGTCAAGCCATATCTGGAACCAAAAGAAGCACCGCCGGAAAAAGAGCGGCGCCAGTCGCAGGAAGAGTTCCTGAAAATTGATGACTCTAGTACCTGCATCATGTGTGGTGCCTGTTATTCAGACTGTAACGTATTAGAAGTGGATGATAACTTTCTAGGACCTGCTGCACTCGCAAAGGCGCAAAGGTTTGTCAGTGATTCGCGTGACTCCAAGACCCTTGAGAGGGTCAAGGAGCTCAGTGAGCCGGGTGGTATCTGGGACTGCACCCATTGTGCTGAATGTGTTGAGCGTTGCCCGAAACCGGCGCGGCCGTTTGATCGCATCAAAGAAATTATGACGGTGGCTCTGGAGCAAGGTGTGCACAATAATAACGGAGCCCGTCACGCTCTTTCTTTTTTCAATTCTGTAAAAAGGAGCGGGAATTTGAATGAAAACAGAATTCCTGTTGAGTCAATGGGGATTTTTAATATTCCAGGACTATTGAGTTTGATCCCGGTCGGATTGCGCATGTTCCTGAAAGGCAAGGTGCCACCAGTCATCCACCATTCTATTGAAGAGGTGGATGATGTTAAACGTATTTTCAAGGAGTTGGATCAATGAAGTTTGCCTTGTTTACTGGATGTGTTGCTAAAGGGGCGACCCGGGAGTTAATGCTTTCGACAACCAAGGCTGCAGAAGGCCTCGGATTTGATTTTGTAGAAATGAAAAGTGCCTCCTGCTGTGGTGCCGGGGTGGTTTCTGAAAAAAGTCCTCTTCTTGCAGATGCTCTTAATGCGCGTACGTTTTCCATAGCTGAAAAACAGAACCTTGATATTGTTACAATCTGCTCTACCTGTCAGGGTACTTTGAAGAAGACTGAGGCGCATCTAAATGAAGATGCAGAATATAAAAAAAAGGTTAACGATATACTTGATGAAGGTGGGCATCAATATAATGGCAAAACAAAGATTAAACATTTTGCCAACATTCTCGCTACCGAAGAGGGGATGGCAAGATTGAAGGAGCGAATCAAAAAACCGCTGACCGGATTAAAAGTTGCTGCGTTTTATGGCTGCTATGTCCTTCGCCCTTCAGAAAACTCTGACTTCGAGAACCCGGATAACCCAACCGGTATGGAAGATATCTTCGAGGCACTGGGGGCAACACCTGTTTACTACCCCAGTCGTATCAAATGTTGTGGATTTCCCATCGTAATGATGAATAAACCCGCTTCTCTGGGTATGTCAGGAAATGCTTTGCTGGATGCTATAAACCACGGTGCTGATGTTGTGGCGACAGGGTGTCCGCTTTGCCACTTGAGCCTGGATTCTTATCAGCCGGAGATTGAAATTCTACAAAAGAAGAATAATGAAATTCCTGTTCTACATCTCCCTCAACTTGTTGCCTTGGCGCTTGGCTATTCCCCTGCTGAGCTTGGCATGGACAAACACATTGTCTCCACCTTGAAAATCAACGAGATTTTAGCCCGTTAGGTGTAAACAAGTATCCTGCATTTCAGTTCGCTGAAACTTCTTTAGAAAAACCTATAGAACGTGTTTTTGTCAGGGTGATTCCTAAATAATTCCTGGATTTTTCTACTACGATCACTCTCTCTGTTTGAATGTCATCTATATATCCGTAGGATGGGCCTATCAAATCTCCCTTTCTTGCAGAAAAACCTGTTTTCTCCAGAGTTTCAAATAAAGCGACATTTTCTTTTTTTAAGGAAATTATTCCCTTCAACTGTATTGCTTGATATTCATCCTGAAGAGGTGTTTTTAATACATTGATTTCACTCGCTCGTTTGAGAACATCTTTATAATCCTTTACAGCATTGTCATAGTCGCTTTCAGTCATTTCTTGCAACTTTTCTTCATTATTAAACAAATTTTCGAAATGGTTTATTTTCTTAAGCAATTCCGGGTGTTCATTTTGGATTTTCTTGTAAACAGGTAATGCGATAGGAGGAACCTCTGACAACTCATTTCCAATAAACCTGTCTTTACTGTTTTTTTTGGGCGAGGTTTTCCTTCTGGCTTTAAGAATTTCGGGTGCCTTGTTGAGGCCTTCTATACGGGCAATGCGCACTACACCATCTACATAGCACTCTCTGCCCAGGCCATTATTTGCAAGGATTATTTCCAGAGCCTTGTTCCAGGGGACATCAAGCATCCTTATGTTAACATTGCCATCGATTTCAGGTGAGAGTATTAAGTTGAAACCACTCACTTCTGAAATCATTCGAAAGAGATTTTTAATTTGCACATTTTGAAAATCAAGAGAGATAGTTTCTTTACTTCCATATAGAGTGGGGAAACAACTGTCCTGGGAAGGGATTTTTTTATTACTATCACTTAAGTTAGCTGCTTTTAAGGCTGCTTCGTCCTCAAGTTTTTTCAGGCTGGCAATTCGTACAGCATTGTTGCCAAAACACTCCCGCCCCAGAGAACTATTAGCAAGAATGATTTCCAGGGCTTCATTCCATGGAAGATCAAATACACGTATATTGACAAAGCCTTCCACTTCAGGAGAAAGTATTAAATTGAAGCCACTGAATGAAGAGATGATTCGAAAAAGATTTTTTATATTGGCACTTTGAAAATCTAGTGAAATACGTTCTTTCTCACCATAGAGTATAGGGAAACAACTGTCTCCATTTTTTGGGGCCAGTTCAGCTTGCGAATTATTGACGGCGAACGTTTTTGTTGTTGCTTCAGTTGGACTTATTTCAAGATTGATTTCAGGGGGATCATCTAATATTTCTGGATGAGCTGAAGTGGGGGCAATACAGCCCACAGCAATAAGAACCATCACTAGATTTAAAAATGGAAGTTTTCTAATCAACATAATGTTCACACTCAAAAACTCAATATATATCATTAGTCCTGATTTTGTTTTATAAGTTTTACACTTTTTGGAATGAAATTTCCAATCTTTGAGGTTCTTAGGAGGTTGATTCCCTCAAGGGTTTCGGAGCAGGGAATTCAATGACATGTGCGTAGAACCAAGAAATCCAAGCAAAAGCTGGTAGGGTGCAATCGCTTATAAGTTGTTGAAAAAAATGATAGTGTGCCTAATCAGCAACCCACTCATGGGAGCTACAGAAATTCCTCTTGCCGGTATCAGGTCTTAAAAATTTTCAAATTCTAATTTTAGGGTGGGTAATAACAGCTCGAAAAAATATTCTTGAGTCTTCTGAAAGCTGCCTTGTGGAGACAGATTCAGTGATTTGTATTTACCATTGTTTCTTTTAAGAAAAAACATCTCCTATCCTGTCACCGAACAGGTTAATATCATGTGTCAATTTTTTTAGTGGATATGATTACTGGGTGAAAACTACTTTTAACAAACAATTAGTTTTTCTGGCTTTGGGAGTCTTTATTTTTTTTGCTCTTCTGGTGGTGCCGACTTTTCATGGATTAACACCGGTGGGACAACGCATGTTGGCGGTGACCTCTCTTATGGCCATCTGGTGGATTGGAGAGGGAACTTCATTGGCGGTCACGGCTTTATTGCCTCTATTTTTATTCCCATTATTGGGCGTTATGCCCAGCAAACAGGTGGCGCCTAATTATGCCAACCATCTGATTTTCCTGTTCCTCGGTGGATTCATGATTGCCCTGGCTATGGAGAAATGGAATTTTCACAAACGTCTGGCTTTATGGATCATTTTTGTGATAGGGACTCAGTCTCAACGGTTGGTTCTGGGATTTATGACAGCTACTGCCGCATTATCGATGTGGATATCGAATACAGCTTCGACCATGATGATGTTTCCGGTAGCCATGGCTGTTGTTCGTCAAATTGCTGTTGATGCATCTTTAAACGGTGTGAAAAACTCCGAAACGCAACGGCAAATTGAACAAGGGTTGGGTCTTGTCCTAATGCTGGGTTTGGCCTACTCTGCCAGTATTGGTGGAGCAGGCACCCTGATCGGCACAGCGCCAAATATTGTATTTGCGGGTTTTTATAAAAAAATGTTCCCGGAACATCCGGAAATAACTTTTTTTAAATGGATGGTGATGGCCATTCCGGTGGTGATAGTTTTTATCCCACTTGTATGGTTGTACCTATGCCGTTTTGTTTCCCCTTTATCCTTGAAAAATATTTCTGCCGGGAGCCATGAAATCATTCAACAGGAACTGGATGATTTGGGCCCTATCAACCGAGCAGAAAAAACTGTGGCTGTGGTGTTCTGCCTCACAGCATTTTTATGGATCTTTCGTCAGCCAATTTCTTTCGGTGAGTTTGTAGTGCCAGGATGGTCGGGACTGTTTTCATACTCAGAATATCTGCACGACTCTACAGTGGCCATGACGATGGGAGTATTACTTATGATTTTGCCGATTGATGGTCTAAAGGGTCGTGAGTTAAATGGCAAGAGAGAGTTCTTCGCACTTGACTGGAAAACAGTTCAGGAAAAAATTCCCTGGGGTATTTTACTTTTGTTTGGAGGTGGATTTGCCCTGGCTAGCGGTTTTGGCGCAACAGGACTGGATAATTGGATAGGAAACAAACTCACAGGTGTAGCAGATTGGCCTTTGTGGTGTGTGGTTCTCAGTATTTGTGTTGCCATTACATTTTTGACTGAGTTGACCTCAAATACAGCTACCACAACAATGATTCTTCCAATATTAGGTATGTCAGCAGTAGCCGTAAATATCCACCCTCTGTTTTTTATGGTACCGGCAACGTTGGCAGCATCCTTTGCTTTCATGTTGCCCGTTGCGACTCCTCCGAATGCAATTGTGTTTGGGAGCGGCTGGGTGACCATCCCTCAGATGTCACGAACTGGATTTGCGCTTAACTTTATAGGAGCCGGTATCGTCACCAGTGCTGTTTTGCTCCTGGTGAAATCCTTGTTTCTTTAATCGCAAAAGGGAAAACCACTTTTTAGTATTCATGGGCAAGAAGTTGAAGGAATAAAAAGGAAGTCAGCATTTCAGGTTGGCAATGTGGGTTGTTTTTGTGGCAGTGATATTTTAAAGGTGGTGCCTTTATCAGGTATGCTTGATAACAGGATAGAGCCATGGTGCCGTTCAACAATTTTTTTGCAGATAGCGAGACCTATGCCTGTACCTTCAAAGACATGTCTGCCATGCAATCTCTCAAACGGTTTGAAAATCCTTTCGAAGTATTTTTCCTCAATCCCAATTCCATTATCCGAAAGCTCAATATGCCATACCCCTGTTTGACCGCATTGATTGCCGGTGATATGGATAATCGGAGAGACACTTTCCTCACAGTATTTGAGAGAATTCGAAATCAGGTTTTGAAATAAAACCTGAAGTTGATTGGAATCTCCTTCAAGGGTCGGAAGATTTTTCATATGGATAGTTGCGTTGCATTTTCGGATTTGTCGCTCAATATTCTCCTTTACAACGTTGACGATTAATTCTAAATCGACAATCTCATTTTGCTTTTTAACTTTTGAAAATTTCGAATACTTCAAAAGTGCTTCAATAAATGTTTTCATTCTTTCAGCAGCTTTTTGCATCCGGATTACGTGATCTGTTTCAATTTCATCCATTTTGGTAGATTTACATATAAGGCGGTCTCCAAACATAATGATCTTGCGTAAGGGTTCTTGCAGGTCGTGGGACGCGAGGTAAGCAAAGTCTTCTAAATCCTTATTGCTACGCTCTAATTCATCCGTGTAAAATTTTAATCGTTTGTTGGAATGTTTGCTTTCCGTTATATTTGCTCCATATATGTTTACATAGTTGCCATCCTCTATATATGCGATCATCATTAAATAATGTTGTTGGTTGACCATAACTTCCACCGCTTTATTGGACATTGAAGAAATTACTTCGTTGACCAGTTTATTCCATTGTAAGGGTACGTTTTGCCCCACATCAACATTCCAGGATTCCAAAAGTGTCAGGCTTGCTCTGTTTGCATAGAGTAATTCACCACAGGATGAAATGCGCAAAATAGGCTCAGGATTTTCATCGGGAAACTTTGAGAGAGCCTTGATTTTTTCTTCAGCCTTTTTTCGTTCAGTAATGTCGTTTGAAATACCGCATATTCCAATAGTTTTCCCAGCGGAATCTTTGATGGGAAATTTTACTGATAAATATTGATGATATCCATCTCCATGAGGTGCCTCCTCCTCTGATTCCAGAGGATGTTCAGCTTGAATCACTTTTTTGTCGTTTTCGATATGTAACCTGCCTATATCTTCAGGAAAAATATCCATTGCGGTTTTATTCTTGATATCATCATTTTTGAGATTAACCAGCTTTTCAAATTCCTTATTAACCAGCAAGAATCTGCTTTGTAAATCTTTGAGATAAATGACGGAGGGGGAATTGTTGAAAATTCCTCGCAATTGAGCCTCGCTCTCCTGGAGTTTTTTATATGTGATTCTGTAGGCGGCGATAGCCAGAACCAGTCCTGCGCTGTATGCCATCAGGCGAAGTAGATGCCACCACCAGGCGGCATCCCACAAATGGGAAAGCTCAAACAAGACTCCGGCGGCTCCAAATAGAAAGCAGTGGATGGCAAAAAGGTAATCTTGCCTTTCTTTATTGATTTTAAAGTTTCTTGTGAAAAAGCATGCCGCCATTATAAAACCTATTCCACCTAAGATATTGAGTGCCCTTGCTAATGGAGAGAATTTTCCTTGCGTTACCATTTCAGGAAGCGACTCTGGAAAAATTATTGAATACACCCCTAGAGTTGTAATTCCCCAAAAGATATTCATAGGAAGGCTTTTAGACTGTAGTGCAGCGTTTTGCTTTTTGGGGAGCCAAACCAGTGAGAAGATAAGGCCACCTGTGAATTGTGCTGTACTATGCAACCATACAAAGAGGTTTCCGGGAAAGACCATAGCATGAAGAATATCCAGAATTCCCATGCTGATCAATGCACAGGCGATCCACGTATAATGAACCTTTTCAGGTTGGTGGGTCTTTTCAGTAAGAAGGATTCCTGATAGGGCAAGGGCTATGAACCCTCCCAAACTTTCCAGGGCCGAGTGAAGAGGGTCATGCGGAAAACTCCAATTCGGAAAAAATACAATAGAGATTAAGCTTCCCGCAACAGGCAAGGCTATGCCTATTGTCAGAATGGTTAAGAAAGGCATAAATGTTTTAGAGATAAAAATGGCGTTACCTCATTATTTATTTCTAATTGATCAGGAACGTATAATTCTACCTGCAAATTAAGCCTATCATTCCCTGTAAGCTAAACTGTTCTTATAGATTAACATTTATTGTTGCACAGTGTTCTTTGAATTAAAATACTTATCTTTCATCAGCCAGTTGCTTTAGGGTAGGCAAACTGGTATTTAGGGTGTCATGAATCCTGCCAACTTCGTACATCTTCATCTTCATACATCTTATAGCTTGCTGGACTCTTCGATACGTCACTCGGCTTTATTTGAAAAAGCAGTGGAGTTTGGTATGCCTGCTGTTGCGATGACCGATCATGGTAACTTGTTCGGGGCCGTTGAATTTTATAATACTGCCCGAAAATATGGCGTTAAGCCTATTATCGGATGTGAAGTCTATGTTGCCCCTGAAAGTCGACATGAAAAGAGCTCGAAAGATGGTCTTCGGGATGCCTCTTATCATTTGATTCTTCTTTCTGAAAATGAGGTGGGCTATAAAAATCTCTTGAAACTGGTGACCAAAGGGTATCTGGAGGGTTTTTATTATAAACCGCGCATTGATAAGGAACTGCTTGCAGAATGCTCAGAAGGATTAATAGCTTTGAGCTCTTGTATTCGTGGTGAGGTTGCTCATAACGTGAACCGGGAGAACGTCCCCCGTGCAATCAAAGTCGCCAGCCAGTATTCAGAAATTATGGGAGAAAATAATTTTTTCCTGGAGCTGCAGAACCACCATCTGGAAAACCAGGATCGAATCAATAAAGAAATCATTGGTATTGGCAAAAAGCTGGACCTACCAGTTGTGGCTACCAACAATTGCCACTATATCAATCGAGAAGATTTTCGTGCGCATGAAATTCTTTTGTGTCTGCAGACGGGGAAAACTATCTCGGACCCTTATAGAATGCAGTATCCCAAGGATGAGTTTTATTTTAAATCTCCTCAAGAAATGATCGCTTTGTTTAAAGAGACACCAGAAGCGATTGAGAATACATTAAAAATTGCTGATCGTTGTGAACTTGAGCTGGAATTTGACAAGCTTAACCTGCCTGATTACCCGGTTCCTGAGTCATATTCTCTTGAAACTTACCTTGAAGAAAAGTCTCGAGAGGGTTTGATAAAAAGATTTGAAGAACTGGAAAAACGCAAGATTGGATTTGAGCGGGAGGTCTATGAGAATAGACTGGATGAAGAGTTGGGAATCATTAAGAGGATGGGATATCCCGGCTATTTTCTCATCGTCTGGGATTTTATCCACCACGCCAAGGAAAACGGGATTCCAGTAGGTCCTGGTCGGGGCTCAGCGGCAGGCAGTGTGGTGGCCTATGCCCTGCAAATCACCGATATCGATCCCCTTCAATATGATTTGTTGTTCGAGCGTTTTTTGAATCCCGAAAGGGTAAGTATGCCGGATATTGATATTGATTTCTGTATGGATGGCAGGGATGAGGTGATTAAATATGTTACCGAGAAATATGGTGGAAACCAGAATGTTACCCAAATCATTACTTTTGGAAGTATGAACGCTAAGGGAGTCATTCGCGATGTTGGCCGGGCTCTTGACATGACTTATGGTGAAGTTGACAAGCTTGCGAAACTTGTTCCTAATAAATTGAATATCACTCTTAAAGAAGCGTTTAAGGAAGAATCGCAATTTGAAAAATTGCGCAAAGAAAATGAGCAGGTTGCAGAATTGCTGGATATTGCTAAAAACCTGGAAGGGTTACAGCGACATTGTTCGACTCATGCGGCAGGAGTGGTCATTTCCTCCAAGGCGCTGACAGAATTTTGTCCACTTTATAAAGGTGGAAATGATGAAGTCGTGACTCAATATGCCATGGGGAGTGTGGAAAAGCTCGGCCTGCTGAAAATGGATTTTCTTGGCCTGAGGACATTGACGGTGATCAACAATGCCTTGAAACTGATCAAGCAATCCAAAAATATTGATCTGGATATAGGTGCTATCCCATTGAACGACCCTGCCACCTACCAACTCCTTTGCGATGCGAAAACGCTTGGTGTTTTCCAACTGGAAAGCTCCGGGATGCGTGATCTGCTGAAAAAACTGAAACCGGACTGTTTTGAGGATATTATTGCTCTTTTAGCGATGTACAGGCCAGGGCCCCTTGAAAGTGGTATGGTTGATGATTACGTCAGACGAAAACATGGGACTTTGGAAGAAAAATACGACCTTCCTCAATTAAAATCCATTCTCAAGGAAACACATGGGGTCATTCTTTATCAGGAACAAGTGATGAAGATTGCAAGTGTACTGGCCGGATTCAGCCTGGGTGATGCTGATCTGCTAAGAAGAGCCATGGGTAAAAAGAAACCCGAAGAAATGGCGGCGCAGAGGGAAAAATTTCAGAATGGGTCAAAAGCCAAAAATATAGATGTAAAGAAATCGGAGAAAGTTTTTAACCTGATGGAAAAGTTTGCTGGTTACGGTTTTAACAAATCGCATAGTGCGGCTTACGCTCAGGTTTCTTACCAGACGGCTTACTTGAAAGCTCATTATCCCCTGGAATTTTTTGGTGCCTTGATAACCAGTGATATGGACAACACTGATAAAGTTTTGCGTTATATCCACGATTGCCGAGAAATGAATATCACGGTACAACCTCCCGACGTGAATTTGAGTCAAAGAGACTTTTCAGTCGCCGATAATGTTTTGGTTTTTGGTCTTGGGGCGATAAAAAATGTTGGAAGTAAGGCCATTGACAATATTATCGAAGCTAGGAAGGAGTTAACCCGATTCAGTTCCCTGGGTCAGTTGTGCGAGAACGTTGATATGCAACTGGCCAATAAACGGGTTTTTGAAAGTTTGATAAAAAGTGGTGCCTGCGATTCCCTCGGAAAGGGCAGAGCTCAGATGATGAGTGATTTGCAAGCCTGTATGGAGAGAGGGCAGGCGAAGCAAAGGGACCGGCAGCTGGGGCAGTCGAGCATGTTCGATTCGTTCGAGGATGATGTTGGGCAAGATAAATCCAGTACTGTTGAAGAGTGGAGTGATACTGAGAGGCTCCGTTTGGAAAAAGAGAGCATTGGATTTTATATTACAGGTCACCCGCTGGATGGGTTTACCAGGGAGTTGGCCTGGTTTACTGATGCCACTTCTGCTTCAATTGCTGAAATGGGAAATAAAAAAAAGGTCAGCCTGGCAGGTATCCCTATCAAGCATCTTCCTAAAACAACCCGCAAGGGTGATAAGATGGGGATCATTACTCTGGAAGATTTGCAGGGTTCGGTGGAAGTTATTCTTTGGCCAGAGATCTACGAAAAAGCTCAATCACTTTTATTGGCGGAAGAACCACTGCTTGTGAAAGGTGAAGTGGATGCCGAGGGCAGCCTGCCAAAAGTCATTGCAACTGAAGTGTTTCCTCTTGGACAGGCAAACCAGCACTTTCAAGGCAAAGTTATGATCCATTTCAGGACTCTGGGACTGGAACGCGAAACTTTGATTGCGGTGAAGGAGATTCTAGCATCGCATAAGGGCAATAACGATACCCGTTTACATTTTATATTCCCTGATAATAAGGAACGTGTGGTTACTGTGGCGGATGAATTGCGTATCAAGCCTTCCGATGAAGTGTTGGATCAGATCGAGTCTCTTCTGGGGGAAGATGCCATTTTATTTGAATAGCAACTATTTGCAGGTAGTAGATTTGTGCGATAACCTATCGCTTTAAAGAATTAATATTTCTAAAATTGACCTAAGGCGTAATATATATGAAAGTCAAAGAATTTTCCTTACGATACTTTAAGGATGTGATGGCAAATGGCTTGACAGTGGTTACGGTTGAAATGCCGCATATTCACACCATGGAAGTATCAATGTTTGTCCGTGCAGGTTTAAGGTATGAAGCTGAAAAAAATAATGGGATCTCGCATTTTCTGGAGCACATGATGTTCCGGGGCAATAAGAAATACCCAAACTCAATCTCCCTGAATAAGGAATTTGAAAGTATTGGCAGGGATCTCCGTGCTTCAACCCTTGGGGAATATACACAGTATGGGTTCAGTCCGCATATACCGGAAGTAGATAAAGGTATGGAACTTTTCTCAGAGTTTCTTTATTCCCCAACTTTTCCGGAAATAGAATTGGAGAGAGAAATAATTCTTGAAGAATATTATGAAGAGCTTAATGAAGAAGGCGTGAATGTGGATATTAACAACCAGGCCTGTAAATTGCTTTATCCTGAAACTCCAATCTCATGGCCAACCATTGGAACAGAAGAGAGCATTAAATCGATTAATGTGGAAATGCTAATGGATTATTACAAAGTCCATTATGTTCCCGGTAATATGGTTTTGGCTGTAGCAGGACCGATTGAGCATGATTATAATCTTTCAATGGCAGAAAAATATTTTTCCCGGTTCTCAAATACAGTATCTCCCATCACAAAAGATCACTTTATCGGTAGTATCTCTGAGAAGCAGAGCCAGCCTCAGTTTCTTTTTCAGAAGGATTCAGACAGCCAAATCGAACTGCAATTATGCTTTCGCTCCTGTTCCTATAACCATGAAGACTTTTTGACAATGGGGTTGATCAGTCGAATTTTTGATGATGGATTTACTTCCAGATTACAGAGAGTGCTTAGAGAAGAGCGTGGACTGGTATATTCGGTTGAATGCCGGGCAACCAGTATGTCAGATATCGGTACCATGGATTTTGATGTTACCGTGAGACCTGAAAAGCTCTTGGAGGTGACAGATGTGCTGCTTCAAGAAATTAAAGCTTTTGTAACTCATGGTCCTACAGATTATGAAGTGGCTCATGTTAAAAAGCGCTATATGTTTGATCTGGATTCGGAGCTGGATGATCCTTATAAACAAGTGGTGCGCTATGCCTTCCCTCACCTGTATTCCGAGGAAATTTCTTTGGAAGAAGAACGAAACCAGATAGAAATGATCTCAAAATCAAAAATTATGGATGTTGCGCGAAAAACTTTTGTTCCTGAAGTGATGAACCTCATTCTTGTTGGCCCTTATACGCCAGAATTGCAGGAAGGCTTGGAAAAACTGGCTCTGAACTATTAGTTACATGAAACAGAACTTATTATTTGCTGTCACACTACTTTTATTGTTTCTCACAGGTTGTGGTGTGAATGTTGAAGATTGTTTGCAGGATGAAACTTGTGGGCCGGCTATACCTGTTGTCAATCACGATGGAGATTTGCCGGCAGACCCTTATGATCCCTTTTGGGATGAGAAAGCCGTGGCCGTAAAGGTGGAACTTGGTCCGCAAATGATCACTAACCCGAAATGGCCGAATCCTTCAACGAAAGAAGTCACCATTCGTGCGGCTAAAAATAATAAAGACATATCCATAATGTTGGAATGGAAAGATGACACCCGGTCCAGTAATTTTGATCATTCGGCATTGTATGTAGATCGGGCGGCGGTAATGTTTCCGGTAACAGTCACTAAAGAGGCTCCCGCGATTACCATGGGAGAACCGGGAATGCCTGTCAATATCTGGCAGTGGAAGGCAATTGGAGGAGAGAGGGGCCAGCCAGGTGTAAAGGATAATCCTAATTCTATGCTCGCTCACCAGACCATTGAAGATCTGAATGCTGAAGGATTCAGCACTCTGACTGATCAGAACCGACAGGATGTAAAGGGGGGGGCGATTTGGAAAGATAAAAAATGGCGCCTGGTTTTGAATCGCTCCCTGACCAATGGAAATGCCAACGATGTGCAGTTCAGGCAATCGGTTTTGATGGCCACTGCAGTCTGGAACGGTTCCAACAAAGAATTGAACGGGCAAAAAGGTCTTGCCGGCTGGCTTGTTTTGAAGCTGGGTTGAGAATTATCTTTTGTGCACCTCTCCATAATGGGAGGTAAGTAATATTATTTTTGATAACTTTCATGGCTCATTCTTTTTGAGCATTTTTACCCGCAGAAGAAGATATATGGCAGCGGCAATGCCAGCTGAACCAAATATCATCCACATCACCATAATCTGGTAACGCACTGCAACTATCGGGTCCACTCCTGAAAGTATTTGACCCGTCATCATTCCAGGCAATGCTACGAGTCCGACAGCAAAGAGACTGTTGATCTGTGGTATGAGAGCTGCTTCTAAAGCTGTTTTTTTAGCACTATCATAGTTTTTGTCACGCTTGAATTCTGACTCAAACCGTTCTGCTGCCAGGCTGACTGTATTCATTGAATTGGCGAAAATCATTCCGGCAATTGGGATAACCATGTTTGGCTCAAACCATCTTGGTAGATCTAGAACAAGTTGTGTCACGATCCCCAGCTGGATTAGTCCCGGTGCTCCGATTGAGATGATTACAATGAGGAAAGGCTTATGTTCTTCGAACGACCTGACGGCAATCCATGAAGCAACTGCTATCATCAGGATAACCAATGCAATAATGATTAACGGTTGTGTGGTTTCGAAAACATATTTGAGAAAATAACCTACCAATAAGAGCTGGAGAAGCATACGGGCGTTAGCATATAATCCAATCCAGGGCTTGAGTTCCCATTTATACATTATAGCGATCAGAAAAGCTGCGGGGATGAAGACGATGCTCAGTTCCGGTAATGGAATGGTTTGCATGGCTGGTCCTAAACTTTTACATGGCTACTTGGGACTGTTTTTCGAGGTTTGCACGAAACTTTTTCCAGGGTGCTTGCAGGGCGGGAACCAGTTTTTCTTTCAACTCATCTGGAACGTAATTTATTTTTTCTACAGGCCAATTTTCTACATTTCTTACATCCAGACCTGCTTTTTTGTAAGGGATCAGCAATGCTTCTTCAAAACCATAAACCAGGGCATTTGAATAGACCTTATGATATTGCTCTTCAATTGTTACCTCTGAATGCATTCCTTCCATAAACTGGTTAAAAAGCTCTTTTATGATCGGCTCAGCATGCTCTACGAAGTCCGGTGTTAAAGCGGCATGTAGAGTGAAGTAAGTTATGAGCACATCCTGTAACAAAAACTTCAGTTCCGAACTTTCTTTTTTGGGAGGTCGAGTGCGTATATTTAAAAGTTCCTTGAGAACTTTTACATTACGGATCATATCGTAGATGATCGACTCTTCCCAGGTGGCTTCATTCCAGACAAAAAATGCCCTCACAAAACTGGCTCGGCCTGTGGTATCCCACAATTGAAGTGCAGTTGTAGGTCTCTCTTTGTTGGAATAGGGGATAGCTTCTCCCCAGCGTGGGTCAACCAGGTTCAACCCATAGCGTTTAAATATGGTGCAGAAGGTTTGTTGGTAAATCTCCATCAGGCACTCAAAGTTTTCAACCCGGTCCAAAGGGGTATTCTGTGGAAGATTGACGATGGAATACAGTCGGGCGACCTGGGTTTTGGCTTGCCCATCGTCCAGCCCGACCATATATGAGCCTCCCCACATTCCGGCGGTGATGGGCACCTTGATTTTATGCTGTTGTTCCAATTGCTGGGAAACAGAATCAGCAATGACTTTGAAGAGATTATGCAAATAATAAAGGTTTACCCGATTGTCTTTGGGATAAAGATGCCCTGGCAGAATTTTATATTGCATAGACTATAACTGATCTGATTAAGCCGAATTAACTTGCCATTGCGTTTTGGCAATCATGTAGTGTTGTTGCCACATTGGCCTACGCCGCGTGGTTAGTCAGTCACTGCACCTTTACTTGCAGAACCAACAAGTTTTGCGTATTTAGCCAGTACACCTGATTGATACTTTATTTCAGGAGCAACAAACTCCTTCCTTCTCTGCTCCAGTTCTTCATCGGTCAGTTCAACATTCAGTTCGTTATCATCCATATCTATAGCTATGGTGTCATTATCTTTAATGAGGGCGAGTGTTCCGCCTATTTGTGCTTCAGGAGCTATATGTCCGATAACTATTCCATACGTCCCTCCAGAAAACCTGCCATCGGTAATCAAGGCCACCTTATCACCTAGTCCTTCCCCTACAATGGCTGCAGTGGGGGCCAGCATTTCACGCATACCCGGACCGCCTTTGGGGCCCTCGAACCGAATGACCACTACATCTCCTGCTTTGATACGATTATCAAGAATCGCATCCAGGCACTCTTCTTCTGAATTAAAAACGCGGGCCGGGCCGGTGAATTTTCGGGTCTTTACGCCGGAAATTTTAGCTACTGCTCCTTCTTTGCAGAGGTTACCCTTGAGAATAACAAGGTGACCTTCTGTAGATTTTGGCTTATCCAAAGGTAGAATTACATCCTGGTCTTCCCGGGGTTGGTCAGGAACATCAGCCAGATTTTCCGCAATGGTCTTTCCTGTTACTGTCATGCAATCGCCGTGAAGATGTCCGGCATTCAACATCATCTTCATCACTTGTGGTATGCCACCTGCATGGTGCAAATCAATCGCTACATACCTTCCGGACGGTTTCAGGTCGCAAAACAAGGGAACTTTCTTCCTGATGGTTTCAAAGTCGTCTATGGTTAACGGGACTCCTGCTGAGTGGGCAATAGCAAGAAGATGCAGGACCGCATTTGTGGAACCGCCAACAGCCATGATGACTGCAATAGCATTTTCAAAAGCTTTGCGAGTCATGATATCTCGCGGAAGAATATTCTTCTCAATAATATTTAGAAGGGCTTTTGCGCTTTCCCCAGTGCTGATTTCTTTCTCTTTGTCTTCATTAGCCATGGTTGAACTATAAGGCAGGCTCATACCCATCGCCTCAAATGCTGAAGACATTGTATTGGCGGTGAACATACCCCCGCAGGAGCCGTACCCCGGGCAGGCATTTTTCTCGATATCCGTGAGTTTGTTCTTGTCAATAGACCCGGCGCCAAACTGACCTACTGCTTCAAACACGCTGACAACGGTCAGGTCTTCGCCTTCCAGCTTTCCTGGTTTGATAGTACCTCCGTAAACAAAAATTCCAGGAATGTTCAATCGGGCCATGGCGATCATGGCTCCGGGCATATTTTTATCGCAACCGCCTATGCATATAACGGCATCCATGCTTGCTCCCCGGCAAACAGTTTCTATGGAATCAGCGATTACATCCCGGCTGACCAGAGAACATTTCATTCCTTCTGTTCCCATCGAAATACCATCGCTGATGGTGATGGTGCCGAACATCTGCGGCATGCCCCCACTTTTTCTGATTTCTGCAGAAGCAACGTCGGCGAGTTTACCAAGTCCTGCATTACAGGGGGTCAGGTCGCTTTGCCCGTTAGCGACACCTACGATAGGTTTATTAAAATCCTCATCAGTAAACCCGACGGCCCTTAACATTGCACGGTTTGGGGCGCGTCGGTCTCCTTGGGTGATAGATCGGCTTTTTAAGTTCAGTGTTGTCATCTTAATTTCCTGATGGTGTTTTTCATAAGAGGCATTTCTACCTGGTTTTATTCGGTCGCTGTTTGCTACAGGGCAGGATTATATGTCCAGCTCTGAAACGGCATTGACGGTGGGACGGCGGAAATAGCCCTCTCCATTATGAGAATGCGCGATAGCGTAGTATACAGGATTTGCGGCTACTTTTAAAATTGCTTGCGACCCACTTATCTTGATCTCATGGCTGAAGGGAACGACGGGGGTTTTACGGTCCTTTTTCCATGTTTTATTTTGAGATTTTGAAGCCAGAAACTCAGGGAGTCGAAACGATCTCTGGGAATACAAATAGTCCAGTTTCAACAGATCTTGCTCCAAGGGTGTGGGGGAAGGAAAGAGTGTATCCCTGAATATTCGGTAATATTCATCAAGAGAAACCGGATTCATCAACAGCTCGCGAGAAACATGTTGATCCCGCAATCGATTGAACAATGTCACTGGGTCCATTTTATCGAGCAGGTAATTGATCGAGAAACGGAATCGCTTGGAATTGTAATAACGATCAAAAATATCTTCGAATTCTTTTAAATACAGAACCTCTTCTGCAGAAAGATGACGATGCGAAATCAGTTCATAAGGAGGGATAGACAGATATCTGTATTGCTCCTTTTCAACAATATCATTGATAGGTGCTCCGGGAAGGAACTTCAAAAACCCCAGTTGCAACTCATGAGGCCTAAGTGCCATTACTTCTGAAAATGATTTTTGAATATCTTCCAGTGTTTCTCCAGGCAGGCCGAATATCAAATCGCAGTGAAAATGAATGCGGTCCTGTATTACCAGTTGAGCGATTGTCCTGAAAAGTTTATTGTTGTCCTGCTTTCTCTGAATGGTTCTTTGAACCGGCTCTGTAGTTGTTTGAATGCCAATCTCGAACTGAAACATTCCAGGAGGAACTGTAGATAGAAAGTCCAGGATATCGTCCGTTAAAATATCTCCTACTACTTCAAAATGAAATTCGTTTCCTTCAAATTGAGTTAACCACTCCATCAGTTTTATCATGCGTCCGGGTTTGAGGTTAAAGGTGCGGTCGACAAATTTGATTTTCCGAATGCCAGCAGAAATGAGTTCCTTTATCTGGCTATGTATGATCTTTTCATCGAAGTATCGCACCGTTTTATCCAGCGCGGATAAACAGAATGAGCAAAGGTAAGGGCAGCCTCTTGATGTTTCAAAATATACGATCCGGTTTTTCAGGTTTTGAAAGTCTTCATTTAGATAGGGAGCAATAAGTTCTGGCAGGTCAGTTCCGTATTGCTGCCAACGCTGGATAACCTCTTTGGTCGGGCTCTGTTGTTTGCGAGTCAACTCAAGAAACTCCAACCATTTTTTCTCGCCTTCCCCTGAAATAACAGGGCAGGGGAGGGAATTCTCCTTTTCAAAAGATACTTCTGGCCCACCTGCAACGATTTTCAAATGTGGCATTTGTTTTTTTAGACGGTCGATCAACTCCAGGCTCAGGCTCCTGTTCCAGATATAAATGCCAATTCCCAAAACATCGGGCTTTAGTTTTTGTATCTCTGCGGCAATTTTCCATATGGGCTGATTGATGACATATTCCCGGATCCATACATTCTTATAGCCCGCATTACGGCTTACGTTTCTCAGATAGCGTAGACTCAGAGAAGAGTGAATGTACTTTGCGTTAAGGGTTATGAGTCCGATGGAACGGTCCATATCCAATCCCTGTCCAAAAATAATTTGTCAATATGACACATCATATAGGCTGGTGGTGTGGCAAGACAAGTTTGATTAGTTTTTCTGACACTTTTTGCAGAAAAAAGTGGACCGGCCAGAATGAACCAGACGGGAAATGGGTGTTTTGCATTTCGGGCAGGGTAAACCCTCTTTGCCGTAAACCGATAAACTCACTTTAAAATATCCTGCGGTACCGCTAGGGTCGAAGAAATCATGCAAGGTGGTTCCTCCAGATGCAATGCTTTTTTCCAAAGTGGTACGTATGCTGGAAATGAGAATCTCCCACTTAGTGAGTGATATTCTTCCTGCCTTACGTTTGGGGTTTATGCCTGCTTGATAAAGGGATTCGCAAGCATAAATATTGCCTATCCCGGTTATGCGTCTGGAATCCATGATAAAAGTTTTGATAGGTGATTGGCAATTTCTGGCGATGCTTTTCAAAGTTTTTGCGTTGGTTTCTGGGGAAAATGGATCTAGCCCCAGCTTGTCGAGTAAAGGGTGTCTTCCGTTCTCAGGAACCCAGAGAATACAACCAAAGCGCCGTGGGTCGATAAAGTGAAGAAAGGTGTCACGTCCAAATTGGAAAACAGCGTGAGTGTGTTTTTCCTGGGGGACTATTGAGTCTTGTAATGAAACCCTTCCGCTCATACCCAGGTGCAATAGCATCGACCCTTGCGGTACCTTCAAGAGCAGGTATTTCCCGATACGCTGGATTTCTGAAACAACCTGATTCACCATTTTTTTCCGCAAAGTAGTCTTGGGAATTGGAAACCGGATGTCATTTCGGTAGAACTTCAGGGCTGTGCAGGTATTATCAACTACTAGCGGTAGCAGAGATCTTCTGAGGGTTTCTACTTCAGGGAGTTCGGGCATTGGTAGAAACGAGAGCCTGTTCAGATCCTGACAGGGTTGACCTGTTATTCTGCACCTTCAACACTTTCTTCTTTTTTAGGAGTTGTAGATTCTTTTGTGGATTTTTTTGCGATGACAACTTTTGCAGAACGAAGAATTCGTCCATTCAAAGTATATCCTTTGGAATATTCCTGTATCACTGTATTTTCATCGTGCTCTTCAGATTCTACCTGAGTCATGACCTCATGCAGATTAGGATCAAAAGGCTTTCCTATCGCTTCTATTGGCTCCACTTTATGGTTTTTGAGAAACGAGGCGAGCTGCTTTTGGATCATTTCTACTCCTTCCTTTAAAGTTTGCAAGGAAGTGTTTGGGGCATTTAAAGCTCTATCCATGTTGTCATCAATTTGAACTAACTCTTTCAGGAGCTTTTCATTGGCAAACTGAACAGAGTCTGCTTTGTCTTTGATCAATCGTTTACGGAAATTTTCAAGGTCGGCTTTTTCCCTCAGGAATTCATTTTTCTGCTCAGCCAGTTCCTCATCTTTTTTCTTGAGCTGTTCCTGAAGTTTTTCTATTGGGCTTAACTTCTTTTCCTCTTTAGCAGGTTCTTCTTCCGGCTCCAGGACCTCCGGGTCCAAAGACTCCGAAGTACCCTCCGGTTCCTGCGATACTTTTTCTTTTGATGTCACTTGTTCAAACTCCCTGATTTTCAGAAATTAACTTGGAAACCATTTTTGCAGTATGGTTCACAATAGAAATAATGCGTTTATAGTCCATTCTTTTGGAACCAAATACAGCCAATGTGCCTACATTGTCATTCCCCATTTGGTAGTTTTGTGCAATTAAACTGCAATTGCCCATTTCTTCCTGCAGATTTTCTTCGCCGATCAAAATAGTCATTCCATCGTGGTGCAGGCAAAGGTCAAGCAGGTTTATCAACTTTGTTTTCTCTTCAAGAGTTACAAGTAGAGCTTTGATTTTCCCAATATCTTCTGTGAATTCCGGTTGATCTAGAAAATTCAAAGCACCTTCGACAAGCAATTCGTTATTTTTCTGTTCTTCTGAAAACAAGGTTGAAGAAAGTGCGTGTGCTTTTCTGGCCAGATTATTATAGTGTTCTTTTTCAGCTTTCAACCGTTTCAGCAACTCTTTTCTGATCCACCGTATGGGTTTTCCACTGAATTCACTGTTGAGATAATTAGAGATCGAGGTTAGCTGGTCTTGAGTCATATCAGGATCAACAGGCAGTACTTTGTTTTGCAGAATACCCTGCTCTGAAAAAAAGACGGCCAGCGCTGCTTGGGGTCCCACTTTAGTGAACTCAATATGTTTGAAACAGGCACTTGAAAAACTGGGGAGCATGACTAATCCAGTTTGCTGTGAAACTGTGGATAAGTTTTCACATGCTTGCTCAAGTAGACCCTGAAGATTTTGCTTTCCAGGTGGATATTCAAGCTCATGACTACCGGACAGTACTTCGGCTTTCATGAGAAAGTTTTGTGGACGCAAAAGATGGTTCACATAGAACCTATAGCCTTTGTCAGTAGGTATACGTCCGGCTGACGTATGCGGTTGGCTCAGAAATCCTTTTTCTTCCAGATCGGCCATCACATTTCTGAGCGTTGCTGAGCTGAGGTTCTCTGGGTGGATTTTAGCTAACGTACGAGATCCAATCGGTTCTGCAGACTCAATGTATTTGTCGATGACTGTTAAAAGAACAACTTTGCTTCTTTCATCTAATAAGGGCAAACTCATTACATTTGGCAAGACTAAAGGTTTAAAAAACTACATATACGTTAATTAAATTAGCAACCCATAAAATTTTTGTCAATATATAGCCATATAAGTGATTTTCTTTACCATTAAGCTTCTGTCTCATCGAAGTGAGCAGATAAGGTTATAGCCAGAATGGAAGAATACCTAATGCTTGATACTGGTTACTCCGGAGCCAGGTCTTTTGCTTTTTCAACGATCTGTGTGCCAACGCCTTCAGCAGTAAAAATTTCCAGTAGCAGGGCATGGCGAACCCGTCCATCAATGATGTGGGTTTTATGAACCCCGGATTTGAGCGCATCCAGGCAGCAATTGACTTTTGGAAGCATTCCATCACGAATTACTTTGCTACGTATCAGATCGGTAACGTTTTTTCGGCTGAGTCCAGACAGTAATTTCCCGGCTTTGTTTTTTACTCCTTCGGTATCTGTCATTAAAAGTAGCTTTTCTGCTTTTAAAGCAGATGCGATTTGTGCAGCGACAAAGTCTGCATTGATGTTGAGTGTTTCTCCGTTTTCTCCTCTGCCGATGGGAGCGATAACAGGAATGAACCCGCTTTGGTCCAGAGTTTCGAGTATTTGGGGGTTTACTTTAGTAATTTCACCTACTAATCCCAAGTCGATAATTTCTGGACGATCTGTTTCCGGAGAATGTTTCACCTTCTTATGCCGTTTTGCCAGAATCAGGTCGCCGTCTTTTCCGGTTATACCAACCGCATTACCTCCCTGATGATTAATCAGTGAAACGATTTCCTTATTTACTTTTCCCCCTAGAACCATTTCCACCACGTCAATGGTTTCCTTGTTTGTCACACGCTGCCCCAGTATGAATTCCGATTTAATTCCTAAAGCCTTAAGGGTTTTGTCGATTTGTGGGCCACCTCCATGGACCACCACCGGATTGATACCGATGTATTTCATCATTACGATATCCAGGGCAAAATTTTCCTTGAGCTCGTCAGAGACCATGGCATTGCCACCGTACTTGATGACAATTGTTTTGCCGTAGAAATTCTTAATATATGGCAGTGCTTCTAAAAGGATTTCTGCTTTGTTGATGAGTTTTTTCATAGGCAAATCTGCTGGGATTTAAGTTGAAAATTTACACTGTAATCCAGCATTAGTTAACGAATAAGAGTTTGTGAAGCCGAGAACAAGTTTGTTAAAAGTAAAAGTTTCTTGCGGTTGTCAGCGGAGACTTTCCGCTAAAGGATATAACGACTCAAGTCTTCATTCTGGATAATGTCTTTTAATTTATCTCGAATATAGTCGGCGTCAATTTCGATATTTTTATTTTCCAGATCTGGAGCATCAAAAGATATTTCTTCCAGAAATTTTTCCATGATGGTTTGAAGCCGCCGCGCACCTATATTTTCTGTCCGCTGGTTTACCAAAGCGGACATTTCGGCAATCTGATTAATAGCATCATCCAGAAAACTCAGGTTTACCTGCTCAGTTTTCAGTAAAGCGGTGTATTGTTTGACCAAAGCGTTATCAGGCTCTGTGAGAATGCGGACAAAATCTTCTTTGGTCAGGGAATCAAGTTCGACACGGATGGGAAAACGACCTTGAAACTCAGGAATTAGATCAGACGGCTTGGCTGAATGGAATGCCCCGGCCGCTATGAAAAGAATATGGTCGGTTTTCACGATTCCATATTTGGTATTAACTGATGAGCCTTCAACGATAGGTAGCAGGTCACGTTGTACACCTTCACGCGAGACATCTGGGCTACTGGTTCCTCCAGACTGGCGGCCGATGATTTTATCGATCTCATCAATAAAGACAATCCCATTTTGTTCAACCCGTTTCAGGGTTTCTTTCATGACTTTATCCTGATCGAGCAATTTTTCTGCTTCTTCCCGGCAAAGAGCCTTGAAAGCATCGGGAACTTTTAGTTTTTTACTTGTTGTTTTCTTCGGCAAAATAGAACCAAGCATATCCTTTATATTGTTGCTCATTTCTTCCATTCCCGCCCCTGCATTCATATCGATGATTGCCGGCATTTTATCCTGTATCTGGATTTCAACTTCACGGTCATCGAGTTTTCCTTCCTTTAACATCTGTGCAAATTTTTCGCGAGTCTGCTCATAGTGCAATTTGCCATTTGTGTCAAGACTGAAGCCAGGCTTTCCCTGCAGTCCTGCAGGCGGAGGAAGAAGTAAGTCAAGAAGCCTTTCTTTGGCTTGTTCTCGGGCCTCTGTGCGGACGGTGGTTTCCATTTCTTCTTTAACCATATTTTTTGACAATTCCACCAGGTCCCTCACCATGGATTCCACATCACGACCGACATAACCAACTTCCGTGTATTTGGAAGCCTCAACCTTGATGAAAGGAGACTTGGAAAGTTTTGCCAATCGGCGGGCAATTTCTGTTTTGCCCACTCCTGTTGGTCCTATCATAAGAATATTTTTAGGGCCCACCTCATCTCGAAGGGAACTGGGTAACTGTAGCCTCCGCCAGCGATTGCGCAGGGCAATGCTTACTGCTCGCTTTGCATTGGTTTGCCCAACGATAAACTTATCCAGTTCCTCAACAATTTGTTTCGGTGTTAATGATGCCATGAGTTTATCATTAGCATCCTGGTGTATGTTGTCGGGCTGGGTGACTACCGTTTCATTCATGAACTACAATTCCTCAACAGTTAAATTAGAATTTGTATAAATACAGATCGACTCAGTGATCTTCATGGATTCTTCGACTATTTGTCGGGCCGAAAGATCGCTGTGTTGAACAAGTGCTTTGGCCGCCGCCGAAGCAAACATGCCTCCAGAGCCAATGGCCAAAACTCCATCATCGGGTTCGATCACGTCTCCCGTTCCAGAAAGCAGGAGAGAGTGGTCCTTGTCGACAACAATAAGCATTGCCTCCAGGCGCCTCAGCATTTTATCTGTACGCCAGTCTTTAGCCAGTTCCACTGCAGAACGGGGCAGGTTCCCCTGAAACTTTTCAAGCTTTTCTTCAAATCGGGCAAACAAAGAAAACGCATCTGCTGTTGAACCCGCAAAGCCGCCGATTACATTATCGTGGTACATGCGTCTTACCTTGCTTGCGGTATGTTTCATTACCGTATTGCCAAGGCTGACTTGCCCGTCACCGCCGATAACAACGTGCCCCTTGTGGCGGACAGAGAGTATTGTGGTTGCGTGCATCATAATTAGTATTGTACTGGTATCAGAGAAAAAATGGAGGTTAAATTATTCCAAAGCGAGTTTTTCTTTGGCACGGGGGTGTGCCTTATCATAGGTTTCTGACAATCTGTCGAGTGTTAAATGTGTGTATTTCTGGGTGGTGGACAAGCTGGAGTGACCCAATAGCTCTTGAATCGAGCGCAAATCAGCACCACCTTCTAACAAATGGGTGGCAAAAGAATGCCGGAGCGAATGAGGAGAAACCCCTCCCGCAAAGTTTCCCTGCTTGATATATTTATCCACTACTTTACGTACTCCTCTAACAGAAATTCCTGCACCACGGTGATTCAAGAACAATTGATCTGTGCCGGACTGCTTGATTTTATCATTTCGAGCTTTAATGTAGGTCTTTAAAGCATTCACACAATGCTTACCCATTGGCAGAAGGCGTTCCTTTCCACCTTTCCCAAGCACTTTTATCATGCGAGCGTCCAGATCGGTATTATCAATTGTTAACCCGACCAACTCGCTGATGCGCACGCCACAACTATAAAACAATTCCAGCAAAGCACGGTCTCGTACAGGAAGAAAACCATCACCTTTTGGCAATTGTAAAAGGCGAAACATTTCATCAACCGAAAAGTATGCTGGTAGCTTATTCTGCATCTTGGGTGCAGGCACAGTTTTAGCAATATTGTTCTTAACATACCCTTCCCGAGACATGAACCGGAAAAATGAACTTAATGTTGAAAGTTTGCGTCGCATGGTTGCGCCTGAATAATTTTTTTCATAGAGGAAACCCATGAATGAGCGCACTGTCAACCTGTCTATTTTTTCGATTTGAACGGAAGCGTGTTCCGTGGAATGACCGGAGTGGATCAGGAAATCCTGAAACTGTGCAATGTCATTCATATAACTATCCAGCGTGTTTGGAGAAGCATTTTTCTCAACAAGCAGGTATTCTTTAAATTCCTGTATAACCTTTTCCACTTAATAACCCTTTATTTATCAATAATATCAAGATACCCGACCGCATAAGCTAAGTCAAGTTGGGCTCAAAGAGATTTTTTGTAAGGCAGGAGGACTTGCAAAAATGCCAGAAGCTAGCGTACATAGCATACACTGTTGAACAAATGTGGATAAATTCAGCGCATATTATATTTTAGACCTTAGTTTTACCTGGAATTTTTGATACCTTGTCCAGATAAGCACATCTAATTTGAGAAAGTACTTAAAGATAAAGAAAAGTGACGAATGACTGATTCAACGAACCCGGAATTTGAAAGAGAGCAACAACAAGCCCGAGAAGGATTTAAAACCGTGTCTGAAATCCGCCAGAGATTGGATATTCTTGCAGAACATGTAGAATCAAGAAAAGAAGCTTTGGAAGAAGAAATTCAGGAGCACTTGCACGAGTCGCTTGCTAATGCGCGGGACTCAATGGAGCGAATACAGGAGAATATAGAGCCAAAAGTTGAGAAAGCCATTAGAACAAAGATGGAAGAAATTGACCGCAAAATGATGCGGTTGAATGAAGACGGACTTGAAGCTGTGCAACAGGAGTTGGTGAAAGCTACCCCGGAAATTACCAAGAAGATACTTGAAGACCTTGACAAGCTCGTAGCGGAAAACACCCGTTATGCTAAAATGGAAATTTTAAACGAGATCAAAGAAGAGCTTGATAAATCTATTCAGTCATCCCTGGAACCTGTCAATGATAAACTTGAAAAAGACCTGCCGACTGTAAAATCCCTTGCGATTGCTGGTTTGACTCTGGCAGGCATGGCGCTATTGGGAATAGTTTGGCTTGCCTTCAAGTGACCAACCAGAACAGGAAAAAGAAAAGAACGCTGGATAAAATAACCTGCCAGACAAAACTGAACCCCGGCCCGGTAAAAAGAATCAATACAGAACAAGCGCAAAGGATTATAAATGCGAGTATCAGCCGTGTGCTTTGTTTCAGTATTGGAGGGGGTTCCATAAGGTTTTAACTTTTTCTATCCAGTATTAGCAGTTTCTTAATATCTTCAAGAATCAGAATTTCTTCTGCTTCCTTTAATAGATCTTCAGCAGAAAATATTTCCTCGCTTTCCATTTCTATTTCATCCAATTCCTGGGAATCGTATTTGCTGCTAAGGTTGGGTGAGGATTCCAGATAACTTTTGATTTCGTCCTGGTTGAATGTGTTGAGGATAGCTTTAGCAAACTCATTAATAAGAGATTCCTGTTGTTTAACCTGCTCAAGGGGTCTGCTGTAATGTTCTTGTACGGTCAAAGCATAACTCATCTTCAACGCACGTCCTCCCTGATTGAGAGGATGATCTGCAGACATATCATTATTGGGGTAGAGAAACTGAAGTTTTTGCCTTGCTTTTTTAAGAAGGCCAAAGTTGATACCAAACTTTTCTCCAATTAGAAAAGAAAGGCCTGCATGCGCTCCCTCCCGTTCCGCGATCAGTTTAGCTTCCTTGCAATAAACGTGAACTTGTTCGAATTCCATATTTTTAAGCTTGATAGGTAATGGTTAAAAGTAATAGGTGTATACCTGTAGTTATTATTCTTGTATTGAAGTAAGAAGTAAACCCTTTAATAAGTTTGTACCAAGAAAATGTTTAAAGGGTTTTTACCCGTATATTTTAGCACAAAGATAGGCAATAAAGCGGGTTGCAGAATGAAAGAAGGGTTCATCTCCTTTAATTGGCCTGACATGGATAAATTTCATACCTGCATCTATGGCTCCTCCATCTGTTATATAGCTGTCTCCAATCATGCATACCTTGGCAGGGTCATCCAGGTTAAGAAATTCGGTCATTGCAATTTGAAATCCCCGCGGATCAGGCTTGGCTGGCACATTAGCAACTACTTGTACCCCCATCTCCAGAAAAGGTTCAAAACGGTTTTCCCAGGCATTGGTATAAATGGCCACTTTTAATCCTTTTCCCAGCATGGAACTAACATGGTTTATGACCGACTGGCTGAATACTCTTTCATGGTGGGGGGTGAGAGTACCATCTGCATCTATGAGAATCCCTTCAAGATCATTTTCCAGAAGCTTGTTGATGGGAATTTCCTCAAACCGTTTTACCCTCATGAAAGTTTTCAGTCTTGATGGGCTGAAAGGTAGGGTAAGAAACCGGAAAACTTTAGCCCAGGTCAAGCCTTCGCGTTCGGGTGTAGAACTGCTAAACATTAAAGAACCGATTCTGCGGCTAGGAGTCCGACCTGTGCCCAATCCACCAGTTCGTCTAATTCCTCTTTGGACATACTCAAGGCTGCCAGGCAATCTTCATCAATAGAATCATGTTTGGTTTCGAAAGGATGACTCAGATCATATACGTTGGCAATTCGGTTTGCGGTGCTAACCAAACGAGTCAGATTGGGTGTTTGATCTGTTTCCAAACCGGTTCTACCATGAGCTTCTGTAGACTCCACTACCTTTGGGGAAATGGGCCACCATTCTTTTAGATAAGCAGCGCCCAATTCAGAATGGGAAATACCAAAATAGTTTTTTTCCAGCGTTTCCAGTGGTTGGTCGGAGTTATGAAAATCGGTTTTTGTGAGAAACTCATTGAATTGATCAGGAACGAGGTAATCATAAACCAGTAAACCGATGTCATGAACCAGGCCTGCCAGATAACTTGAGTCCAGTTCTTCTTTATCTGTTAAAACTTTGGCTGCCAGTTCACGTGAAAGAATGGCTACAGCCAGTCCGTGTTTCCAGAAACGGGTTTGTCCCATAGTTTGAGGGACTTTGATGCAACAGGGAAGTTCCACTGTATAACATAGTTCCAGCACTGCACCGACTCCCAGACGGATAATGGCGTCCTCAATATCTTTTGCCAGGTCTCTTCCTCCTCCAAACAGGGCGCTGTTAGCCATGGTTATTACTCTGGAAGACAAAACAGGGTCTGAGGCAATTAGCCGCCGAGCATCTTCGACATTACAATCAGGATCATTCATTAATTTCTGCAGAGCCATGACCACATCGGGAAGAGGGGGTAGATAACCGCTAGTCTTAAGTTTTTCCAGAATGAGTTCTCTCATGTTGAGGCTCCCTAAGGAGTTTTAGCTTGGATGTATAGTGTAGTGTTCTTTTTAGAGTAACACCATAGAAAAATTTGGACAGTCGATATAGGGGGCCATATTTGTATGATAGGTTTTTCCAGTTGGACTAATAGGTTTCTGCACACCAAAGGGGAGACTTATGAGCCCCTTGGCAAAGCTAATGATAACCTTCTATGGTATTGAGCAGAAGTGAGATTTGAAATCGAGACGCCGGGTTTTGCTTCGGAATGAAGGCTCTACGACTAATCGCTGCTTGCCGCAGGACAATGGGAAATCAGTTTAAGCAGAGACAATTCTTTGTTCGCCAATAAAACTAATGCTCAATGGTCGTACGCCTAGTGGCGCTGGGCATATTTGTAGCCGCACTCTTTTTGGTTGGAGAGGTTGACCATGCTGTTATAGCGATCCTTCAGGGCTTTGGTTTCAGCAAGGTCGGCAACATGGGAATCCGAAACAGTTAATATAAGATTCAATACTCCAAGTGGAGGGAAGGCAAACCCCGTTGCTGTGAGTGCTGCATCCCTGAGGTTCTTAGCATTGTGATCGGTATTTTCTAACTTTATAATTTTTCTTTGAGCCTCTTCAAGCTCCCTTTCCAGCTTAGAACAGGAGGCTTGGTTATCATTCGATTGTGCTACATAAACTGTTCCCGCCGCACACCCTGAAAATAAAACGCAAAACACAACAATAGAAAACAAACGAAACCCGCTCTTCATTTCCGCTCCAGACTGACAAAATGTCTATAAAATTTTTGTAATGAATTTGCGTAAGAAGCAAACAGTTCACTTGAAGGATTGAGACTTGGAACCCTGCAAAACTAGGAAGTGTGAAAATAGAGGGAGTAACGAGGGGACTTCAATGACTTATCCTGGCAGGCAGACTAACCTATTTCTCTTGAATAAGAAACAAAAATCAATTATATGAGCAATTCTCCCTCTGTCAGAGGAAAAAATAGCAATAGATTATCCTGCTTATACAACATTTTGTTAGAAGATAGATGTTGGCAATTGGCCACCGGTGGTTCGCCGGTTAGAACCAGCTCTCGCGGTCGAGGGAGCGGTATTGAATTGCTTCGGCGATATGTTCGGATTGTACTGATTCGCAACTGGCTAGATCAGCGATGGTGCGGGAGACTTTCAAAATGCGGTCGTGTGCCCTTGCACTGAGTCCAAGTTTGTCTATTGCCATTGCCATGATTTTTTTAGAAGCATCATCGAGTTGGCAATGGGTCTTCAACTGATGAGCATTCATGTTGGCATTGAAATTATTTTCACCATCATTTTGAAATCGTTTTAACTGAACACAGCGTGTCTTTTCGACTCTGAAGGCTATGGCCTGTGAATGCTCTCCACCAGATTCTGATGACAGGTCCTTATATTCCAGAGCAGGTACTTCTATATGCAGGTCGATGCGGTCTAGCAGTGGGCCGGAAATTTTCCCAACATATTTTTTGATCATTATCGGAGTGCATCCACATTCCCGCTTCGGATCGAACCGGTAACCACAAGGGCAGGGGTTCATCGCTGCCACCAGCATGAGGTTTGCCGGGTATGTGATGGAACCTGAGGCTCTTGAAATTGAGACTTCTCCTTCTTCCAGAGGTTGGCGCAGCACTTCCAACACGTTTCTTTTAAACTCTGGGAGTTCATCAAGAAACAAAACGCCGTTGTGTGCCATGGATACTTCCCCCGGCATGGGCACCCTTCCTCCGCCAATCAACCCGGCATCAGAGATTGTGTGATGGGGGGAACGAAAAGGCCTAAGCGATAAGAGTCCGCTTCCATTTTTCAATTGACCGAGCACACTATGTATTTTTGTGCTGGTGATGGCTTCTCCCTGCGTCATCGAAGGTAAAATAGTTGGAATACGTTTTGCCAGCATAGACTTACCCGAACCTGGGGGACCTATAAGCAGAATATTGTGCCCGCCTGAGGCTGCGATTTCTAAGGCTCGCTTTACGTGGAGCTGCCCTTTTACATCGGTAAAGTCTAATTCGTATCCGCTCTTTTCAGTATTACCGATTTGGACCGGGGAAGTCACAGGTTGAATCGCCAGATTGCCACATAAAAACTCAACAGCTTGAGGTAAGTTTTCTACAGGATATATATTGATTCCTTCAACAACGGATACTTCTGCAGCGTTTTGAGCTGGCAGGAGAACTCCTTCCATTCCATTTTCTTTTGCCATAGAGATGATGGAAAGTGCGCCACGGATTGGTTTGACTCGGCCATCAAGCGAAAGTTCTCCAAGAATCACCAGCTTCATAAATCTGTCATTTTCTATAAATCCACTGGCAGAGAGGATACCAAGTGCGATTGGAAGATCAAATGCTGATCCCTCTTTACGGATATCCGCAGGAGCAAGATTGATAGTTATCTTTCTTACTGGAAGACCTAGCTGAGTATTACGAATGGCTGCACTTACCCTGTCACTGCTTTCTTTAACCGCGGCATCAGGTAGCCCAACAATAGACATCCCCGGAAGACCTTGCGAAAGGTTAACTTCAACTTCGACAGCATAGCCGTCTATACCCAGAACCGCTCCACTGTGAACAAGTGCTACCAATTAATTTTCTCCAATTCACGGCAAATAAAATATCCGCTAAGCAAAAATGATTTGGCAATCCGATTACAGTGTCAACCTACACGAGTGATCTATTGCGGTCAAGGATGTAAATATAGTATTAATGTATGAGTTATTTAAGTGTGATTTTTTTGATATTTTGAAAACAATCGGGATAAGATTAATAGAAAAGTAGTTGCTGAATAAAGACAATTTTTATACATTTTTACCTTCAAGGAAAATCTGTGCAGGCTTAACATGCGCCTTTCAACAACATTCAAGTTAAGTTCCTCGGTAATTATAGTTTCCTTCTCCCTTGTCAGTTTGACAGTCTTCAAAATGAATCAGGCAGAAAAAGTGCGACTGCTTGCAATAGATAATCAAAGCAAACTAAAGTATTTGGGTCGGCAATTAGCAAGAGGCTCGGACTATCTTACTAGTGAGATAAGGCGTTATGTCCAGTTTGGAAATGAAAGGCATTTTAATAATTTTTGGAGGGAAGTCAATGAGACCAGGACGAGAGAAGTTGTTGAAGATTTAGTTAAGCTTAACACCCTTCCAAATGAACTACAGTTTATCGAAAAATCCAAATTCTATTCTGACAACTTGATCAAAACAGAAGAACTGGCAATGATGGCTGTTAAAGAGGGTGATTTAGACAAAGCAAGAAAACTGGTTTTTGGAAATTACTATGACCAGCAAAAAGACCTCATCATGGGGAATATAAGGGAGTTTCAAGATGCTGTCCACCTGAGAACCCAAAAAGAGGTGGATTCTGAAAATGAAAAAATAGCTTTTTATCTTTTCGCAACAAATATTCTGCTGGTAGTTTCTGCCGCACTGGTCCTGGTTTTGCAAATAGGGATTACAAGAAAGAGAATTTTAAATCCTTTAAAAGAATTAAGGTCAGAACTGAAAAAAATTTCCGATGACAGTTCTAATTTAAATATTAATTTCTCTAATAAAGATGAGTTGTATGAGTTAACAGAATCTTTCAAAGAATTAATTGAACAAAAATTCAAGTTTAAAAAGACTCTGGAAACAAGCCAAAGATCACTTTCAAATTTGATCAGTAACCTTGATGGTATGGTCTACCATTGTAAGAACGATAAAGATTGGACAATGGATTTTGTCAGTAGTGGAAGCCTTGAACTCACCGGGTACAAGCCTGAGCAAATCCAAAGAAATAACTATATTTCATACAACGAAATAATCCACCCCGATGACAGAGAAAAAGTTTGGAATCAAGTTCAGGAGGCTTTGAGAAAAAAGGAACCATTTATTTTGAACTATAAAATCATTACTTCAGATGGAAAACTTAAATATGTCTGGGAGCAGGGAAGAGGGGTATGGCTGGACGATGGAGAACTTGAAGGATTGCAGGGATTTATTACTGATATCTCTGAGGAGGTGAGAAAATCCCAGGATTTGGCAAGGAGTGAAAAGAAGTTTAAAAGTTATTTTCAAATGCCATTAAGTGGAGTTGCGATATTTGATGCTGAAGGGAGGTGGATTGAGTTAAATGACAGAATGTGTGAAATAGTCGGATACAGCAGGGAGGAATTAATGGGGTTTGTCTGGACTGAGGTCACCCACCCAGAAGATATTGAGCCTTGCATGAGACTTATTGAAGAGATTAAAAATGAAAAGAGAGATCAATATAGGGTAGAAAAAAGATATGTAGGAAGGGATGGAAAAATCACTTATGTCGAGGCTTATGTAGGTTGCATTAGAAACGAGGAAGGAGACCCGGAATATTATGTAGCTTTGATTCAAGATATTACCCTCAGAAAGAAACAGGAAGCAGAATTAGATAGGTATCGAAATCACCTTGAAGAGCTGGTTGAAGAACGTAATATAGACTTGGTGAAAACTAATGAAGAACTGGAAAAGTTCACTTATACCGCTTCTCATGATCTCATAGAGCCTTTGCGAAAAGTTTTTACTTTTGGTGACATGCTTAAGGAAGCCTGCATGAACAAATTAAATGCTAAGGAAATCGGCTATATAGGGAAAATGCAGAAGGCCGCTTTTAGAATGAAAATTCTTATAGATGACCTGCTTTGGTTATCTCAATTTAGGGAAAAGGGGGAAAGTTTTGAGTTGCTTGACTTGAACATATTAATCCAGGAGGTTCTTGAAGACCTTGAGGTCCAAATTAAAGAAACACATGGTAATATTCAGATATACGAACTTCCTGAAGTTGAGGCCGATAAAATTCAAATGCGGCAATTATTTCAAAATCTGATATCTAATGGTTTGAAATATAAAAGACAGGATGTGCCTCCTAAAATAATTATAAAAAGTGCCTCTGTGGTGAACGGCCATCATAATATTACGATTGAAGATAATGGAATTGGTTTTGAGGAACAATACGCAAAAAAGATATTTGAACCTTTTCAGCGTTTAAACCGGGATAGCAACACTCAAGGAAGTGGCATGGGTTTGTTCATTTGTAATAAAATAATGCGCCAGCATAAAGGAACCCTTTCTGTTAAAAGTAAACCCAATGAAGGAACTACTTTTACTATTTCCCTTCCAGCAAAATAATCGTCTTTTCATTAATATGATGAAGTGATCTCTTTGTCCTTTATGATTACAAACATTTTGTCTCCATAAATGTCGATAGTGTAATCTCGCATGTCGGCCATAACGTCCAAAGTTTGATTGCAGAAGAAGTTGAGATGAGTGAGGTCGTCTTTATACCACCATGTTTTAAAGTGCTCGGATGCATCAGGCAATTCGATGAAAGAATTGGTCAATCCTGTAGAAAATATCATTATGCCATTTGGAGTCAGGACTTTTTCAATCTGCTCCAATTCCTCCCAGACATTTGGCAAATGTTCGATGACTTCAACAGCAACAACGACATCAAACTTAAACGGATAATTTTGGTCCTTGAGATAACCATCGTCCATAGGTTCCAAAGCTGTTACCTGATAACCATGCTTTTGTAGTTCCCGGGTCATTGCTCCTGAACCTGAACCGAAATCAAGGATTCGAGCGGGTTGGAGGTAGTGCTCTATGTAAGAGATAAGGGCGCTGGTCTGGTTTTTCCAGAATTCAGGCTCTGTGGTTTCCCATTGGGATTTGTAATGGTTTTCTTCAAAAGTTTTATCGGGAATATCACTGGTGAAAATTAACCAGCAATTGGGGCATTTATAAAAAGTACGTGTGTCCTGATAAAAATGGGTTGCGGGACTGTAGCATATTCGACAGGAGGTTTCTATAGTCATAGGGAGAACATTATGGTATATCTGCCAGTATTTTTTTTAAAATTTTCTTTTGTTCGGGTGCAGGGTCAAGGGCGAGCGCAGCATTAAGATGAACCTTCGCTCCTTGAGTATCGTTTTTGAATTCGAGCAACAGTTTTGCCAGGTTGAATCTTGCTGACAAGAGACGAGGATTATCTCGAACCGATTTTTCAAGTTGGATTAGCGCTTCGTTAAAATTCTGAGCTTGTATCAGTTCAATGCCAGCTTGATTATGGGCTCGTGCCTTATCGAAATAAAATTGCTGGGGAACACCCTTGCCTTTGATTTTGTAAAGGACTTCTGCCTTGTCAAATTCCCGGCTTGCCCAAACATATTTCCCAAGGTTGCCATAAAGGCTTGCCAGGTTGAAGTGAGAGTCTGGAGCTTTAGGCTCAATGCGTATTGCTTCTTTAAAATTTTTTTCAGCTTCAGCAAACATGCCCAGGCTTTTATGGGCGATGCCAAGATTCTGGTGGACATCATAGAGATTGGGATTTAACTCAAGTAACGCTTTTAGCGGTTTTAATGCACTGGAATAATCTTCTTCCATCAGGTAATGGATACTTAATGTTTTCCCTACACTCAATTTATTTGGAGACTTTCTGAATGTGTCAGCCCACAGAGACGAGGGTGACTCGTAAACCTGGTTTCTTTTTACAACCAAAACTGAGAAAGTGAAAAGCATTAACAGGATGGCTCCCCAAACCCGTTTCTCGATTTTACAAAGCAGGAAAAGTATGACCGCAAAGAAGAGACACAATCCAAATGAGGGTATATACATATTGCGTTCACTGAACAAATGTGTGCGCTCCATGAATGAGTTTGTAGGAGCAATTGTCAGGGGGAACCACAACACACAGAATGTCAGAAGCGAGTTATTAATATAAAACTTTTGGAAGGCCAGAAAAACACATATCAAAAGAAGGGCTATTGAAACAATAAGAGAGGACCAGGAAACCTGAGTCATAAAGTCATACTCAAATGTCAGGTTGACTGGAAACAGAAATAGTTTCAACGGGTGTTTAAGAATGTCTAATTGAACCAGCCCTAGTGCGACATTGATTTTCTTAATAAACCTTTCAACATTTAAAGTGTCTGTGAAACGCACAACATTGGGAGCAAAGAAAAAAACGGCGCTGGCTAGTGCGGGGTAACAGAGATAATACCCAAGCCTGTATCGGAAAGTCATCCAGTTTATACCCTTGATAAAGCATAAGTCATAAATAACAATCAATAAAGGCAGGGTGACCGCAGTTTCCTTGCCCAGTACGGCCATAGCAAAACTCAAAATGGAAAGAGGGTAAAGAATAATGCGGGGAACTTTGCAGTCTTTCAAACTTGCAATAATAAACAGCAGCAAGGATAAAAAGTAAAATAATCCGGCGAGACCTCCTGGACGGCCTGAAATATATGTTACGGTTTCTGTTTGAATGGGGTGAACCCCAAACATTAAAGTTGTGATTAGTGCAATCTTTTGTGCCGCATCTTTACCCCAGGACGTTCCTCTGCTTACAGTTAAAAATGTGATGAAAAAAACTAGAAAGGTCGAGCAAATATGTATCAGAACATTAAAAAGATGGTAGCCAAAAGGATTCTCTTGTCCCCATTTGTAGTTCAGCGCAAAACTCAGTCCATTAATGTGGCGGTTTCGGATGTTGGATGGGTTGGCGTAATAACCAGGGTCATCAATATGTGGTGAAATCTGAATATGTCTTTCATCATCGCTTTGAAAAGGGGTGTTTAATCCATTAGCATAAATGAGCAAAATAATTCCAGAAATAGCTACTAAAATACTGAAAGTATTCAAACGTATAAGGGAAAAGTTCACAGATTCTCGAAATACCTTGTCAGGAAGGAAAAAATGTTGATATTAGGGTTGTGAGCTTGATTTGAGAACTAAATCGGGTCAAAATCACAGTGCGCGCTTTCCAAGGTCTTGGTCTTTTTGGCGGCCTCCAGCATACCAGAGCCAGTTTATCAGAAAAAAATATATATAATAATGAAGAAATAACCCTATTTCAGGGTAGGTCGTTAAAGCTCGTTATTTAAAATGTCGTTAAGACACTGTCAGTTTGTGTGTGTTATTTTCACAAATCCCAATAATAAAAGGGAGAGTCATGCCGCTTAAGCATCCTAAGCATATACTGATAATAGGGGGCGGTGTATTTCAAGTGCCCGCGATCAAGACTGCCAAATCGATGGGCTTGAAGGTTGTAGTGACAGACTATAACCCGGAAGCAGAAGGAATGCTGTTAGCCGATTATCCCATCGAGGTTAGTACCCGCAATATCAATCTTACCGTTAATACTGCTAAACAGTTCCATAGGACCTGCCCACTGGATGGAGTGCTGACTGTAGGAACCGATGCTTCCCAGACGGTGGCTGCTGTAGCTGATGCGTTGAACTTGCCAGGCATTCCTTTCGAAGTTGCCGAAAGAGCCACCGATAAAATCAAGATGCGCCAGGTGTTGAAAGAAAAAGGTGTACCCGTTCCGGACTTTCGTCCTATCTGGACACTGGACGATTGCAGGGAAGCTATCAAAGAAATGCCTCTGCCTCTTGTTATAAAGCCTTGTGACAATATGGGTGCACGTGGAGTGCGCAAAGTAGAACGCATTGATGACATGATGCCTGCATTTCGTGAGGCCAAAGAAGCCTCCATAAGTGGGAAACTGATCCTGGAAGAATTTATGGAAGGACCTGAGTTAAGTCTGGATGCATTGGTGTTTGAGGATAATACCCATATTACAGGAGTGGCTGACCGAATTATTGAACGGGATCCCTATTTTGTCGAAGTGGGGCATACACTTCCTTCTATCCTGCCTGCAGAACAGCAGGCACAAGCCGTTGATGTTTTCAAACAGGCTATCTCTGCATTGGGGATTGATATTGGAGCAGCCAAGGGTGATATCAAAATAACAGAAGAAGGTCCTAAAATTGTCGAGATTGCAGCTCGTTTGAGTGGTGGATGGATGTCGGCGTACACGTATCCTTTAGCTACAGGGGTCAACCTTTATAAAGCTGCAATTCAAATTGCTCTAGGTGAAAAGCCAACCGACCTGACTCCTAAAACCTCACTGGTTTCTGCAGAACGGTCTTTGCTTCCCCCAACAGGAAAAATCCTTTCCATTAGAGGTCTGGAAGAAGCACGTAAAATTAAAGGGGTCAAGGAGATCATCCTTATGAAAGAGGCCGGGGATATGTCAGAAGAGCCTCGCAGTAATATGGGTAAGGTTGGTTACGTCATTACGGTTGGTAAAACCCGCGAGGAAGCTATAAGCATTAATAATCTGGCGCGTGAAACCCTGAAAATAGAAATTGGTGCCCCCAATGACCTGACTTGGGACATCATTCGCAATAATGCACGCAAAAAGTTTTATATTGCCTGCAAGGCATGCACAGTTTGCGATGGACTGGAATGTGCTGGAAAAGTTCCTGGGATTGGGGGGATAGGTACTGGCAGTGCTTTCACAGAAAATCTGACGGCACTGGCTCGCTACCAGGTGAACCTGCGGACCATTCATGAAGTAAAAGCTCCCGATACTTCGGTAGAATTGTTTGGACACAAACTTGCTCTGCCTGTTCTGGCGGCTCCAATCACCGGAATGGAAACTAATCTTGCGGGTGGTATGGATGAGCGTGAATATGCCGATGCCATCCTTGACGGCTGTCTTGAGTCAGGTACATTAGGGATGATGGGCGATGGGGCGAGCCCGAAAAAATATTTGATTGGGCTGGAAGCCATAAAAAAGCGTGGTGGACTGGGAATTCCTATCTTCAAGCCCAGGGAATACAATCTTGATATCATCATGCGTTTCAAAGCCGCTGAAGATGCCGGTGCTATTGCGGTAGGAATAGATATTGATGCCGCCTCGTTTAAAACTATGACCCAGAAGGGTCAGGCGGTTGGTCCCAAAACTATTATCGAATTGCAGGAGTTGAAATCACATTTGAATGTTCCCTTTATCTTGAAAGGCATCATGAATGTGGAATCAGCTTTAGCGGCGATAGAAGCTGGTGCGGACGCTATTGTTGTATCCAATCATGGTGGACGTGTGATGGATCATATGCCTGGAACAGCGGAAGTTCTTCCCGAAATCGCAAATGCAGTGGGAGGAAGAATTAAAGTTTTAGTGGATGGTGGCATTCGCGAAGGCATTGATATTCTCAAAATGCTGGCGCTGGGGGCCGATGCTGTCATGATTGGCCGCCCGGTCTGTATCGCTGCATTTGGGGCAGCACAGGAAGGAGTCTCTTTTTACTTGAGAGAGAAACTGCATGAA
The DNA here is from genome assembly GCA_964344595.1 of uncultured Nitrospina sp. Classification (GTDB taxonomy): domain Bacteria; phylum Nitrospinota; class Nitrospinia; order Nitrospinales; family VA-1; genus LS-NOB. Next base: position 5,373 of record CAYFNV010000005.1, on the reverse strand, counting down.
TTAAAGAAAGCCATGATCCTGACAGGCTGCGGTTCCATCGATCAAATTGATCCTTCAATCATATTTCGCAAAAAGGGAGACCGGTAAATGAAACTAAAGAAACCTGTTTTAAAGATGATGCCGGTTGAGTCTGATAAAGATTTGCGCTCTTCACTCTTGAAATTAAAAAACAGGTTCGGGGCTTGCGGTATCAAGCTATCCACCGAAGATGCTGCGATGAGCATAGAGCAGATCGCCTATTGGGCAGAGTTTTGCAATTTGTCTACAACCGTCAAAATTGGTGGGCCTAATGCTCGCAACGATATTAAACAGTTATTGCCTTTGAATATTGATGGGTTGATCGCTCCCATGGTGGAATCATCTTACGGACTGGAAAACTTTATTTCAGCGGTCCGAGATTTCACAACTCCTATGCAGTTTGAGAGGGTTAAGAAACAAATCAATATTGAAACTGAGACGGCAGTCCGGCAACTAGATGTGATACTTGCTGCACCAGACGCAAAATATCTCGATGAAATTACCATCGGGTGTAGTGATCTTTCCGAATCGATGAAGAAACCGAGATGGGACGAAAGCTTCATGGAACTGGTAAGCAGTGTGGTGAAAAAAATTCAGAAAAAGCATATTCCTGTTTCTGTGGGTGGAGGAATTGCTCCCAGTACCATTGATGGATATCTGAAAAAAGTACAGCCAGATCATTTTAATACCCGGGTTGTCATGTTCAACGTTGAACCGGGGCGCGGTTACTTTGAAGCGGTTCAAGCTGCATTACGCTTTGAAATCCTCATGCTTGAACAGGATTCTGCCTTAAAATTTATCTCCCAGGATGAAGAAAAATTTCGCATAAGAGAGCTGAAAAAAAGATTGAAATAGTTTTTAAAAAGACTCTGAAACGGGTAAAGATTCCTGCCTTTCTACCCTGAAATTATTCATTCAGGATATCATTGACAAAATACTGAAATGTCTTACAATACGGGCCTCGTATTACCCTAAACATAAATAAATATATGGATTTAGATGGATTTCAATATATTGAAACCCTTTAGGTTATTGTTTTTTTTCGAGTCTTGCAGTTTGGCAGAATTCTAAAAAGAACAGAACTCAATTTAATTTTTTTGGAAGGCAGGAGAAAACGATGCAGATAACTGGCATGCTTTGGGGACGTAAATTATTGGACCTCGTGGAATTTCCTCATTCAGAAGTCCGGGGTCCTGAACTAAGTGTCGATGACATTAAAGATATGATCAAACGGCACGGTCAGATTTTTATCAAGCCGCTGTTCAAAGGCGGTGTTGGTAAAAAGGGAAAAGCCGGTTTACTTGGGCGGGTCAATAATATTACCGATGCCCTTAAAGAAAAGGAACGTCTTTATTTTGTCGAGCACGTTGATGGCTTCAGCAAGGTAAAGTCTGACGGAGTGACATTTGAAGGGGCTGTGCCTGCAGATTATGAAGTTTATTTTTCCATTTCTGAAAGTACGGAGCACCGCTCTCCGGTCATGACCATCACCCACCATGGTGGTGTCGATATCGAAGAACTTGATGAGGATAAGTTGAAAGTGGTACCGTTTGATGCTTTAACCGGACTAAAAGCGTTTCATGTCTCCAATGCCTTGATGGAGTTGGGTGCGCCACCTCAGGTGATCAGCCCGCTAGTACAAAATCTGCCAAAGCTATGGGACCTCTACAACAACTATGGCATGTTGATGCTTGAGCTCAACCCGATTCGCATGCAGCCGGGTAAAGGCGGGCGTTTGACTCCTGTTGCTTGTGATTTTAAATGTGCTTTCGATCAGGATGATCCGGCATGGAAACGTTTGCATCTCCCATCGCATCTGTTCGCCTCCGATTATTCCGAGTTTGAGCAGGAGATCAACCAGCTTCGTACCTATCAGGGGCAGAGTGATGTATTTGTAATGAACGATAAGGGGACCATCACAGCACCGACATTTGGCGGTGGTGCCAATGCCATGGTTACGGAACTCTTGGGTGAAGACGCGACCATCTCTTCTGATTTTGGTGGTAACCCTCCATATGAAAAGATGAACGATATTTCCAGGATCAGTTTTAAATACTGGTTGCCGCAATCGAATGTGTTGTTCATCATTGGAGGTAAGGCGAATAATACGGACATTTATGAAACCTTCAGGGCTATGGGTGATGGTCTGCGTGAATTCTTTCAAACCCATGGACCGATTCCGATTTTCGTTGTTGTCGGGCGAGGCGGACCCAATGTTATTAGAGGAATGAATTATTTGCAGGATGTTTTGGATTCTTTAGGGCTTCCTTACCGTTTCTTCGGGCATGACAGTGCTATGTCTGAGGTCATTAACTATGCTCTGGCAGTTAATGAGTGGATGAAAAACGGAGGTAAGGATCAGATTAAGGCTAAACTTAAAATATAGCCAAAGTTGTTGCACTGTGATATTGCGGCTTCTTGAAACATAATATTATCTTAATTTTTGTAAATAGAAATTGCTAATTAGTGTCCAGCGTTACGCTGATTTGGAGGTTTGAATGCATAAGCAAGGTGTAGGAGATTTCCCTTTTTATTGTGGTATCAATTCCCTGTCAGAACTGGCAACCAAAGAAGACAGAGTGGTGGTCTTGAATATTCTGGGTAAGGAAAGCTCAGGAGTAACGCCCATCAGTAATGACTACTCCGGCGGCAATATTGTTTTTGGAACCGGTCCGGGTAAATCTGGTAAATCTTTGGTAACGAAAGTGGGGAAAATTCCAGTTTACAACTCCATCAAGGAAGGTCTTGATGCGGGACATAAATTTAACACCGTTGTGGTTTATTTACCGCCCTCTGGTGTTAAGGATGGTATTGCCGAAGCGGTGCGCGAAAATCCCGACTTGAAAAAAGCCATTATTCTGACTGAAAAAGTTTCGGTTAAAGATTCCCGCATTATGCGAGCGATTTGCCAGGCTAACGGCATTGACCTGTTTGGGGGAAATTGTCTGGGGCTTGCTGATGCATGGAATCATGTACGTCTCGGTGGTGCGCTGGGTGGCAACGCCCCTGAAGAGTCTCTGATTAAGGGATCGGTGGCTTTATTCTCCAACTCTGGTAACTTCACCACTACTATTGCGGTTTACCTGACAACTGCCGGGTGGGGCACCACCACTTCTGTATCCAGTGGTAAAGATGTTTATATCCAATATGGAGCGAAAGAGTTTTTATATGCTTTTGATAATGATGAACGCTCAAAAATTGCTGTCTTGTACAGTGAACCGGGTGGATATTATGAGTATGGCCTGAAATCCAATAAACCCATCATTGCCTGTGTAGTGGGCCGCTGGAAAGCAAGACTGACCAAATCCTGTGGTCACGCAGGGTCGCTTGCAGGTTCCGGAGATGATGCCATGGCTAAAGAGCAATGGTTCATGGACTATTTTGGTGTTGATGGTATCTATACTCCTCAAAAACCGATTTTCTCTAAAAAGGGTGCTTTGGTGACCAACATCGCTCACATCCCGGAAGCGGTGACCAAGGTCATGGAACTCAATGGAGAAAAGCCCGACTTCGAACCAAAGGGAAGCCTGGCTCTCAAATGCTGGTTCGGTAACAATCAGGGACTGGAGTTACCACCTGAACTGGATATTCCTGTTGTTGAAGCATCTGAACCTTATAACGAGCAGATTGAAGCCCTGAACAAAATGGTGGGTGCCCAGCATCGCCGGGAAACTCTCAAGGATGCGAGTGGTGCTTCAATGATGGATCCAAAAACCCAGGTTTCAAAAATCCATGGAACATCAATTCTGGATGCTTCTGTAAAAAGCTTTGAAGCAAACCTGGTGTTTGCGTTGACCCGGGTTTATACCTGTGATTTAGGCGAAAAATTTGCCAATATCGTGTTGAACATGTATGTCAACCAGCATGGCCAACCGACGCTGGCTGCTGCTGAAGCGGCACGAGAAAATGGTAATTCTCCAAATACTGTAGTGGCTTCAGCGGTTGCGATCTGCGGTAAAAAAATGGTTCAAAAAGCCATGGATTCTTCTCAAGCACTTCTTGAGTTGTTCCAGTTTACCAAGATGAACGATCCGCGTGAGAAGTTTGATTATGCAGAGCAACTGAAAGAAGCTGAAAAATATAAAGACGCTCTCCTTGCTGATGGAGAAGATCCTTGTGCTGCTAAACTTGCAGATTGTCTCAATAAGGCTGGTTATTCGGTTTTTGTACAGTTTGTGCAAGACTTTGCTGCTGCTAACGGTGGCAAGCTGTCAACGGATGCGTTGTTTGCCGCTGTCTGGACCACTTTGGGGTGGGAAGCTCTGCGGACCAAAAAAATATCCAAAGATACATTGGTTCGCTTACCTTGGTACTCAAGAATTTACAGTACCATAGTAGGGGTATCAGCTCCGGCGTCCCGACATACTGAAGACAGCCTTGCTGGAGTGAAACTGGAAGAGTTGATTCCCAATTACAGTTTTACCAAAACGGCATTTATCATGCTTCTGGGTCGCCAACCTTCAGAATCTGAACTCTATGAGTTCCAGGTCTTGTTAGGACTCATCATCACCAATGGACCGGGTACCATTTCAGCGCAAGGTTCCAAGGGCGCGGTCAGTGCCGATGGTCCTGAACAGCCACAAAGGGTTCAGTTGAACAAGGGTTTTATTGGCTTTCTCACCCATACCGGATTTGCTCATGGAGGCAATGGTTATGAAGCGGCGGCTTTCCTGATTGAAAACTTTAAAGGTAAAGGTCTGAAAAATGCTGCTGATACCGGACATGGATTGGACCTTGATGCTATGGCGCTGGAAGTGGCGAACAATTATTCAGATTATAAAAAGAAACAGAAAGCCGTGGGTAATCTGGATTATGCCAAGTTGCCCTGTGTCAACCATCCTGTCTTCAAAGGCAAAGAGGTGAACTACGATCCGCGCGAAGTGTTTGTGCGTGATCTTTTTAAAGAAAAGGGTATCAATAACGTTTTTCTGGATTTTTACCATAGCCTTGTTCAGGCTCTGTTCAAAGCGAAAGTCAGTAAAAACGTTTACTGCGTTAATATTGATGCGGTCATCGCTGTTATCCTTCTTAAAGTGGTCTGGTCCGATTTTAATGAAGGTAAAATGAAAGAAGAGGATATTGAATCCGCCAGCTTCGCCACTTTCCTGTTTGGAAGGATGATCGGCTGCGCGGCCGAAATTGATGACCACACTTCTCGTGGTAAAAATATGGATACCCGTACCCCTGCAAGTAAATGCAGTTTCGTGGGGTAATACTCTTTTTGATATCTGAAGCTCAATCGGTGAATATGAGTTTCAGATAACGCCATTTAATATATTTCATGAAAGCCCTTGCCCTTTTTGGGGAGACCTTTGCATAAGTATAGGTTTTTGTATAAGTTATAATTCGTTATTT
>CAYFNV010000004.1:80538-168966 GCA_964344595.1 uncultured Nitrospina sp. | reverse complement strand
GCTGGCGTAGCTCAGTTGGTAGAGCAGCTGATTTGTAATCAGCAGGTCGGGGGTTCGAGTCCCTTTGCCAGCTCCAGTTTTAATTGACTGGTTTAAGAAGGATTAGTGCCCCGCAATGGAGAATTTGGTTGAGTAATGCCGACTTGTGGGGCGCGGTTTTTAACCCAGAATGACGGGGAGGTTCCCGAGTGGCCAAAGGGAACAGACTGTAAATCTGTCGGCTCAGCCTTCGGAGGTTCGAATCCTCCCCTCCCCATCCTGAGTTTAGGTTGGATGAATTTGCGGGAATAGCTCAGTTGGCTAGAGCGTCAGCCTTCCAAGCTGAGGGTCGCCGGTTCGAGTCCGGTTTCCCGCTCCACCTTATTGGTGGGTGGTTGAGTGCTTAATGCCCACGTAGCTCAGTGGTGGAGCACTTCCTTGGTAAGGAAGAGGTCATCGGTTCAATCCCGATCGTGGGCTCCAGGTTTCCATTGTCAGGTGCTTGGGGTGTGGTAGATATAGTTTATGTCTTTCGGCTGTATTGACAGGTCGTTAGGCGCAAAGGTTGAGTTGAGACTTATGAGAGTTATTATTCAATTAGCGTGTACTGATTGTAATCGGAAGAATTATTCGGGGACTAAGAATAAGAAGACCACCACTGAAAGGTTGGAATTCAAGAAATACTGTAGATTTTGCAGAAAACATACCCCCCATAAGGAAACCAAATAAAGAAAAACTGGGCGGTTGGGCGTGAGGTTGTGGTCGAGTGTCTGGGTTATCAGGCAGACCGAGGAAATTCCTCCCCTTCTTTGAAACTGGCGCGGATTCCGAATTAGGTCAGTAGCTCTAACGGTAGAGCATCGGATTCCAAATCCGAGGGTTGGGGGTTCGAATCCCTCCTGGCCTGTAGAAACTTGTTGGAAGTTGAGGGTTATGATTACAAAAGCTATTGGTTTTTTGGCTGAGGTGAAAGCTGAAGTCAAGAAGGTAACCTGGCCTTCTCGTACAGAGGCTATGGGTGGTACCGCCGTAGTGGTTGTGGTGGTTTTGTTGATGGCGTTGTTTCTGGGAATTGTCGATGCGATTCTCTCGAAGATTGTACAGAGCCTAATATGATTTCTGACGGAGGAACCTTGTCCAAGCAATGGTATGTTATTCACACCTATTCCGGATTTGAGCGGAAGGTGAAACTGAGCATAGAGGAGCAGTTCGGACACTCTAAATATGGCGAAAACTTTGGCGAGGTGGTTATACCAACCGAAGAGGTGGTTGAGGTCCGAAAGGGTAAGAAAAAAGTTTCCTCAAGAAAGTTTTTCCCCGGATATATTCTGATCAATGTCGAGATGAATCAGGATATCTGGTACATGATAAAGAATACTCCCAAGGTTACAGGTTTTCTTGGGGGAGGGAGTGAGCCTGTTCCTTTGTCGGAAGACGAAGTTAAGTTGATTATGGATCAGGTGAAGGGAGAGTCGACCAGGCCCAAGCCAAAATTCTCATTCGAAAAGGGAGAAAGTGTTCGGGTTATAGAGGGTCCGTTCTTAAACTTTAATGGAACGGTTGAAGATGTGAATCATGACAAAGGCAAGGTGAGAGTCATGGTTTCAATTTTTGGGCGCGCTACACCGGTGGAATTGGAGTTTCCTCAGATTGAGCGGGTTTAGCCGGTAACTGGGAAGGGAAGCCTTTGACTTGCAATTATTTGTATTCAGGCGGTTTCTCGGACTAAAAGGGATTGCTCACGGGCTTCAAGCCGGGTGGGTGGAAAAATAAGGGGATCAGATAGTGGCAACAAAAGAAGTGATGGGTCAGATCAAACTTCAAATTCCTGCTGGGCAGGCTACTCCGTCACCGCCTGTTGGGCCTGCGTTGGGTCAGCATGGCGTGAATATTATGGATTTTTGTAAAGCCTTTAATGCTAAAACCCAGGGTCAGGAGGGAAGTATAATTCCGGTGATCATTGAGGTTTATAAGGATAGAAGCTTTTCTTTTATTACTAAATCTCCTCCTGCTTCTGCTTTATTGAAACAAGCGGCTGGAATAGCGAAAGGTTCTTCGAATCCAAGCAAGGAGTTTGTTGGAAAGGTGACTGAGGAGCAGGTTCGGGAGATTGCAAAAGTCAAAATGGAAGACTTGAATGCTGAAGATGTTGAAGCCGCTATGCAGATTATAAAGGGTTCGGCAAAAAGCATGGGTCTGAAAGTTGAAAATTAACTGGGATTAAGCAGGGATTAAGTTATGGCTAAGCATGGTAAAAAGCATAGGGCGGCTGCGGAAAAGGTTGACCCGGATGCCAAATATGAATTGAAAGAAGCATTGGGGCTGGCAACTGCTGTCAGGTCTGAGAAGTTTGACGAGTCGCTGGATGTTGCGGTTCGGTTGGGTGTTGACCCGAGAAAAGCCGATCAGAATATCCGCGGTAGTGTTGTGTTGCCGAAAGGAACGGGGAAGAAATTTCGTGTGCTGGTTTTCGCGAAAGGTGAAAAAGAAAAAGAAGCGAAAGATGCTGGAGCGGAGTTTGTTGGAGGTGAAGACCTTGTCGGAAAAATTCAGGGTGGTTGGATGGAGTTTGACCGTGTGGTGGCCACTCCCGATATGATGGGTCAAGTCGGAAAACTCGGAAAAGTATTAGGTCCAAGAGGCTTGATGCCGAATCCTAAAACAGGAACGGTGACGTTTGATGTTAAGCAGGCCATAGAATCCATTCAGGCGGGTAAGGTGGATTATCGAGTTGATAAAGGAGGTATTATTCATGCCTCTCTGGGTAAGGCAAGTTTTTCGGTGGAAGCTTTGGAGGAAAATTTTCACGCCTTGATGGCGGCTCTTGTGAAAGCGAAGCCGGCCTCAAGTAAGGGGCAATATGTAAAGGGTGTTTCTGTGTCAACGACTATGGGGGTTGGGGTTAAAGTGGCTTATACGCCCAATTGATTGAAATGCTTTTGCCTTTCAGGGGCGGAAGATTTGAATGAGAGAGGTGGCTGAAGTGCCAAACGCGGAAAAGATAAAAAAAGTTGAAGAGTTGAATGGGATGTTTTTGAAAGCCAAGGCGGCAGTTCTTGCTGACTATCAGGGAATCGAAGCTCCTGAATTGACCCAATTGCGGAGTCATATGAGGTCAAAGTCTGTAGACTTTCGTGTGATTAAAAATACCTTGGCTCGGCAAGCCTCGAAAAATACCCCTTTTGAGTTATTGGATGAGGAGTTCAAGGGGCCAGTGTCTCTAGTGGTTAGTTTTGAGGATGCTGTGGCGCCCGCCAAGGCTTTGGCAGAGTTTGAAAAGTCTGGGGCTCCGAAAAGTCCTAAGGTGATTTGCGGTGTGGTTGAGGGAAAGAAAATTTCTCCTGAGCAGGTTAAGGCGCTTGCGGACTTGCCTTCCAAAGAAGCGCTGGTTTCTCAGTTGCTGGCGGTTTTCAATGGGCCGACAACAAACTTTGTCGGTGTTTTCAGTAGCCTGTTGAGAAAATTGGTGGGAACGCTGGACGCGGTTCGTGAGAAAAAAGCATCTGAATAATCCGGCCTCATTTAAAAGGCCGTTGTAATGATATTTTAAATTAAACATTGGGTACCACAATTTTGAAAGGAGGGCGTAATGGCCGTCACAAAGGATGATGTAGTTTCCTTTATAGATAATATGACTGTTTTGGAAATGTCAGAGTTTGTAAAAGAATTGGAAGATAAGTATGGTGTAACTGCTGCGGCTCCAGCAGTTGCTGTTGCTGCACCTGCGGGGGGCGGTGGAGAAGCTGCTGCTGAAGAGAAAACGGAATTTGATGTTGTGCTTGCTTCTGCTGGTGACAAGAAAATACAGGTTATCAAGGAAGTTCGAACTATTACCGGTTTAGGGTTGAAAGATGCTAAGGATTTGGTGGAATCTGCACCTAAGCCTATTAAAGAAGGTGTCAAGAAAGAGGAAGCCGAAGAAATTAAGAAAAAAATTGAAGAGGCTGGTGGTACGGTTGAGGTTAAGTAACGGAAGTGGTGGATTGCAAATTTTAACCACGCCTTAACAGGCATACTTTCCGTTAATCTTTCTTTTAGAAGGATATAGCCTTATGTCGAAGAACCGTTCCCAGAGAGCGCTAGGCAATTTCAGAAAAAGAAAAAACTTTGCCAGGATTCCTACGGTCATAGATATTCCTAATCTGATCGAGATCCAGAAAAAATCATTTGAATATTTCCTGCAGTGGGATGTTGCGCCTGCAGATCGAGACTTGAGAGGGTTGGAAGAAGTTTTTAGTGATGTTTTTCCAATCTCCGATTTAAATATCAATGCTCGCATCGAGTATGTAGGCTTTGAGGTTGGCATATGGGAGTGCGGTTGTGGCGAGTTCAAAGAGCTTGGCGGCCCGGCTGTCGTGTGTCAAACCTGTAAGCAGGAAGTCACTTATAAAGAAAAACATAAACTCAGTGAATGCAGACAGAAGGGTCTTACCTATTCTGACCCGATAAAAATCATGGTTCGCCTGGTTCTTTTTGACCGGGAAGTGGTAGATGTCGGTGCAAAGACCCTAAAGCACTTGCGGGACAAGATCATCATCGAGGAGGTTAAGCGCCCGCAGACTTCGAAAACCTTGATCCCCGCAAAAACTGCTGTTACTGAAGAAATCTTGAAGATCCTTACCGAAGAAAAGGTTCCTCAGGTTACTGTCAATTCGGTAAGAGAGGTCAAGGAGCAGAAAATATTCCTGGGTGAGATGCCGATGATGAGTCCGACCGGGACTTTTATGATTAACGGGGTCGAACGCGTTATCGTAAGTCAGATGCATCGTTCTCCCGGTGCGTTTTTCTCACACGATAAAGGCAAGTCCCACGTCAGCGGTAAAATTCTTTTCTCAGCTAGGATCATTCCTGATCGAGGTTCCTGGGTAGATTTCGAGTTTGACATTAAAGATATTCTTCACGTTAAGATTGATCGCCGCCGTAAATTGCCTGCAACAATATTATTGCAGGCTTTTGGAATGGACAATAAGTCCATTCTGGAAACCTATTACTCCATAGAAAAAATCAGCATCAGTAAAGATTCTAGATACTTTATGGGTAGTAAGAATCTGATGGTTGGGTTTAAAGTTAAAGAAGATGTTATAGACCCCAAGACCGATGATGTTCTGCTTAAATCGGGTAAGAAGATAACTGTAGCGGCTGGCAAAAAACTGGGTCGAATGTCAAAAACGGTTAAGGTTGAGATTGACGAGGAAAGCCTGGTTGGTCGTTTCTTGTATGATGATATCATTGACCCCGAAACCGGTGAGATTGAGGTTGAGTCTAATTCGGAGATTACTGAAGGTATTCTTGAGGTTATAAAAAAGAACAAGCTCAGTGATATCCGGATTCTTCGCATTGACGAAGAATCATCTGATACCACGATTCGCGATACACTGATTGCTGCTAAAACCCAAACCCAGGATGATGCTATTCGTGAGGTTTATAAAAGATTGCGTCCTGGGGATCCGCCAACGCCGGAGATTGCCAGATCTCTGTTCAGCAACCTGTTTTTCAATCCCAAGCGATATAACTTGTCTGTGGTTGGCAGGATCAAGATGAACCAGAAGTTTGGGTTGGATATTCCTCTGGATAACAGGTTGTTGACCTTGGAGGACTTGGTTGCTGTGGTCAAATACATTGTCGATCTCAGAAATGGAATCGGCGATATTGACGATATTGACCACCTTGGTAACCGAAGAGTTCGTGCTGTAGGGGAATCTCTTGAAAACCAGTTCCGAGTCGGAATGGTGCGTATGGAGAGGGCTATTATTGAGCGCATGTCCATACAGGATCTGGATGTTTCCATGCCGCATGACCTGATCAACTCCAAACCTGTGACTGCTGCAATCAAGGAATTTTTTGGCAGTAGCCAGTTATCTCAGTTTATGGACCAAACCAATCCCCTCTCCGAGGTAACACATAAGAGGCGATTGAGTGCATTGGGGCCGGGTGGTTTGACCAGGGAGCGGGCAGGATTTGAGGTGAGGGATGTCCATCCAACACATTATGGCCGTATTTGTCCGATTGAAACTCCGGAAGGTCCAAATATTGGTTTGATTGCTTCCTTGAGCACTTATGCAAGAGTGAATGATTATGGTTTTATTGAAACACCATACCGCAAGGTTGATAACTCTGTGGCGAAAGAGAGTGTAGATTTCCATACTGCTCTGATTGAGGATAAATTCGTTATCGCTCAGGCTAATGTTGAGATGGATGAGAAACAGAAATTCGTAAAACCTATTGTTTCTGCCAGAAAGGGAGGGGATTTTGTCCTGTCCCCCAGCGAGAAAATAGATTACATGGATGTGTCTCCCAAGCAGTTAATTAGTGTGGCCGCATCTTTGATTCCTTTCCTTGAAAATGATGACGCCAACCGGGCTCTCATGGGTTCAAACATGCAGAGACAGGCTGTGCCGCTTTTGCGTTCCGAAGCTCCTTTGGTGGGAACGGGTATGGAAGCGATTGTTGCTCATGACTCGGGCGCAATGGTGATTGCTGAAAATGATGGTGAGGTTATCAGTGCGGATGCGGTTCGTATTGTTGTTCGCACTGAAAAGAAGGCTGCGGGTAAAGTTAAAACACGGCGTAGCCAGCTGGATTCGAACGTAGATATTTACACTTTGAATAAATATCAGCGATCGAACCAGAATACCTGTGTCAATCAGCGTCCGCTGGTATCTTCGGGTGACAGGGTTCGCCGTGGTGATGTGCTTGCAGATGGTCCTTCTACCGATCATGGTGAGCTTGCATTGGGTAGAAATGTTCTGGTGGCATTTATGCCCTGGGGCGGATACAACTTTGAAGATGCCATTATTGTCAGCGAAAAGCTGGTTAAAGAAGATGTCTACACTTCTATTCATATAGAAGAATTTGAAGTGGAGGCGCGTGACACTAAGCAGGGTAAAGAAGAGATCACCCGCGATATTTCTAATGTGGGTGAAGACGCTTTGAAAAACCTTGATGAGAGCGGAATCATTCGCATTGGTGCCACGGTAAAACCCAATGACATCATGGTGGGTAAAATCACGCCGAAAGGCGAGACCCAGTTGAGTCCGGAAGAAAAACTTCTCAAGGCAATCTTTGGTGAAAAGGCAGGAGATGTGCGTGACACTTCTCTCAGGGTTCCTCCTGGAATCCAGGGTACGGTTATTGATGTAAAGGTCTTCTCCAGAAAAGGGATTGATAAGGATTCAAGAACCCTTGCCATCGAAGAAGAAGAGATCGCGCGCGTTGAGAAAGATTATGCCGATGAGATAAAGATTGTTAAAAGCGAAACTGAAAAAAATATGCGTTCCTTGATTGTTGGCCAGGCTGCGACTAAGTCCACAACAATAGGGAAGGTTGCTTTTAAAAAGGGGCAGGTGATCGATGGAGAATCGATTGCCAAAATGAGTATCAAGGATCTGGCTAAGGTTCCGGTTAAGAGTGATGCTGAAAAAGCGCTTTTAGGAATGGAGGCGAACTCAAAGGAACAGGTTCAGGTTTTGAAATCCATGCTTGACGAAAAAGTATCGCACTTGAAAAAGGGTGATGATCTGGCTCCAGGTGTGATCAAACTGGTCAAGGTGTTTATGGCCATGAAGCGCAAATTGCAGGTTGGCGATAAAATGGCAGGGCGCCATGGAAATAAGGGTGTTGTTTCAACCATTGTTCCTGAAGAAGACATGCCATATATGGAAAGTGGTCAACCTATAGAGTTGATCCTCAATCCTCTGGGTGTGCCTTCGCGTATGAATGTGGGCCAGATCTTGGAAACTAATCTTGGCATGGCAGCTAAGGCAAACGGTGTGCACATGGCGACACCGGTGTTCGATGGTGCTCGTGAAGGTGAAGTTAGAAAACTGTTGTTAGATGGCAGTTGTTCTGAATCTGGTGAGATCCCGCTTTATGATGGAAGGACCGGACGTCTATTCCGGCAAAATGTCATGGTGGGTTACCTGTATATGCTCAAATTACATCACCTTGTCGATGACAAGATTCATGCCCGGTCTACGGGACCGTATTCTCTGGTTACTCAACAACCTCTTGGAGGTAAGGCCCAGTTTGGTGGTCAAAGGCTTGGAGAGATGGAAGTCTGGGCCTTGGAAGCTTATGGAGCGGCTTATACCTTGCAGGAAATGCTCACAGTTAAATCTGATGATGTAGAAGGCCGCAAGCGTATGTATGAGGCCATTGTCAAGGGGGATACCCATTTGAATCCCAGTCTTCCTGAGTCGTTCAACGTTCTTATCAAGGAATTGCAGAGTCTGGCCATTGATGTTGAGTTGATCGAATCGGGAAAAGTTGTTTGAAGTATTTAATTTAGTTTCTAAAACCTCCCGACATGTTGGGAGGTATGGATCATATAAATAAAAAAGCGGTTTGCGAAAACCTAAAATAGGAGAAGTCCCTGGTGGATAGCCTGACATATTTCGATAAGCCAAAAAATCCGATCATGTTTGATGCCCTCCGTGTGCGGATTGCATCTCCAGAGAAAATCCGTTCCTGGTCTTACGGAGAGGTTAAGAAACCCGAAACCATCAATTACCGGACTTTCAAACCCGAAAGAGATGGTTTGTTCTGCGCGAAAATTTTTGGTCCGGTTAAGGACTGGGAATGCACCTGCGGTAAATATAAAAGGATGAAACATAAGGGTGTCATTTGTGAGAAGTGTGGTGTTGAAGTCATTCTCTCGAAAGTGCGCCGTGAACGTTTGGGGCATATTGAGCTTGCCAGTCCTGTTGCGCATATCTGGTACTTCAAGGGGCTACCCAGTCGTCTTGGGCATCTGCTGGATATTCCTCTGAAAGATCTTGAGCGTATTATTTATTTTGAAAATTATGTGGTGACTGATCCCGGTGATTCGGATTTGGAAGTCGGTCAGATCTTGACCGAAGAGGAGTACCGGGAGATGGAAATGGAATTCCCCGATACTTTTCGGGCAATGATTGGTGCAGAGGGAGTCGCGGAATTGCTCAAGCCGATGAACCTGGATAACCTGGCGGCGGAATTAAAAGAGGAGATGATCACTACCAAGTCGGTGATGAACAGAAGAAAAGTCGCCAAGCGTCTAAAAATTGTTGAGGCGTTTCGAAAGTCAGGTAATAAGCCGGAATGGATGATCCTGCAAGTAATTCCTGTGATCCCTCCTGAATTGCGTCCTCTGGTTCCTTTGGATGGTGGACGTTTTGCCACCTCTGACCTCAATGATCTTTATCGACGTGTGATAAACCGGAATAACCGGTTGAAACGTCTTCAGGAATTGAAAGCACCGCAAATCATTATCCGTAATGAAAAAAGAATGTTGCAGGAGGCGGTCTCAGCTCTTTTCGATAATGGGCGAAGAGGACGAACCTTACGTGGAACTAACAAACGTCCATTAAAATCTTTGAGTGACATGCTTAAGGGAAAACAGGGTCGGTTCCGTCAAAACCTGTTGGGAAAACGGGTGGATTATTCCGGTCGTTCCGTCATCGTTGTCGGGCCTCATTTGAAATTCCATCAGTGTGGTTTGCCTAAGAAGATGGCTCTTGAGTTGTTCAAACCTTTTGTGTTTAACAGGCTGGAGGAAAAAGGTTATGCGGCGACTATCAAGACAGCGAAAAAAATGGTTGAACAGGAACGCGCTGAAGTCTGGGAAGTGCTTGAGGAAGTGGTGAAGGGTCACCCGATTTTGCTCAACAGGGCACCGACACTACATCGCCTGGGTATTCAGGCTTTTGAGCCTTTGCTGATTGAGGGTAAAGCCATTCAGGTGCATCCCATGGTTTGTACCGCTTTCAATGCCGACTTCGATGGTGACCAGATGGCGGTTCATGTGCCGCTTTCCATGGAGGCGAGAACGGAAAGTAAATTATTGATGATGTCTTCCAATAATGTCTTGTCTCCTTCAAATGGCAAACCCATTGCCGTTCCAACTCAGGATATTGTTTTGGGTTGTTATTACATGACAAAGATTCGCGGGAGTGTGAAGGGAGGGGGCAAAGTTTTCTCGGGACAGAAGGAGGTTGTGGCCGCATACGATGCAGATGAATTGGATCTGCAGGCGCAAATTATGGTTCGCATAGAAGGAGGGCTGACCCAGACAACAACGGGCCGGGTGCTTCTTGGTGAGGTTCTGCCTGAAGGATTGCCTTTTGAGCTGGTGAACCGGCTGATGGATAAGAAATCTCTGTCAGATCTTTTTTCCAAGTCCTTCCTTTTGGTGGGAAGAGAAAAAACGGTTTCTTTGTTGGACAATGTCAAGGAACTGGGTTTTAAATATGCCACGGAGGCAGGTCTCAGTATTTCTATTGACCAGATGCGAATTCCCAAAACTAAAGTGCAGTTGGTCGATAAAACCAATGATGAAGTCCTCAAGGTTCACAAACAGTATAGGGACGGACTCATTACCAATGGCGAAAGGTATAACAAGGTCATTGATATCTGGGCGCACGTTACTGAAAAAGTATCTGAAGAAATGTTTAAAGAGCTGGAAGCGGAAGACGAGTCTACTATTGTGGGTAAAACCAACAAAGATTTTAATTCCATTTTTATCATGGCCGATTCAGGTGCCCGGGGTAGTGCTCAACAGTTGCGTCAGTTGGCTGGAATGCGCGGCCTGATGGCTAAGCCTTCGGGCGAAATCATAGAAACACCTATCACTGCTAATTTTCGTGAGGGTCTATCAGTTATTCAGTATTTCATTTCTACCCATGGAGCTCGAAAGGGACTGGCAGATACTGCGCTAAAAACGGCGAACTCGGGTTACCTCACCAGGCGACTGGTTGACGTGGCCCAGGACATGATTGTTCAGGAAGAGGATTGTGGAACCCTCAAGGGTATCAATGCGATCTCCCTGGTTGAAGCCGGAGAAATCATTCAGCCTCTAGGGGAAAGAATATTGGGCAGGACGGTTCTGGAAGATGTTGTGGATCCATTTACCGGGGAAATACTGGCTAAGGCAGACAGTCTGATTGTCGAGGAAACTGTTCAGGCCATTGAAAATGCCGGTATAGAAAAAATCAAAATGCGTTCTTGCCTGACCTGTGAATCCAAACTGGGCGTTTGTGTTAAGTGTTATGGACGCAATATGGCTACTTTGGAATGGGTTGAGGTGGGAGAGCCGGTAGGTGTAATCGCTGCCCAGTCCATTGGTGAACCGGGAACCCAGCTGACTATGAGAACTTTCCACATCGGAGGAACTGCCAGTAGGGTTGTTGAGCAAACGACCTTGAATACAAAGCGGGGAGGTTTGGTTAAATATCTCGGATTGCGTACCCTGAAAAACCGTAATGGTGAGATTATTGTTATGAACCGGAACGGTAGTCTCGTGATTCAGGATGAGACGGGACGTGAAAAGGAACGGTTCTCGGTTGTGTATGGTGCAAAAATCAAGGTTAGCGATGGTCAGGAAGTGCAAGAGGGTCAAACCCTGATTGAGTGGGATCCTTATACGAATGCAATTTTGACAGAGGTCTCGGGAACCATTGCCTTTGGTGATGTGATTGAGGGTGTCACCATGAAAGAAGACTTTGACGATATTACTGGGCTGTCTACCAAAGTTATTATTAGTCACCGTGATGAGAAAAAACAGCCGCGGATTTCGCTTAAGGATGAAAAGGGTGAAACCGTACGTCGGTATATTCTGCCTGCTGGTGCGAACATTAACGTGAACGAAGGCGATATGGTGAGTGCTGGAGATTTGATCGTTAAAATTCCACGTGAATCTGCTAAGACAAAAGATATTACTGGTGGTTTGCCTCGTGTGGCAGAGTTATTCGAAGCTCGCAAACCACATGAACAGGCAACGATCACGGAAATTTCTGGAACGGTCAAGTTTGGTGGATTCGTCAAAGGCATGCGAAAAGTCATCGTAGTGGGTGAATCTGGTGATGAATGTGAATACCTGATTCCGAGAGGCAAACATATTAATGTCCATGAAGGGGATGAGGTGGTTGCTGGCGAGCCCCTGATGGATGGCGCTTCTAATCCGCATGATATTTTGCGAGTACTTGGTGAAGATGAATTGCAGAAATATCTGGTGAATGAGGTTCAGGAGGTTTATCGGCTTCAGGGCGTACAGATTAATGACAAACATATTGAGGTTATCGTTCGGCAAATGCTTCGACACTTGGTTATTGAAGATGCGGGCGATACGGATTTTCTGGTTGGAGAACAGGTGACGAAGAAAGTCTTTAATCAGGCCAATCAGGAAGTCATAAAAAATAAGAAAAAACCGGCTAAAGGTGCCCCGGTTCTTCTGGGTATTACCAAGTCATCACTCAGCACGGAAAGCTTTATTTCGGCAGCTTCTTTCCAGGAAACCACACGTGTTTTAACGGAAGTGAGTGTGAGCGGTAAGATGGACAATCTGGTCGGATTGAAAGAAAACGTGACAATGGGAAGATTGATTCCAGCGGGAACGGGATGCCGGGCCTATAGCGGAATTCGTATTGAAGAACCTGAAATTGAGGGGGCTGACCAGAAGGAAGATCAGGCTCCGGTGGCAGCGGAATAAAAAACAAGGAAACCCCTTTTTTTTCGCTTGACTAAGTCAGTTTCGGTGCTACAATTACAACTTTTTCACGCCTATATCTGTCTGATATAACCCTTTGTTTTTATTGAGCCATCGGGTGTTTTCAGTTTTGTTTGGTGCTCCGTTTATTTGGATAGCCTATTAGGGAGGTATATTTTTTGCCTACGATCAATCAGTTAGTGAAGACGGGTCGGAAAAAACCGGTCGGAAAAAGCAACAGTCCGGCTTTAAAATCCTGCCCGCAAAAGCGGGGGGTTTGTGTGCGGGTTTACACTTCCACACCTAAAAAGCCTAATTCTGCCCTGCGAAAAGTGGCTCGGGTCAGGTTGACGAACGGCATGGAAGTAACCACCTATATTCCCGGTGTGGGCCATAATCTGCAGGAGCATTCTATTGTTATGATCCGTGGTGGTCGAGTCAAGGATTTGCCGGGTGTCCGTTACCATGTGGTTCGGGGTAGCTTGGATACGCTTGGGGTGGAGAACCGGATGCAGGGCCGTTCAAAATATGGTACGAAAAAACCTAAAAAATAATTATCAATAACTAATATGGCAAGACGAAGAGAAGCTCAGAAAAGAAAAATCATTCCTGATCCGAAGTTTAATGATTTACTGGTTGCCCGTTTCATCAATTGCATTTTGCGAAAAGGGGAGAAGGGGAAAGCGGAAAGTATCCTTTACAAGGCTCTGGACAGTGTTGCCGAGAAAAGCAAGGAAGATCCTTTGCGGGTTTTTCGTAAGGCGGTGGAAAATGCGGCGCCTTTGCTGGAGGTTCGATCCAGAAGGGTTGGTGGGGCAACCTATCAGGTACCGGTTGAAGTCAAGGAAAACCGCAGGCAGGCTCTTAGTATTCGATGGATGATCCAGAATGCCAAGGCGCGTTCAGGCAGATCAATGGCTGAGAAGCTAACGGGAGAAATTATGGACGCGTTTGGAAATTCTGGCGGAGCGGTTAAGAAAAAAGAAGAGGTTCATCGGATGGCTGAAGCGAATAAGGCCTTTGCGCACTACCGATGGTAAATGGAGATCGATTGCTTAGATGAGTAAAAAAATACAGCCTGAAAAAACCCGAAATATTGGGATCATTGCCCATATCGATGCCGGGAAAACAACCACGACTGAGCGCGTTCTTTACTATACGGGTAAAAGTCATAAGATTGGCGAAGTGCATGATGGCAACGCTACGATGGACTGGATGGAGCAGGAACAGGAGCGCGGCATCACTATCACCTCTGCGGCGACAACTTGTTCCTGGCGTGATCACCAGATCAATATTATTGATACGCCCGGTCATGTTGACTTTACAGCTGAGGTTGAAAGGTCTTTGCGGGTTCTCGATGGTGCTGTGGGCGTGTTCGATGCTGTAAGCGGTGTTGAGCCGCAATCTGAGACAGTCTGGCGTCAGGCGAGTAAATATCAGGTTCCAAGGATTTGTTTTGTTAATAAGATGGATCGGGCGGGCGCGAATTTTCTGGGTTGCGTTCAACAGATGGTGGAAAAATTGGGGGCGCATCCTGTTGCGATCCAGCTTCCATTGGGGGCCGAGTCTGGTTTTCTTGGTGTGATTGACCTGATTGATATGAAGGCCAATGTATATTCGGATGCCAAGAACAAAGGGGAAACCTTTGATGTTGTTGATATTCCTGCGGAGTATCAGGATCAGGCCGAAGAGTACAGGGAAAAGCTGATCGAATCGGTTTCGGATGTGGATGACGCGATCATGGAAAAGTTTCTTGGCGGAGAAGACGTGTCGCGTGAAGAAATTGTCTCGGCATTGAGAAAGGGAACCCTGGAAAACACATTTACACCGATTTTATGTGGCGCGGCCTTTAAAAATAAAGGCGTGCAGCAACTGCTTGATGCGGTTGTCCTCTATCTCCCATCCCCCCAGGAGCTCAAATCCATTACCGGTTCAAATCCAAACACCCAGAAAGAAGAAACTCGAAAGCTTGATGCATCTGATCCGCTTTCTGCCTTGGCTTTTAAGATTATGACCGATCCTTTTGTTGGTCAGTTGGCCTTTGTGCGGGTTTATTCTGGTAAGTTGACAAGCGGTTCCTATGTTTATAATTCAACAAAAAATGAAAGAGAGCGTGTGGGCCGGATCTTAAGGATGCATGCTAATAAGAGGGAAGAAGTCGATTCGGTGCGCGCCGGTGATATTGCCGCGGTGATCGGATTGAAAAAGAGCTATACCGGAGACACTCTTTGTGATCAGGATAAACCGATAATTCTTGAGGCGATTCAGTTTCCTGAGCCGGTTATATCTGTTGCCATTGAGCCAAAAACCAAAGCTGAACAGGAAAAGCTTTCTGATTGTCTTGTAAAGCTTCTTCAGGAAGACCCCACGTTCAAGGTGATGGTTGACCCTGACACGAACCAAACTGTAATTTCAGGGATGGGTGAGTTGCATCTTGAAATTCTTGTTGACCGCATGCGCCGAGAGTTTTCCCTTGATGTGGATGTTTCCAAACCTCAGGTAGCTTATAAAGAGACGATCACCAAGGCCGTTGAGCACGAAAACAAGTATGTCAAGCAGAGTGGTGGGCGCGGTCAGTATGGTCATGTTGTGATCAAGGTTGAGCCTAGAGAGCCTGGGACAGGGTTTGAGTTTATTAATAAAATTGTTGGGGGCGCTATTCCCCGTGAGTATATTCCTGCTGTGCAGAAGGGTGTTGAGGAAGCAATGGGAAGAGGTATTATGTGTGGATTCCCAACCGTGGATGTTTCTGTGACTTTGTTGGACGGATCCTTCCATGATGTTGATTCTTCTGAAATGGCATTTAAGATTTGTGCTTCCATGGCTTTTAGGGAGGCTTGTAAAAAAGGATCTCCTCAATTACTGGAGCCGGTTATGGAGGTGGAGGTCGTTACGCCTGAGGAGTTTATGGGTGATGTTATTGGCAAGCTGAATTCTAAGCGCGGTAAGATCAAAGACCTTTCTGATCGTGCCGGTGCAAAGGTGATTCGGGCAGAAGTTCCACTCTCTGGGATGTTTGGGTACTCCACTGATCTAAGATCGGCCACTCAGGGGCGCGCGAACTACTCCATGGAGTTTGCCAAGTATGATGGGGTTCCTGCCCCGATAGCTGAAGAGTTGGTGGCTAAGGCAACAGGGTCAAAAGAGAAATTGGCAGTTTAATAAAAATTATTTGAAAATACATTGGAGTGAATCGGCATGGCTAAAGAAAAATTTGTTCGAGATAAACCGCATTTAAATGTTGGTACCATTGGTCACGTTGACCATGGAAAAACGACACTCACTGCATCTATTTCGGAGGTTCTGTCTAAAAAAGGATTAGCGGAGACAATCGCTTTTGATCAAATTGATAAGGCCCCCGAGGAAAAAGAGCGAGGAATTACCATTGCTATTGCTCATATCGAATACAATTCTGAAACCCGTCATTATGCCCATGTTGACTGCCCGGGTCATGCTGATTATGTCAAGAATATGATCACCGGTGCGGCTCAAATGGATGGTGCGATTCTGGTTATCTCTGCCAATGATGGCCCCATGCCGCAAACCCGTGAGCATATTCTTTTGGCGCGCCAGGTGGGTGTGCCAAGGATTGTTGTTTTTATGAATAAGTGCGACATGGTTGATGATCCTGAATTATTGGATCTGGTTGAGCTCGAAGTGCGCGAATTGTTGAGCAAGTACGAATTTCCTGGTGACGATGTCCCTGTTATTCGTGGGAGTGCGTTGCAGGCCTTGGAAAACCCGGAAGATGAAGAAAAAACCAAGCCTATTTGGGAATTGATGGAAGCTCTCGATACTTATTTCCCAGTGCCAGATAGACCTGTCGACAAACCATTTCTGATGCCAATTGAAGATATTTTCAGTATTTCAGGGCGTGGAACTGTTGCAACCGGACGTGTTGAGACCGGGATTATCAAGGTTGGTGAGGAGGTGGAGATTGTCGGGTTTAAGCCAACTTCAAAAACCACTGCGACCGGTGTTGAAATGTTCCGAAAGCTTCTTGATGAAGGTCGTGCCGGAGAAAACGTGGGTATTCTGTTGCGTGGAACCAAGCGTGAGGAAATTGAGCGTGGGCAGGTTCTGGCTAAACCTGGTTCCATCACCCCGCATACGAAGTTCAAAGCAGAAGTTTATATTTTGACTAAAGATGAGGGTGGGCGGCATACTCCTTTCTTTAATGGTTACCGCCCGCAATTTTATTTTAGAACTACCGATGTGACAGGTGTCGCGACTTTGCCCGCAGGTGTGGAAATGGTAATGCCTGGTGATAATGTCTCGATGGAAATTACGCTGATCACCCCGGTGGCAATGGCTAAAGAGCTTCGATTCGCGATTCGCGAAGGTGGTCGTACTGTGGGAGCCGGTGTTGTGGGTGAGATCATCGAATAATGAGCGACCAGAAAATAAAAATCAGACTCAAGGCCTACGACCATAAGTTACTCGATTGGTCGGTAGGGGAGATTGTGGAAACCACACGGCGTACTGGTGCCAAGGTGGTGGGGCCGATTCCCTTGCCTACGATGAAAAATAAATGGACCGTTTTGCGTTCTCCTCATGTGGATAAAAAATCCCGTGAACAGTTTGAGATTCGAACTCATAAGCGTATCCTTGAAATCCTTGAGCCGACACCCCAAACCGTAGATGCGCTGATGAAGCTGGATCTGTCGGGCGGGGTTGATATAGAGATAAAGCTTTAATTAAGAGAAACAATGACCGCTTTAATTGGAAAAAAAATCGGCATGACCGAAGTGTTTAACGATAAGGGTGACTGTGTCCCGGTTACCGTGATTCATGTTGAACGTTGTGTGCCGGTTTTGAAACGGACTGAAGAGAAAGACGGATACCAGGCTCTCATGCTGGCATATGGATCTCGTAAGCCGAAACATACCAATAAGCCTTTGCAGGGTTTTTATAACAAGCATAAAGTTGAGCCTGCAAAAATTCTTCGGGAATTCAGGGATGAGGATGTGGATGATGAGGCCATGGGTAAGCCGCTTAAAGCAGATATTTTCAGTGAGGGCGATCAGGTCTCGGTGGTGGGTGTGGCCAAAGGCCGAGGATTTGCCGGGGTTTTCAAGCGATATAATTATGGCGGAGCGCCGGCGTCTCATGGTCATCACGAAAGTTATCGAGGTACCGGTTCGATAGGTATGCATACTTATCCAGGTAGGGTTTTTAAGGGTACTGGTATGCCGGGTCGGATGGGTGGTAACAATGTCCGGGTGAAAAACCTTAAAGTAGTCCGGGTCGATGTTGAAAATAATTTGTTGCTGGTTAAGGGTGCCGTCCCCGGAGCCAATGGCGGAATCGTTAATATTTTTAAATCTTAAGGGTAGAGTTTTTCCGTTATGCCGGAATTAGATATCGTAGACAGCAGCAATAAAAAGGTGGGAACCGTTGAGGCTCCAGCTAGCGTTTTTGAGGTTAAGGTCAACGAAGAGTTGGTTCAGAGATATGTGACCATGCAGTTGGCCGCCCGTCGAGGTGGAAACGCGGCGACCAAGCAGAATAAGGGGGAGTTGCATGGTAGTAATGCAAAGCCTTGGAGACAGAAGGGAACAGGCCGTGCTCGTTCAGGTAATACACGGTCACCCGTTTGGCGCGGGGGTATGACAGTTTTTGGGCCTAGCCCGAGAAGTTATGCTTTCCAGCTTACCAAAAAGTCCAAGAAGCTTGCTATCAGGTCTGTTTTGACTGAAAGACTTAAAACCCAAAATTTTATGGTGGTGGATTCTCTTAACCTTGAGAGTCCCAAGACAAAAGGGGTGGTGGCATTGTTGAATGGATTGAGTCTCCCTGCGAAAACGCTGTTTCTTGTTTCGGAGAAAAACGAAAACCTGCAGCTGGCAACTCGCAATCTGCCCCAGGCGGATGTGCTTTTGGTTGACGGTCTCAATGTTTTTGACTTGCTGGTCCATGAGCGGATAGTTTGTACTCCTGAAGCGCTAAAAAAAATTGAGGAACGGTTAAACTGATGGATATTTATCAGGTTATAGAGAAACCATTGGTCACGGAAAAGGGTAGTGACATGCTTGCCGATGGAAACTGGGTGCTGTTCCGTGTGAACCCAGGGGCTAACAAGATACAAATCCGTGAAGCGGTGCAAAAGATATTTGATGTGAAAGTCCTTCATGTTAATACCCAGGTGGTTCGGGGCAAGCGAAAACGGTTTGGCAGGACCATGGGGCATACTAAAGCCTGGAAAAAGGCAATGGTTCAGTTGAAAGAAGGCGATAAGATTGAAATTTTTGAGGGAGTGTAAGCGGTAATGCCTATCAGGAAGTTAAAGCCTAGATCACCTGGTGTGAGGTTCCAGACCATTTCTGGTTTCGATGAGGTCACTAAGTCGACTCCAGAAAAGAGTCTTCTCGTTGCCATTGCAAGAACGGGCGGCAGAAACAACAATGGGCGCATTACTGCTAAGCGACGCGGTGGCGGACATAGAAAGCAGTACCGGGTCATAGACTTTAAAAGGCGGAAGGATGGAATTCCGGCGAAAGTCGTAGGTATTGAGTACGACCCCAATCGTAGCGCACGTATTGCGCTTCTTTCTTATTTGGATGGAGAAAAGCGTTATATCATTTCTCCTTCCAAGTTGAATGTGGGGGATGTGTTGATGTCGGGTGAGAACGCCGAGATTCGTGTTGGTAATTGTCTTCCTCTTAAAGATATTCCAGAAGGTACTTTGATTCATAATGTAGAGATGCGTCCTGGAAAGGGTGCCCAGATTGCTCGCAGTGCCGGGGGTAGTGTTCAGTTGATGGCTAAAGAGGGGGAGTATGTAAACCTCAAGCTAAGATCTGGAGAGGTTCGGTTGATTCACAAAAACTGTAGAGCAACCATTGGTACAGTGGGGAACGCTGATCATGAAAATGTTTCAATAGGTAAGGCTGGAAGGGTGAGATGGATGGGGCGTCGTCCCCGTGTTCGTGCTGTTGCCATGAACCCTGTGGATCACCCTATGGGTGGCGGTGAAGGCCGGTCTTCAGGTGGTCGGCACCCTTGTAGTCCTTGGGGGCAGAGTGCCAAAGGCTTGAAGACACGCCGTGTTAAAAAACCATCGAATAAATTTATTCTCAGTCGTAAAAAGAAAAAATAAACTGTTTGTAAACTGAGGTTTTGGTATGGCTCGATCATTAAAAAAAGGACCGTTTGTCGATTCGCATTTGCAGAACAAAATCGATGAGATGAACCGGAAGAATGAAAAGAAAGTGTGCAAGACCTGGTCACGTCGATCAACGATCACGCCGGATTTTGTAGGGCACACTTTGTCGGTTCACAATGGCAAAAAATTTCTCCCGGTTTTTGTGTCTGAAAATATGGTAGGTCATAAATTGGGTGAATTTGCTCCCACGCGTACATTCAGGTCGCATGGTGGCAAAACCAAAAAAGCAGTAACTAAATAAAATAGAAAGCTCATGGAAGTTAAAGCTCAGCTCAGGCATACAAGAACGGCACCTCGTAAGGTACGATTGGTAGCTGATTTGATTCGCGGTAAAAATGTGAATGACGCGATCAATATTCTTGCGTTTACCCGTAAGCGGGCGGCTGACAAGATTCAAAAGCTGCTGAAGTCTGCGATCGCGAATGCGGAAGAGAACCATAAGGTCCTGGATGTGGATGACTTGGTGATCAAAAACGTTCAGGTTGATGAAGGTGTGACTTGGAAACGGAATATGCCCAGAGCTCGTGGAATGGCAACCATGATTCAAAAGAAGACCAGTCATATTACTTTGATACTGGAAGAAAAAGAATCTTAAGGAGATAAAAGCGTGGGTCAAAAAGTTCACCCTTATGGGTTCAGGTTGGGATTCAGCAAGACTTGGATATCTAACTGGTATGCCAGGAAAGGGTATTCCGACCAATTGATTGAGGATATGGCTCTGCGGAAACATATCTTTAAAACACTTGCTCATGCAGGTATTTCCAGGGTGGAAATCGAGCGTTCGGCAAACCGTGTTCGTGTCAATATTCACACTGCGCGACCAGGAATCATCATTGGAAAGAAAGGCTTGGAAGTTGACAGGCTTAAGCTTGAATTGCAAAAGGTTATGTCGGGCAAACAGGTAAACCTGAATATTAAAGAGGTGCGCCGCGCTGAGTTGGATGCGGCCTTGATAGGACAAAATATAGCCCTTCAATTGGAAAAAAGAGTTTCGTTTCGCCGGGCAATGAAGAAGAGTGTGGTTTCGGCGCTCAGGTTTGGGGCTAAGGGAATTAAAATAAGGGTCTCAGGTCGCTTGGGGGGTGCAGAAATTGCCCGTAGTGAATGGTACCGGGAGGGGCGTGTTCCCCTTCATACCTTAAGGGCAGACATCGATTATGGGACTGCGAGTTCTAATACCACCTTTGGAATTATTGGTGTGAAGGTTTGGGTTTATAAGGGAGATATTCTCCCGGGTAAAGGTATTGAGCCGCCGCAAGGATTCCAGGAAAAAGAAAAAGCTTCAGCCTGATTGGTGGTGCTTTAATCGGGCTGCAATCTGTCTGTAAATGTTTTTTGGAGATTATGCATCATGTTGATGCCCAAAAGAGTTAAATATAGAAAACGCCATAAGGGAAAAATGCGTGGCACTGCCTATCGTGGAGGTTCTCTGGATTTTGGTACTTATGGTTTGCAGTCGTTGGAGTGTGGACGTATCACCAACCGGCAGATTGAGGCAGCGCGTATTGCAATGACCCGTTATATAAAGCGTGGAGGAAAAATCTGGCTGCGGATTTTCCCTGATAAACCGGTTTCCAAAAAACCTTTGGAAACAAGAATGGGTAAGGGTAAAGGTAATCCGGAGTTTTGGGTAGCCGTTGTAAAGCCTGGGCGAATGCTTTATGAGATGGAAGGTGTGCCAGAGCATATTGCTAAGGAAGCATTCCGTTTGGCAGCGCATAAATTATCAGTGTCTACCCGGTTTGTTGTTAAACAGGCCTGACAGGAATAGAGAATACATATTATGAAAGCTGAAGAAGTTAGAGGTCTTTCTGAGAAAGAACGGGAAGAAAAAATAATAGATATCAATCAGGAAATCTTTAATCTGCGGTTGCAATTGGCAACAGGCAAGATAGAAAATCCCAGCCGTATTCGGTTTCTCCGGAGGGATATTGCCCGGTTGAAAACTATTCAAAATGAACAACGGGCTTCTGGAAAAGATTCGGTAAAGCAAGACGAAAAGCAAAAAGAAGGTTCTGATAAATAAAATACGGGTGAACCCTGAACATTAAATTGGAGTTGTAAAAGCTTTTGGAGAAGACAACTAGAAAAACCCTGATGGGCCTTGTGGTGAGTAACAAAATGGATAAAACCGTTGTTGTGAAGGTAGAGCGCAAGTTCACTCACCCCAAGTTTAAGAAAGTGGTGAAAAGCTCGCGTAAGTATAGTGCCCACGATGAAAAAAACGAATGCTGTCCTGGTGATTTCATTAGTATTCGTGAAACCCGGCCGTTGAGCAAAACCAAACGCTGGCGCTTGGTGGAGATCATCAAGAAAAGTGAGGAGGCAGGTAAAGCGTCATGATTCAGCTGAGAACAGTTTTAGATGTGGCGGACAACTCCGGAGCGAAGGTTGTTCAATGTATCAAGGTCCTGGGAGGTTCACGTCGTCGTTATGCCCGTATTGGGGATGTTATTGTGGTTGCGGTCAAGGAGGTTGATCCTCAGAGCAGCCTTAAGAAAGGTGAAGTAAAAAAAGCTGTGGTGGTAAGAACTCGAAAAGAGCTGCGCCGCTCTAATGGCACTTACATCAAGTTTGATAATAATGCCGCAGTCCTGATCGGGGAAGGCAGAGAGCCGGTAGGAACTCGTATATTTGGTCCGGTGGGTCGTGAATTGCGTGCCAAGCGTTATATGAAAATACTCTCCCTCGCTCCGGAGGTGCTGTAGTGAAAAAGGCTTCTTACAAACTTGGGCTGAAAAAGGACGATATTGTCCAGGTGATTTCTGGAAAGGAAAAAGGGAAAAAAGGAAAACTCTTGGCTATTTTTCCTGAAGAGCAAAGGGTTACGGTTGAAAAACTTAATATGGTTAAGCGCCATACAAAGGGAGATGGCAAGACCCGGCAACCCGGTATCATAGAAAAGGAAGGAAAGATTCATATCTCCAATGTCCTGCTGGTCAGCGATAAAGTGGGCAAAGGAGTACGGACCAAGCTTAAAAAGCTTGAAGATGGAAAACGTGTCCGGGTCTGTGTGAAAACCGGCGATGTCCTGGATAAGGTGTAGGAATGTCGAATCTTAAAACAAGTTATTACGAAAAACATCAGGCTGCTATCCAGAAAGAGCTGGGTCTCGGTAATATTATGCAAGTTCCCAAGATGACGAAGATTACTGTCAATATGGGTCTGGGTGAAGCATTGCAGAATTCCAAGCTGATTGAGTCGGGAATAGACCAGTTGAGGGTGATTACAGGGCAGCAGCCAGTTGTCACCAAGGCGAAAAAATCCATCTCAAATTTTAAGTTGCGTGAAGGGGTTTCCATAGGGCTCAAGGTGACTTTGCGGGGAAACAGGATGTATGATTTTTATGAGCGATTGGTGTCTTTCGCGCTTCCCCGGGTTAGAGATTTTAAGGGTTTGCCTCCCAAGGCATTTGATGGTCGAGGAAACTACACGATTGGTCTTAAGGAGCAATTGATTTTTCCGGAAATAGTGTTTGATAAAGTAGAAAAAGTAAAGGGAATGAATATAACAATCACCACCACAGCACAAAATGATGAGCAGGGACGGTGTTTGTTAACCCATATGGGACTACCGCTTAGAAAGTAAAGGAATATGGCTAAGAAATCACTGATCGCCAAGTCGAAGCGAGAGCAAAAATTTAAAGTGCGCCAATATAACAGGTGTAATGTTTGTGGCAGGCCTCGGGCGTTCCTTCGTAAATTCGGCATGTGTCGGATTTGTTTCAGGGAAAGAGCATTGCGCGGTGAAATTCCAGGTGTTACCAAGGCAAGTTGGTAGTTTAATCTAATTATTTTTTTGGAGTAAAGTTTCGTTATGATGACCGATCCCATCGCTGATCTTTTTACCCGTATTCGAAACGGGCTGATGGTCAGGCACCCAAGGGTTGATGTCCCCGGCTCAAAAATGAAAGCCCGTATTGTGGAAATTTTGAAGGACGAGGGCTATATCAAAAGTTTCCGGATTTATGAGGATAATTTACAGGGGATAATTCGGGTGTATTTGAAATACAAAGATGATGAGCCGGTCATTCGCGGAATTAAACGTATCAGTAAGCCTGGGCGGAGAAACTATGTCAAGCGGGACAAAGTACCAAAGGTTCTCAACGGTCTGGGACTGGCTATTATGTCAACCTCTGCTGGAGTGATGACTGATCGTGAATGCAGGGAAAAAGGGGTTGGGGGAGAAGTAATTGGTCATGTCTGGTAAACGGTTTGGCCAAGAAAGTATATAACTGATCTTGAAATTTTGAGTCCAGCTAAAGAAGTTGGGATAGTAAAAACTAAATTGATATAGAAGTATCGCAATGTCTCGAATTGGAAAAAAGCCGATTAATGTGCCCTCAGGGGTAGATTTAAAAGTCAATGGGTCAAATGTATCAGTGAAAGGGCCAAAGGGTCAGCTGCAACGTGATTTGCACCCGAATATGAAGATTGAGTTGAAAGATGGTGTGGTCACAGTGACTCGTCCTTCAGATGGAAGGTTGGATCGCTCCCTGCATGGACTCACTCGCACACTTATCAATAATATGGTGGTAGGGGTTACAGAAGGCTACTCAAAACAGCTCAACATTGTTGGCGTGGGATATCGAGTCGAGTTAAAGGGGAAAAACCTTGTTTTAAACCTCGGGCATTCACATGCAATTAATTACCCGGCTCCTGAAGGTGTCGAATTTGAAGTTGATCCTAAAAAAAATACGATAGTTGTAAAGGGAACCAATAAGGAACGGGTTGGCCAGACCGCTGCAGAGATACGTGGATTTCGACCTCCAGAACCTTATAAAGGAAAAGGGGTCATGTATTCTACGGAAAGAATCCGCAGAAAAGCTGGAAAAGCTGCTGTAGGTAAAGGATAAAAACTATGAAAACCTCTGAACGGGAACGGCTGCGTTTGCAGAGAAAAAGAAGGGTCAAGCTCAAGGTACAGAAGCAAATAAATAGACCTAGGCTGACAGTGTTCCGAAGTACCAAACATATATACGCGCAAATTATTGATGACAACGAAGGTAAAACCCTCGTGGCTATGTCATCGCTTTCCCCAAACTTCAAAGAACAGATGAAAACAGGGGGGAACCTGAAGGCGGCGACATTGGTTGGTTCCCTTGTTGGTGAAGCAGCAGCGGCAAAGGGTATCAAGGAAGTTTATTATGACCGAAACGGATTTCTGTATGCGGGACGTATAAAAGCTTTGGCCGATGCCGTTCGGGAAAAAGGTATAAAATTTTAATCCATAACGCAGGAGGAAGTGTTGCGACAAAGGGAGCCGGAAAAACCCACAGATTTTGTTGATAAGGTTGTCAAGATTAACCGTGTAGCCAAAGTTGTGAAAGGCGGACGTCGTTTCAGCTTTAGCGCACTGGTAGTGGTTGGCGATCGGGATGGCAAGGTTGGTTGGGGACTGGGCAAGGCTAATGAAGTCCCGGAAGCAATACGCAAAGGCGTGGAAAAAGCCAAAAGGGATATGGTGACAGTGAGCCTGGAAGGATCTTCGATTCCACATGAAGTGATAGGTGCTTATGGAGCGGGCAGGGTTTTGATGAAGCCCGCGTCAAGAGGTACTGGATTGATTGCTGGTGGTGCTGTAAGGGCAGTATTGGAGGCCGTTGGAGTCCGCGATGTTTTGACTAAATGTTTGCGAACTAATAATCCGCACAATGTGGTCAAAGCAACCATTCAAGGATTGACTGGTTTGCGAGGCGTAAAAGAATGTGCCCGCCTGCGTGGTAAATAATTTACCCTGATTTTTTTAGAGGATAGGGAATGTTGCAATTATCAAACTTGAAGGGTCCGGAACGAAAAAATAGAAAACGCATAGGTCGCGGTATAGGCTCTGGTACTGGAAAAACTTCCGGCAAAGGACAAAAGGGCCAGAAATGCCGGTCAGGAGGAAGTCCTCATCCATGGTTTGAAGGTGGGCAGATGCCTATTTATAGAAGACTGCCTAAGCGTGGGTTCACTAATATTTTTAAAAAACAGTTTGAGATTGTTAATGTATGTGACTTGGCTCGTTGTGCTGGTATAGATCCTGTAACCCCGGAAGTGATGAAAGAAAAAGGGCTGATCAAAAAAACCGCATTGGTGAAAATCCTGGGATGTGGTGAACTGACGGAATCATTAAATGTTCATGCGCATAAATTCAGCGGATCAGCGCAGACCAAAATTGAAAAGTCCGGGGGAAAGGTTGTTAACCTCTAGATGAGTGGCGCTGATAGTTTTGGCAATATTTTTCGTGTACCGGAGCTGAAGAAGCGGATTCTTTTTACGCTTGGGCTTTTGGTTGTGTATCGGATTGGTGCCCATATCCCTACTCCGGGTATTAACTCGGTTGCTCTGGCAGAATTGTTTACCCGGGCTCAGGGAACTATCCTGGGTTTTTTCGATATGTTTTCCGGCGGTGCATTGAGCCGGTTAACAATATTTGCGCTGGGCATTATGCCCTATATCAGTTCATCGATCATCATTCAGTTGATGACGATTGTATCTCCCTACCTGGCAAGGTTGAAAAAAGAGGGAGAGCAGGGACAAAAAAAGATTACCCAATACACCCGATATGGAACGGTGGTATTGAGTATGATCCAGGGGTCTGGTATCGCTGTCGGATTGGAAGCTATGAAAAGTCCGAGCGGGGGCCTCATAGTACCGGAACCGGGTTGGTCCTTCAGAATGATGACGGTTTTGACCCTGACAGCCGGTACATGTTTTTTAATGTGGCTTGGCGAACAGATTACTGAGCGGGGAATAGGAAACGGAATTTCCCTGATTATTTTTTCTGGAATTGTTGCTGGAACTCCGGCGGCAATTTTTCAGTCAATGGATTTGATGGGCACTGGCGAAATGTCGGTGCTTGTTATGTTGTTCCTTTTGGTATTGATGGTTGTGGTGGTTGGAGCCATTGTTTTTACGGAGGGAGGGCAACGCAGGATTCCGATCCAATACGCCAAACGGGTAGTGGGTCGTAAAATGATGGGTGGTCAGGCAACGCATTTGCCTTTGAAAGTCAATACATCGGGGGTTATCCCGCCGATTTTTGCTTCATCGATCATTATGTTTCCGGCGACTATCGCCCAATTTATTACTCATCCGTGGATGCAGTCGTTATCGGCGATGCTGACTCCCGGAACCATTGTTTATAGCCTGATTTTTGTAGGCGCAGTGTTTTTCTTTTGTTATTTCTATACTGCTGTCATCTTCAACCCTGTTGATGTGGCAGACAATATGAAAAAACATGGAGGATATGTGCCGGGAATAAGGCCTGGGGCTAAAACCTCCGAGTATATCGACACGATCCTTTCCAGGGTCACGTTTTATGGGGCGTTGTATCTTTCTTTAATCTGTATTTTACCGGATTATTTGATAAAATATTTCAACATCCCATTTTACTTCGGTGGAACAAGCCTTTTGATCGTTGTGGGTGTTTCGTTGGATACCATGCAGCAGATTGAGTCCCACTTGGTCATGAGAAACTATGATGGCTTTGTTAAAAAGGGGCGATTGAAAAGCCGAAGAGGCTGATTGATGAGATTGATTCTTTTAGGACCGCCGGGAGCTGGAAAAGGCACTCAGGCCAAAATGCTGAAAGAAAAATTTCGCATCCCGCAGATATCCACTGGTGATATTTTAAGGCAAGCGGTAAAGGATAACAACGAGTTGGGCATTCAGGCCCAGTCGTTTATGGATGCTGGTCAGCTGGTTCCCGATGATGTGGTGATTGGTTTGATCAAGGAGCGTTTTAAACAGGCTGATTGTGAGTCCGGGTTTATTTTAGACGGGTTTCCGAGAACAATTGTGCAGGCTGAAAAGCTTTCGGAAACATTGGTTGAAATGGGCCTTGCAATTGATACAGTAGTTGATCTGGAAGTTAATGCTGATGAAGTGATCAACCGGTTAGTAGGGCGTAGTACTTGCCAGGATTGTGGCGGCATGTTTCATGAGGAGTCCCGTCCTCCAAAAGTTTCTGGTGTCTGTGACAGTTGCGGCGGTACTCTGGCTCAGAGACAGGATGATAATAAGGAAACGATTCTGAAGCGGTTGGATGTATATCAGGAGTCCACCGCACCTTTAAAGCAGTTTTATAAGGAGCAGGGGAATCTGAAAACAGTTACAGCAAGAGGGTCTGTAGAAGAAATTTTTTCACGCGTTTTAGAAATGGTAAAGTGACGGATGTCTAAAGAAGAGTCTATTGAAGTTGAGGGCACCATTCTTGAGCCATTGCCGAACGCAATGTTCCGGGTGGAACTCGAAAATGGTCATAAGGTGCTGGCCCATATATCTGGTAAAATGCGTATGCATTTTATCCGTATCCTTTCTGGAGATAAGGTAAAGGTTCAGCTTTCTCCTTACGATTTAACCCGTGGGCGTATCACCTATCGGTATAAGTAAAAGAGGACGGAAACATGAAAGTCAGGGCATCGGTCAAGCCAATTTGTTTAAAGTGCAAAGTAATTCGCCGTCGAGGTGTTGTGCGGGTTATTTGTGAAAACCCTAAACATAAGCAAAGACAGGGATAATTTCCAAAAGGAGAAGCAGTGGCAAGAATAGCGGGTGTAGACATTCCCAAAGACAAGCAAGCGAAAGTTGCTCTGACATATATATATGGGGTAGGTCCAGCTACTTCCCGTAATATCCTGGAAAAAGCTCAGGTCGGAGAAGAAATCAGGATGAAAGACCTGACCGAAGAAGAGGTGACCCGGATCCGTAATGTCATTGAGAAAGAGTACGAAGTAGAAGGTGATTTAAGGCGTATTGTCACCATGAACATAAAACGTCTGATGGATATTGGTGCTTACAGAGGGCTTCGCCATCGTAAAGGATTGCCGGTTCGCGGACAAAGGACACACACAAACGCAAGAACCCGGAAGGGACCCAAGAAAACTGTGGGAGCACGGGCAAAAAAATAAGGACTGATTTTAATGGATAAGAAAGCTAAGACTGGGAAGAAAAAGCAAAAGACAGTGCCTGAGGTAGGGGTCGCCCACATTCAGGCAACGTTTAATAATACTATTGTTACCATTTCCGACATGTCTGGAAATGTGGTGTCCTGGTCCAGTGCAGGTGCACAGGGGTTTAAAGGTTCAAGAAAAAGCACCCCGTTTGCCGCGCAGGTGGCTGCCGATAAAGCGGCTGTCAAGGCACGGGATATGGGAATGAAAAAACTGGAAGTCCATGTGAAGGGACCGGGATCAGGACGAGAGTCCGCGATACGGTCTTTGCAGGCCGCGGGAATGGAAGTTCTTGTTATTCGTGATAAGACACCAATTCCGCATAATGGGTGCCGTCCAAGAAAACGTCGCAGAGTTTAATTGCGTTAAACCGAAAGGAGAAGCTGAATTTGGCCAGGTATACAGGTTCTGTTTGCCGACTTTGTCGGCGAGAAGGCATAAAGTTATATTTAAAAGGTTCCCGTTGCGAGACGGCAAAATGTGCTATAGAAAAAAGAGCGTACCCTCCAGGACAGCATGGACAGGGAAGGAAGAAGTTCTCGGAATATGGTGTGCAGCTTCGTGAAAAACAAAAGGTAAAACGGATTTATGGTGTGCTGGAAAAGCAGTTTCGGAATTACTTTTTTGCTGCAGATAAGAAAAAAGGTATTACTGGCGAAAACCTTCTGCAAAATTTAGAGTTGCGGATGGATAATGTTATTTATAGGATGGGGCTGGCTTCTTCAAGAAGTACAGCTCGCCAGTTGGTTAGGCATGGACACTTTACCGTTAACGGGAAAAAGGTCAATATCCCGTCTTATTCTCTCGGGCAAGGGGACACGATAGCTGTGAACCCCAATAAAGTGAAAAAAGCACCTGTTAAAAACGCGATTGAGAATATTAAGGATAAAACTTTGCCGGATTGGCTGTCATTTGATGCGGATAGTAAGCAGGGTATTGTACAGGCTTTGCCAACTAGAGAGCATGTAACCATGCCAATTGAAGAACAGCTGATCGTTGAGCTTTACTCACGTTAAAGCTGATTGGATTCTCACAACAAACTAATTAAAAACTTTCCCTAATCAAGAGGTCGGAGACTTCATGTTCACAGCCCAAGGAATCGTTAAACCTAAGCGATTAGAATTTGATAAGAAAAACAAGTCGGAGTTTTATGGAAAACTCAGTGCTGGTCCTTTCGAGCGCGGGTATGGGGTGACTATCGGTAATTCGTTGAGAAGAATGCTCTTGTCATCCATCGAAGGTGCTGCCATTGTAGCCGTAAAATTTGAGGGAATTTTTCATGAGTTTTCTTCCATTCCGGGAGTGGTTGAAGATGTTACGGAAATTATCCTGAACCTGAAACAGGTTAATCTCAAATTATCCGGTGATGCGAGTTCTAAACGAATTTATATCAAAGCTTCAGAGCCGGGTACGATTTGCGCCAGAGACATTTCGGCTGATCCGGATGTGGAGGTGTTGAACCCGGATCTTCCCATTTTGACTATTGATCAGAGTACTGAAGTGGAGATAGAAATGATTGTGAGAAAAGGCCGGGGTTATGTTCCTGCTGATCGTCACAACATCGAAAATGAATCTGTGCAAATGATCCCTGTGGATGCCAGTTTCTCTCCAATTGAAAAGATTACCTATCATGTAGAGAATACCCGTGTTGGACAATCTACGGATTATGATTCTTTGGTTATGGAATTGTGGACCAATGGTGGCATCACACCTGAAGATGCAGTGGCTCATGCTGCCAAGATTGTTAAAGACCATATGCAGATTTTTATCAATTTCGATGAAGAACCGGAACCGGTACAGCCTCAGGTTGATGAGAAAAAACAGAAGGTGCTGACAAGTATGGCGAAATGTGTCGAAGAGCTGGAACTGTCAGTTCGTTCCTATAACTGTCTCAAAAATGCCAATATCCAGACTATTGCCGAACTGGTTCAAAAGACTGATGGTGAAATGCTTAAGACCAGAAACTTCGGTAGAAAATCTCTGAATGAAATCAAGGAAATTTTAGAGGATATGGGCTTGCATTTGGGTATGAAGGTTGATGAGGAGGACCTCAAGCAGATCATTCAAGCTCAGAAGAAAAAAGAAATAGATACTGAAGTTGATCTTTAAAAGTTCTGCTTCAGTAAACTATAACAGGAGTAATAAACAACCATGCGGCATTTAAAAGCAGGTAGAAAATTTGGAAGGAGCTCTGCTCATCGTAAAGCATTGTTCAGAAACCTTGTTGGTGCGCTTATCCAAAGAGAGCGTATCAGGACTACTTTGGCTAAAGCCAAGGAGTTGAGAGGCAAGGTGGAAAAAACCATCACGCTGGGTAAAAGAGGTACACTTCATGCCCGACGTCAAGCTTTCAAAATGGTGCCTGCTAAAGATGCTGTCCAAAAAGTGTTTGGTCCTCTCGCGGAGCGTTATGCCAGCCGTCCGGGTGGGTATACCCGGATCATTCGTATAGGGCATCGAAAAGGGGATGATGCGCCAATGGCTTTTATAGAGCTGGTTGACCGTGAAGGTGATGTTCAGCCTGCTCCTAAAGCAAAAGTCGAAACTAAAAAAGAAGCTAAAGACAGCAAGCCAAAAGCGGCGAAGAAAGCTGAACCGAAAGCAAAAGAAACGGCAGCTAAAGAAGATAAACCAAAAGCAACGACTCCTAAAAAAGCTAAGGCCGCGCCTGGGAAAAAGAAATCAGACTCTAAAAAAGAAGAAAAGTCTGAAGGAAAAGAAAAGAAGTAATCTCGCCTGTATCTTGCCGAGCCTGGCAGGAGCCGGGACTCATCTCGAAAAAAGAAATCAGCAAAATTACCTTTGGTACTGCCACTTTCACTATAGGCAGTTGGGTGGCACGCCTGTGGGTTCCTGCTTAAATCTATAGTTTGTATTCTCCTTAATATATTTCAAAAGATCGTCATAACTCTTAAAGTGCTCGGTAAAGCCGTAGTCGTCACCTGTGTATTCGCAGGACTCTGTACTATGTTCTCGACACATATAAGGCCGGTGCTCATAAATGGCGCACTTATTATCCGGCAGTAAAAAATTGCATCGGTTGTGAATCATGATGTACCAGTCGTTTCGGTAGATATAGAATGAAACGTTTTCGTGGGCAATTTTCCACAATAAACTTTCATAGTCACGCCGGTCTTCAGGTTCATCAATTCCGAAAGCGAAATAATTGCAACAATAAGCCGGAAGGCATTTTTCGCATTGGCTGGTGTCGTCTCGCTTGCTCTTATTCTTTGCCATGAATGGATCCTTGCTGGGTTGAGAGAATAAATTTCTGAAGAAAAATGAATCTGATTATAAGGGAGATTCAATAAACGGCTATTTTGCCTTTCTGGTCCTGCATAGTCAAATTACAATTTCCCGGCGGCCGTATGCAGCCCATTTGGAGCTGGGCTGTGATATCCTCATTTCATGTTGTCTGTTTTGATAAAAACATATTTTAGCCATCGTGCTTTCATGGCAGGCTTGTTCCTGGCTTTAACGGGGTTGGTCTATTTTAATACTTTGGAAAATGGTTTTGTGTTTGATGACCAGCACTATATCGTCCAGAACCATTTAATCAAAGCCTTGGACATCCAGGGGTTGTGGAATATTTTTTCCTCGTTCCATGTGTGGGATTACATTCCTGTCACTTACCTTTCCCTGAGTGTTGATTATTGGTTATATGGACTGAATCCAGAAGGCTATCATATTTCTAATGCTATTCTGCACTTTATAAACTCCCTTCTAGTATATCAATTGGTCCTGCAGATCAACAGATCAGGAGTAAATGCATTCTGTGCTTCTCTGCTCTTTCTAGTTCACCCGGTCCAGGTTGAAAGCGTGGCATGGATAGCAGAACGTAAAAACCTTTTATCTTGTTTATTTTTTTCTCTTTCTTTTTTAACCTATCTTCGTGAAGGAACACGCCTTGTTTCTCTGTTTTTATTTTTATTGGCGTGTTTAGCAAAACCTTCTGTAGTGATCCTTCCCCTCTTGCTGGTTCTATATGATGTGTCGTTCACAAATAAATCAATTAAAAATATCTTTTTAGATAAGAAACATTATTTTTTAATTTTCATGGTTGTCGCAGTACTGACTATTTTATCGAATTTAAGCGGCGGAGGTCTGCGGGAACATCCGGATAACAACCCTATCAATACAGTTTTCAGCATGATCGTGGTTTTCAAAGAGTATTTGGTCAAATTTCTGCTTCCCATCAATTTGAATATCTGGTATCCCAACCAGATTTATAAAAGTTTACTGGAACCGCAGGTTTTTAGTTCGGCTCTTGTGCTATCAGCTTATATAGCTTTTGTTCGATGGAGCTATTCAAATAAAAGGGTAGTATTTTTTGGCTTGGTTTGGTTTCCTATAGCATTGCTTCCAGTTTCTCACATCATTCCTATTCCACAGATGATGGCTGATCGCTATCTTTATATTTCAGGAGTGGGACTTTTGATAGTGTTGACCGCTATGGTATCTGTGTCCAAAAGGGAAAGTTGTTGTCTGGTACTAGCTGTTATTTTAATGTTTAGCTTATTAAGCATCAAAAGGAATCAGGTGTATCAAGACGACTTCCATTTATGGCAAGACAGTGTTTCTAAAAACTCCCACCACACCCGCTCCATGATGTTTCTCGGTCTATCGTACTGGGAAAAGGGAGATCGGGACCAGGCACTGAAAAAATTGAAACAGGCAAGAATTCTGGAGCCTGAAAATAATATGGCTGTTCTTTATTCTGCCCATATTCATCGGGAAAGAGAAGAATGGGGCCAGGCAGAAAATCTTTATCGAGAGTTGATTCAGAAAAATCCGGAGACACCCAAATATTACACGCATCTAGCGGTTTTTCTTGGACACCAAAAGCGGATAAGGGAAAGTCTTGATTTATTAAACCGGGCCTTGAAGCTAGACCCCGGTTATGCGCTGGCTCATTTTAATCGTGCGGTTTTTCTGGATAAAATTGGAGATTCAAATGGGGCTCTCAAGGCATACCAAGAGGCAATGTTGCATGAGCCAAACTCGGCTCATTATCAGTATACTCTGGGCATGTTCTATGCGAAGCGAACGGACCACCCTGAGTTAGGTCGCAATCATTTAAAATTCAGCCTTCGCCTTAACCCAGACCAGCCTGCTGCAAAAACTATAAAACAAACGCTTCATACCCTTCCTTGAAGCACTGCTATTCAGAAGAACGTTTGTCAAAGCGGTGTAGACCGTATTGCTTGGCGATACTTTCTGCTGTTTCTATTTCAGCTTTCCTGGGGCGGCGGTTGATCTCGGAGTATTTACTTTCGCTCACTTTACCGGCTGGGAAATATTGCCCCATGATATTGACATAGGTATCGGGAGATACCTCCCTTGCAATATAGGACATGATATTCTCGGTATCTTCAAGATTCTCAGGCATTACCAGGTGCCTAAGTAGCACACCTCTTTTTGCCAGCCCGTTTTCATCCAGTAATAAATCACCCACTTGGCGGTGCATTTCCTGGACCACAGTACGGGCTGTTTCAGGATAGTCTTTGGCCTTAAGATATTTTTGTGAACGATCGTTATCCCAGTATTTGAAGTCGGGCATATAAATGTCTATGATGCCATCCATCAAACGCATGCTTTCCATGGAGTCATAAGCCCCGGTGTTGTAAACAAGTGGAAGCCGCAGTCCCATTTGTACCGCTAGAGGCAACGCTTCAAGGATTTGTGGGACAACATGCTCTGGAGTGACAAAGTTGATATTGTGGCAGCCACGTTGTTGAAGGCTGAGCATCATGGCTGCGAGGTCATGAGGGCTCACTTCAATGCCTTCCCCATCCTGACTGATGTCATAGTTCTGGCAAAATACGCATTTAAGATTACAGAGAGAAAAAAAGATGGTGCCGCTTCCATTTGTACCTCTAAGGCAATCCTCTTCTCCAAAATGAGGAGCGTAACTGCCAACAATGGCATGTCGACCGGTTTTGCATACGGCCTTTTCATCTTCAAGGCGGTTAATCTCGCAATCGCGTGGACAAACCTTGCAGTTTTCCAGATGACGCAAAGCCTGCCGGGATCGACGATATAGCTCGCCGGAACGGAACAATTCCATATAAGCCGGCTCAAAGCTTGCCGAGGAAACTTTAAATGGGGATTTGCTTTTCGACATCATTATGGGCCGACTTGTTAGAGCTAAATGATTGTTGCTGGTTAAATAATCATTGCAGTAATGGTATAGCCCTCAGATTCGATTTGTCCATAGAAGAAATGAGCATAACTACCCGGAAGCTGTCTCTTGCAACTTGGTTATCAGGTTCAGGATTGAATGAGTTGGGATGCCTATATATTGAACTGGATAGCTAATTCTATTCGTTAAGTCTAACAGGAAGTGGTGACTGTGGACATAGAATTCAATTTGATTTATAGCGAATAAAAGACGAAAATACCTGCGCGAAATGATTTGGGCTTTGCTGGAGATATCGAGCAGCATGAATTATGACAGGGGATTGTCAAGATGATGCCTATTATTGAGAAAAGGAGTTGACAAAATGCATAGAACTGGATAAAGTTAGTTAACTCCGAAAGCTCCCTGATAAAAATTCCCAAGAAAACCAATCAATCAGCAAGTTAATTTTTTTCGTGCTTTCGCCGTTAATCATAAGACAAACTCTGCAATTTATAAAAACACCGGACTATTATTAAATCTTCCCCGTCTTTGAACCTGAAAAATACTCCAAGGGCGTAACTATTAAGAGAACAATCAAACCTAACCCTCCTCAAAGAAGCGACAAACCATGACCCAGATGAACATAGAAGAACTCAAGGCCAAAACCATTTCCGAACTCACCAACATAGCCAAGGAACTGAAGATTCAGGGCCACAGTGGGCTTAGAAAGCAGGATCTCATTTTCAGGATCCTGGAAGCCAAAACTGAAAAGGATGGTTTGATGTTTGGTCAGGGAGTGTTGGAAATTCTCCCCGATGGGTTTGGTTTTCTCAGGGCACCTACTTACAATTATCTTCCGGGGCCTGACGATATTTACGTATCACCATCACAGATCCGCAAATTTGACATGCGTACCGGTGATACCATTTCTGGTCAGATTCGTCCGCCCAAAGATAGCGAGAGGTATTTTGCCTTATTGAAAGTTGAAGCAATCAACTTTGAGAATCCGGATAAGACCAAAGATAAAATTTTATTCGATAACTTGACACCATTATATCCTGAGGAGCGGATTCGGTTAGAGACCCCTGGAGGTAAGGATTATAGTGCACGTGTGATGGATCTGATGACCCCAATTGGCAAGGGGCAACGCGGATTGATTGTTGCGCCGCCAAGGACGGGTAAAACCATGTTATTGCAATCTGTTGCAAACAGCATCAGTACGAATTATCCGGAAGTTGCGTTAATTGTTTTGCTCATCGATGAGAGACCTGAAGAAGTGACGGATATGGAGCGTTCGGTTCGAGGTGAGGTAATCAGTTCAACTTTTGATGAGCCGGCTCAAAGGCATGTGCAGGTTGCTGAGATGGTTATTGAAAAAGCCAAGAGACTGGTAGAGCACAAAAGGGATGTTGTAATTCTGCTCGATAGCATCACCCGTTTGGCAAGAGCTTACAACGCCATTGTACCACCAAGCGGAAAAGTATTGTCGGGTGGTGTGGACTCGAATGCACTGCAAAGACCGAAACGTTTTTTCGGTGCCGCCCGGAATTTGGAGGAAGGAGGAAGCTTGACCATTATCGCCACGGCTCTGATAGACACGGGAAGTCGTATGGATGATGTTATCTTTGAAGAATTTAAAGGAACGGGTAACTTGGAAATTGTCCTTGATCGTAAACTGGTGGATAAGAGAACTTTTCCTTCGATCGACATCAACCGCTCTGGTACTCGAAAAGAAGAGCTTTTATTGCCGGAAGAAGATCTCCAACGTGTGTGGTTATTGAGAAAAGTTTTGATCCCAATGGGCATCCATGATACGATGGACCTTCTCTTACAGAAGATTAAAGAAACCAAAACCAACGCCGAATTTCTGGCGACTATGAACTCCTGACGGTGAGATTGAGATAATGAAAGAAGGCCTTCATCCTGAATATTATGAGACCACAGTACGGTGTGCGTGTGGTAGCGAAGTGCATACCCATACAACACTGAAAGACTTACATGTGGAGATTTGTTCCAAGTGTCATCCCTTCTTCACCGGAAAACAGAAACTTGTGGATACTGCTGGTCGCATTGAAAAATTCAAGCGCAAATATGCCAAGGCACAACCTGCCAAAGCTCAGGAAGCAGCGAATCCACAATAAGCGAGTTCATCTTCTTTTCCCCTAACCCCGCTTCCGGGGGTTTTTCTAGAAACCATCCATGTTTGATAAGCTGAAATCGGTTGAGAAGCGTTACAATGACCTCAATCAGCTCCTCAGTGATCCTGAAATAATTTCCCAGCAGTCAGAGTTTCAGAAGTATGCCCGTGAGCAATCTGAACTGCATCCTATTGTCCTCCGATTTCAAGATTTCCAGAAAATCAACCAGCAAATTGATGAGAATAAAATGATCCTGGCAGAAGAGCAAGACCCGGATTTAATTGAAATGGCTCAAGAAGACCTGGTCGAACTGGAAAACCAAAAACAGAAAGCGGAAGAGGATCTGAAAATTCTTATGCTTCCTAAAGACCCTCGTGATGACCGGAATGTTATTATGGAGATTCGCGCTGGTACCGGAGGTGAAGAGGCAGGTCTTTTTTCTGGTGATTTGTTTCGTATGTATTCGAGGTATGCTGAAGAAAAAAAATGGCAGGTGGATATCTTAAGCTCCAGCCTGTCCGCCAAAGGAGGATTTAAAGAAGTTATCTTCAGCATTGTGGGAAAAGGTGCTTATAGCAAGCTGAAGTTCGAGGGAGGAACTCATCGAGTACAAAGGGTTCCGGATACTGAAAGCCAGGGACGCATTCACACTTCTGCAGTGACCGTTGCAGTTTTACCGGAGGTGGAGGATGTAGACATAAAGATTAACCCGGCGGATATAAAAATAGATGTTTATCGTTCTTCGGGACCAGGTGGCCAGAGTGTTAACACCACCGATTCAGCGGTTCGATTGACTCATATTCCTACTGGTATGATAGTTACCTGTCAGGATGAAAAATCACAACATAAAAACCGGGACAAGGCTATGAAGGTATTAAGAGCTCGGTTATATGACGAAGAACAGAGAAAGCAACAAGAGTCCATGGCCAGTGAACGCAAGCAACAGGTAGGATCTGGAGACCGTAGTGGTCGTATTCGTACTTACAACTATCCCCAGGAACGAGTTACTGACCACAGGATTGGCCTTACTCTGCATAAGCTCTCATTGGTGATGGAGGGAGATCTTACGGAGATTATTGATGCACTAACACTTCATTTTCAGACGCAGGCTCTTAAAGGAGAATAATGTGGAGATTATTGAAGAGGCGACATTGGATCAATGTTCTACACTCGTTTCTTACCTCGATTGGGCTCAACAAAAACTTTTACAGGCAGAAGTTGAATCGCCTCGACTGGACACAGAAGTTTTAATGGCAGGGAGCCTTGATATATCCAGGACAGAGCTGATGACATATCCTGAAAGGGTTTTGACTCGTAGCGAGGTGGAGAAATTTAGTTCAAGGATTAAGAGGAGGGTCTTACGCGAACCTGTCTCTCATATTATTGGTATCCAGGAATTCTGGTCGCTGGAATTTGCAGTGAATGGGAAAGTATTGACGCCCAGGCCAGAAACCGAAATTCTGGTTGAACAATGTTTGAAATTATTGAATAAAAAATCTAC
Source organism: uncultured Nitrospina sp. (assembly GCA_964344595.1). Taxonomy (GTDB): domain Bacteria; phylum Nitrospinota; class Nitrospinia; order Nitrospinales; family VA-1; genus LS-NOB. The sequence continues at coordinate 130,667 of CAYFNV010000004.1, read as the reverse complement.
GCCAACAAGCATTCTTGATTTAGGAACTGGGTCAGGAGTCCTTGCAATTGTTTTAGCAAAAGAAATTCCCCAAAGTAAAATCACGGCGATTGAAAGCTCAACTTTGGAAGTCGCACGAAATAATGCCTTGCAACATGATGTGGCGGATCGGATTTGCTTTATGGCAGCTGATTTTATGGCAGAGGACTGGCAAGGACCCTATGACTTGATTGTTTCCAACCCACCGTATATTGAATCGAAAAACTTGATTAAATGTATGCCTGAGGTTCGACAATATGAACCGGTCCAGGCTTTGGATGGAGGTCAAGATGGTTTGGATTATTATCGATACATCGTTCCAATTGCATTGAAAAAGTTGCAAGAGGGGGGATGGTTAGCTTTGGAGATCGGGCATAATCAGGCTGCCTCAGTAGTTGCAATAATGGAAAAATGCTCCGGGTACCGGGATATTCAAGTGGTGAAAGATTATTCCGGTTATGACAGGGTGGTTCTGGCATGCAAAAGGGTTGCGAATGGATAAAATTGTCATAGAAGGAGGGCGTCCTTTAGAAGGTACTGTCAAGATAAGTGGGGCCAAGAATGCCGTGCTTCCTGTTCTGGCGGCAACCCTTTTGACTCGTGGAAGGAATATTATTAGCGGGATTCCCAAAGTCCGTGATGTGGCAACAATGATTCAGCTCCTGAAAGCTTTGGGAGTAGAAGTAGAAAGTAACCAAAAAGAAAAAATTATTCTGGATACGGCATGTGCAGACAATCCGGAAGCACCTTATGACTTGGTTTCTACAATGCGTGCTTCTTGTTTGGTTCTGGGACCCTTATTGGCAAAATTAGGTCGTGCCAGGGTATCTTTGCCGGGAGGCTGCGCTATCGGGGAGCGACCTATTGATCTCCATATTAAAGGATTGGAAGCAATGGGGGCGAAGGTATGGTTGGAACAGGGATATGTTCATGGCACTGTTGATGTTCTAAAGGGAACCCAGTTCTACTTTGACACAGTTTCTGTGACAGGTACTGCGAACCTGATGATGGCGGCATCACTGGCTGAAGGAGAAACCATACTGGAAAATGCAGCAAAGGAACCGGAAGTTGTATTTCTTGCTGATATCCTGAATCAGGCTGGAGCAAAAATTACAGGTCAAGGAACCGATATGATTACGATTCAGGGGGTCTCATCGCTGGATCCGATCGAGTGCCGTATTTTTCCTGACCGCATTGAAACAGGCACTTATATGATTGCAGCAGCTATAACTCAGGGAGAAGTCTTGATTGAAAATTGCATTCCGCAACATGTAGAGCCCATTATTCTAAAACTTCAGGAAGCTCAGGTTGATGTGGAAATCGGAGATACTTCGGTCCGAGTCCGAGGCAGTCGCCCCATAATTGCTGTCAATGCCAAAACCCATCCTTATCCAGGATTTCCCACAGACATACAGGCTCAGTTCATGGCATTAATGACTTTGTCGCGTGGGCAGAGTATTATCATGGAGACAATATTTGAGAATCGGTTTATGCATGTGGCAGAATTAAAAAGGATGGGAGCAGATATTACACTGGATGGGCATACTGCTATCATAAATGGTGTGAAAGGTCTTTCAGGGGCTCCCTTGATGGCCACTGATTTGCGAGCCAGTGCGTCACTGGTGCTGGCAGCCCTCGCAGCAAAAGGTCAGTCTATAATTTCCCGTGTTTACCATATTGATCGCGGATATGTAAGTATGGAAAAAAAGCTATCCTCTTTGGGCGCCAGGATAAAAAGAATTAAATAATCCACCACCGTGGAGGCAGGAAGCAATGGCTTCTTGGACTATTTGCCTGCTTATTAAAGCTATTGCTGGTTTAGTCCAGCGTTATGTTGGCCAGCGGTGGATACACCGATAACCTTTAATTGTCAGGGTTATGGATATTTCACGACCACTTCACAGCCAGAAGATCCAAAGCTTTTTGTTATGGATGCCCAACTGGATAGGTGATGTGGTTTTGACATTACCAGTAGTACAATCCTTGCGTCGGGCTTATCCCGTGGCACGGATTTTTGTTGTAACAAAATCTCCTTCCGATGAACTCCTTCTCGGGCACCCTGCAGTTGATACGGTTTTAACTTTGCCTTCTGGTCCGGAAAACGGATTTTGGCAAAAGGCCAAGTTTGCTCGTAGCTTGAAAAAGTATAACTTTGATGTTGGAGCGGTGTTTCCCAACTCGTTTGGCTCAGCGTTTCTTTTATTTCTTGCAGGTGCAAAATGCCGTTTGGGATATAACACGGATTCAAGAGATATTCTACTCACACATCCTGTCACTACAACTCCACACTTAAAAAGGGCGCAATACCGAGTAGAATATTATTTTAAAATTCTTTCAGCTTTGAAACTGGATACTCCTGATTGTGGTTTTGATACTCTTGCACCGCAAGAAGAGGATGCTACAACTCGTGAAGTCTTATTGGATATGGGATTAGATGAGGATGAGGAGTTCATCACTCTTCACCCAGGAACTTCGAAAGTCGAACGGAGTTGGCATGCTGAGAGATTTAGTATCTTATGTCAGAAGTTGATTAAGGAAGACGGTAAGCGGGTGGTTCTATTAGGAACAAAAAATGAGTTGGAATTGTTAAACAGGATCAGAAATTTTGGACAACCAGAAGCAATAAAAGTTATTCCCCAGGTTAATTTAAGAGTTTTGGCAGGTATACTGAAAAAAAGCCAGATGTTCATTGGCAATGACAGTGGAATGATGCATTTGGCTTCAATGGTTGGAGTTCCAGTCTTGGGCATTTTTGGACCAGGTAGCCCAAAGACTACGGGTCCCTATATGCCCCTGGAGAAGCAGGAAATTGTGACAAGAAATTTTTCCTGTTCGCCTTGCAGGCAGAGGTTTTTTAAAGAATGCAAACCTTCTCCTCTCTACAAGCCTTATTGCCTTGAAGATATCACTGTAAAAGATGTTCATGAAGGAATACATAGATTGTTGAAGCGGCTCTAAAATTTATTTTAGGTAAAGTATGCTTACTTTTCCTGGCCTTAGGAAATATCCTTTCTTTGAGTTGGCAGACCATAATAATCGCGAATCAATTCTTCTTCCAGATTTGTCATGCTCATGACATCAACGGGAGAAGGTGCTCCCAGCATGGACTCTTTCCTCCACTCGGTTTTCACTTTCCCCAAATCTTTCACCTCGCAGACTTCAACCGGTAGGACCACTGATTTTCCACTTACCTTAAGAAACCCTCCCAGGTTTATGACTAGGTAATAACTATGATAGGTCTGGCTGTCAACCAGAACGGCATCAATTCTGGCAATTGATTGATCAAATTTATCATAGAGGTAAAATCCAATAATTCGGTCTGTTTTTCTTAGATTAAATACATTTTCTGTTATATGCGTCAGGGGTGTCATATTTAGATAAGCGGAGTTGTTTGTTATTTCAATTATACCAAATGTGAATTCTAGGCTAACGATAAACGTGCTTTGCCATACTTATGAAGTGCTGTAATATTATGATATGCAGAGTTGCCCGAAGTGCGATGAAAAATTTTCTGGCAAGTCCACCCTTTGCCCGAAATGCAGCATGGAGTTAACTTTTTCGATTGAACAAGAGGAAGCTCCTGACCTTGTGGTCCTGCGCACTGTTTTAGACGAAGCCAAAGCGCATATTATGAGAGGGTTTCTGGAAAGCGAGGGTATTCCCTGTCAGTTGGAAAATATATCTTTTCATGCAGAGCCAGCACCCGTTGCAGATCTTATGAAGGTTCGGCTTTGGGTACTACGAGAAGATGTTGAGCAAGGTCATCGATTACTGTTGGAACGTGAAAGCGTTCAGATATGCTCGGCCTGTACGATAGAATTAGATGAGCAGGATGAAATTTGTCCGCATTGTGGGGAGAAGCTTGAAGATGCTTAAACTTAATTAATTCGAGATTCTAAATTTAAAAATATACCAGATGGCGGCAAAACCGTCTTTCCAGGTGATTTTTTTCCCTTCCGAGTAATCCCTTCCGCTGTATGAAATGGGAACTTCATAGACGCGAAATTTATTTTTTGCTACCTTGGCAGTAAATTCGGGCTCAAATCCAAAACGGTTACATTTAAAGGTCAAGGTGTCATTCACTTTTTTTGTGAAGACCTTGTACCCTGTTTCCATATCTGTCAGGTTCAGATTAGTGAACATGTTTGACAAGGTAGTTAGGAATTTGTTGCCAAGATAATGCCAGAAAAACAATACACGATGAGTTCCTCCCTGAAATCGCGATCCAAACACTACATCGGCTCGGCCATCAAGAATAGGTTTTAACAATACTCCGTAGTCGACAGGATCATATTCAAGGTCAGCATCCTGGATGATGATGATATCTCCCTTAACTTTGGAAAATCCGGTTCGCAACGCCGCACCTTTGCCCATGTTGTGGTCATGATAAAGCACCTGAAAATTTTCGTGTCCTTCATATTCCTTTAGGAGATCTCTAGTCCCGTCTGTGGAAAAATCATCAATCAAGATGATCTCTTTTGTGTAATCCACAGCTTCTACTTTAGAGACCAGGGTATGAAGCGTATCGAACTCGTTATATACCGGAATGACGATGGAAAGTTTAGTCAAGATAAGGTCTAGAATAATGTGTAAATAAAGGGGGCAACGGCACTTCCCTCAGTAAGAACAATAAGCAGGCCCATAAGTAACATGATGAAGACAATGGGGCCTAGCCACCACTTTTTCCGTGATTTAAGAAAATCCCAGAATTCCAGGATTAAAGAAAATCTGTTATCTGAATTGGATGGTTTATTCATCAATAATTCCTAAGGATATCAGTACCCAATAGATTTTAATGCAGGAGACGCTTAAAGTCTAAAACAATTTTATCGGAATTAATTTTCAAAACCTTTAATTGAGGTGGTGATGTTTAAACGAGAATTGGACTTTAGAGGTTAACAGATAATCAGTATTTAAATTCTGAAAACGGCTGTCAGGAGCGGTTTGAGTAAAAAAAAATTAACTTATAGTATGTCAATTGATTTAGTAAGGCCTAAAATAATTTAGAATGCTGAATGGCTTTTGCAAGGCACCTGGTTATTATTTTGTTGAAAAATGATACTTTCCGCCTTTAAGTGTTATGTTTATTTGATCGCCAAATTTGAATTCACCAGTCAAAATTTTCATTGAGATCGGGTTTTCTATTTCATTTTCTATCAGACGTTTTAAAGGCCGGGCACCATAGATCTCACTGTAACCATCCTTAGAGAGCTTATCGATGGCTTTGGAGTTTACATTGATAGACAGGTTTTTGTCGTTCAGGCGTTTATTGAGGTTTTGAATCATCAAGTCGGCAATAGCGCGTATATTTTCCTTTGTCAGGTTATGAAAGACAATCAAATCATCCAGCCGATTGAGGAATTCAGGCTTAAAGAGTTTTTTTGCTTCATTGATCACCAGAGTTTTAATGACATCAAACTGTTTGTTGATCTCGGCTTTGGCAAACCCGATGCCCTTGTTAGGTTCGGAAATGGACTTCGATCCAATATTTGATGTGCCGATAATAATGGCGTTTTTAAAGCTGGTGACACGCCCATGTGCGTCTGTCAACCTGCCATCATCCAACAGTTGTAACAGGATGTTGAATACATCGGGATGCGCTTTTTCCAACTCATCCAGAAGAATTACAGAGTAGGGGTTTCTTCGGACTTTCTCGGTCAGTTGGCCGCCCTCGTCATACCCGACATAACCAGGAGGCGAGCCAATAATCTTTGATACAGAATGTTTTTCCATATACTCGGACATATCAAGTCGAATCAACCTATTCTCATCGTCTAAAAGAAATTCTGCCAGGGCTTTTGCCAATTCAGTTTTTCCAACACCAGTAGGTCCAAGCAGGAGGAAGGAACCTATTGGCTTGTCTTTTTCCTTGAGACCTGCACGGTTCCTCCGAATAGCATTGCTGACTGCTATGATGGCGTTGTCCTGCCCTATTACCCTTTTGTGTAAATTGGCCTCCATATGAGTCAATTTGTCTTGCTCGGTCTCTTGAATTTTATTAACAGGAATTCCTGTCCACTCTGCGACAATGTTGGCAACGTCCTCAGCGGTTACATTTTTATCCATCTCTGCAAGAGTTTGCTTCCAGTCTTCACGCTCTTGCTCGAGTTTATTGTCTATAGAAATGATTTCCTGACGGACGGTGGCGACAGCCTGAAAGTTTTGTTGCTCGAACTCTTCCTTCTGCTTAGTAGCCAACCGGTTTTTTTCGTTCTCCAGTTCCCTGATATGTGTGGGAACATTTATCAAGGCCAAATGTTTCTGCGCACCAGCCTCGTCCAGCAGATCAACGGCCTTGTCAGGCAGAGCCCGGTCGGATATATGCTTTTCGGAAAGTTTTGCGGCGGTAACAAGAGCTTCTTCTTTGAACAGGATCGCATGGTGTTTTTCGTACCGTGACTTGAGCCCATCAAGAATCTTGATTGTGCCTTCAATAGAGGGTTCCTGAACCAGGACTGGTTGGAACCTCCTTGACAATGCCTTGTCCTCTTCAATATGTTTTTTATACTCATCTAATGTGGTAGCTCCAATGCATTGAAGCTGCCCTTTAGAGAGAGCCGATTTGAGCATGTTTGAAGCGTCAACTCCTCCCGCACCTGCTCCTGCACTCACAATTGTGTGGAGTTCGTCTATGAAAAGGATGATATTTCCCTGAGCCGCAATTATTTCGTCTTTCACCGCTTTCATGCGCTCTTCAAACTCTCCCCGCATTTTTGCTCCAGCAATGAGTTCGGACATTTCAAGGACTTTAACCCTTTTCCCCATCAGAGTATCGGGAACTTCGGCGTTTACAATCCTTTGTGCCAGGCGCTCTACAATTACAGTTTTTCCAACGCCTGGTTCTCCAATCACTACAGGGTTGTTTTTTCTTCTTCGGGAGAGGATCTGGATGATACGGTTGATTTCTTTTTCTCTTCCTATGACAGGATCCAAAATTCCTTTACGAGCCAGGTCCGTTAGGTCCGTAGTGAATTGCTCGAGAATATCCGATTTTCCCTCAGTGTCTTTTTCGTTGATAGTCCTTCCTTCACGCATGGAATCGATTTCACTTCTGACCTTGTCATAAGTGATTCCCATTTCACTGAGCAGGTCAAACATGCGACCCGTATTTTTGTCAAAGAAAGACAGGAACAATGCCTCAAGCCCAATAAATTTATCACCTAACTTTTTTGCCTGCTCCTGGGCTGATTTAAATAAATTCTCCGTTTCTTTAGGTACCTGGATATGCCCTATTGCAGAACCCTGGAATTTGGGTTGGTCTTTTTGCAGGGTATAAACTTTTTCGATAATTTTTTGAGAAAGCTCAGGATCGTGAGGATAAGTGGCTTCAAGGATTTCTGCGATGATGGAATTTTCTTGTGCCAACAGTCCGAGTAAAACAAAGTCTGGTGTCAATGTATCCTGATGCAGGTTGATCATTTCCATAGAACCCACATTAAGCGCCTCAATTACTTTGTCCGTAAAATTTCGAATATGTTGTTGCAGCATGTGCCTGTTTACTGAGTGGAAGTTAATAATGTTTTTATATGCAGCCGAACTGAGTCGCTCAACGCTTCATAGTCGTAGCCGCCTTCAAGCATGGAGAGCAATCGTCCATCGCATACATCCATGGCAGCATTCATCAGTAATTTGGTCATTTCTCCAAAGCAGTCTGTGGTCAGTTGAATTTGAGCCAAAGGGTCATTTTTATGAGCATCAAACCCTGCTGAAATTATAATAAGGTCGGGCTTGTAGCGTTGTATTTCCGGAATCAGTTTGTTTTCAATTGCAGATAAATAATCATCATCCTCTGAATAAGCATCCATGGGTATGTTTAATGTGGTACCTAGTCCATCACCTGTTCCAGTTTCTCTCCCTGCTCCGGTACCTGGATAGAAGGGATATTGGTGAGTGCTACTATAATAGATTGATGAATCACTATAAAACGAATGCTGGGTGCCATTTCCATGATGAACGTCCCAGTCATAAATGAAAATTTTGCTCAATCCCCTTTTGTTCTGTGCATAGCGGGCGGCGATTCCCACATTATTGAAGAGACAAAAACCCATTGCACGGTCCTGTTCGGCATGATGGCCCGGTGGCCTTACAGCACAAAATGCATTTTGAATATTGCCATCAACGAGTTTATCAATGGCAGTCAATCCTGCCCCAGCACTTAACAATGCGGCTTCGTAGGAGTTTGAGGAAATTACTGTGTCAGCATCTAAATTGCGTACCTCATTTTCGCAATTCTTCCTGACACTTGCGACATATCCGGAATCGTGCACCATGGCGATTTCTTCCGGAGTGGCCTTGCGGGGTTGTATTGGAACAAGGTTATTGTAGAATTCAGAAGACTCCAGCCGGTTTTGGATGGCCGTTAATCGACCGGGATTTTCTGGATGTGGTTCTGTCTCATGGAGAAGGTAAAATGGATCCGATGCGTAACCTGTTTTATTCATAACAAGAACTTTCCCATTTCGAAAACTGCGCAATTCTTGACAAAATGCTATGAAATTCAGAGCCGTCTACGGTTGGAAAATACTTTATTTGTGAATCTGAGATTAGCAGAATCTATAGATTGAATCAACTTTCGTGAAGTTATGGGTTCCACAGAAAAAATAGAGAAACTTGCGAGACTTAAATCATTTGCTGAAAGTCTTGGGTTTGAGGGATTTGGTGTGACTGGTCCCCAATTGGACTCGTCAGGAAAGAGATACGAAGATTGGCTGGCTGCAGGTTACGAAGGTGAAATGGCCTATATGAGACGGAGTGAAGAGAAGAGAAAAAACCCTGGCCTTGTGTTGGAAGAGGTGAAAAGTATTATTTGCTTTCGCACCAACTACTACACAGCAGAGAAAGATATGAGCTATGTTGAGAATCATGATATTGCGGACATTTCCGTTTATGCTATGAACAAAGATTATCACGATACCATTACGCCCCGTTTGCGTCGGATGGAAGAAAAAATTCATCAGGAGTTTGAGGGTTGTCGTACACGGATTTATGTAGATACAGGCCCAATTCTAGAAAAGCCTTTGGCACAACAAGCGGGTCTGGGTTGGATTGGCAAGCATACTAATCTCCTTACACAAGGTTTGGGATCATGGTATTTCCTTTCAGAAATTCTGACAGATGTAGTTCTCCCTTTATCCCAACCGGCTGAAGACCATTGCGGTACTTGCAGAAGTTGTATTGATATCTGCCCGACAGATGCAATCATCGCTCCATATATTCTGGATTCCAGGCGGTGTATTTCTTATCTCACTATTGAGTTGAAAGGCGTCATACCCGTTGAATATAGGAAGGCTATTGGCAACAGAATATATGGCTGTGATGATTGCCAGATAGTTTGCCCATGGAACTCCTATGCTGTAAAAACCAGCGAACCGGATTTTCAGCAGAAACAGGATACGCTTAAATTAATAGAGTTGATTCAGATTGATCAGAAAACATTCAGCAAAAGATTCAAGGGCAGTCCTATAAAAAGAATAAAGAGGAGAGGTTTGCTTAGAAACGTGGCAGTTGCTCTGGGAAACTCAAAGAACCGGAAAGCTATCCCTGTTTTGATTAAAGTGCTGGGTGATGAGGAACCTTTAATACGTGCGCATGTGGTATGGGCTTTGGGCGAACTTTCTGGGGAAGAAATACTTCCTGTTCTTCGTGAGAAATTAAAAGAGGAGAAGGAAGAAATGGTCCTTGAGGAATTAAGAAGAGTGACAGCACTCTTTACCTGGAGAGTATGAAAATACAATTCTTCCCGGAAGATTTTTAAGTTGTTTTAGCATTCAATAAATTTTTTACCCTTAATTATGGAACAATCACGGTCGCGACCCTTGTTGGTTCTTTCGGGGCTTTTTCTCATTGCCCTGGCTGTTCGTGGAATTTATTTTTTTGAACTTTCCCAAATCCCTTTTTTTGATACGGTTCTTCCTGTATACGATCACACCAATTTTGATCAAGGTGCGTTGAATTTTTCCGGTGGTGACATGCTGGCCCGATCTCCCAACAATAGCTACTCACCTCTTTACAAGTATTTCCTTGGGATTATCTATTACCTCTTTGGCAGGAACTTTTATGTGGTTTACGGTGTACAATTTATGCTGGGAGCCCTGGGTGCAGTTTTAATGTTCCTGATCGGTAAGAAGCTCTTTGATTCCCGAGTTGGTCTGCTGGCTTTTGCCGGTTTTTCTCTTTATTCCATAGAAATTATTTATGAAGGAATAATTCTTCGAGCCGCTTTCATCACCTTTCTGGGAATCCTTTCTTTTTATATGTTGATCCGGTTGCGCGAATCCCCGGTCCCTTTAATGCTTGTATCTTGCGCATTGGTGCTGTCATTATTTTTTCAATCCCGTCCCAACACCTTTCTGTGTCTACCATTTGTTATTTATTATATTCACAAATACGTATTTACAGAATGGGAACTTGGAATGAGATTAAAAGGGTGGGGAATGTTTTTGGGTTCCTTAGTACTTTCGTTCATTCCTTTGCTGGTTCAGTGTTATCTGGTTCATGGAAGGTTTGTGTTTTTTGATTCCAGTGGTCCTACTGCATTCATGGCAGGGAATTTTATAGATTATCCCGGAGCAGGGTTTGATGTAAACCTTTTGGCAGAGTTTCAGAAGAAGTATCAAATGGAAAACTTGTCTCCGGCATCATTTGTTTTCCAACAGGTCATGATCGATCCATTTGGTTTTATAAAAATGATCTGGAGGAAACTGTATTTTTATTTTAACGATCTGGAGGGAGCGTCAAACCTTTCTATATATCTTTATCTTGAAAACTCAAAAGTATTACCTTTTTTGATAAGTCATTTTTCTCTATTTTCCTCTTTAGGGGTTATGGGAGTTGCTTTAGCTATCTGGAAGAAGGAGAAGGTGTTTTTGCTGTATGCTTTTTTGGCAAGTTTGGTTCTATCGGTGGTTCTTTTCCATGTTGTTTCACGGTTTCGGGTTCCCTCTGCTCCATTTTTGATCCTCTTTGCCGCCTATGCAGTGGGCTGTGCCTGCAAATGGTGGGATAGAAGAGAATATTTGCCTCTAACAGTTTTTGCGGTGATTTTTCTTGCGCTATTTTATGGATTGCGTGCGCCAGAGGATTTCACCAAGATTCGTTACGTAGATTACTGTAATTGGAGCTCAACCTACTTAACGGAAGAAAAGTGGTTTGATGTGGAAGAGGCAGAGACTTATGCAATCAAATGTGTGGAGGCAAAAAGAGCAATAAGTTCCGATTTGGGAGTGACCAAAGCGAGTCTGGCATCTATCTATAAGCTCTATGGCTCTTATTTGATTCAGCAAAAAGATGAAAGAGTGGACAATGTTTTGCAGCATGCCTTCTCAATCGACCCTTTTGATTCCGAGTTATACAGGATGTATTCCGAGTTTCTGGAAACTCGTAATGAGGTAGACTCTGCGATCCGTCATCTTCATATCAGTAGACTAGCAAATAAAAATGATGTGGCATCATTGAAGAGCCTTATCCAGCGTTATTATGAGAATAATAGTGATCCTGGAAGATTACTTGCAGCATTGAAAGCGGTTTTGCCCGTAGAAAGAGATCCAAATATAGCTCAAAAGGTAAAGGATGAAATTCTCCGGTTAGAAGGTTTGATTGCGGAAAAAAAAGATAAGTTGACACCTTCTGCTGAAGAAGCGAAAAAATTTTATTCAGAAGAGAATTGGCCGGCTGCTGTTGAAGAGTTCAAAAAGTTAAATGCATTTAATGCTGCCAACGCAAGGTTTTTTATTGAGCAGGGTAAGGCATATGAATTTTTAAATGATAAAGAAAATGCTCTGAATTCTTTTTATGATGCCTTACTAATCAAAGAGGAAAACCCCGAACTGAATAAAAACCTTGGGAATTATTATATTTCTAACGGAAATCCGATTCTGGCAATTCTCCACTGGAAGAAATATCTGGACACCGCACCAGAAAATGATGAAAAAATCTCGATTCAGGAGCGATTTAGGTTTTATTCTAAAAAGTTGAGAATGAAGAACCTGTCCAAACAAATAATTGGACTCTCTGAAGAGCAGAATGATTACCTCTATAAAATCTATCGAAATATGAATGTGAAATTAGGCTGATAACGCAGATTCCTGCTCGATAATCAAAACAACCGTTGATCCTGAATGGGTTCCCGTCCTATAATCAATAAATTCTGCTAGCCGCAGGGGCAAATCGCAAGAGCTTTTTAAGCCTCGAATACTGTTTGCTTGCCATTGTGAGTTATTGTCGATTTTCTCGCAATGGCTCAATATCCCCCTTTTTTCGAATAGGTTTATGGAAAATTCAAGCGAGTACCGTTTTATAAAAGCCTGCCGGGGTGAACCGGTTGATAAAATACCGGTCTGGTTTATGCGTCAAGCGGGCCGTTATATGAAAGTTTACAGGGATCTTAAGGAAAAATACACTTTCCTGGAACTGTGCAAAAACCCGGAGTTGGCGTGTGAGGTTACCCTGCAACCTCTGGATGTTTTGGGAGTGGATGCGGCTATAATTTTTGCGGACATCCTTCTTCCCCTGGAGCCTATGGGAACCGGTCTGGAATTTTCAGCGGGAGATGGTCCTGTGATCCCGCGTCCGGTGAAGGATAGAAAAGCAGTTGAAAAACTTATGCCGGTAAATGTTGAAGAGCAGTTGGGTTTTGTCGCTGATGCGATCCGGATGGTGAGAAAAGAAATCAGTATTCCCTTGATCGGTTTTGCAGGAGCTCCTTTTACCTTGTGCAGTTATATGATAGAGGGAGGAAAGTCGAGGGATTTCACAACTACAAAATTAATGATGTATGAAGCCCCTGATGTCTGGGAACAGTTGATGGGCAAGGTCTGCACCATGCTGGTGGATTATTTGAAGATGCAGGTTTCTGCCGGAGCCCAGGCTCTTCAGATATTTGATAGTTGGGTAGGGTGCCTTGGCCCAAATGATTACGAAAAATATATTCTTCCTTATTCCTGCCGTATTTATGAAGGGCTCAAGGATACCGGAGTCCCTGTTATTAATTTCAGCACAGGAACTTCCACAATGCTGGATCTGGTGCAAAAGGCTGGCGGTGATGTGATCAGCTTTGACTGGCGGATTCAGATGGATACTGCACGAGCTTTGCTGGGTAAAGACCAGCCAGTTCAGGGTAATCTTGACCCGGTTACACTGTTTGCTCCTTTGCCTGTAATTAAACAACGTGTCCATGATATTCTTCAGCGCTCAGGAGGGAAGGGGTATGTCTTCAATCTGGGGCATGGTATTTTGCAGCATACACCTGTTGAGCATGTCAAGGCCGTAGTAGACATGGTCCATGAATACCAGCATGAATGATTTTTCCCAGCCTCTGACGGGTGTTTTCCTGATGGCCCATGGAGCTCCCGAGTCTGTCGATGATATTCCTGAATATCTACGGAATATACGGGGTGGAACGGAATCCACTCCAGAGACCATCCAAATTATTCGCAACCGCTATGAACAAATTGGCGGCAAGTCTCCTCTGAGGGAAATCACTGAGGAACTCTGCTTCCGACTGGAGTCTTTTCTAAACCAGCAAGGGCCGCAGTTCAAAGTCTATTGCGGAATGCGTAACTGGAGTCCATACATCCGCGATGAAGTAAGAAGGATGAAAGATGACGGGGTAAAAAAAGTGGTGGCTCTTTGTCTGGCCCCTCAATTCAGCACCTGGAGCACGCGATTGTACTTTAAAGTTTTTAAGGAAGCATTAAAGAGCTGTGATGCTGAGGATTTGGAAGTAAGTTATATTGGTAGTTGGGCAGATCACCCACTTCTCATAGACGCGTTTACAGAAAAATACCGGATGGCTCTCGAAAAGCTGGGAACAAATGCTGAGGAATCTGTTCGAACAATTTTTACCGCTCATAGCATTCCATCTGAATCCATAGAGTTTGGCGATCCTTATCCAGAAGAGTTTGACAAAACCATTAATAAGCTTGTGGAAAGAGTTCGACCGAATCAATGGTACAAAGCTTACCAGAGCCAGGGAATGATACCAATACCTTGGTTGGGGCCGACAGTGGAATCGGTTTTGGATAAGATTGCAAGACAGGGCTCGAAAACAGTTTTAATGGTTCCCGTTGGTTTCGTATGCGATCATGTAGAAATTTTATTCGATATTGATATTGAGTTCAGTCAATATGCCAGGGAGCGGAAATTAAAATTGTATCGTACTGAATCTTTAAACTTGTCCCCAACATTTATTGAAGCATTGGCTTCTGTGACCTGGGAAAACCTGGTCTGAAAAGCTAAACATCAATCTGAATTTTTTCAATGAATCTTGAAAGTTTAAACCCACAGCAATTACGGGCGGTGTGTCATAAAGGAGGTCCGCTTATGGTAGTTGCTGGAGCTGGTTCAGGAAAAACACGTGTTATCACCTGCCGAATTGCAAACTTGATTAAGGAGGAAGGAGTTTCTCCTGAAAACATTCTGGCAATTACCTTTACGAACAAGGCCGCAGGTGAAATGAAAATGCGTGTGCGAAATATGCTGGACCTGAATGTGGCTGCACCTTGGATAAGCACCTTCCATTCTTTTTGCTTGCGAATCCTCAGAAGCCATATCTCAGAGTTGGGTTTTTCCAATGATTTTGCAATCTATGATGCGCAGGACCAGTTGACGTTGATAAAGCAGTGCATGAAAACAGCTGAAATTAGTGTTGATGCGTTTCCTCCTAAATCACTCCTTAACCATATTAGTGGATTCAAGAATGATTTTTTAATGCCGGAAGATATCAAGTCTGAAGAGATGCCTTATGGAAATCAAGTTAAGGCGGCAGTGCTTTATCCTGTTTATCAGGAGGCTTTGAAAAAGAATAATGCCCTTGATTTTGATGACTTGCTTATATATGCGGCAAAACTTTTTCAGGAAGTTTCAACACTAAAGGATTATTACTGTCAAAGGTTTCAGCATATTTTGGTTGATGAGTTTCAAGACACGAACGTTGTTCAATACAAGCTGGTTCGCTTGCTGTCTCAGTCACATAACAATATATGTGTGGTAGGTGATGATGATCAGAGCATTTACCGATGGCGGGGTGCCAATATAGAAAATATTTTACAGTTTGAAAGCGATTTCCCAGAAACAACGGTGATAAAACTCGAGGAAAACTACAGGTCGACTCAAAATATTTTAACTGCCGCAGGCAGTGTAGTGCGAGAAAACAGAAAGCGTAAAGATAAAACATTATGGACGCAAAATGAAAAAGGTTCGCCTGTATTGGGCTACAGGGCTAAAGATGAAATGGATGAGTCGGAGTTCGTTTGTGAAAAAATTCAAACCCTGAACCACGAAGAAGGCTTCAGTTTTAATGAAATGGCGGTGCTTTATAGAACTAACGCCCAATCAAGGGTCCTTGAAGATGTGCTAAGAAGGCATGGGTTGCCTTATCAGGTGATCGGTGGATTAAGATTCTATGAGAGAAAAGAAATTAAAGATGTGTTGGCATACATGAGGGTGATAATGAACCCGAACGATTCTGTTTCTTTAAGGAGGATCATTAATGTTCCCGCACGGGGAATTGGCAAGACTTCTTTGGAAAAAGTGGAGATGTATTGCAGGGAAAAAGGTGTAACGCTTATGGAAGGTTTACGCGCTAATGAACAGTCAAAGTTGACAGCTCCCGCTGCGGCCAGGAAGATAACTCAGTTTCTTCAAATTATTGATGACTTAAATAACACCTTTCTTGAAGGAAACCCTTTAGAACTTTTGACTGAGATAATTGAAAAAACTGGCTATGGGGAAATGCTGAATAGAGAAGGCACCCGAGAAAGCAAGGGGCGTATTGAGAACCTGAATGAGCTTTATTCTGCGGTAGAGCAATCAGTTGAGGATGGTGAAGGTTCGCTGCAAGAGTTTCTGGATTCGGCCTCTTTGGTTGCAGACCTGGATAGCCTTGATGATGAACGTGGAGTTATACCATTGATGACTCTTCATTCTTGTAAAGGCTTGGAGTTTTCCTCGGTATTTTTAGTGGGTATGGAAAATGGACTCCTCCCTCACGCCAGTTCAATGTCCGAACCTGACGAATATGAAGAAGAGAGAAGGTTATGCTATGTAGGTTTTACCCGGGCCAGAAAAAAATTGTTCGTCACTCATGCAAGACAGCGACGAATCTATGGAACTACTTTTAATTACCAGCCATCAGATTTTTTGCTCTCAATTCCTGATGCGGTCATGACATATGAATCCGGCAGTATCAACAACCCTGTAACATCTCAATTTGGAGGCAGCCTTGGAGGAGGTCATGAAGCATTTACTCCTTATCAGGCAAATAGCAACAATAATTATTCAATTGGTACTAAAGAAGGCACTTATTCGATCGGGACAAAAGTTTTGCACGCGAAGTTTGGGTCGGGAATAGTGCTCAATCTTTCTGGTAATGAAGAAAATTTAAGTGTGGAAGTATTTTTCAAAGCTCCCCATGGAAAAAAGAAACTCGCAGTTAACCACGCTAAACTGATTATTCTTTGATAGTTCAGTGTTTCTGAACCCATCGTAGTATGACTCAGTCAGGGTTTATAGGTTGCTGCAAAATTGATTCAAGCTTACCCTTTGCACCCGCAGCTATCCTTAGCTTCAGTATGATATTCTTGGGTGTGTAATCCTCAGTCAAAACCAAGGCATATTTTCGTATTTCCTGTATAAGTTTGGCTTGAGAATGTTTGAGCTCGAGTCGATAGGGAACCAGGTTCTTCTCATAATGAAGGATCATCTGCTGGCGAAGCGACTCAATGCCTTGTCCGGTTTTGCAGGAAATACCTATTGCGGAAGGATTAGTATGCAGGGCTCGGTCGAGAGCCTCCATATCCGGCACAGCATCGATTTTATTGAAAGCAAGAATAATGTCAATATCATCCACCCCCATTTCTTCAAGAAGGTCATTGGCGATACGCATCTGTTCGGCGTATTCAACATGGCTGACATCAACCACATGAATGAGCAAGTCGGCATCACGCACCTCATCCAGTGTGCTCTTAAACGAGGCGACCAGATCATGAGGTAATTTTGAGATTAACCCAACGGTATCTGAAAGTAATACCGGGTAAGGGAAATTTTTTTTTATTTTGCGTACGGTAGCATCCAAAGTGGCGAAGAGTTTATCCTCGACCAGGGTATCAGCACCTGTCAGAGAGTTCATCAGTGTTGACTTTCCTGCATTTGTGTAACCGACTAGTGCAACTTTATAAGCGCCCTGCCTTTTTTTCCGTTGAGTTTTTTTTTCCTTATCAATTTGTACAAGTTTTTTTTCCAGTTTGTGAATTTCATTGCGGATCATTCTTTTATCCAGCTGGATTTGTGTTTCTCCCACGTCTTTCATGCCAATTCCACCACGTTGTCGGGAAAGGTGCCTCCACATTCCAGTAAGGCGAGGAAGAGAATATTTCATCTTTGCCAGCTCGACTTGGGTCTTTGCCTCCCGGGTTTTTGCATGATCACTAAAAATCTCAAGTATGATCCAGGGCCTGTCCATGACTCTGCACTTAAGAATATTTTCCAGTTCCCGGTTTTGGCGAGGTGACAGTTCTTCATCAAAAATGACTACTTCAGCTTCGTGTTGCTTGACAGCCAGTCTGAGCTCTTCCACTTTTCCACTTCCTAGGAATGTTTTGGGGTTGACCTGATCCAGTTGTTGGGTTAAATGAGCGATGGGATCATAGTTCGCAGTTGTTGCAAGTCCTTCCAGTTCTTCAAGTGAAATTTCTGTGTCTAGACTATCTGGCATGCGGACTCCTACTAGAACAGCTTTTGGTTTTGAAGTCGGCGTATTTATGAGAATTGTCTTACCGGATTTCATGGGTTGTGCAAATTTTCACAGATTTTTTTAAGCAAAAAGAATACATATGCAGAATTAATAACGAAAGGGGAAGCAGGAAAGCAGAGTACTAGTAATTAAGCAGAAGACTTCTTCAGTTCTTTCGTAGTGCTAGCTTTTAAAGTTATGTATTTGGAATTCATGTCATCCAGTCGTTGGACGAGAATCTGAATCAGTTGCGTGTGGAACTTCTTTTGAATGGCCAGGTTAAAACTTTCAATAACTTCCTTGGTGATTTTCATAACTACAACTTCGGGAGAGCTGGCATGAGCGCTGGTATTCCTTGGGCGATCGCTTATTAAAGAAACTTCCCCGAATATTGATCCACCTTTTAATTCTGCAAGAGTTATATCTTCAGGTTCTTGAAGGGAAATATGGCCCTCTTTTACTTTGGAAACGGTTGACTTGGTAATTCGAATGGTACCTGTCAACACAACAAATAAAGCAGAGCCGGTTTCACCTTCAGAAATAATGCGGTCTCCATTCTTGTATTTCTCGAAAATCCCATTTGAACTTACGAGTTTAGATTTTTCCTCTTCGGAAAACTCTTGAAAAAAAGGTAACCGCTCAATAAATTCAAGGATAGGATTCTTTTCCAAGCTGCACCTCTCTACTGATAAACTTGACCAATTTAATCGTTGCGCCTGCTTACTATAAAAGATATATGATTCTCAGGCACTATTTTTTTCAGACTCACTCTTGTATTTTAACATTAGATTTTCAATGAAGGCCATCACTTCTTCCTCCATTTGCTTTGAATTATCGCGCTTTTTTAATATTTGGTGCGCCAATCTTGCGTACATAATTGCGTTTTGACCATCCCCCATTTCATCGTAAATTTTCCCAATTTTAAAATGTGTTTCAGCAGTTTTATAGTTGAAGCCAAGAGATAGCTTATAGGCCCAGGCGGCTTGTTCATAACTTCCTAATAAAAGGTTTTCGTTTTCTGAAAGATCAAGTATTTTTTGTCTATCTCCATCGTCCTTTTGTGAGCCAAGAAAACGTTGGGCTTCCAGGTAGGCGTCTCCAAGTTTTACCAGCAAGGCTCCAGGGTTTCCACTTTTCCTTTTAAGGTCATTTTTCAAACTGGCAATATTTTTACTGAACCTTGAGGCTATTTCCTGTGGAGTTTGTTCAACAGTTTCCTCTGGAGCATCAGCAACCACCACTAATTCACCTTTATCTTCCACAAGTTCCTTTTGTTGCGGTTTCTTTTTGGTTTTGTCGATTTTGTCAAATTCTTTATCGAAAGATTTATCCAGGGCTTCAAGAGGTGCGTCTTGTGTCTCTTGTGAATCTTGAAAAACAGGGGTTTCCTTAGTAGTTCCGCGAGAGCGTTTGAGGTCTGGTTGTGCCTTTGGTTGTTTTTTGGCTTTTTGAACTCCTAATCTCCTCTTGGATCTTTTCTTCTGCAATTTAATTTTTGATTTTTTCTGGTTGTTTCTATAGTCGGCTTTTTGTTTTTCCAATTTTCTTGTGCGGTCGGATTTGGCTTTTTTCAAACGAGACTGTTTCTTTTCGATTTTTTTGATCCGCTCTCTTTTTTGGACATCTTTGTGTTTAGACCGGGCATCTTTTTTCTTTTGTAATTTTTTCTTGTGCAAATCCTGCTTTAGCTCTGTCACCCTATGTTTTTTTGCTGCTTTTAATGCGGCAAGAACTTCTCTTTGAGAAGCCATGGAATCTTGTTTCTGAGTCTTTTGCTTTCTTTTCAGGTCCTCACGGGTTTTCTTTATTTCGGCCATGAGCTCCCTGGTAATGTTTACGGAGTCCTTTTTATAGTCTTGTTGGCTTTTTTTGAAAGTGTTTCCAGCCTCGAACATTGCCGCATTTGATTTGTTGCGGGAATCAGCCATGGTTATTTCATTATCCTTCTTGAAATCATTAATAGCTGAACGGCTCGATTGAAGAGCTTGTTCTGAATCCACTTTGGCAGAATTCATTTCCTTCCGTGCATCTACCAGAGTATCTTTTAGAGCCGCGGTTTCCTGTTTCCAGATTGCTTTTTGTTCTGAGAGGACTTCCTTGATTTCTTTGTTCAGGCTTTTGGCCTCCTGGCGCATCTTTTGTAATTCTCTGCGCATCTCCTCTTGACCTTCAGCGAAATCCTCCTTGGACTTTTGTAGGGCGGCCAATATTTCTTGTTGGATACGTTGGGTTTCTCCTTGAAGTCCCTGGAGTTCCTCCTTCAACTTCAAAGCTTCTTCTTTCATGGCTAACGCGATCTCCTTCATGATGCGTTGGATTTCCAAACGAATTTGTTCCATTTCTTCCCGGAGGATTGCCTGGTCTAAAAGCATTTCTTCCCGAAGAGCTTCCTGGTCTTGCAAAGATTCTTCTATGAGAGCTTTATTAAATTTTTCGGGCACAAAATCCTGGCCAAAGGCAGGAGAGCAGAAAATAAGCAATTGAGAGAGCAAGAATCCTGAGAAATAACCGAGAATTCCAATGCAGGTAGCAGTTGCTCGGCCAGGGCTTTCTGTAAAAAAGGTGTCTTTCATTTACAGGAGTATATAAGTTAGATGTTTAATTATAACAACTTATCGGCAAAATCGGGATGAATTTAACTCTTCAACGAATGTTTAGTGAAAAATCTTTAGGAAGTATAAAGATATTTAAGTAAAGATATATGGTGTGCAGGGGTATCATGAAGGAAACAGAATATTTTTTGGAAAGTTAATCGAAGGAAAAGATAAATCATGAAGATAAAGCTGGCAGAAATTATAGGGGTAAACTGCTCATCCGTCGACGACGGGAATAAATTGTTTTGCAGTGTAGAACCAGAATTCAAGAAAGGTAACCCTGTAGAACTGGATTTTGAGGGAGTGCAGTCAATTTTAACTCCATTTCTTCATAATAGTATTGGTAGATTGCTTTATGAGTATCAAAAAGAAACTGTCATGGAGAGGTTGATTTTGTGCAACTTGTCGGCGGAACTTTTAAAACAGTTGAATTTATATATTGATCGCAAAGAAGAAGAGCAGTTTCAAGACGACTCAAGAAACTCACTGATGGAATTATTTGAGGAAGATGAGTTAGGAGACTCTTCTCTATAACCAGTTAAAGTTTAAGAGAATTTTTCAAGCCAAAGCAGAAACTGAAAATCAGGAGCGTAAAGTTTGTTTGGTAAACTTTTTGAAAGTAAAGAAATAAAGGAATTAAGAGCCCGTGTGGAATCCATGCCAAATGACCCGGAGGCGCATTTTTATCTTGGTGCCGCATATGAAAAATACGGTAGATATGAAGATGCAATACGCGAATTTGAAGAAACTTTGAAGGGTAATCCTAAGTCGGCTGAAGCGCATTATAATTTGGCTCTCCTGCATGAGAATATGGAGGAAGGAGAAAAAGCCATTTTTCACATCATTAATGCAGGTAACCTTTTTGGCAATAAAAATGATCAGGTGAATAAGGTTGAAGCCAGAAGATTGTTACGGAAGTACTACCGAAAGTTTAACATTAAGCCTGAAGATTCTGTGGCAACAGATTTAGAGATATAAACAAGATTGTTGTGAGGTGATTTTTTGGAATAGCAATGATTGCTCATACTCCCAATTGCCGGATGGCCTCGTAAACTGCAACACTCACAGCATTGGCGATATTGATAGACCTTATCCTTTCATCATATTGAGGTATGCGGTAGGTCTGATCTTTGTTCGACTGGATAAGGCTTTGTGGGAGACCTCGGGTTTCACTGCCAAAAAAAAGATAAGCACCCGGTTCAAATGTATGTTGGAAAAAATCTTTATTCCCTTTGGTTGAGAAAAATACCTTCTGGGCCGAATCGGGAATGCTTGCAAGAAACTCTTCAAGCCCGGGATATATATTGACATCAACGTGTTTCCAATAATCCAGACCTGCCCTTTTAAGCTGGCTATCGCTGACTTCGAAACCCAGTGGTTCAACAAGATGCAAGGTGCTCTCTGTGGCAAGGCATAACCTTCCAATTGTTCCTGTGTTCATAGGAATTTCTGGTTCGACTAAAACAACATTTAAATAGTGGGGCATGGGATATCTAGAAACTTTTCTAAGGTTAAAGGATTTTATAGCACAAACATGGTATATCGATAACCCCTTTAATTTCTATAGGTTGTGTTTTATGTCGGTGGCAAGCGTTTTGATGTAGTCAAAAAGAGCGAATCTCCAGCCTCGATTCTACATCCAAGATATGGCAACCACTGACAGTTCTTCATGACTTTGGAACCTTTTAACAAAGGAGCGGACCATGGATGAAATTGGCGATTACATGATATCCAATGTAATGAGTATTGATATGGAATCATCGGTTCAAGAGGCGGCCATGGTGATGTCCGCAAATAATATTGGATCATTGCTGGTAAAAAAATTTGATGAATATGTGGGCATTGTAACCGAAACGGATTTAGCTAGAAAAGTTATGAGTAAAGGTTTGGAACCTGAATCAACAAATGTTAAAGAAATAATGACGAGCCCTGTTCTTTCTTTAGATCGTTATCTGCCTATTGAAGAAGCGAACCGGTTTATGCACAAAAACAAGATTCGCCATTTGGGGGTTACTGAAGAGGATAAAATTGTAGGCATTCTTTCTGTGAAAGATCTGGTGGCCTTTTATTCTAAAGAGTTTCGAATGTCGGAATAGAAGATTCTAGAATGGAGCAGCACGAGCAATTTTTTTTCTGTCCGTATTGTGGTGAATCCATTTCAATATTGCTGGATTTGTCAGAGCCGGATCAGGAATATATTGAAGATTGTGAGGTTTGTTGCCGTCCTATAGAAATAAAATATGAAATGGACACAGATGGAGAGGTTATATTTGAGGAAAGCCGGGTTGACTAAAGAGTAAGGGAAGTTTATTTTTTTGCTTTTTTCCGCTTGGATTTCTTCTGGATAGCTTTTTGCACTGTAAAGCCCTCGTTATCCCATGTTATTTCCAGATAAGGAGGAAGCTGGGTGGCCCTGTCGATTTCGGCAGATTCTATTTGCTCGGGTGTTAAATTAAGAGATTGAGACAGGTCGACTCCCTTTAAGCGCACATCAATCAGGTTTGCCTGGTCAAAATTAGCTCCGTCAACATTTGCCATGGTAAAGTCGGCGGCTACCAGTGTGGTTTCTGTGAAATCTGCTTCCAGAAGGTTTGCTTCATTAAAGCGCGCTTCACTTAATACAGCCCAACTGAAATCTGCCCAACGCAGATCGGCTTCTGAAAAATCTGCCGCAACCAATTGAGCATCGGCAAAATAAGCATCGTGCAGATCGGCTTTTGATAGATTGGCTTCTGTCAAATCTGCTTCAATAAAGTTTGCATTGCTTAAATTAGCTCCACTCAGATTTGTGTTGTTGAGATTTGCTTTGGCCATTTTGGCATCATGCAGATCTAACCCTTCCAGATCAAGGTCAGTCAGCATAGCCCCAAATAGATTGTCTTTGGAATCAAGGACTTTCTTTTGAGATGCTTTTTTCTTAGCCTCCAGACGTTCAAGCTCTTTGATCTCAGCTTCGCTGAGCTCTATTTCCTGCGACTCTTCAGGTTTTGTGCGACTTTCTTCTGCCATGAGTGTTTTCCAAATGTAAAGGTCAGGAGTTTTACCTATACCTCAGCTTGTTATAAAACAGCATTGTTCTTCAGGCTCTCTTCCAGTCTCAGAGCATCCAGGTTCTGTCCTATGAAGACTATTTGATTAAGTGGAGAATCTGTATCCCAAGGTTTTCCAAATCTTCCTTCAAACATCATGTAAACACTTTGAAACAAGTACCGTTCTTCAGAACCCTCAATATTTATAATTCCTTTAGAACGAAATACATTCATCCCTTCATAAATTAATAACATTTGTAGCCATGAATTTAAACGGTCTGGGTCTACATACCCTGGAAAAGAAAGGGAGACAGAAGAAATAGATTCATCTGTTTCATGATGGTTAGTATTGAAGCTGGAGGTTTCTAACGCGGCTTCTAAATTAAATCCCCCGATATCTAAAATATGGTTTAAATCGATCTCAGCCTGAGTAGTTTTACATATTTTTGCAGTAGGGTTGATCTGGCGCACCTGCTTTTCCAGTTTTTCCATTTCGAGTTCTGATACCAGATCAGCTTTGTTTAAAAGGATGACATTAGAAAAAGCGATTTGTTCCCAAACGACCTCCTCTTCATTCAGGATATTCCAGATATGCTTTGCGTCAACCAGAGTGACAATTCCATCAAGGAAAAGTGAGTTGGAAATTTCATCCTCAATAAGGAATGCCTGTGCGGTCGGGCCGGAATTGGCAAGGCCGGTGCTTTCAATTATAATATGATCAAATTTGTTGTTTTTTTCCAAAAGCCGATTCAGGGTTTCAACCAAATCCCCGCGAATAGAGCAACATATACATCCGTTACTCATTTCGAATATATCCTGATCGGCTCCGATAATGAATTCGGAATCAATCCCAATTTCTCCGAACTCATTTTCAATCACGGCGATCCTTTTGCCGTGATCCTGTTTCAAAATATGATTCAGGAGTGTGGTTTTTCCTGAACCTAGGAACCCGGACAGCAACGTTACTGGAAGTCCTTTTTCTGAAGTAGTCATAAAATTAAAAAAAGTTTTAAAATTTGCAAAAGCAATTATAACATTGCAGAAGCTTTCCCGGTGGTCCAAAAATTTGCTTGGTCATGCAGGTTCTAAGAATGAACACATTTCAATGATCATAAAATTATGGTGAAATACAGGTGTCGGTATCATTTAATTTGGGGATATCAGTTGAGTCAATAGGGGGTTTTCTAAAATTATAATATTTGGAATAATAATGTTTTGATCTGACAATATGGTCTTTGAAAGTGTGAAACCTGATGAGGCACTTTGATAAGTTATATGTGTGGGCGGCACTCGGCATTATGCTGATTTTGCCTTTATTATATTTGGATTATGGTCCAAAAGATTTTCCCAAGCTGAACCAGGCTGTCAATGTTGTGAGGTATATGTCTTCGGACCGTCAGTTAGAGCGTACTACTTTCAGGCGTTCCTACCCCGAAGGCACTCCAGAAGAGTTTGTTCAATGGATGTTTTCCTCAATGGGTTTAGCGATATGGCCACCAATTGAGGGAGGGGGAGAGTTTAGTAGAGAAGAGGAGAAAATGATGAGAAAAGCTGGTCAGCCTTTTTTCCCTTCTGGTGTTTCGATTGTAGCCAACTATCCGGATGCGGACAAAGGTCGTCAGGTTGTTGTCACTGGAGATGATGTGCGTCGAGTGTTGATAGTTGAGGGTTATCTTGACCCAAAAACTTCACCAGCCCTGGTCAAAGAATGGAAGTTCGCAAATTAAAAGGTAATTCAAGGTGTTTAACTAGAAGTTCAAGAAAATATTGACAATCTGTATTTTGTAAGTGTAAAAGTCAAAATTCATCAAATATAAAGGACGCAGAGTATGCCGGTAAACGTTGAAGAGGCAATTAAAGACTGGGTGAATTCGCCTCCACATGTGTACGTCAAGCTTAAGAAAACTCTAGAAGATCCGAGAAGCTCCTTTAAGGAATTTTCCTCTATCATCGGAGGTGATCCAGCTCTTTCTGCGCGCCTTTTAAAAATAGTTAACAGCCCTTTTTACGGACTGGAATCTGAGGTAGAGACCGTAACTCATGCTTTGGGAATTATTGGCACAGAGCAATTGACTCAACTGGTTTTAGCGACATCGGTGACAAAACAGTTTTCCGGAATTCCTGAGAACCTGGTGAGCATGGATCTTTTCTGGCGCCATTCGATTGCCTGCGGAGTTACATCGAAAATAATTGCTGACTGGATTGGTGAGCGTAATCTGGAAAGCTATTATCTAGCTGGTATGCTTCATGATATAGGAAGTCTTATTGTGTATAAAAAGTTTCCAAAGGAAGCTGAAAAAATTTTAGAGCGATGTAAAGAAAATAAAGAGTGTTTATTTGATGTCGAACGTAAAGTTTTTGGAGCCAGCCATGCTAAAGTGGGTGGTAGGTTGTTGAAAGGCTGGGGTTTGCCTATGTCACTCTGTGAGCCTGCCTTCTTTCACCATCGTCCCCAAAAAGCGAAAGACTATCCTCTGGTCACTAAAATTGTTCATGTGTCAGATTGCATTGTTGATGAAATGAACCTGGGTAGTAGTGGAGAGGCTATTGCCAATCCGGTTCAACAAGAAATTCTTGAAGAATTAGGGTTTAATGAATTGCCGATCGATAAACTTGGAGATAAGATTAAAGACCAATACTACACTGCCATGGCAGTTTTCCTTTAGAGCTGGTCTGAGTCATTGGAATATATAAGAGGCAAGTGCAAATTTTTCTAATATTTTTATCGTGCGTGTATTTTGACTCTGATACACCTTAAAGGTTAGGATTATGTGGAAGGGCCAGGTTCAGGTACTTTTCACGTTCTCCATAAATAAGGCCTTTTTCCACAAGGTATGCGATAGCATTTTCGACCTGATCACCCTCTGGATCCTTGCCAGTTTTCTCCCGAAAATAGTCACGAATCTGCCCTATAGATTTGGGTGCTTCATTACAACAGATAAATACCCAGGCTCGTGGCCCTTCCAATCTTATTTTTATGGACTCCATTGATCTTTGATCATAAACAGTTACGAAATCCATTGCTTTTGTGAAAATCAGGTACGGCAGTTCCTCTGACTGGTGCCTTTGTTTCCATTCTTCCGCGGTATGAAATAACTCCTGCTTTAATTTAGTGTCAATCTGGGTGCTGGTTTCGAATTCAAAATCATAGGCAATTTTCATATGATCGATGTCAGGATGATCATAAACAAAAGGATAGGCTTCTCCAGGTGCTGTAATTTTGATTCCATACTCTTCCGGTCGCTGGAAGTAAGGGCTGAACCGCTCCAGCCAAAGGCTACCGACACACTCTGGCGGAGGAAGATGAAAAAGTAATTTTATCAGGTCAATCTGCTGACGGTAATCAGCATTGGTCTCTCCGGGAAAACCGATCAGAATATTCCAGTTGATTTCAATGCCGTAATACATGGCCCATTTCATGCAGAGAATATTTTGTAAAGGCCGGACACCCTTATCCATTTCTTGCAACTGGTTTGTGCTAAAACTCTCAATTCCTGGTTGAATTACTTTTGCTCCACCTTGAGCCAGAGTTTTGATTTGTTTTTTGGTCAGGTTGCTTTTTACTTCAATAAAGAAATGCAGGTCGTAGTTATTTTCGGCTAATCCGCCAAAAACCCCATCGATGTATTTCATTTCCAGAATATTATCCACTAGCCTGAAACGAAAGGAGTCGTATTTATTTGAAAGTTTCGTAAGGTCAGTGTGCACCTGTTCTATAGGCTTGGATCTGAATTTCATGGTGCTTGCATTCAAACCACAAAAAGTACAGTGATGTTTCTCTCCCCACCAACAACCTCTAGCGGTTTCATACAGAATGACCGGGTTTTCCAATAAGGATGAGTGAGGGTCAATTTCCCTTAACTGATCGAAAAAATCATCATAATCAGGTGCTGCGTAGTCTTGAAAATTACCAAACATGGCTTCAGGAGCTTCATAAAGCACTTCCCCTTCACAGCGGTGAATCACACCTCGGGGAACGGGGCCATTGCCTTGCTCAAGATACTTGACCAATTGCGGTAAAACATCTTCTGCTTCTCCAGGTACAACATAGTCGATCCAAGGGAGAGCCCTGAAATATTCCAAACCCATTTCTGATTCAAAGTTGGACCCGCCAAACAGAATTTTTATATGAGGGAATTTTTCCTTAATCCATTTAGCAAGAGTCAGGCTTGCTATGTTCTGATTAAAAGTCGAAGAAAAGCCTACAACATCAAAGGAGCCCCAGTCGCATGCATCCCTTGACCACTGAAGAAATTCAGGGACCATTTTGGTTTTTACATCGACTAAAAATTCTTTCGGGCGTTCAATTGACTGACAGACATCTTCAATGTGTGGAGCGAAATGATTCATGTAATCCTGATTCCTGGTGTTTTCTCCGAAAAGTGGATGGGAAAATAACCACTCCCCAACCAGAAATCGTTTTTCGCAGAGCTGGTTGTATACAGGCAGGCTAAGTTGATGAGCGAAATGAAGGTTCAGATAGTGGCTCTTGACTTCGCACCCGTGAGCTTTCAGCAGAGTCGAGAGGGTTCCCAGCTGTATAGAAGGGTATATGTGGAACCCGAAGGGCATATTGATTAATGCTATTTTCAAAGGCATGGGGTTATTGTATCAATAACCAGTTGTCGTTCCACAATAAAAAGCTTTATGGATTAACTAGCCATACTTGTTCATGTTATAGAGGTTGGAATGTTGATCGGATTGGATATGTGGGAAACAGGGGGATAGATTGTGTATTGGTGAAGCGCGTTTTTTTGAAAAACCTGAATGTTAGGAGGGAGGAATGAGGTTCCAGAATCATCTTGTTAAAGCGGCCTTGAGCTCCTTTTCGTCAACTTTACTCATTGGCTTGGCATTACGCCCTTTCTTATTATACAAGGAAGGTGACTGGATCTGCTTATCAGATCTTTTGTTCAGGGCTTTGACAGAAATAACTTTCTTTAAATTTCCTGAGCTGTCGTAAACTTTTACTTCGTGCATAGTCTTTCCCTTTCTAATATGTCTTTTACGCGATTAATTTAGTGGCCGAACCATTACCGGCAGAGTAAATACTCTGCCGGGGAAAGACACTTTAAATAAAATTACTTGGGGATAACCTTTGAGGCTTGTGGTCCTTTCTGGCCCATGGTTTTTTCGAATTCCACGGCTTGTCCTTCATGGAGGGTTTTGAAGCCTTCGCTTTGAATCTCTGAAAAGTGAACAAAACAATCTTCACCATCATCCGACTCGATAAAACCATAACCTTTACTTTCGTTAAACCACTTTACTTTTCCTTGAGCCATCTAAATACTCTCCTGCAAATAAACGGGAATTTTTTTCTGACCCTGGAATCAGACCTTCCCAAATTTGAATTTAGGTTGTCATTTTGGCCTTATTCGGTGCAAAAAAAACCATCCACGATTTTGCTTGGACGGCTGGAGAAATAAAGCCCAAAAATTTGCATTCCGATTCATCCTGATAGTGTTCAAAAAACAGCCATCAACTAATGCCAACCCATTTTGGCACAAAGTGTATCATAAAGTGTGTATAAACCCAACTCATTTAGATGATTTATATAATCTCCTGAAGCTCTTATTGATGAACTTGGATAATGGTTTTTTATTGGCGGATTTTGTAACCAATTGTTATTTTTGCCGATATATTTCTACTAGACCAAAAAGGCATATTTTGTATCATTTATTGGCAGATAAAATAGTTAATTTGGTTAAAAAAATTAGGTTTTTTAAATTAGGAAAAAGTGGGAATATGTGCATCTCTCAAGTATCTTGTTAACATAGCTTGTGCCTTGGATTAGAAGAAAGGTTTTTAAAAATGACTGAAAATTTGATAACTCAATTCTGGTCTTATGGTAAAGATTTACACGAGGAAGGTAAATTCAAGGCTGCCCTGGTTCAATTGCTAAGAGATTTTCGAAAAATTTTGGATGATTCAAGCCCTCTTGCAAAATCCATCGATAATGAGGATTCCTCCTGCGAAATGGCTATTATAGCCAATAAGGAAGGTTATTCACAGTTGGGAGAAATATTGTTTTTGGATACTGAAGAAGGAGATCCGCGACAGGAGGAAAGAAGAGATATTATCAGACGAAAAAATGAGGAACGCAGGCAAGCCGGTATGGAAACCAATCCCGATAAACGCCAGTCTACCCGCAGGTCAGAAATACGAAGAAACCTTGAAAATGAGAGAAGACAAGGAAAGACTTTATAAGTTGAAACAAACCATAAAATTATGTTGTTAATTTGTTCGACATACTTTGTGGTGAAATAATAATTTTTTTGGAGCGCAAAAATAAAAGACACCCCACCTTATAGGGATGGTCAATATATAAACCTGTTGTGGCTGGCTGGGATTTTCCTGGTAGGAGTTGTTTTGATTCGCCTTCGGCTTTTGGGAGTACCCCTTGAGCGCGATGAAGGAGAATATGCATACATGGCCCAGCAGATTCTTCATGGTATCTTACCTTATACAGAATCCCTAAGTATGAAATTCCCCGGTATTTTTTTTGTTTATGCCGGTATTCTGACAATTTTTGGACAAACATCTGTTGCAATTCATCTAGCCTTATTATTTGTAAATCTTGCTACAGTATTCCTTATTATTTTTCTTGGAAGAGGTTTACTGGGTTTATCCGCAGGTATTGCCGCAGGTGTTAGTTTTTCTATCTTAACCTTGAGCCCTGACCTTCACGGTTTTTGGTCAAATTCAGAGCACTTTGTCCTGTTCCCTGCTGTGGCCGGGGTTTTATTATTAAGAACTGCAAATGACCAGGCAATACGCTTTTTCTTAAGCGGGCTTTTGTTAGGCGGCGCGTTGCTGATAAAACAACACGCTATATTTTTTTTCATCTTTGGGATGATTTATCTTGGCTTCAGGATTGTCATCCAGCCTCAAAGTTTCAAAAAACCTCTTAACAGTTTTGGGATATTTGCGATTGGTGGTGTGGTGCCAATAGCTTTGTCAGCTCTACTTTATGGGTTGACCGGAAACTTCTCCGATTTCTGGTTCAGTACAGTCCAATATGCTTTGGAATACGTTTCCTTGACTTCACCGGGAGAGGGTTTCGAAAATTTTAAATATAATTTTGCTCCTATTTTAGAATCCAATTTTCTGATTCTGGAGTTGTCGCTAATAGGGCTGGTATCGTTGCTTTGGAAAATGGACTCCAAAGAGGAATGTTTATTTTTTTTGGGATTCTTCTTATGTTCATTTTTAGCGATCACTCCAGGACTCTATTTCCGCCCTCATTATTTTCTATTATGGATGCCCTCTGTGGCTCTTCTTGCAGGTGCAGGATTTCATAGCTTGCTCGTATTTTTTAAACATAAAGCATTAATCTTTGCGGCAATCCTGACTCTGGCCTTGGGTTTCCCTTTATGGATCCAGAAGGATACTTTCTTCAGCATGCCGGTTTTCGAAGTGACTCGATCAACCTACGGCTTAAATCCTTTCCCGGAGTCAAATGAGATAGCGAAATACATAGCTAACCATTCCAAAGAGGACGACAAAGTTGCCGTTTTGGGGTCTGAGCCGCAAATCTATTTTTATTCGCAAAGAAAATCGGCAACCAGACATCTTTATATGTACCCCCTGACGGAAAAACATGTTTACGCCGGTCAAATGCAGGATGAGTTGATTCGGGAAATTACTGAAGCCCGGCCAGTGTTTATTGTTGTTGTCAATGCTCCCTTGTCATGGGTGCCTGTAAGGCCAGACTTTCCATCCCTGTTAAAAAACTGGGCTAAGGATTATTTGAGTAACAAATACGAAGTATCGGGAGTGATTGATATCCTTTCAAATACAGAGACGGTTTATAATTGGGGTGATCAGGCTAAGACCTATAGCCCCAGGTCCAGATATCATCTTCTTGTTTACAAAAGACGAAAATGACCCTTCCTCCAGATAAGTGTTGAGCGAGACAGAATCCTATGCGACTTGTGATCAGTCTGATTATTGTGATCGTAGTAACTCTTTTGGGTTACTGGATGGTGCTTGACCAGCGTACACATACCGAAGCTATTGCCTACAATGAACGCGGAAAAGTTTTAAGCGAACTAAATAGATATGACCAGGCAATTGATCATTATCGAGAGGCGATTAAGCTTAAGCCGGATTATGCAGAAGCCTATAACAATCTTGGCAATGCGCTGGGGGACAAGGGGGAGCTAAACGAGTCCATCAATTATTATAAGAATGCGATACGTTTAAAGAAAGACTATGCCGATGCGTACAGCAATCTGGGAATCAGGCTCAGCGAGACGGGACAGTATGAAGCAGCGATTGTGCAATACCAAAAAGCCCTTGAAATCAATCCTGGATTATTCCAGGTGCATAATAACCTTGCCATATTGTTGTCGAGTCGGGGAGAGATAATACAGGCCATCGAGCATTATCGAGAGGCGATCGCCCTTGATCCTGGTTTCACGAAAGCCCATAACAATCTGGGGAGCACTCTTGCCGGCCAGGGCAGGTTTGAAGAAGCCATAGAGCATTTTGAAAAGGCCCTAAGCATTGACCCGGACTATATTGACGCACAAAAAAACCTGGACCTTGCACGGTCACTGGACAAATGATTCCAGATAAAGACAATAAAGTTATGCGAGTTGCTATCAGTCTATTCCTCGCAGGGACTACCTTTCTGACTTACTGGCAGGTTCTTGACCACGGATTCCTTAATTTTGATGACAACCGCTATGTAAGTGAAAATCCACACATCACACAGGGGTTGACTCTTGAGAGCATGAAATGGGCCTTTATGGAGTCTTACACTTCTAACTGGCACCCTGTGACGTGGTTATCTCATATGCTCGATTTCGAGATTTATGGGACCAATCCTTCCGGTCACCATCTGACTAACATATTGTTTCATATTGCCAACGTCATTTTATTATTCGGGGTTCTTCTGAAAATGACTGGTGCACTATGGCGTAGCGGGTTTGTAGCCGCATTGTTTGCACTCCATCCTCTGAATGTTGAATCGGTGGCGTGGATCGCGGAACGTAAAAATCTGCTCAGTACTTTTTTCTGGTTCCTGACGATGTGGTCCTATCTCGATTATGTAAAAAAAGGCCAGATGTACCTTCTTATGGTTTTATTTCTGGCTCTCGGTTTGATGGCAAAACCAATGCTAGTGACCTTGCCTTTTGTTCTGGTTCTCCTCGATTTTTGGCCTCTAAAACGATGGGATTGGGGAAACATGAAAAAAACAATAGAATCCATTAAAGCGTCAATCATAGAAAAAATTCCTCTTTTTATATTGGTGGTTGGTTCATGTGTTACCACCTACATGGTGCAAAAAGGAGGAGACGCAGTACGTTCTACAGAGTTGCGCTCTCTCTACTCCGGTCTCACTAACGCCTTAGTGTCCTATCTGGAATATTTAGGAAAGATGGTGTGGCCTCAAAGACTGTCGGTTTTTTATCCACATCCGGGAAACACATTGCCAGCATGGAAAGTCCTGGCATGTGGAGTGGTGCTGGTGTGGGCAACAGTATGGGTGGTGAAGCGGATCAGGAATATGCCTTATCTTACAGTAGGGTGGCTCTGGTATCTGGGGTCTCTGGTACCGGTGATAGGCATTGTGCAAGTGGGCGAACAGGCCATGGCGGACCGTTATACATATATTCCTATGGTAGGAATTTTTATTGCCATCAGTTGGGGTCTGTCAGATTTAATGAAAAATGGGAAACAAAAATTTTTGCCCTTACTGGCCGGTATATTTATTCTTATCCTAACAGCGTTAACATGGGTTCAGGCAGGCTATTGGAAAAATGGTGTCACACTTTTCAGTCACGCCATTTCCGTGGTAGAAAACGAGACGCCCAGTTTTGTAATCGCCCACAACAATCTAGGCCATGCCTTGTTCAGTGAAAAACGTTACGAAGAGTCGGTCAAACAATACCAACAAGCGATAAAAATCAATCCTCATTACGCTGTGGCCCATAACAATCTTGGTACTGCCCTCATTGAACTAAATAGATATGACCAGGCAATTGATCATTATCGAGAGGCGATTAAGCTTAAGCCGGATTATGCAGAAGCCTATAACAATCTTGGCAATGCGCTGGGGGACAAGGGGGAGCTAAACGAGTCCATCAATTATTATAAGAATGCGATACGTTTAAAGAAAGACTATGCCGATGCGTACAGCAATCTGGGAATCAGGCTCAGCGAGACGGGACAGTATGAAGCAGCGATTGTGCAATACCAAAAAGCCCTTGAAATCAATCCTGGATTATTCCAGGTGCATAATAACCTTGCCATATTGTTGTCGAGTCGGGGAGAGATAATACAGGCCATCGAGCATTATCGAGAGGCGATCGCCCTTGATCCTGGTTTCACGAAAGCCCATAACAATCTGGGGAGCACTCTTGCCGGCCAGGGCAGGTTTGAAGAAGCCATAGAGCATTTTGAAAAGGCCCTAAGCATTGACCCGGACTATATTGACGCACAAAAAAACCTGGACCTTGCACGGTCACTGACAGAAAAAAATTGATAAACAAGTTCTAAATTATGATGAATAAGATAATAGCAGGGTTATGTGTGATGATTGTTGGAAGTAGCCTGTATTATTTTCTTGGCGACTTGATGAGTTTGAACTGGCTCAGGGAAAATCAGAATTTGTTAGAGAATTATTATCAGTCCAATGGTTTGACCATGATGGCTGGTTTTGTGGCTCTGTTTCTAGTGATAGGATTATTCCAGCTTCCCGGAGCAACGCTTCTCAGCGTCTTTTCCGGGGCATTATTTGGTCTGCCCCTTGGTCCTTTATTGGTGAGTCTGGGTTCAACTATGGGTGCAGTGTTGGCTTTCTTTGCAGCTCGATATATTCTGAGAGACTGGGTGGAAAACAAGTTTGGTGAAAGACTTCAGCCTATTCATCAAGGCCTGTGCGAGAACGATATCCACTATATGTTGGTGCTGAGGCTGGTTCCTCTGTTTCCTTTTTTTCTCGTCAATATTGCAATGGGTGTGAGCACGATTTCCTGGGAAGTTTTTATGGTGGGAACCTTAATCGGGAAACTACCCGCAACATGGATTTACGCCAACGCCGGTAGTCATCTGTCTAGCCTGCAATCTTTTTCTGACATTACTTCGCCGGGGGTGATAAGCGCCTTGACCCTTCTAGGTCTATTGGCCATGACACCGATTATTTATAAGCAGATGAAAAAACATAAAAATGCTGGCTGATATGGTAACGGTTATTGCAAAATCTGTTAGACAGGCAGTAACTATTCAGTTGAATAGCGCATGTCGTTATGATGATAGTCAAGGTATCAGGAGATATTTGTTATGAGATATAAACTTGTTTTTGTGTTATTTGTTTTTATTTTCAGCCCGAATATCAGTAACGCGCAATTCTTTGATAACTTGTTGCAAAAGGGAATGGATTCCTTATCTCAGGATAAGTCTCAAGCAGCAGTTGGGCTTTCTGAGGAATCAATCATCTCAGGGCTTAAGGAAGCATTATCGATAGGGGTGGACAAAGCCATCAGTTATTCTTCTAAATTAGATGGCTATCTGGAAAATCCGCAAATTAAAATACCCATGCCAGAGAAAATTCAGAAAGTTGCAGACATGCTAAAAAATATTGGGTTGCAAAAACCCGTTGATGATTTTGTGCTGAGCATGAACCGGGCGGCGGAAGCGGCGTCCCCGAAAGCCAAAGATATTTTGCTTGGCGCGGTTCAGAATATGACGTTTGATGATGCCAAAAATGTGCTGAATGGTGGTGATACGGCGGCGACAGATTATTTAAGGGAAAAGACCTTCAATGAAATTTCCCAGGCGTTTAAACCAATTGTCAGCAAAACGGTGAACAAGGCCGGAGTTACATCAGCATATAAAGAAATGATGGGAAAGTTCGCCAGTATTCCCTTTGCCTCCGCGGAGGCACTGGATCTGGACACTTATGTTACCGACAAAGCTATATCCGGGTTGTTTGTGATGCTGGCCGAAGAAGAAAAAAATATCAGGACCAATCCTCAGGCAAGAGTGACCGATCTCTTAAAGCAGGTATTTGGAAACTAGTGTTAAATAAAACGAAATGTTTCAATCTCCAAAAACTCTTATAGTAACCTGTTGCATAGTGTTGGCACTGGGTCTTTATTATTTTGAAGTCAATAAACTTTCCAAAGTGCCTGAAGAACCCAACCCGGCCTGCAGAAAGACGGACATTATCCGGGTTAAGCCCGGGATCATTGATAGAACAGAAGAGGATGGCCAGGTTGTATATGTGACTTCAAAATGGAACTCGGTTTTGACTGGAGAAAAAGAAGAAATAGGTTATTGGCTGGCTCTCTGCAAGTCACCTAACGAAAAGGTAATATTACGTGATGCGGAATCGGGTAAATCCATCGGTACGTATGAGATTGATATGCACTACCGGGCTACTCACGGTTTACCGCTAAAATGAGCACAGCTGATGTAAGCCATAACTGATCAAAGGAAATCCGCCAAAAACAATCATTTATTCAAACAAAATTCTTTCAGGAAACTCATCAACTAAGGAAAAAATTGCCTACCTGTTTAGCAAGCTAAAACTGCCTCCCCATTCCCCAATAGATCGTTAACCCTATATGAAATAAAGCTTATTTGCATTTAGACTTTATTTGTTGTAATAGAGTGTTGGCTGGTATGCGGTTTGCAGATTAATTACATTATAGTTCTTAATTTACTTTATGAAAAAGGATAGGAGTTCTCGATGAAAGCCCTTAAGTTGATGTGCATTGAAAAAGTATTGAAGTGGGATTCGATTATAAACAATGGACCTCATAGCAACAAAGTTTTTACTGTATCTTGTATTAGTATTTTAGGTATTTTGTTATTTATGGTAATTAGTGGGTTTAAATAGAAGCTCTATTCGCTATGAATCAGTCGTATAGAATTCAAATGGGAAGAGAGCAATATTTTTCTGGTGGGCTTTATTTTAGTGGCACGCCTGGCAGGATTCGAACCTGCGACCTACGGATTAGAAGTCCGTTGCTCTATCCAGCTGAGCTACAGGCGCACACAAAAAAATTTCTGATTCAAAATACAGGGACGGCATATTAAGCGGAGATAACAATTGCCGCAAGAAAAATATTTTCATCTCTTCGATGCGTAAAAGTATTAAAGTCGTTGACTAGTTTCCACCGCCCGTCGACCGGCCTTCATAGAGGATGATTTTAACCTGTTCTTCTGTAATCATCCCTTCTCCGATCACTTCATCAAGTTTAGGTTTAACCCGTTCGATATTTTCTTTCCGGTCCACCACTTCTATCACAATTGGCAGGTCATCGGACAATCTTAGTATGGATGTGGTGTGCAGTTTACTGGATTTCCCAAATCCACTGATACCTCTTAATACAGTAGCACCTGCAAGTCCTTCTTTCTTGAAGAACTCGACCAGATATTTGGAAAGCGGCACACCTTCATATTTATCAGACTCGCCGATAAATATTCTTAAAAGAATAGCATCGGATTCTTTTTTCATATTATTTCAGACCTGTAACAGTGATTAAAACTTTTCCAAGATAAACGGCAAGCAGACAAAGTGTGACAGTGCCTACCAGGTTGGCACCAAACAGTAAATGTTGGTCCTGTTCCAGAAGCTTCATAGATTCAAAGCTGAAGGTGGACATGGTGGTGAACGAACCTAAGACACCGATAGTCAGGAACACACGTACCTC
This sequence comes from uncultured Nitrospina sp., assembly GCA_964344595.1. GTDB lineage: Bacteria > Nitrospinota > Nitrospinia > Nitrospinales > VA-1 > LS-NOB. The sequence continues at coordinate 93,631 of CAYFNV010000004.1, read as the reverse complement.
TTCGCCAAACAGGCCTCTATATTCGGAGGCATACATAATTAAAGCCAGTAGCAGGCTTCCAATAAAGTTCACTCCGAGGGTGCCAACAGGGAAGGTTACGAAACCACCCTGAATCCATCCGCTGACCCAGTAGCGTAAAATCGCCCCGATAAACCCGCCAACCCCAACTATTAACCATAGTGACATGATATTAAATGCCTCCATTACCTTCCGGACAAAATTGTACCACCGGCGAGCCGTTGGTGGCAATGAGCAACAACCAGCAATAAGTGATCCCGGTTCAAGCGATTAAAAAATCTGCTATTGGGTGTTGGGTCCAGCGTCACGCTGGCGACTTATTGTGTATTCGTGGTTTGCGGGAAATTTGTGTTGCAGGATTGAGGTTTCTCCCGTTGACCAGGTTATTTCCATTTGCTGGATGGTCTCAAATTGCCCCAACCCAAAATGGGCCAAAGGTGCATCGTAAGAATGGAATCCACCCCCGGCTTTTATTTCGCGCATCTGGTGGCGTTCGCCGTCTTTTCCATAGCGGATAATAAGGGTGCACCCCAGGCAAAACCGGTTGCCTTTCTCATCGACCAGTTTGATGGAAACACTGTTCCCTTTAGTATTGTTATTAGTATAGACCTTGAAAGGACCATATAAAGTATTTGCGATAATGTCCAAATCTCCATCCCGGTCTATATCGATGTATGTATAGGAAGAACTGTGGTCGAGATCATCCAGTCCAAACTCTTTCTGTGCAGGGATAAAAGATTTTCCTTTCTGGTTGTGAAAAAAGTTGTTCGAAGCATACTCCTGAGTGATGGGAACGCCGTTAACTACATAGAGATCCAGCCACTCATCGTTGTCGAGATCGGCAAACCGAGCGTTCCAGCTCCACTCAGCAGTGGATATATTCGTCTGTTTGGATAAATCTGTAAAAGTATGATCCTTTTGTCCAGATAACAGCAGGTTGAATTGGGTTTGCATGGGGATTTCATTTTCTCTGGAAATTTCAAGATACTCGGCCTGAAAAAATTTCTGGCAATAAGTTCGGTTTAGAGTAAAAGGAGGTAAAATTTTATCGCAAAGAGTGGGTGACTTCCTGCTCGATGCAACCAGGATCATACGTGTGACCATACATTCCTTGATCCATTGAGGATTTCCTAACTTGTTGCAATGTTCAGTGATGTCCAGCTTTTCCGGATTCAGCAAAGTGGTGAGTTGGTTGAACTGGTGGCAGGTCTCCCGACTGAGCAAGGTTTTTCCAGAGTCGCAAAAATCCAATCCTGCGTTTAGCATTGTTGCTCCAAAGATATTCGAGACTACATCCAATCCACGTGACATTCCTATATTGGCGAGATAAATATCAGGGATCAGGTCGTTATTAAAATCACCCGTATCAATGCTCATGGTGTTCTGTGTTGTAATTGGGATAACTTTGTCCCGATGCAGTATTTTTTTAAACCCTTCATCAGCAGTGCCAAAATAATAAGTATCCGCGACTCTGTAGTCGTTGCCGACCATTAAATCCGCATGTCCATCGGCGTTGATGTCTGAAAAAAGAACGCTGTGGGTTTGTCCAGGAATCCCTTCAAGATTGTGCAGTTCGAACTCCAGATCACGATTAAGAATCCACTGGTTGGCTGCTTGCTTAACAGGTGTTCGGGTGAATACTCCCAAATAATAATTGCCGTTTACGATGTCAGGAAAACCATCGTAATTCAGGTCGGCAAAGGCCGATGCGCTGGTCAGCAGGGCTCCTTCATTCGGAACAGAAAGAACACGCAACCGTCCTTCATCGGGTAAAGGATTGAGCACCACAAAATTTCCTTCATTAAAAGTAGTCAGAAACACGTCGAGCCACCCATCATTATTCAAATCCACCAGAGCGATGTTAATGGCCTGCTTTCCGTTTAAAGACTCAATACCGCTGAATATTTTTTTGAAGCGTGTTCCGTTCATGTTCTGGTAGAGCTCGAATCCATTGTTGGTGGCCACAGCAATATCGGTCCATCCATCCAAATTGAAATCTCCGGAGGCAATGCCCCGCCCAAAAAAAAGCGGATCGAGAAAAATTTCTGGTGTCAGGGAATTGGAATAAGTGATGCCCAGCTCTGTCCCTAATTGCAGGATAAAAGGTTTGCTGGCATAACTTTTACGGGGAGCATGGACAAGCGCGTGAACTTCAATATTATCCTGTCTGAGTATTATGGGTGCTGTGTAGCGTACCATTGGTATGGGGGAATAAATTTTTTCGGGGGAATTGACTTCCTGCCTGGCTGAAGTTGATGTCTGATTATCAGAGGTTGCTGCACCATTATCGGAGATTGTTATAACCTGGTCATACTGTGCTAACCATTTAACATGCCGATGTTCCAGAAAACTGTTCGAGGCATAGCCCAACCCAATACCGATGGTAAAGACGATCACAAATAATTTTATTGCCAGTAAAAACGAGAAAGTTCTGTATACAATCATGGCGGAATAAATGCTGAATGTCCCGAAGGTAAACACAAGTGTGGTTACAAACGCGGGAGAAAGCCCGGACATCATCATGGCCTGTGCCAACATGAGGTCAAAAGCTATTGGCAGTGGCATTAGTGTACCCATGAAGGAAAGAAGACTGAGATTTGCAAGGTTGACCGGAACGCCGATCAATTTATCAAAGCTCCATAGGTGACTGGCCAGGGCCCCAAACGCTCCAGCTAACAACATCAGGGGAACGGTTCGGATAAAGATGTATTGAAAACTTTTCCAGTAATCCAGGCTTGCTGATTGGAAGGCTGCCGACCAGGATTCATGAAGAGAGTTTAATTCGCAGGATGCGGCAGGATCTATTTCTGAAGCCTCTTTCTCTGGGGTGGTCCGGTTTTTTTCTGAAATCAGAGGGACTATTATGAGGATCAAAATAAAAGTCGCCAGCAGTTTCATCACGGCCATGTAGAAAGGAAAAATCGAGAACAACATGGTGAGGACAATGATATTGAGAGTAGGAGAGCTGAACATGACGGCTAAAGCCGTTTCCATTTTGCTCCCACCCTCATACATGCCTTTGGCGATAGGGGCTACACAATTGACACAGACCCCAAGTGGGGTCCCTACAAACATTCCCATAAAACTATTGCGGAAGCGCCTGTCGGATGACTGGCGGGGTATATATTTGAGTAGCGTGTAGAATCCAGCCGCTAGAACCAGGCCAAATGCCATACCACGCCAGTTGGTCTCATACCAGTTTAGAGTGGTATAGATTACTTGAATGATAAAGCCAGCGTGCCTTGGAGCATGAAAGTGGGCCTCGTGGGTGAGAGGGTCTTCAAAGGCTTCACTGCCAGAAAGCGCGGCCTTACTGTCCAATGCCGGATAACGTGAAACCAGCCAGAAGCTGGAAGCCACCGTGATGATAAAAATCAGGAGAATTATAAATTTGCGATTACGGGCCATTCAAAAGTATTATCTAGGATTTAGAAAAAACCCTTTACATGAGCAGGTATCGGGTAATGGTTTTTTAAAAATGTATATTACATGAAAAATTGTAAATCAGCGCTTGTAAGATAGAGTTGTTATGCACTGGCCTCAAGACTGATGGAGGAGAAAAGATTTTGCATACAGACGATTTAGAATCTTCGAACAATTTTATACAGAATATAATCGAGGAAGATTTAAAAACACAGAAATATGATGGCAGGGTTCATACGCGCTTTCCTCCTGAACCTAATGGTTACCTTCACATTGGCCATGCCAAGTCTATTTGCCTGAACTTCGGACTGGCTTCGCAATACTCTGGGAAATGTAATCTTCGGTTTGATGATACCAACCCCATAAAGGAAGAGGAAGAGTATGTAAAATCCATAATGGAAGATGTGCAGTGGCTGGGTTTTGACTGGGATGACCGGTTGTTTTATTCCTCCGAATATTTTGACCAGCTTTATGAATATGCATTACGGTTGATCAAAAAAGGTAAAGCATATGTAGATTCCTTAAGCCCAGACCAGATCCGTGAATACCGGGGTACGCTTACTGAACCGGGACGGAACAGCCCCCATCGTGATAGGTTGGTGGAAGAAAACCTGGATTTGTTCGAGAAGATGCGTGCTGGCGAATTTGCTGAAGGTGAAGTTGTATTGAGAGCTAAAATTGATATGGCATCTGGCAACCTGAATATGCGCGATCCTGTTCTGTACCGGGTTTTAAAAGCAACGCATCATAGAACAGGAGATAAATGGTGCATTTACCCAATGTATGATTTTGCTCACGGTCAATCGGACTCGCTGGAGCAGATCACTCACTCAATCTGTACTCTGGAGTTTGAAGATCACCGCCCTCTTTATGACTGGTTCCTGAATGAACTTGATATTTATCGCCCTCAGCAAATTGAGTTTGCGCGACTTAATCTAAGCTACACAGTGTTGAGCAAGCGTAAGCTTTTACAGTTGGTAAAGGAGAACCATGTGAACGGATGGGACGACCCACGCATGCCCACATTATCGGGTATGCGCCGCAGAGGTTATCCACCAGAGGCGATTCGAGATTTTTGTGAGCGGATTGGAGTCGCTAAAAGTAATAGTACGATAGACTTTGCATTGTTGGAACATTGTGTGCGGGAAGATTTAAACAAGACTTCTCCACGGGTAATGGCGGTGGTTAGGCCTCTGAAAGTGGTGATTGAGAACTATCCTGAAGATCAGGTGGAAGAGCTCACAGCTGAGAATAATCCCGAAGACCCCGATGCCGGATCTCGCAAAATTCCTTTTTCCCGGGTTCTTTATATTGAACGGGATGATTTTATGGAAGATCCTCCCAAAAAATATTTCAGACTTGCTCCCGGAAGAGAAGTGCGTTTGAAGCATGCGTACATCATCAAATGTGAGAGTGTGGTTAAGGATGAAAATACAGGAGAGGTGTTAGAGTTGCACTGCAGTTATGATCCGGAAACAAAAAGTGGTTCTTCCATGGAAGGCAGGAAAGTAAAAGGTACACTGCATTGGCTCTCTGCAGCCCATGCTCAGCCCGCTGAAGTGAGGTTGTACAGCCATTTATTTGTCAGTGAAAACCCTGCAGACGAAAAAGAATGCCCAGACTTGGGATCAAGCGTGAACCCAGATTCTCTGGAAATTGTTCAAGGATTTATTGAGCCCTTTTTAAAGGATGCGGCAGGCGGTGACCGGTTCCAGTTTTTAAGGATGGGTTATTTTTGTGTAGATACTGTGAGCTCTGCTCCAGGAAAACCGGTTTTTAATCGGACAGTGACCTTGCGCGATACCTGGGCAAAAATAGCGCAAAAAGGGACTTGATCTATTGTGAATATTTAAGAGGAGGCAGGTTGCCTTTTGGGCAGTGTGATAGTGAAATTGCTTCCTTCTCCTATTTGGCTTGTTACGGATATTTTTCCACCGTGGCGGGTTACAATTTTCTTGCAGATAGCCAGACCAATTCCTGTTCCTTCGTAAGACGTTCTTCCATGAAGCCTTTCAAGTGGTATGAAAATTTTTTCCGAGAATTTTGTATCCAGCCCAATTCCGTTATCCTGCACAAAGATAGTATAGGATCTGTTTTCATTGGACTGACTGCTCAGGTAGACAACAGGAGGTATATTTGGTCGGTGATATTTCAAGGCATTTCCAATCAGGTTTTGAAATAGTTGCCGCATCTGAAAAGGGTCGGCTTCAATAGTAGGGAGATGACCCTGTTTTATCTCTCCCCGCGTCTCATGAATTTGCACTTCAAGATCCTCAATGACATCACTGGCAATATCTGCAAGATCCACTTTCTGGAAGGGTTTCCCGCTTGAGTTTATCTGGGAAAATTGAAGCAGATCATCTATCAGCGTCTGCATTCTTTCGGCGGCATTTCCCATTTTGGAAAGGTCGTCCAGCTGTTGTTCACTTAAATGGGATTTGGCAGCTTGCAGACGATCACTAAATATAGAAATTTTTCTCAAAGGTTCCTGCAAGTCATGCGAGGCGATCTGGGCGAAATCTCTCAGGTCTTTGTTGCTTCTCTCCAGTTCTTCGGCATAATTTTTTAAATTGTTTTGGGCATTATAATTTTGTATGGCCAGAGCCGCAAAATTGGCGGAGGTCTTAATAAGCTTGATTTCTTCTGAACTGGGCTTGCTTGGTTCTGTGTAATAACTGGCGAAGGTGCCCAATATCTCACCTTCAAAATCTAGAATGGGTGCGGACCAGCAAGCCCTCAGCCCAAACTTTAGGGGAACTTCCTTATACTTTTCCCATCTGGGATCACAAGCAATATCCTCAACTACAACCATTTCCTTTAAGAAAGCAGCGGTGCCACATGAACCTTCTTTAGGCCCTATTAAAACCTTCTTCGTTTTTTTTACATAGTCCTTGGGAAGGCTGGGCGCTGAACCACAGCGAAGAAATTTTTTTGATTGATCCATTATAAGAATTGAATTCATCAACCCTGAGCCGTGTTTTTCTACATTTTTGCTTAACCCGTCCAATATTTCCTGTAAAGGTTTTCCCGTTACAAGGCTGCCTAATGTTTTATTATGCTCGGTCAGGTAGTCTTCCATCATTTTCCTGTTCGAATTATCATAGCCATAGACATTTACGAAGTTTTGTTCGATACAAGGAATGAAGGTGATAGAAAAAGTGCGCCCAGAAACTTCCAACTCCAGCGTTTTACTCTTCTGATGTTCATATTCATCTAGAACCAACTGCTTTAATTCTGGTGAAAGAGTGTAAGCCGAATCGTTATCAGTTAACGTTAATAACGGGGTGCTTGCCCGATTGAAATAAAGTAGTTGCCCGTCTCTGGAAATGCGAAGAACGGGATAAGGGCTTTCATCGGATAATTGTCGGAAGCTTTCTGTTTCAGTATTTATTTCCGTCATCTAATTGTTGGACACTTCCATATACTTTTTTGAATTCACTAATGATAATCCTGCTTCACAAAATTATCTTAAACGCAAATTTCTACCAGATTATCACAGCTTATGGGGGCTTTTAAGGTGACTACATTTATATGCCGTTTCTTTTTTATATTTTCGTCTTGCTAGGGTTCGCTTTTTCAATAATTTTTTGTTTTTGGGTTTTAGGGTAGATGGCAAAATTTTTTATTTTATGAATAGTTTAAAAGAAAAATTTTATTTAAATTTGTGAACTTTTGTGATTGTCATTTCTCTTTGACAGGTTTTTGCAATTGTGCTAAAAATCCTGATGCCTTATGAAGGCAATACTTTAAAGGAGTGTTATGGAAGTCAGGATAAGTCGTGATGTCCTCCTGAACGGTGTGCACAAAGTTCAGGGAATTGTTGAGCCGAAGGGGGCGATGCCCATTCTTTCTCATTTGCATCTTTCAGCCGATAAAGACAGCATTTGTATTCGTGCGACGGATTTGGAAATAGGAACTCTCGGTCATTATGAGGCGAATGTGAGCGCTACCGGTGCCGTGACGCTCAATGCGAGAAAACTTTTCGACATTATCCGGGAGCTTCCTGACGAAGAAATCTATCTGAAAAAGGAAGAGAATAACTGGATTACTTTAAAGTGCGGAAAATCAAAATTCCGTTTGCCCGGACTTCCACCTGAAGACTTTCCTCCATTACCTGAATACAGTGAAAAGCCGCTACTGGAATTTGACAGCAAAATTTTAAAGGAAATGATTCGGAAAACTTTTTTTGCAGTTTCTCCCGACGAAACACGGCAGGCGCTAAACGGCTTATTGTTGGAAGCTGAAGGGGATAGCGCAAATCTGGTGGGCACTGATGGTCACCGATTAGCGATGATTTCACGTCCGGTTAAATCTAACGCTTCAAAAGGTGAAGTTTTGAGTTTCCTGCTACCTAAGAAAGCGTTGTCTGAGTTGTTAAAACTGATGGAGGATGAAGGCGCGACATTTGGGTTTTCTTCCCAGGACAATCATTTGGCATTTATTTGTGGTAAGCAGGTAATAGTATCCCGAAAAATAGATGGCAAGTTCCCTAATTATCGTCAGGTAATTCCTTCGGATAACCAATTGAGAGCCAAGGCTGGGAGGGATGGGCTAACCCATGCCTTAAAACGGGTGGCCCTGCTGGCAGATGAGAAATCAAAAATGGTGCGGTTTGAAATCCAGAAAGGAAATTTGACTTTGGTTTCTGATAATACAGATTTGGGAGCCGCACACGAGGAAATGCCCATTGAGTATGAAGGTGAAGAAGTCTCCATCGGGCTTAATGCAAAATATGTTTTGGAAATCCTAAATGTTGTTGAGGGTGATTCAGTGACCCTGAATCTGAAAGATCAAAACCACTCCTGCCTTTTTACTGTTACAGATGACGATCAGTATAAAAGCATTGTCATGCCTATGCGTCTTTGAGGTTTTTATTCAAAGGTCGAAAAACTGGTTGAGCTTTTTATCACTTCGTGGAGTTTTCCCCGTAACATCTTCCCAGATTTCTCGTGTTTCCATACAGAGATAAATGTTTAATTCTTTTGAACGGTCGGTAAGAAATCCGCGAATTTTTTCGTAGGCTTGGTTTCTTAATGGTCGAAGATAACGAAACTTTCCATCTTTGCTTGGCAGGTGTTCACTGGTGAACAGTCTGGTCTCTGGATGGCGATTTTTGATGATCGATTTCAATGAGGGCCGGTATCGAAAGCTTCCCAAACTTATCCACTCCAATTTTGAAATTGCTATTGTGTCGCATAAAATATCAACCATTTGTTTGTAGGCCTCTTCCCATCCCGGTATCAAAATAATAGGATCAAAGTGGAACCCGATACGGTACCCTTTTTCCAAACAAGCCCGGGCTGCCTCAAGGCGTTGAATTAAACTCGGAGTACCTTTTTCTTCCCTATCTATAATGGTTTGTGGATTTAACGACCAGGAAACAATAATATTCGTTGGATCAGAATGATTTAAAAGGTTTGCTATCTGGTCCGATTTGGTCTTTAACTCCAGTACAGCATTTGTTTGTTGGTTGAAAAATGGGAGCAGATGTTTCGTATAGGGAACGGTTGAGTCAAGAGCCAGGCTGTCTGTCAACTCTCCTGTGCCAACCCTATAATTTCGATCAGGATATTGTGTGAATTCCTCCTCAAGCTCGCCAAGTAAATCTTCAACATTCATATAAGCTACTTGCATGGGGTTGTTCACTAGGAAATCTTGCAAGAAACAATAAGAACAATCGTAGATGCAGTTTTTAGATAAATTCACAACATAATAATTACAGCAAACCATACCAGGACTGATACCCGGACACTTCTTCAAAAAAGATCCCTTAAAACGGGATAACGCCAAACTTTTTTTTCCTTCTCCAAACACATCGTATTTTGAAGGCTTCGCCTGATCAGTGAGTGCTGAAATATCCTTGAATATCTTCCGGGGAATATCAGGGTGCCTGGAAAGGATATCTCTTGCCAGAGGATATACTTCAACTCCTTCTTCCAGAAAAAAAATCTCCGGTTTATATTCTGCAGGAATAATCTCGGAACTAATTGAATTTGTTGGTATTATTTTATACAATGAATTTGCTTTTAAAGTTGGTTTGCCTTTTTAAACAAGTGTTTACTGAATCTTTTCATAATTTTAAAGCACTACTTTATCATTTAACTGAAGGAAAGAACATGCACATTCCCACCTCCTCGCTTCAAGACCAGAAAATCCAAAAGAAAAATAAATTTCGCTTAGGGTTTGTTTTTCTCTTTATCGTTTCAGTGGGATTGAATGTCTTTCTCCTTTTTTTTGATCAGAATAATAATGCTGCTGTTGCATCTTTATCGCAGAATGTAGAAACGTTACCCCAAGCTCGAGTCAAAGGCCCCCAAAATGTGTTACCAAAACAATTTCCTCAATCTCCAGCGGTGGGTGCTGTCAAGCCGGTATCATTCACGACTCCTCATGAGAGAACACTTGATGGTAAAAATGTTCAGTCACTAAACTTTAAAATCAAAAACTCATTGAATTATAGTGTCTGCAAAATGATAACCCGTGAAAATGGATGTGCTGCACTTTCTGCACATATTGGACGTCTGATGGCCTGGCTCATGGATATCAATAAAAGCATGAGAAATGGTGATTTGCTGGATGTGATGTACCAGCAGCTTGATGAGCCCGAGCAATTCAAAATCCTCAAGCTTTCTTATACAAGCAAACGATTTGGTAAAACATTTGAAGCGTATTATTTCGATAAGTTTGGCAATGGGGGGTATTTTGATAAAGAAGGCAATGAAATTGCCCGGCGTATTGTGGAGTCTCAGAGTCCAATCAGACAATATACTGAAATCACTTCCCTGCCTGGAGATTTTCGTAAAGGAGCAGGGGGGCATTCAGGGACAGACTTTAAGGCCGAAGAAGGGACACCTGTTTATTCAGGGTTTGCTGGAAAGGTTATTCGCACGAATTGGAATGTTAGAGCAAACGGTTATTGTGTTGAAATTGATCATCCCAAGTTGGGTATAAAGACACTATATCTCCATTTGAGCAGGGTCAAAGTGAAAAGAGGTCAGACCATTAAGGCAGGCCAGCAGATCGCAGAATCTGGAAATACAGGAAGAACGTTTGCTCCTCACCTGCACTATGAGATCCAGAACCGAAAAAATAAAAAAATTATTTATAGCCCTTTCACCTCCAAGTACCATAAGAGTTACAGAAGAAGAATTCCTCCGGAACACCTTAAGGCTTTTCAAAGAAATGTCAGCCTATATAATGCCGCAATAAAGAAAAGCTGATTTTTTTTATCGGACTTTGGGTTAAATTGAGACATCAGGACCTGTCTTGAGCTCGATTTATGCTTTTAGGGGTAGCTCTGTGGCAAAAAAACGAAAACGAGGCAAAAAATCAATTCAAATTCGCATCTGGAAGATTATTTTTGATTTTTTCCTTTGTTTTGTTGCGTTCACATTGGTCCCTGTTTTGTTATACAGGTATGTGAACCCACCCTCAACACCTTTGATGTGGGTCCGCTGGCTAGAAAGTGATACATCGAAGAACCTTCCTCTGTATTTGGATGATTGGCGGTCTATCGAACAGGTTTCCCCAAATATTATCAAAGCGGTTTTAGCTGCCGAAGACCAGAAATTTTTTGACCATCATGGATTCGACTGGCTGGCAATCGAATATGCGATTCAGACCAACCTGACGACAGACCGAAAAGTGGGTGCCAGCACAATTACTATGCAAACCGCTCGAAATGTATTCTTGTGGCAAACCAGGACCTGGTTCCGAAAGTTGCTAGAGAGTTATTTTACGGTGTTGATAGAGTTTTTTTGGAGTAAGCAAAGGATCCTGGAAGTCTATTTAAATGTGATTGAATGGGGTGATGGTATTTTTGGTTGCGAAAAGGCAGCCCAAACCTATTTCCGTCATTCATCAAAAATTCTTTCTCCTGTTGAGTCTGCGTGGATGGCGGCAGTCTTACCAAATCCCAGGCATTGGTCTATTAGGCCGACACCAAAACATGTTCAGGTCCGGCAAATCAAGATTCTGGATACCCTGCCACACATGAAAGCTTCTAAATAACCAAACTATAATAATTTTGATAAAGGATTTAATTTTTATACCTTAAGATAAACCGGGGTATCCAAAACTAAATTTATGACAGTCGTGAATGATTAAGATCCAGATATCTAAAACGTTACAAGGAAAAATACGAAAAGGCTACCCCTGGGTATTCAAATATCAAGTACAGAATAAAATTCCTGAAGAGAAATCAGAAAATTTGGGGATCATATACGATCACAAAAACAGATTTTTGGCCTTGGGATTATGGGACCCACACTCTGACCTTTGCTTTAGAGTAATGGTATTGGGAAAAACCCGGGAGGTTAACGCTGACTTTTTTCAGGAGCGCTTATTGTCTGCAAAAGCTGTCAGGGAGCCTCTGGAACGTCAGGGAACAACAGGTTATCGAGTGATTAATGGTGAAAATGATGGGTTCCCTGGGCTTGTGCTGGATCGTTATGAGGACACCTTGGTGATTAAACTATATACCGCAAGTTGGTTTCCTTTTTTGGAACTTCTAAGTGAATTGTTCTGTAATGCATTCAATAGCAAGAAACTGATATTACGTTTAGCAAAGAACATTTTCAAATCATTGAGATCAAAATCGGTTTATCAGGATGGGCAGTTATTGTATGGCAATGACCCGTCGAGTTGGGTTGAGTTTAAGGAAAATGGCTTGAAGTTCATAGCCGATGTTAAAGAAGGGCAGAAAACAGGTTTTTTTCTGGATCAGAGGGACAATCGGTTAAAAATCCGTAACATGGCGAAAGACTGCTCCGTACTAAATGTTTTCAGTTATACAGGTGGTTTTTCAGTGTATGCCATTGCTGGTGGATGCAAATCGGTTGTGGAAGTAGACAGTAGCCCTCAGGCGCTAGAAACTTCAAAACGAAATCTAAAATTAAATTTTCCAGATAAATTATTTTCAGCGCCAAGCTTTTTGCAAGAAGCAGGGGATGCCTTCCAAATACTGGCTAGAATGAGATCCGAAAATCTTAGTTTTGATTTAGTGATATTAGACCCACCGGCTTTTGCCAGAAACAAAAAACAAAGAGCCCAGGCACTGGAGGCTTATGTCAGGTTAGTTAAGGCAGGAGCTATGGTGGCATCAGGAATATTATATGCGGCTTCTTGCACAAGACATGTGAAAGCAAACGAATTTTATGATGCGGCTTGTCTTGGAATTCGTTCTGCAGGAAAGAATTATAATGAGATCTTTAAATCGGGGCATGCCTTGGACCATCCGGTAACCTTTCCGGAGGCTTTATACCTAAAATCAGCCTATTTCAAAATATGCTGATATATTCAAATATAACAATGGATTAAATATGGGGGGATAAGTTGGTTGGGCGCTGAAACGATATTGGTTAATACGTTCGAAAATGAATTGAGAGTATGTCTGCTACATTCAGCGTAGGCCGGTAAAAAAATCAAACAAACTTGATTATTTCTTTTTAGCTTTAGCTTTTTTCTTTGTAGCTTTTTTCTTTGTAGCTTTTTTCTTTGTAGCTTTTTTCTTTGTAGCTTTCTTCTTTGTTGCTTTCTTCTTTGTTGCTTTCTTCTTCGTAGCTTTTTTCTTAGTTACTTTTTTCTTTGCTACTTTCTTCTTTGCAGCTTTTTTCTTGGTTGCTTTTTTCTTAGCTGCTTTTTTCTTGGTTGC
>CAYFNV010000004.1:0-80438 GCA_964344595.1 uncultured Nitrospina sp. | reverse complement strand
GCTTTTTTCTTGGTTGCTTTTTTCTTAGCTGCTTTTTTCTTGGTTGCCATCAAGATCTCCTTTCTTACGTCATACGGTATTCGTTTCAGCGCCCAAATACCGTTTATCATTTTATGCGATACACGTTTGATGTCAAGCGAATATTAATAAAATTTAATGTTTCGAGAGTGTTGATCAGTGACTACGGAAATTCAGTGCGTTGGATTGTAATCCTCTCATTATAGTTGGCTTGATGAAACCCGCGCCAATAAAGGAGGAAACACCTTGTTTGGTTTTTTTTAATTTTTGCGAGTATACTTGCATTGTTCGCTGAATGTTTTAAGCAAGATAGAAAAAAATAGTAATTTTTTTATGAATACTTTGCTCGAAAAGTTAAAATTTGACCAGTTCGAAATATTTCCCGAATTAATTCACGCTGTCAGCCCGCGATGTTTCAAAAACGATCAAGGAGAAATTGAGGAGTTTTCTTTTCAAAGCAATGATCAAACTGGAAAACCTGATGAACATGTGAAGTTTTTTTTAGAATCGTTGGGGATAGAAAACCAGAATTTTTTTTCGGTCAATCAAGTTCATGGCAATAATATTTTTATACTGGATGATCCCAGCTTATCTTTTTGTGAGGTTAGAAAAATTTCAGCCGATGCTTTATTAACGAATATCCCTGGGAATCCAATTGGAATTTTTACGGCAGATTGTCTTCCAGTTTTGATTTATGATCCGCGTTTAAAAGTGATAGGGGCTATCCATGCAGGAAGAAGGGGGTCTGCGCAAAGCATTGTTTTGATGTCGGTTGGGGAGATGATCCGGGTTTATGGGTCTCGGCCTTCTGATTTGGTGATGGGGATTGGACCCGCAATCGGAGGTTGTTGCTATGAAGTGGGTGAAGATTGTATTCAACCTTTTAAGGAGATGTATCCTGATGAAAAGGGGTTGTTCGGGACCGGATTGAGGGGAAACTATTTTTTGGATTTGGTAGCAGTAAATAAAGTGGAAGGAGTAAAGGCTGGGCTTTTACCGGAAAATATTTTTTCTATGGGCCATTGCACTTGTTGTTCCAGCCGAAACCTGTTTTCCTACCGACGTGAAGGAAAGACAGGAAGAATCCTTACAACCATTATGTTGATCCCATAGAATATTTTTATATTTAATTGGTTTAAGAATCATGATCGATAAAGCAAGTCCATACACCGGATCGGGTCTACCATTCCCCGTAGAATGGGTAAAATCCCAACCGCGTAAGGTAGAAGACATTTTATCCGGTATGTCGGTTGAGGAGCAGGCAAGGTGTATTCTTGGTGTTGACCCTGATTTGCAACATAAGCTCCTCGTTCTTTCTGAAAAGGCTGTTGAGGTGACTCAATCCCTGCCTGTAGAAGAAGTTTATAATATGATCAAACATTTAGAGAAGGAAGATTCCCTTTTAATTGTATCTATGGTGTCTCCAGAGCAACTGCAATATGTCTTCGATTTGGAGTGGTGGCAGGGGGATAAATTTCAACCCAAACAAGCTTTGGATTGGATTGTTTTGCTGGATCAATGTCAAGACCCTGAAACGTTGGAATGGTTTTCAGGGGAAGATTTTGATCAAAAAGTGATGCTCCTCCAGGCTTTATTAATGGTCTTTAAAAAAGATGAGATGACAGATGCCTATGAAGGGGTGGAGGGTCTCGATCATTTTTCTCCTGATGGGGTGTATGATATTTTTTTTAAAGTTGAAAACAGCAAGGAAATCAGGAAACTCCTGCTTTTGCTTCATGAAAAGGATCAAAGTCTCTTTTATAATCTGTTGGAAGCTGTGATTTGGTATCCAATTACTCCTACATTGGAGAAAGCTTACCAATGGAGAATGAGTCGCACTGCTGAAAGGGGCATCCCTGAATTTCAAGAGGCGATGGGTATTTACAGTCGCTTAAACCCTGAAGCTTTAAAGTTAAAATTGCCATCACTTGAAGAGCTCCCTCCGAGCAGACTGAACCTCTCTCCCAGATATCCTCTGGCTCATTTGGATGATTCACTTTTTTTCAGTCGATGCCTTGCTATGGTGGAAGACGAACAACGCCATGAAACGATGCGTTGGGAACTGGTGTGTCTGGCAAACAAAATTATTGTTGCTGATGGGTATGAACTATCATCAAAAGATGTTCGAGAGCGGGCTATGAAAAAAGCACTTGGCTATATAAACATGGGTTTGGAGCTGGGGGCCGAAGGAGATCTGCAAAAAGGAGCCTCCTTGTTAAATCAGGTATGGATGCAGTCATTATTTCAGGTGGGGTATGAACAATTGAGGCAGGTTAGATCGGTGGCGAGTACTTTTATCAATGAGAATGGCTCCTATATAGACCATTTTATTTCTGACTCGGACAAGGAAAGGTTGGGGGCGCTGGTTTTCAGGTTTCCTCAGGTTGTGGAAAAAAATCAGAATTCTTTCATTTGGCGTGACATGAAATCTTTGAAGGATATCGAAGTGGTGAATGATTTTTTAGCCAGATGGAAGTTTTACGCTCGTTTTGCCAGGCAAGGATTGGGGTTGAGAGAATCAACGTTTTTGTCTTTACAGAAGCAACGTGATGATGCTCATGAATCTATGAACTTGCTAACGTTGTTGACCACAGCTCTGGCGCAGTATGTTTTATTCAATAGGATATCCTGTGATCCACTTCCAGAGGTAGCGGCGAAGAGCTTTTTGGAAATGGTCTTTTTACCGGGTATTTTTCGTGATGAGGAAAAATTGTGCAACGAAGATCTGGTCGCCTCATTTGAGCAGGAATTGTTGAATGCGCCCATGGCATGGACGGACTCGGACAAAAAGTTCTTACAGGACTTACTCCAGGAGTGTTCCAAAAACCTGGAAACTCAGTTTGGAAGACTGGACCTGGCTAGACCGATTGACTGGAAATTCACCCAAGGCCTGTCTATTGTTCGTCGTGCGGTCAATGAGCAATAGCCATCTAGTTCCAGTGGTTAGATTTTAGTCTCACAAGTTATTGTTATTTACCACCATGCCTCACAGGAGCGGATTTTTATTTTAAAATTGTCTGAAAAAGTGTAGACTTCGCACTTCATTTGTATCCAGAATCTATCTAATAAATAAAGGAGAGGTGAAAGATGACCGATCCCAAGAAAACTACATCCCAACCCCAGAAAGAAGAACCCGCCCTTTGGGAGTCCTATGGATCTTTTCCAGTCTGGATATTGAAACTGATAAGTGCGTTGACTCCGAGTTTTTTGATATCCAAGTCTCCAGCACCTAAGCGAAAATTACCTCAATAAACTTAACGTTTTTCTATTTTGATGAAACCCATTCAAAGGGCATTAATAAGTGTATCGGATAAGACCGGTATTTTGGAGTTCGCTCTTGAACTGCAGAAATCAGGTGTTGAAATACTCTCTACAGGTGGTACGGCAGACTTGTTGCGAAAGGGAGGGGTACCTGTAATACAAGTATCTGACTATACCGGTTTCCCGGAAATGATGGATGGCAGGATCAAGACACTGCATCCCAGGGTGCATGGAGGGATTCTGGCTCGCAGAGACGTGCCTGAACATGTCAAGGCGATGGAAGATCATGGAATCCGGCCTATCGACCTGGTAGTGATAAATCTTTATCCTTTTGAGCAAACGGTGGCGCGAAAGGATTGTACCCTCGAAGATGCAATAGAGAATATTGATATAGGTGGCCCTGCAATGGTCCGATCTGCTGCCAAAAACTCCAAGGATGTAGTTGTTGTTGTAAATCCGTCTGAATACAGCCTGGTTCTGGAAGAAATAAAATCCGGAGAAGTTTCTATTGAAACTCGAAGGCGGCTATGCCGGGATGCGTTTGCTCATACCGCTCGCTATGATTCTATAATATCTACATACTTAACCGGAAGATGGCAGGAAGAACCAGTTTTTCCTCCTCTCTTGAATCAGCCGTTTGAGAAAGTTCAGGAATTGCGTTACGGAGAAAACCCACACCAAACTGCAGCACTATATAAAGAAAGTTCTATCTTACCGTCAGAAATTGTTTCAGCCCAACAACTTCAAGGCAAAGAACTCTCTTTCAACAACTTTATAGATTTGAATGCAGCCTGGGAGTTGGTCAAGGAATTTGACAAGGGTGCGGTAGCAATTATTAAGCACACTAACCCATGTGGAGTGGCACAGGGTGAAGACCAGTTAAAAACATTTATCGTTGCCCGTGAGGTGGACCCTACATCTGCATTTGGTGGAATAATTGGGTTCAATCGGCCAGTAACTGGCAAAACAGCGGAAGAAATAACCAAAAATTTCGTTGAGGCTGTTGTTGCACCAGGTTTTGACCCTGATGCCTTGGAATTGTTTTCCGCAAAAAAGAATGTGCGCCTTATGCAAATGCCTGAGTCAGGGGATGCACTTTCTTCTGAAAAATTCGATATGAAGCGGATTGGCGGTGGCTTGTTGGTCCAAAGTCAGGACTCATTGACCTATATTGAGGATCAACTCAAGGTAGTCAGCAAAAGAACTCCCAGTGACACTGAAATGGAAGATATGAAGTTTGCCTGGATTGTAGCCAAGCATGTTAAATCTAATGCAATCATTTATGCAAAAGATCAGGAAATTCTTGGTATTGGTGCCGGTCAAATGAGCCGTGTCGACTCTGCCCGTCTGGCTGTCGAGAAGGCTTGCAAGCCATTGCAAGGGGCTGTCATGGCATCGGATGCATTTTTCCCATTTCGCGACTCCATTGACAAAGCCGCTAAACATGGAATCGCTGCTATTATTTCTCCTGGTGGGTCCATTCGAGATGAAGAAGTATTACAAGCGGCTAACGAACATAATATAGCTATGGTATTTACCGGCATCAGGCATTTCAAGCATTAAAAACTTTCCAGTTTCTACATTTCCTGAAGCATTCCCGCCATTTCTTAGTAGTATTATTGTAGATTAAACTCTTTGATAGTAAGAGGCTAAACAGTTTCTCCCCAATGCCGATAAGTTATGGAGGTCTGGTTCAAAGTAGCAAGTTATTTGGGCAGCATATAAACCTCCAACCGGGTTGAGCTAATTATGAAAAGAACCATAAGAAAGATCATCAGGTGGATGATTTTTGGAGGGATTGTTTTTGGTGGATGGCAGGCCAACCTTCGCTGGGAAGAATTCAAACCTGTTCTGGCAGAGTTGGAAAAGAAACATCCTGAAAAATACGCAAAAATGATTGAAGAGGCCAAGTCTTTTCATATTAATGAGACTAAGCGTCTCTACAATGAAATTGATACCATGACCTACCTGGAAGTGATAACTCTGCGATATGAAAAGTGGAGAAAAAAGAGATTTAAGGATAAAAAATTTCATGAAAAATATTATGACGATGAATTATTGAGCAGAATTGAGTTTCGAAAAGTTTTTCAAGCAGATTACCAGTTACGTATAGATGAAATAAATGCATTGAAAAAAAATCAGCCAGTTAAAATTCGGTTTGATAAATGGAAAAAAACTGAGCCCTGGAAACAAAGACTAATACTGCATGAAAAATGTGTGAAATATATAAAAATGGAAATGGAAGATAGGGAGGTTTTTCGTCAAGAACTGGAGGTTCCTAAAGTTGCAACTCTTGTGGCTCAGCTTTCCAATGAACCCCTTCCTGTTGAGTTACTTTGTGACAATCTGGTGCCCGTTACAAGTTCTGCAGACAAGGTTCAGGAGGCGGTATTTCGTTTGAAAGAAGTCCTGAACTTTAAATACTATATTCTCTTGCTAGAAGAGGTAGGCATTCCCAAGAGAGAGATATTTCAATTTAAAGATGAATTGAGCAGTAAGGTAAGGGACTTTAATGAGTTTTGATTTTTTTTAAGAAGGCATTTTCGATTGCTCTTTTACCTCAGTGTCAGCTTGATTCGTGTTTTCTGTTAATTTAGTGATTGCAGTCGCCAGTTGTTTAATTTCAGTGTTAGACTTCATTTCAGGAAGCTCAGTTGTTCCTCGCTCTTCGGCAAACCTTACCAGTTTTTTTAATGGCTTTATAATCATGCTGACGGTGTAGAATCCTCCAATAACTGAAACCAGGCTCCCAACAATAGCCATTCCGATCATCTCATTTTTTAATTGTCCCGCACTTCGAATAACCCTGGTTTTTAGTAATTCCATTTGATCAGGTGCCAGGTTCTGAGTGTCCATTGTTCCTACTATTCTTTCAATCTGACCTAATTGGATGTAAAGAAAGAATGCCGCATAGCCCAGGCAGGAAATGACAACGATGTATCCGGTCATTAGAAGATTGATGATGCTCTTTTTTTCTCCGGGAAATTCGTCACGGAATATGGAATTCTGCTTCATGGTTTGTCGGGCCTTTTTAATGCGGACAGGAGTCGTTTCTCTAATACGGGATAGAGGGCGGCTCTTTTATAACGGCGCCAGGTTTTTTTCAAAATGCTATAACGTTCTCCTGCAGAGGGGTGAGTGCTCATAAATATGGACTTGCTTCCAGCCCTGCTTTTACCCAGTTTCAGAATGAAATTTTGCAGCCCACCTGGGTAATAGCCCATTCGGTAAGCAAACTCCCGCCCATACTTGTCAGCTTCAAATTCCAGGCTTTTATCCAGACCTTTAGTGAACAAGACATTGGATACTTCATCGATCAATTTGTCGAACATGCCGGGGTTTTTATCCATCACTGTGAGCGTGAGGGCACTAACCCCTTGCAAACTCCTGCTTCGTTCTAATGTTTTCAGGGCGTGTTTTTGACTGATATGCGCAACTTCATGCGCCAGGACACCAGCCAGCTGGGCTTCATTTTCGATCATCCTCAATAGACCTATGCTTACAAAAACGTAACCTCCTGGAGTCGCGAAGGCATTAGGGTATTCGGTGTTCAAAATCGCAAAGTGGTAATCGATATCCGGGCGGTTGGAAACTTCAGCAACAGCCTGGCCTACAAGATTTACATAGCGGAGGAGTTCCGGGTTGTCATACGCTCCCCCATACCGGCTGAACACTTCTACAGCCAGTCTTCCACCTATAGCTTTTTCCTCCTCAAAGCCAATTGGTTGGAGAGCTTGAAGAGTGTTCACACTCTGTTTGAGAATCTTGGAGGTTTTTTTATCAAAAATACCCAGTGATTGGCCTAAACCAATCATCCCGCCACCACTAGCATTTTGTTGCTGCGCCTGGTCAGGCTCCTTGGTCTTTATATTCAGTTCCTCTTCTTTGGGCTGAGGCTTAGGACGTGTAGACTTTTCCACTTCTTTCAAAATACCATTCAGATTGAATGAGTAGGACGGATTTACCCATATCAAAAGACCTAAGGTTCCAAGACAAAAAAGAGTGACCTTGATGAATTTTAAATTATTTCCAAACATGACAATTTTTTATTGGGAATACTCACCCAGTTTACCTTCTTCAAGAAACCGGTCCAGTTCTTCAGGATGTACTTTAAAACTCTCCATATTTTTTACAGCCTGAATACTTTCTTCTGTGGCTCCTTTTTTCCGGGCATGTTGTTCTGAAATAGGACTCAAACCTCTTATGCTTGACCCGGAAGCAGATTCTCTTGCGGACATTTTCTGTTCTCCCCCCAAAGCCGCCAATACGTCTCCATCTCCTTGTCCGCCTGCAGGTGCTTTTTTGGTAAGCTTGAACCGGAAAATCCATCCAGTTTTTCCTCCAGTGGAAACCTCGAAAAACTTTCCGGATTTGCCTTTTACCTTTACAGGAGTACCCTTGGAAAGTTTGCCTAATACTTTGGACCTTGGCGAAGCTTTGGCCTGAAGTTTCGTGGACGATTTTTTCACATACCATGTCTCGGCATTGGCCAAATGGGGTAGCAAAACGATCGCTAGGGCAATTGAAAAACGGACAAGTACGGGTTTAGTCATAATGTTTCTTGCAAAATATTAAGGATCCTATCAAGCTTCTCCCAAACCAGACCAAACGTCAACCTAAAATTAAGATCGACAAGGGTTTCTATGAAGGGAAGTAAGTTTTCCGAACGCAACTATTCTTCACTTATCAGAGGGGGTTTGGCAAAGGCTCATGGCTTCTTTAGCCGAGGTAACTTTATTATCGGCAATTAAAGTTATTGCTCATTGGCCCCACGCCGAGTGGTGTTGAAGGCTTTTTTTAGTCGAGCCCAATTGAAAGCCGAACCTGGATCGTATTTACACTCCAATCCTTTGGCGCCTTTTTGCACGTGGGCATGGCCCAGTATTCCGGAAAAACTGGAATAGTTTTTTAACCTGTCAAGAGGATGACGTCCGGTATTCTTATTGAAAGGTACTAGCAACTTCACTCTTGGCAGGAGGAGGTTGATGCCAATGCAAAGTTTGATCAGTGCCTGATACTGCTCCTCTGTAAAATCCCACATGCGAACCACGCGACCATTGATTTTTTTACTAAAGTAGCCTCTTGAACCATAGGTACGTGACGGAGTAGCCTGGAAACCGGGTGTCTTAATTTTCCTGCTGTAGTCATTGGGTAGTTTCAGCACCCATTGCCCATTTTTTTTTTGGTATTTATCTTTTTTGGAAGGTAGCCATTCGCATTCTTTTGCTAGAGCTTCCCATGAGAGGTTTGCCATCTCTACATGGACCGCTCTTTCATTTCCTTGCCGGTCGTCAGCAGGAGCAGTATTGGTTTTCCAGTACAGATCACAGGTTTGGTAAAGAGTGCCATCAAGATCCAGATAGAAATGGCTTCCCTTAAAAGAACTTGCCAACATCAATTTGTGACAGTGGTAAGAGGTGTAGCAGGCATCGTAATGGAGAACAAGCTGATGAACTCGTTGTGTCAATTCCTTGTAAGCCAATTCAGGATTCTGGATCCTATAATCTGATTCTTTTCTTGTTGGAGCATCATTGAGCTTGGGGTCGTGGTGAGAGCAGGTGGATCTTCCTCTTTTGTTGGGACAAGAATAGCCTTCGTTCCATAAAACCACACGGGTTCCAATATTTATTTTGTGGCCGCAGGAAACGATATTTTGATTCATAATTGGAATCAACCGAGGGTTTGTGTTTGACAGTTTTATAAAGAGCACCTCTAAATTTTGCCTTTGGCCATGAGCGACCCTTATAAAATAAAGGGTCGCGAGTTGCCACAAAGTAGCATCTAATTATTTGAGATCCTCTAAAAGGTTAACTTTCTGTCGTGCCTCCCCAATGGAGTTTTGTTCTCAGGGTTTGATAGTAATTTTTTCCCGGGGTTTGTATTAGTTTTATTGAGATCTCTGCTTTTTCCGCTTCAAGAATATCTCCGGATTTCATATCGCAACCCATTTGCCCATCCAATGTTATCCGGACATCCTCGTCTTCATGTCGCTTGGCCAGTTGTACTTTAATTCTGGAAGTATCGGGAATCACAATGGATCTGTTTGTCAGCACAAAAGGACAAATTGGACTCAGTACCAAAGCGTGCATACTTGGGTGAATGATGGGGCCTCCCGCCGAAAGAGAATAAGCTGTAGAGCCTGTTGGTGTAGCAATGATCAACCCGTCGGCCCTGTAAGATGTCATTGGTTGGTCATTGACAAGTACAGTAAGGTTTACAATTCTGGCCAAGGCACCTTTATTGATAACAATATCGTTCAAAACATTAAAGCTTTGTATCTTCGTACCATCTCTCCAAAGAGAGGCATTAAGTAACATTCGGTGCTCTATTTCACATTCTCCATTCAGAGTGCTTTGGAGCGTAGGATAGAGGTCTTCAAGTGTTGTTTCTGTTAAGAAACCCAGGCTTCCAAGGTTGACCCCTAGAATAGGCACTCCATGTGAGTGGGCGATGCGCGCTGCGTTTAGTAAAGTGCCGTCTCCCCCGAGAACAATGATAAGCTCAGAAATGTTGGGAATTTCATCATAAGAGCAGTTTGCTGTCTCACCAATCAAATCTGCGGCATCCTGATCCATAAAAAGTTTGCAGCCCCTCTCTTGTAACCAGTGCACCAAATTGTTGACTATTTTGGGGTCAACGGAGGAGGGCCTTGGCTTGCAAAATAATCTGATGTTTTTCACGGCTTCTTCTTCACTTCAAAAATGTGTTTAATGTGGATTCCGGGAATAAACTCCAACTTTAATATTGGAAAAGAGGAACGGTTGAGGAATGGGGAAACTAGCAGGAAGAATGTTTCAGCACCTGCTCGGTATTATGCATTAACCGGTAGAACTGACTAATGTCTTAACTTGCTGACAAACATTCTATTGGCCTCACGGGCCTTTGCTGGTTGATCCCACGACAGTATCAAAGCTTGCCGAAGTCCTCCGGTTTTATATTATCCAGCCAGTTTTTCCATTGCGTGTCATCATCCGTTTTTGTTTTTTCCGGATCAGGGAGGTCCAGACTTTTAGCGGCTTCAATCACTTTCTCTTCAACAAAGATAGGTGACTTGGTTCTCAGTGCCAGGGCAATAGCATCTGAGGGGCGGGAGTCTATAGCAAGTGTAATATCCCCACATACCAGTGAAATTACAGCGTAAAAAGTATTATCTTTTAACTCATTGACGAGGATGTGGTTGACTTCGGCCTTCATATTTTGAATCAAGCTCTTGAGTAAATCATGCGTCATGGGTCGCGGGGTAGAGATCTTTTCTATCTCCAGGGCGATTGCGTTGGCTTCAAAATAACCTACCCATATAGGAAGAGCCTTGGCACCGGTTGAATCTTTCAAAATAATGATGGGCATGTTGGTTAGAGGATCCAACGTCAGGCCCTCAACTTTCATTTCAACCATATCCTTGCCTCGAAAGAGGGTTATAAGAAAAAGCGATTCTATCAGGTTTGAAGTGAAAAAACCGAAGCTATTTAAAAAATATAGATAAACCAGAAAGGTTTGTCAATGTATTGTACGCCGGAAATACTGCTCTTTTCCCCTATGGGGTTTTGTATGGGGATAAGATTAGCGCTTTTCTTGTTGCTCTTTATTCTTTTTTAAAAAATTTTGCAGAGTTAACCGAACTTCACCGGGAATTTCAATTTGATTCAACGTTTCACGACAAATTTGGGTTGTCGACTTATAAGTATTTAAAAAGGCGATGCAAGGGGGGCATTCTTCAAAATGTTCCTCAAGTGACTTGCTGGTGTCCTCGTCAAGCGAACCTTCAATATAATCGTATAGAAAATCAATACATTCTTTACAACAGATCATGTTTCCCCCTTTTGGGAATGGTATTCCTCAAAATAACCTGAAAGTTTCTTTCTCAAAAACAATCGGGCCCGGTGTAGTCTCGATTTAACCGCTGGAATTGTAAGGTCCAATACTTCACTCACCTTTTCAGTAGACAGACCTTCTACATCTCGCAGTAAGAAAACCACTTTTTCTTTTTCTGGCAATAGCCCAACAGCTTTATTGATGATTTCACGTGTTTCATTGGTAAACAATAAAGACTCGGTATTTTCAGACCAGTCCTGAATTTTTTCCTGCTGGAACCCGGCACTATTAAAGGATGGTAATAATTCGTCAATAGATATATTAGGCTCCTTCTTCTTGCTCCTTAGTTTCATATAGCTGGCGTTGAGGGTAATACGGTAAACCCAACTTGAAAATGCCGATTTACCCTGAAACATATGGATTTTCTTGAACAGGGTCAGGAGAACCTCCTGAGTCACGTCCTGTGCATCCATTTGGTTGCGCATCAGGTTGAAACTTAGGGCATACACTTTCTTTTGATAAAGCTCAGCTATTTTGTCGAAGGCCTCAAGATTGCCAGCTTGAAAATCCCTGACTAGAGCTTCTTCAATCTCTTTATTTTCTTTTTGCTGGGTAAAGGACATAAAAAAGCAAATCCAGTTTTATTTTCTACTGGAAATAGGATCTTTCTTATAGAAACCTGACGGGATTTGCAATTTCCCCTTTTATTCCAGTAATTTTTAGGATGCTTTTAATTACAAAGCGATTCGACTTAAAGCGAAACTTTGTATAAAACATTCCCTTTGGAGGGGTAAAGGTGGGTTGCTTATTTGGTTTCCTCTGTGGAAGAGGCTACAGGGTTCTCGGCAGATTCAGATTTATTACTTTCTCCTTCAGCCACTTCTTTTGCAGCCTCATCAGTAGCCAGTTCTTCTGTGTTTTCTTCAGCGTTCTCTTCGGCTTCTTTCATCGACTTCTTGAAATTCCGAATGCTGTTGCCAAAAGCACTGCCAATTTCCGGTAACTTTCCAGCTCCGAAGATAATCATGATAATGATCAAAATGATCATTAATTCTGGAAAACCTATTCCCATCATAGCGAAAATCCCTTTATTTATTTGAGAAAACGCCGATTATAACACAAACGGATTTGAAGACAAATGTAAATAATGGTCTGGAAATCAGTTACTTTTATGCTACAATTCCACTTCAGTTCGAGAAGTGGGTAAACGGATTTTAAACTTTAGGAAACAATAGGATATGAAATTTATATTGCGTTCAGCGTTTGTGCTTGGGCTCTTATTGGCGTTCAACGTGGTGACTGCGGGTGCTGACAATTTTTCACAAAGGTTTGAAAAAGGAAGTTCTGATTTTGGAGCAGAGGTAGGCTGGGGTTGGACCTTTGATCTGCCTCCAGGCCCAAATCGTACTGACCTGGGTTTCGGTTTCTTTTTCCCAAACTGGCAACGCAATTTGACAGGAGTGATTGCTAAAGACTCTTGGTACCAAGGGGCTTGGTTCTACCATATGGAGGGTGGCATTGCTGTTTCTGATAGATCAAATGGATATCTGGTCGGTTGGTCGCCATTTATGGCCCAGTATAAATTTCTCAGTCCTAAAAGAAGGTGGGCACCGAACATTCTACTTGGCGCAGGTATGTCCATGACGGACTGGAAAGATGAAGCCGAGAGGGAATTGGGCAGTGAGTTCCAGTTCCTGTTACATGCTGGTGCTGGAATCGAATATTTCAAGAAGAAAGGTGCCTACTCTATAAATTACAGGCTCTTTCATGTGTCAAACGCAGGAATACAGTTTCCTAATATCGGACTCAATGCCCACGTAATAACCCTGGGCATGCGCTTCTAGCGGAGAACCTCCGCTGGCCGACAAAACCGATTCTTTGCCGGGAAAAGTGATTATCCGTCGGCCCCATGCCCAGTAATTGGAAAAGATTCAAGCTCAGAACATCCGCTGGCCGAGAAAGTTGTTGTATGCCTGGAAATACGATTGCTAGCTGGCCCCACGCCCAGTGGTTGAAAAACTCCCATGACATCCGGTTTTCTCACCCGTTTTTTATCTGCGATTGAACGATTTGCCTACCGGCACTCGCTTTTCGTTGTTTCTTCATCTCTTCTTCTGGCTGTCCTTTCATTATGGGTGACCGCCCAAAAACTCACTTTCAAAACAGGGCGTGGTGATCTTGTAGCCAAAGGCCTGGCTTATGTCGAACGATATGAAAACTATCGTGAGCAATTTGAAGACCTGGATGGCATGGTCGTTGTGGTGGAAGGGAATACCCCTTCGGACATGGCTGGTTTTGCTGAATTATTGCAAAAGAAACTGCAGTCCCAGCCTCATTTGTTCTCAAAGGTGGTCTATAAAATTGATACCAGCTACTTCCGTTCGAGATTCATGCTTTATCTCGATATGGATGAACTGGAAACGTTGAGTCGCAAGCTCGAAGATCATCAGGATTTTCTGGAGTCTGTAAATAGTTCCCCCGGACTTCACACTCTTTTATCAAGTATTAATACTGAAATCAGTTCTGGCATGGTCGACTCCCTTCTAAGCGACTTCCTGGGAGAGGAGGAAGAGGAGATAAAGGAAGATGAGGGTGACCTCAATCTGCTGGTCAGGCTCCTTGAGGAAATGAATCGCTTTCTAATGGGTGAAACCAGTTATCGTTCACCCTGGCAGTCCCTGTTTAAAGGTGGTGAAGAATCTTTGCGTGAGCAAGGCTATATGGTTTCTAAAAATGGAGACCTGCTTTTTATACTCGTAGTGCCCAACGATGATGAAACCAGTTTTACCGGATACAAGGACGCTGTGGAGAAGGCACGCCAGCTAATCTCTGAAACCCGCAAAGATTTTCCCGGTGTATCGGTCGGGCTGACTGGCGAAGATGTGATATCCAGCGATGAAATGGTGACTACCCAGTCTGATGTTGAAACTGCATCCCAAATCGCTCTGGCGGGGGTTGCCCTGTTGTTTATCATTGCTTATCAGGGAGTGGTTAAACCTCTATTGGCTGTGTTTTGCCTTTTGCTCGGTTTGAGTTGGACCATGGGGTTCACCACCCTGACCATAGGTCATTTAAATATTCTTTCCGTTGTGTTCACCACAATACTGATTGGATTAGGTATTGATTTTGGAATACATATTCTTGAACGTTTTAAAGAGGAACGTGAACAGGGAAACGAAATTTTCCCAGCTCTGCAAAAAACCCTGCAAGGAACTGGAAAAGGAAATTTTTCCGGCGCCATCACCACCGCCATGGCGTTTGGTGCCATGGTGTTGACCGATTTCATCGGTATAGTGGAACTGGGCTGGATAGCAGGATGGGGAATTCTCTTTTGCATGGTTGCCATGCTTTTGGTTCTTCCCGCTTTGATCACGTTGGAAGAAAAATGGAGAAAAACGAGTTATACAAATACCAAAAAAACAAAACCAGCGGCTGTAGAACAAAATGGGATCATCGATAAAGTTTTCGACCATTATTACTTCATAATAGGTTTGTGTACCTTTCTGGTTCTCATCTCATTATTTGCATTAAAAAACCTGCGCTTTGACTACAATCTTCTTAACCTGCAGGCCAAGGGAACCGAGGCGGTTCAATATGAAATGAAAATTCTTGAAAGTGCCGGGCGTTCTGCATGGTCTTCGGCTATCCTGGCTGACTCTCTGGAAGACATTCAGGAAAAGGAACGCCAGCTCAAGGCACTGCCTACCGTGGCCCGGGTAGAGAGTATCTCAGCAGTAATACCGGAACATCAGGAAGAAAACGCGATCTTTGTCCGGGAAAAACTTGCACCGCTTTTAAACGATCTGGAAGTGGAACCGGAAGATGTAGACTTTTCATGGAAAGCGTTGAACAAAACTCTCAAACGCATCCAGTTCAAACTGCAAGGCCGGGAAGGGGATGAACTAGACCAGGTTAAGGTGGCGGGAGACCTAGTTAAAAAGTTTAGGGAACAGAGCCAAAAGGTGGAGCCCGACTTGGCTAAACAAAGACTCGAAAACTTTTCGCATTTGCTTTTTACCGATTATCGCAACCTTATGGATGAGCTCAAAACCAATGCTGGTGCAAAACTTGTGAAACTCGATGAAATTCCTGATGAATTGAAAAAACGTTATATATCGCAAAAGGGAAAACACGTAGCCCATATTTTTCCCAGCGTAGATGTCTGGGATCAGGATGAGAGGAAAAAATATTTAAACGACCTCAGGTCGGTGGACCCAAATGTTACCGGAACAGCCGTTCATATGTTTGAGTCCACTCGCTTGATGACAGAAGGTTATGTCAATGGCGGACTCTATGCCATGACTGCGATCATTATTTACGTGTCTTTCCTGTTCCGGAATTTGCGCACAGTATTTTTCGTTCTTCTTCCGGTTGTGGCGGGTTCCATCTGGACCGTAGGTGTGATGGAACTGATCGGATTGAAACTCAACATGGCCAACTTGGTTATCCTGCCACTCATACTTGGAATAGGAGTGGTCAATGGAATCCACATCACCCACCGATACAGGGAGGAAGAAGATAAGCACACCAGTGTTTTGGGGAAAAGTACCGGCTTGGCAGTCCTGCTCAGTTCCCTCACCACCATGATCGGTTTCGGCAGCATGATGGTGGCCGATCATTACGGCGTGTATAGCCTGGGGCTGGTGCTGACACTGGGAGTGTTTAACTGCCTCGTTGCTTCCGTTACCTTCCTTCCCGCATTGTTGAAACTCAGCACCGCTAAAGGTTGGCGCGTCTAACCGGCGAGCCGCCAGTGGCAACTGACAATTGCTTTATTAGCCTACAAAAGAATTGTTTCTGCTGTTTTTTCTAATGATTAATACCGGTAGTTTGGGTTAGCTTGAAGTTGCCTCCAAAGATAAATCCTGAAGGTTATTGGCAATCCGGCTAACTAAAGATAACTTTTTATCTTTACTCATATCGTTAATTGACTGGGCATCTTTTGAAAAATTTTTTCCCAAAAGTTTAAATAATTCACTGTTTAGACTAAAGCTCAATTCCATTGAGGTCTGGCCTTTTGATCTGGTAATCATTACAAGCTTCTCTGCAACAAAAGAAAGGTCAAAATGATAGTTTCCTAAAACATCATATAATTCCTGAGCATAATTTTTATCATCCCCGTCATACAGGGTTATGTGTGGATGATAGCCGTAGTCTTTTTTCTTCCAAACAGATTCTAAGTTTGTTCCTGTGCAATTTAAAAAAACCGTGTTTTGACCTTCATTCTCAAAGAAGTTTCCGGGATGAAAAACGTGAATTAAATTTCCCTTCAAAGCATAATTTAATTTTTCGACTTGGCTTTTTTTAATTTGTTCTTTGTAAGGCCCTCTAACCGTAATGTGTGCAGGTTTTTTTTCTGTAGGTGATGAAATATATCTAATTGCATCAATGCAGTCTTTTATAGGCCCTTCTGGAACAAATAATGCGTAAAATATATTTCCAGGTTCGCAAGATCTATATGATGATTTTTTCGATTGCTGCATCGTCCGATACTTCTCTTAAAATTTTAAAAATACAGTGAGAGAACTCATTGCCTTTTTGGTACACATTGTTTTTGTACCTGGAGTCTAATAGCTTCTCTGTGATATCGCTTCTTTGAGTCTCATCTAGAAACCACTCATATCTGTTAACCATCTCATTGTACAACTTTTTAGTAGAGTTTTTTGTTGATATGTTTTCAAGTCTTTCTAATGGTGTCAACTTGGTTAATTCAATTACTTGTTTCTTTGTTGAATAAAGCTTTTCCTTCATTGATAAAGGAATTATCATCGAATAACAAATTGTTTTTCTACTAAACTTCAATTTAAAATTTTTTAATCGATGTTTGGCCTTTTGTTCATCGGTAACCAGTTCTAGTTCATTTCGTTTGTGTTCGTAATTTAAGCATAAAGTCTTCCAAAAACGTACAATATCATTTAAAAGAAAAATTGGTCTGAAACTACCCTCCTTCCCATCATAATCTCTAAAATATGCATCAATAGTTTTATTAATTACATTTCTGTAAAGAGTTGTGTTTGCAAGTGGCACACTCTCCAAGATCATTAATAATCGGGTGGTGAAATAATTTTCATAATCATCGTTTCTTCCACCTAGTTCTTTTAAAATCTTATTTAAGGAATGAACTTCAAGGTACTGCCCATCATTTGAAAACTCTGGAAATTTCAACTCTTTTGCTATTTTAATTAATTCTGCATCTAAAATATCCTTATCACTTTTTTTATATTTTTTGTGATTAGCTTCTATGTCGTAATCTACAAAAAATAGATCAATATCCGAATCTTTATGAGCCTCTTTTCTTGCAAAAGATCCGCATGCGTAGATGCAAATATTTTCTAAATTGCCAAGAGCTGGAAGTTTTCTTAACCTTTTGTCCAGAGCATTTAAACGGGATTCCGAATATTCTTTTCTATCTTTCAGGTTCATTGAATCCTAATAATAGCGCATTGATACGGAAAATAGTACCTCGAGGTAAACTTAAATTTGAGCTGTAAAAAAGGTCAGTAATTCCAAGTGATTAGCTTTATTGTTATTCATGTATTCAATAATCAGCTCTTTAATTATTAATATTCTTAGTTTACATAGGATTGCTCGTTGGCCCTAAGGAGAGTGGTGTGGTAGAATCTTAGCACTTTAAAAAAAGGTTGGGACTGCAAAAAAGCGCTTGTTTGAAACAGTTTGCACCCTCTTAGAGTTATCTGGCATCTTATAGAGAAACATTATTTTACAGGTTGATTTTGATATGGCGATTCAGTTTACAAAAATGAGTGGCAGTGGCAACGATTTCATCATCATTGATAACCGGGTGCCGGTGATGGATGATGACAAAAAGCGTGATTTTGTCCGGCGTGTGTGTGACCGAAAAATGTCTATCGGTGCGGATGGGGTGATCTTTGTAGAAAACTCGGACAAGGCCGATATTAAATGGGATTTTTATAATGAAGATGGTTCGTCTGCCGAGATGTGCGGAAATGGTGGTCGTTGCGTGGCGCGCTACGCGGTGGAAAAGAATTTAGCCCCTGACAAACTGACTCTTGAAACCATTGCAGGAATTGTTGGCGCGGAAGTCAATGGCGCTACGGTAAAAGTAAAACTCACTGCGCCTGAAAATTTACAGCAGGATATTGCGGTTGCTTTGAATGGAGCACAATACCAGGTAGACAGTCTCAACACTGGTGTGCCTCACGCTATTATTTACTCTGAAAATGTTGAGGATGTGAATGTGAAGGAGGCGGGGCATGGCATCCGCTTCCACGAAGCATTCGCTCCAGCAGGAACCAATGTTGATTTTGTTGAAAAGGTCGGTGACCGGGCACTTAAAATCCGTACTTACGAACGAGGAGTGGAAGATGAAACTCTTGCTTGCGGAACGGGTGTGGTCGCATCGGCCTTGTTAGCTTATTATAAAAAAATGGTCCAGCCTCCGGTAGAAGTTGAGACCCGTGGAGGAGACATTTTAAAAGTAGACTTTGAAGCAGATAATGGTGATGTTTACTTGGAAGGACCCACCCGCATTGCATTTGAAGGCACTCTCGTAGAATATTAACCCATAATTCAGGTTCCTATGTTTGAAGGATCGTATGTTGCTATAGTGACTCCGTTTAAGAACGGAAAAGTGGATGCCCCTGCTTTGAGTGGGTTGATTGAGTTCCATATTGAAAATGGAACTAATGGAATTGTGCCTTGTGGTACTACCGGAGAGTCGGCCACTTTGGACCATGCTGAGCATGAAAAGGTGATTCAGATAGCCGTTGATACTTGTAAAGGGCGGATTCCTGTTTTGGCGGGTACAGGCTCAAATTCTACCCATGAAGCCGTGGAGCTAACCCAGCGTGCTCAGAAAATAGGAGCTGATGGGGCCTTGTTGATAACACCTTATTACAATAAGCCGACACAGGAAGGATTGTTCCAGCATTTTTCTGCTGTGGCAAATGAAACAGATCTTCCCATCGTTCTTTACAATGTACCCAGCCGTACTTCCATAAACATGATGCCAGCTACTGTTGCGCGCCTGAGTGCGGTTAAGAATATTGTCGGCATCAAAGAAGCTTCCGGTTCTCTGGTTCAGGTCAGTGAGATCATAGCGTCCTGTGGACCGGATTTTGAAGTGATATCAGGTGATGACGCGTTGACATGGCCGATAATGGCAATTGGTGGAAAGGGTGCGATCTCCGTGACGGCCAATCTGGTACCTGATAAGTGTTCTAAAATGTGCAAGGCCGCTCTGGAAGGAAATATGGAAACGGCGAAAGCCCTGCACTATGAATTATTAAAGTTGAGCGATGTCATGTTTATTGAGACGAGCCCCATTCCTGTTAAAACAGCCCTGGCTCTTATGGGCAGAATCGAAAACGAGTTTCGTCCGCCATTGTGTGCTCTTTCTGAAGAACATCTGTCTCAACTTAAAACGGTGCTAAAAGAATACTCTTTGGTTTCCTGAAGCACAGTGGCACATATAAACTGAGATAACTAGCTACAAACTTAAAGAAGTGATTGCAATTTGCCCCCGGCGGCTCGTCGGTTGAGGAGGAAGAACATTGACAAAGATTCTTGTTATAGGTATCGCTGGGCGAATGGGAAAGACAATCGCTGGATGCATTGAAGACACTGAAGGCGTTGAACTGGGTGGAGGGACCGAGCAGACTGGAAGTCCTGACCTGGGAAAGGATATTGGAGATGTTACTGGCATTGGCAGCAAGGGGGTTGCTGTTTCTGATGATTTGGCTGTTGCTCTCGCACCCTGTGATGTTGTGATTGATTTCACCACTCCCGAATCAAGCATGGAAACTCTGAAAATCTGTGCCGAAAAAGGCAAGGCTGTGGTAGTAGGTACCACCGGGTTTTCTCCAGGGCAGCGTGATAAAATTGAGCAGATTGGTAAAACCATTTCTTGCGTGGTGGCTCCCAACATGAGCATCGGGGTTAACGTATTATTCAAACTGGTTGCAGATGCTGCGAGGGTGCTGGGTGACGCTTATGATGTGGAAATTGTTGAAGCGCACCATAAATTTAAAAAGGATGCGCCAAGCGGAACGGCGGTGCGTATCTCAGAAATTGTTGCCGATTCTTTGGGAAGAAATCTCGAAGAGGTTGGCGTTTATGGAAGAAAAGGAATAGCCGTGCGCACTCCGAAAGAAATCGGTATTCACACTTTGCGCGCAGGAGATATCATCGGTGAACATCGGGTTTTGTTTGGCGGTATGGGAGAAAACTTTGAAGTGTTCCACCGCGCTCAGAGCAGGGAAACTTTTGCCCGAGGTTCTGTTCGTGCGGCTCAATGGATTCTGAGCCAACCCAACGGTGTTTACGATATGCAGGATGTTTTGGGCTTGCGCTGATAATAGAGCCCTTTGCATAACCCTAAGATCCTTCGACAAGCTCAGGATGACACCTGAAAATCATCGTATTTGTCATGCTGAGGCTCTCGAAGCATCTCGCATTTCTGACGTGCAGACTTATGCAAAGGTTTCTGAATAGGGGGTATTAATATGGACCCTTTTAAATTTGATCGTAGAAATTTCCTGAAGATTTTTTCCTTAACCACTTTGTCATCCTTGATGCCTGGAAAAACAGGCTGGACTAAAGATTTTCGCAACGACAAAAATATTCCCAAACGATATATTCAAAACCGTGATATACCTGGTTTTCATATTCGCAGTGCCAATCCATTTCTCGGGGTGGATATGCAAAGCTGGGGGTTGGCGGTAGGGGGTATGGTAAAAAATCCCATTGGTCTTGCTTATGAGGACCTGTTTGGATTCAAAATGTACTCCCAGATTTCGCGGCTCAAGTGTGTTGAATGCTGGTCTGCCAAGGCCAAGTGGGAAGGGTTCCGCTTTGATGAGTTGCTGGAAAAGGTTCAGCCCGACCCATCAGCGAAGTTTGTTTATATCCAGTCCGCCGATTCCTATTACGAAAGTTTTGCTTTGGAAGAACTGCTGCGGCCTCGTGTCTTGTTTGTATTGCGTATGGATGGTCAGCCGTTAAGCCGGGATCATGGTTTTCCCTTGCGACTGATCATCCCTTACAAGTATGGTTACAAGAACATCAAATACATAACCAGTATCAAATTTCTCGATTCCCGCAAGCGCAATTATTGGTCAAACAATGGGCCTTATTCTGTTGATGGGACTATCCAGCCCGGTATTGACCACCCATTGGATTATGACAAAAAGCCCCTGCCGATCAACGGTGGTGAGGTCTTCCACTTCTTTGACCGCTTGGCGCGGGGCCAGTGAGCGATAACTTTTATAAGTGTACATATAGTTGTCCAGGCTTGATGGGTTGTCATCGCTGTAAAGGTTATGTAAAGGTCTTCCTCATGATCCGCCTTTTTCTTCTTTTAATTTTTCTCTCTTCCTGTGACTCAAACATCGTAAAGCAAATTTCTGTAGAGGTCCCTGCTGGGGTTATTGTTCCTGAAGGGATGGTCTATATCCCTGCCGGGGAATTCATCATGGGGGAACCATCGGAAACCAAGAGAGGCAAGCTGGTGCAGTCAAAGGCTTACCTGATAGACAGGTTCGAGGTGAGCCACGAGGCTTATAAAAAACTAAGACCGGAGCATACTTACAATCCGAAAAATGCCCTTTGGCCTGTGGTCTTTGTGACCTATGCAGAGGCGGAGTCTTTTTGCCAGGCAGGGGGAAAACGTTTGCCCAATGAAATTGAATGGGAGAAAGCGGCGCGTGGTACAGATGGCCGCAAGTGGCCATGGAAAATATTTACTGACCACCCTAATAATGGATTCTCGGGTTTTATGCCGGAGCCGGTGGACAAGAGACCGGAATGGATCAGCCCTTACGGTGTCTATGGAATGGGTCATAACGTTTGGGAATGGGTGACGGATGATTACAAGTCAGAGTGGCATGCGGAAGGTGAAAAATTTAAAGTCCTTCGTGGAGGATTGTTGCAGACTCATTTAACAATAAAGTTTTCGCCTGCATGGTTCCGCAATTGGATGGACCCCGAAGAGAAGTTGAATTTCATCGGCTTTCGTTGTGCTAAAGATGTTTGAAGGAAGACTTTTAATAATCGCCTCTCAGGTGGTCAGCGATTTCTTTAGCGGTGGATTCATAAAGGTGGTCTTCGGATCCGCCGGTGACGCCACCGGAAACCCAGGAGTCGACTTCCCAGGCACCTACCATATCTCCCCTGTCATAAAGGGCGGCTTTGACTCTTAGTTTTGCTTTAGCAGATTCGGACATTCCCATGGTAGCTATCCGTGCCATCCGGCTGCCTTCATCGAATTCCATAACTTTATACTTCAAGTGATAGCGCGCGTTTTTTCCGGCAAGCACATATCCTGTCATCGAAAGGTTTTCTTCAATTTCCCCTTGAAGTCTGGAACCAGCGTCCATGAGACGAAAGTCCTTCGATGTCATATCTACGATCGAAATGGTATTTTCTGAATTGCTCCAGCGTTTTTTAGTGACGGAATCAACCCCAGAACAAGCAGAAAGAGCCATCAATAAAACAATGAGAATTTTGGGAAGCCAGTTCATAGTTACTCCTTATGAAATTAGCATCTTGCATTCTAGCAAATAACAAATCGGGAATTCAACGACTTATCTCTTTCTTATAAAAACCAGTGTAAAACAGCTTCTTCAAACTTGCTGAACCAGAGTTGAACCTCTATTGGGATAAGACTGTTAATATAAGTCATATAGCCTGTTGCCAGCACAATGCCCAGGGCGATAAGCAAAATACCACTGAAAAGGTTGGTGGTATGCAAAAAAAATGTTTTTCCTGCTACTGTGAGGTCCCACCCTTTGCCCCGAAGCAGGGTCCAGAACATTCCATCTTTAGGAAGGTTGCCACACATTGTAGCTACGATTATAAGAGGAAGCCCAAGTCCAACTGCATAGAAGAACAGCAGGAGCATTCCCTGTGCAACGGTTTTTTCCGAAGCTGCCAGCATGAGAATACTGGATAGGATAGGCCCAACACAGGGAGTCCAGCCCAGTGCGAAGGTTGCTCCAAACAAAAAATAACCTATAAATGTTGATGCGGGTTTGCCTTGAAAGGTCGCACCTGAAAACCCTTTTCCAAAAAGGGTCATGACACCAAAAATTCCCACGATGATACCGCCGACCTGGGTGATCTGGAACATATAATTCCTGAGGACTTGGCCCAGCGCACTTGCAGAGGCTCCCATCGCAACAAACAAGGATGCCAGTCCAAAAAAGAATGCCAGAGACATAAGGCCCATACGTGTTCGGTCGGATTGCGCAGTCACAGCAAAATAAGCAGGAAGAATTGGCAATGTGCAGGGAGACAAGAAACTAAACACTCCCGCTATAAATGCCAGAAAAGTCAGTGCAACGATTCCTGAGTCAGGCAGGTTAGGTTTAGGTTGAAAAGGATTCAGGGGTTCAGATTTTGCAATCTTTGGTTGTTCTTTTTGAGGAGTAGGTGTTGGTAAAGATGGCGAGCTTTTCGTTGAAAAAGCAGTGGATCCTGTTTTTAAAATAGCAGGCTGGGTTGTGCTGGCACACCGGAACCCTACATCTTGTGCCGGTTCATCAGCATAAGAGTATTGCCGGTAACCACTGCGTGCAAACATCTTGATGGCCTGGTCATACAAGGCTCCGGGAAAATGCCCAATATCACTGGCTGAATGGCCTCGCAGTACTTTAAGTTCCGACTTATAATATTCACTTTGATAGGTGCTTCCCTTGTAAGGACGGTAATCATCATCCACCCATTCCCATACATTTCCGATCAAGTCATGAACACCTTCTGGGCTTGCACCCTTTTGAAATGAACCTACTGCGACAGGCTGATTTTTACTGCCCGGTCTGCCTGAAAGGTTTGCCATGTTTTTCTGGAAGGTATTTCCCCATGGATACTCATAGCCTTCTTTTCCTCTTGCTGCACGCTCCCATAGTTTTTCTGAGGGCAATTTTTTTTTTGCCCATTGGCAGAAGTTAGCGGCGTCATACCAGGTAACGTGTGTTACCGGTTCGTTATCTTTACCTTCCGGAAAATTTGTGCCTTTCCAGTTTTCGGGAGGAACAGCCCCCAAGACATCAATATATTTTTTGTAACGTTTATAGGTGACCTCATATCGGTCAATATAGAATCCTTTGAGAAAGATTTTTTGCTGTGGAGTTTCATCAGCGTACCAGGGTTTTGGAATGCCCATAGAAAGTGCTTCGGCTGATTCATCTTTTTTATCGGTGCCAAATATAAATGGGCCAGGAGGTATATAAACCATGTCTCCTTCAAGTGAAAGGTCTTGCCCGGATTGGGCCCACACTTCATATGGGCTTAATGTAAACAGGAAGAACAGGGAAACCACTCTTACAAAACTGGCATAAGTCAGGCTTTTCAGGGACAGGATATCAGACATGGACAATGGGTTCAGTTTGCCAGAAGATTTTCGAAATACAGAAGATTGTCAGGACTGGCCCAGTCTTCCGCACCTCTTAGTTCACCGATTATATTACCTTTTGGGTCAATCATAAAAGTGGTGGGCAGGCTGACAACGCCAAACTTGTTGCTGGCTTGTAATTGCTGGTCGAGAAGGATAGGAAAGGTAAGGTTGTTGGCTTTGACAAAAGGCTCGACAATTTTTGCGCCAAACATATCGTTTGAAATAGCAAGCAGGGAAAAGTTTTTTGCCTTAAATCGTTGATGAAGGGTTTCCAGAGCAGGCATTTCCATTTTGCAGGGGCCGCACCAGGTGGCCCAGAAATTAACCAGTACGTACTTCCCTCTTTGCTGGCTGAGGCTTATTTCTTCCCCTTTGAGGGACTTGAGAGTGAAGTCAGGCGCAGGGATGATTTCCTCTGGTTCTGCAAAAACTGGCGTCGAAGAAAGAGAAAATAAAATGAAAGCAGAAACCAGGCAATAACAAAATATGGATTTTTTTCCTAAGACCATGTTTGCATTACCCAGGTTGGAAAAAATCGGGGAAACAAAGTTCAATATATACCTCAAGTGTTGCAGGGCGTTCGGGCAAGGTTCTAACGAAGAGTATTTATTCTACCGCTTCAACGCAACGTACCATAGGGATAGCTTTTTTCAATGCTTTTTCAATACCCATTTTCAGGGTCATGGTTGAACTGGAACACGAAACACAGGCACCTACAAGCCGGACTTTTACTACGCCGTCTTCAATGTCAACCAGTTCTACGTTACCACCATCCTGTATGAGCATGGGCCGCACACTCTCCAGCACCTCTTCGACTTCTTCTCTCATGAGACCCCTTTTCTTAAGTTCCAGCATGGCACTGGACTCAAATTGTAATAACCTTCTTAAGGTAGCAAAGAGTTATCTCGGCCCAACCAGGATTTCACCCGGTTGACCCTACGCCTAACCGCCGTTCACGAGAGCTTCTTTTTTTGCCAGAAGCTCCTCTTCAGTTTCAACATGATCAGGATCTTTAGGGATGCAGTCGACAGGGCAAACTTCCACGCATTGCGGTTCTTCATACCATCCTATACATTCTGTACAACGCTCCCATTCGATAACAAAAATATCATCCCCTTCAGAAATCGCTTCGTTGGGGCATTCGGGTTCGCAGACGCCACAGTTCACACAATCTTCGGTGATGAGCAGAGCCATAAATAAATCTCCAATATGTTGTGATAGCGAATCCCGGAACTAGTCCGGGGTTCGCTCAAAAGTTTTTGATTCCGGGTTCCAGCTAAACATAGCCTGATCCCGGATTTTTTTATCATAAACGGAAACCACCAGATAACTGGCTTCCGGATAAGTAGGTTCTCCGTCAAACAATGCCATTCTCGAATCTTCTTCTGAGAAATAAGCATCATGCTCGGGATGAGAATGATAGAAAACCTTGATCGGAAGTTGTTTTGACTCGACTTCCTTTAAAATTTTCATCAACTCCTTAGGATCAATATTATATGCCGTGCGGGCATCCCGGACAAATGTTTCGGGATCCTGTTCGTGGAGTTTGTTTTGAATGTTGGTGCATCTAAAAAGAATGTCCTGGTCGTTGTGACCAACTTTTCCAATCACGATCCCACAACACTCAAATGGATATTCCTCAACTGCGTGACGATGTATTTCGTCCAATTGTTCTTTAGCAAGTGGGAACATATATTATTCTGTGCCGTTTGGCTTTTGTTGTCAAATAGTTTTGATCGATATAATACTGCTTTAAGGGTGGGTTTTTACGACCAGGTCGTCATTAACTGTGACCTGGCAGGCCATGCGGAAGTCGGCGGGCTTTTTAGCTAGTTTTTCCGTTTCGGTCTCGTTCCTGTCCTCCACGTTTCCTGCAACAATCTGCACCGTACAGGCGGTACATAGACCTCGCCCCCTGCAATTCAGGATTTTATGAATATGGGCGTAAATACTGAATTTATTGCGGATAGCCGCTAGCCGAAGGTTTTCTCCAGGTTCGACTTGAATAGTACGGTTCTCTCTCTCAAAATGAACTTTGTGCATGGTTGACGTCCAGGAAATTTAAGTTGTCCAGAGACAGAGGTAAATACATCGAACTCAAACCAAGCATATTTCCCGACTTGAAAACGTTCGCCCTCTGCGTAGGAGGGGATCATACCGGACTTAGTGCAGATTTCGCAATCATTTTCTCCACTAGGCTTCAGCATGACGCTGACCGGTTAAGCCGAGATAAACTGTGACTTGTCAGATAAAGCTATTGCTAGTTACCCGCGGCGGTTCGCCGCTAGGAGCAGGCTTCAATTTCGATGAAATCTTTTATTTCCCCTCTGCCCCAATAACCATAGAAAGCAGAACCCGGTGTTGTGCAGGAAGTGGTCATGTGGATGAACTGTTTTTGACCGGAGTCCCCCTTTAAAAT
Organism: uncultured Nitrospina sp.; assembly: GCA_964344595.1. GTDB lineage: Bacteria > Nitrospinota > Nitrospinia > Nitrospinales > VA-1 > LS-NOB. Next base: position 53,553 of record CAYFNV010000004.1, on the reverse strand, counting down.
ACCAACATTGGAATAGGGCGGAATGCATCCTCCACAATTGGCGCATTGGGTGGAATAGCGTTCGCATAATTTGCGCAGGCAGGATTGACAGACTACCGGATCAAAGAGGTAAATTTCTTCCCCTTGATATTCCATCACGGTTGGAACCGTGTTCACAGGAACATTACACTCCTGGCAAACAGGACTCGGACTCATAGCAACTCAAAAGATAATTTGATAGAGAAAAAATATTACCGTAACCCGATTAATTGATACAGACTTTTTTCATATTTGGGAAATCATCGAGAATGGCTCCGGCTCCCTTGACAATACTCAGTAGAGGGTCTTCAGGAATAAAAACTTTCAAGGTGGTTTTTTCTTCGATCATCTTGTCTAGTCCGCGGATGAGTGCGCCGCCTCCAGTCAGGTAAATGCCATTAGAATGGATGTCGGCGGAAAGCTCAGGAGGAATTTTTTCCAGAGCGCGCATGATGACTGTGGTTATGTTGGTCAGCGGTTCTTTAAGTGCCTCGCGGATTTCATCATCTCCTACGGTGATGGACATGGGGACACCGGTTTTAACATTTAATCCCCTGATTTCAGTGGTCATGGCTCCAGCTTGCGGAAATGCGCTTCCAATTTCCTTTTTTACACGTTCCCCTTCGAACACTCCTATATTAAGATGGTGCTGGAGCCGCATATAGCGAACGATGGATTCATCAATTTCATCACCTGCGACACGAACAGATTCACCATAGGCAATGGCGGATAAGGAAATAACAGCCACATCTGAAGTGCCGCCACCGATATCTATAACCATGTTTCCTTCAGGCCGATGTACAGGAATCCCGACTCCGATCGCGGCAGCCATAGGTTCTTCTACCAGGTGGACTTCCCTTATTCCTGCCATTAAGGACGCATCAATCACAGCTTTTTTTTCTACCTGTGTAATACAGGTTGGTACGCCGACAACCATACGTGGTTTGAAAAACCGGTACTGGCTCAAAACCTTTTTTATGAAGTATTGGATCATCCGGTTTGTTATATCAAAGTCTGCGATGACGCCGTCTTTCATAGGCCGAATGGTATTGACCCGGGCGTGGGTGCGACCATACATTTTTTTGGCTTCCAGTCCAACCGCTTCAATCGTGTTGTCGTCAATGTTTACGGCGACAACTGAAGGTTCGTTAAGGACGATTCCCTTTTCAGAAGTATAAACGAGAGTATTTGCGGTTCCCAGATCCATTGCCAGATCGGTGGAGAACAAGCTGAAAATATTATTGAATAGTTTTTTTATCATGCCATAGCTTTCGTTTTCGAGGCCAGACGGTTTCGTGAAAGATTGATGAGATTGAAAAGTTCTTTTCCTTCTTCCGGATAAGTCGAGAGTCCCCATTGGTAGTCTGCCTGAATGGAAACCCCGTCGATATAAAGGGGATTGTATTCAAACAGATGTTTCAGTTTTGATTTGATAATTCCCACATCTTTTCCTTTGCGATCCATGAGCAGGATAAGAAAACAGTCGTCTGACAGGCGGAAAACAAATTTAGGAGAGGGGACCACTTTTGAAAGCAAGGACATCACTTGCTTCAAGTAAGTATCGCCACGCTCCACACCGTGGATTTCATAAAGTTCTACCAGGTTGGTGATTTTGAAGGTGAGGAAAAATACGGATTCATTGGGTTTGAAAACCTCTTCAGCTAATGAATGATGATATTCCGTCAAAAACCGATGATTAGGAACTCCCGTAACAGGGTCAAGGTTCTTGTCATAAGTCCAGCGGTCTTTGGTGTCTGAGCAAAACAGGGCGGAGGCGGCAGCAGAAACTATCAGCGCGAGTTTGTCTAAATCGGTATGGTTCACTCCATCGGGTTCTGCGGAGCCTACAAACAGAACTCCATATAATGTGTCGCTGTGTTGAATGGGTATAGCGGCTGCACATTGCAGATCTTCAGATTTTTCGTCTTCTGAGAATATAACCGCCTTGCGTCCTTCATGAATATGCAAAAGAAGAGGAGACTTGTTTTTCGCGCAGGAACCTACCAGTCCCTTGCCAAAGTGTACCTGGGTATTCGAAAGGTCATTTGCAAAACCCCTGTGTCCAATGATTCGTCCTTCTGTCTGGTTTTCATCGAACCAGGTTACAGCTATAGCCGGGCAGGGAATCAAGGATGTCGGGATTTGTGTTAACCTGTCTGCAACTGATGAACGGTCTGGTGATTCTGCTAGCAACCGGCAGTAGGAATTGATTTCCTGCAAAACCGGTTGGAACGTAGTTGATATTTCCTGAGTTATTGACTCCAGGTTCCATGCTATCTGTTGACTGAATTCGGATAATATTTTTTGCAATTTAACTGAAAACTGATATCGCTCTTTGGTGTCAAGGGCCAGCACGGCAACTTCGTCACCATAAATTACTGGAAGAGCAATAAAGCTTTTAAGGTCTTCATTTTTTTTGTAGATGCCGAGAAAGCGGGTGTTCTGGTCGAAATTTTCGATCAACTGAGCCTTGCGTGTTTGTGCCGCCATGCCAATCGGGCCTTCGCCAAAGGCAATTTTTGCCCCTCTGTCCAGATTGCGGCTAAGGGTGAAACACTCCTTCAAGACGAGGTCTTTTTCACCGGGTTCCGTTGTGAACAGGGCACAAGTATAAGCATCGGCAACGTTTCCGATCAATTCAATAAGATGTCCTAGAATAATGTTAGATGGGGTCATGATTTTTGAATCAGGTTACAAGCCTCTCTTTCTAAGCATGTCCTTATAATTTTTCACAGCTTCTTTGCTGACCGCTACGGAAGCTACCTCATACTCAGGAATGGTGCCGGATTTCAATTCCTTGACTCGCACTGCCTGGCAGTCGATAATTTTTTTTTCTCCAGTCGAAGGCACCCTGAAAGAAACCCGCATAATATCTCCATCAATCACAGTTCCCTTGATAGAAAAAACCAAACCGTTGATCGACATCTCATGAATGGTGATTTTGTGCAGCTTGTAAAAGAACTCTTTTTCTCGTTCGATTTCCAGATTCCCGGCAATTTTGACCTTGGCCCTTTTTCCTTTTCTCTTACCCAGATCGGCGTCGTACTTTGATCGGATCAACTCATCAAGGTTTTTTCGAATGGTAATCAGGTCATCAGTCGAGAGGCTTTCAAGAGAAGCCATGATTTTTTCTATCATGGTGAAACATTTGGGGTGATTCAGGTGAACCAGAAAAGTTTGAGAAGGGTCTGAGAGTTCTTTTTATCAGACCTTGAAAGCCATCTTATAGTGAGGTGAGATGGCTGTCAATCATTTTAAAATCAATCTGTTCAATATTTTAAGGTGAGTTTGGCGGTGAACAAAATCGCTTGACAGAGTTGGTGCCCGTTTATATACTCCACTCCTCTTATAGGAGAATGATCAACGTTCTCATGTGATTGAACGTTAGGGCGGGTAGCTCAGCTGGGAGAGCACCGGCCTTACAAGCCGGGGGTCACAGGTTCGAGCCCTGTTCCGCCTACCATTTCAGTAAACGACTGCGGGGTCGTAGTTCAGTTGGTTAGAACGCCGGCCTGTCACGCCGGAGGCCGCGGGTTCGAGTCCCGTCGACCCCGCCATTTTTTCAGGACCAGATCTTGTTGAGCTGGTCCTGTTGTCGTTTGTGATCAGGAAATGATATCCAGAAGATTGCCTGTGGTGATACTGGAAGGATTAAACTGGTTTTTCACCCTTCTGGAAAAAGCGTTTTCATGAGAGGAGTCACTTTTAAACCTGGTTTCGGATTCGCTGATTTCTTCCAGTGGTGAGAGGCTGTTGCCTGCTTCCTCAGCTTCTTCTTTTTCTTTCGCTTTTTCTGCCCTGACTTCCTGCCGTGCCTTCGCCTCCATTTGAGCTGCCTGAGCTGCTACTTGCCGGTCTTGCGCGGATGGTTCACGTGGTGCCAGGGCAGCCCGTTTTATAGTCTGAGCTTTTCGAACCGTTGCCTCAGGGTTTCCGGGAACAGGTGATGAGTCGATAGATACTTCTCCTCCGACCGCGTATTGCCTGCCATCAGGTCCGGTTTGAAACTCGAATGTTGGAGCACCATTTGCGTAGGGTCCTGCGGCGGCAAGATGAGCCCGTTCATGAGCTCTTACCTCAGCATCCCGAGCCCTGAGTTCGTTTAGTAATCGGCGCTCTTCTTCAGATAACTCCAATTCTGTTTTTGGCCCTGGTTGGGTTGAGCTTTCTTCTTCATCGGACAGTTTTTCAACCTCAAACACAGAATTGGCTCGAAACAGGGATGCGCTGGAAAGACTGACCCGATCTCCATCAATATCCTGTTTTAGAGCATCTTCAAGTCGCTTTTCCTCCTCACAATCTTCACAGCGACCAGGGTTTCCCACAAATCTGATTTGTGGGCGTGCCTGAATTATTTGAACGTCCATGTTTTTACCGATTTTAGAAACAGTTATCCGTAGTGGTGCTATCGGCAAAAAACCTTAAAACTTTAGCCCATATTTAAAAAAAGTCGGTTGCTCCTATTTTCATGTAGAAGCTTGACATCCGCTATATTCAGTGGTATATAACGATACAATCGCTATATACAATTAAATATAACGAGGAGGAGATGGCTGTAAAAAAAGGTTTCGGCAAGTGGTTGGCCATGTGGTTATTGGTGATGCCTCAAGCAATTTGGGCAGAAGAAGTTCATGTTGCGGTTGCGTCTAACTTTTTAAGTCCACTCAAAGAAATTGCCAAAAGTTACAAGCGGGATATGGGAAACAGATTGATCCTGATTTCCGGATCGACCGGTAAGTTATATGCCCAGGCACGCAATGGCGCTCCTTTTGATGTTTTGCTTGCGGCAGATGCTAAAAGACCGGCGTTGTTAGAGAAGGAGGGGACGGGTATCAAGGGTACCCGATTCACCTATGCCATTGGAACCTTGGTTTTATGGAGTCCGAATTCGGAAGGCGTGCGGGAATCCTTAATAAAAATGAACAGCGGCAAACTCGCTATTGCCAATCCTAAAACAGCGCCATATGGCAGAGCTGCCCAGCAGGTTATGGAACAAATGGGCTTATGGAAAAATATGCAACCGTTTCTGGTTCAAGGGGAAAACATAGCCCAGACCCTGCAATTTGTGGCTACCGGAAATGCCAAACTAGGTTTTGTGGCCAAGTCACAACTTGAAGATCCAAAACTCAAACTGAAGGGAAGCCAGTGGCAGGTTCCGTTTGATCAATATGATCCAATTATGCAACAGGCCATTTTATTGAAACCGGGGCTTTCTAATTCTTTAGCAAAGCAGTTTCTGGAATATATGCGTGGACCCACGGCAAAGAAAATAATGCGCACCTATGGCTACCGATTTATAGGGGAATGAAGATATGGATGTATTCCAGTTAGATATGGAGCCTATATGGCTCTCTCTGCAATTAGCAGGTCTTACAGTGGCAATTCTTCTGGTGCTGGGCACTCCAATAGCGTGGTGGCTGGCTCAAACACGATCCCGGACCAAGGTAGTGGTAGAAGCGATGGTAGCATTGCCTTTGGTGCTGCCTCCGACAGTGTTGGGTTTTTATTTGTTAATCCTGTTAGGCCCAAATGGGTGGGTAGGAGGACCCGTCCAGGCTTTGACCGGTTCAGCGCTTTCCTTTTCGTTTGCGGGTCTGGTTTTTGCTTCCACACTTTATTCCTTGCCGTTTGTGGTGCAACCTCTGCACAGTGCTTTTGAATCTATAGGCAAAGCTCCCATGGAAACAGCTCAGTCTTTGGGTGCTTCAAGGCTGGATGCATTTTTTTCAGTCATTAGTCCCCTGGCTCGCCGGGGTTATTTAACGGCAGTGGTATTAGGGTTTGCCCACACACTTGGAGAATTTGGTGTGGTGTTAATGGTGGGCGGGAATATTCCCGGTAAGACCAAAGTGATTTCGATTGAAATTTATGACCGGGTTGAGATTCTTGAATATACCCAGGCGCACATCCTTTCTGCGGGACTTTTAATTTTTTCTTTTCTGGTTCTTGTGATGGTTTATTCAATTAACCGCAAACTGCCGGTACAGGTGAGCTGATGGAGTTATTGCAGGCAAAATTTAAAATGGACTATCCGGGATTCAATCTGGATGTGGACCTTAAACTACCGACCAAAGGGGTTGCAGTGGTGTTCGGTCCATCAGGTTCGGGCAAAACCACTTTGCTGCGTTGCTTGTCTGGACTGGAAAGGGCACCATCGGGACATTTAAAACTGGTGGATCAGGTCTGGCAGGATGAAGGGATATTCATCCCTGTTCAAGAGAGAAAAATTGGTTTGGTGTTTCAAGAGTCGAGATTGTTTCCGCATTTAAGTATCCAGGAAAACCTTATGTATGGATATCAGCGCACTTTGCCAGCAGACCGAAATCTCCAGCTGGATGAGGTGGTTCAGGTGCTTGACCTTGAACCTTTGTTGCAACGACGACCAGAAAAACTATCAGGAGGAGAAAAGCAAAGGGTGGCGATAGGCCGCGCTCTGCTCACCAGCCCCAGGTTATTGCTCATGGATGAACCTTTGGCTTCGCTGGATATGCAGCTGAAGTCCGAGATCATCCCGTTTGTAAAAAGAATTGAAGATGAGTTTCAGACACCAATTATTTATGTCACACACTCAATGAATGAAGTGCTTCAGCTTGTAGACACCATGGTGATTATGAAATCCGGGAGTGTGACAAACTGTGGGCCGGTGGAAGAGGTTTTCTCGGATGTGCAGTTGAGGGAAGCGGTTGGGGATGAGCAGTTGGGAGCGGTGCTCGAAACATCCGTTTCGGAACATGATGAAGCATTCGGGCTCACCCGGCTGGATTTTATGGGACAGGCCCTGTATGTTCCCAAACAAGATATCCAGGTTGGGCAAAGCCTGAGGGTGCACATCCACTCCAAAGATGTGAGTCTTTCTACCGCACTTCCGCAGGGAGCTAGTAGTGTTCTGAACATTTTGCAGGCAAAGGTCAAAAAGATTGGTGCCATAGATCCCGAGGGTTACTCTGTAGATATTGAATTAGATGCGGGCCGACCGATTCTGGCTACGATCACAAGAAAGTCTCTCGCCAATCTGGACCTTAAGCCTGGGCAATCCATATTTGCCAGCATCAAGGCCATCAAGATGGTGCACCACTCGGCGCCAGCGTAACGCTGAACCCAGTGAGCAAGAGACTTGTTTGACTGGCAAAAAGTTGTCTCGGTTTGAGAGACTGTTTTCCCTCGCAAGAAGTTATTTTAAATCCCTAACGGCTCGGACACCGCCGTGTGTGCAATTGCTGAGGTTGCGCCAGAAAGAGCGTCCGGTTACAAAATAAGCGGTACGGGCGCAACAGTCTGTCAGGTTATTTTCATCATAATCCGCTGACCAGTACCAGTAAGCTGCTCCATCAGCAAATTGCTCTGAAAGCGCAAGTGGCTGATTCGGGTCATGGTCGTGGGCCATGATGTTTTCTTTGGTATTGTCATAAATCATTCCATATTCAATGGTGCGAGGTAATCGCCAGTCTTTATACCCACCTGTTTCCAGGTTCTCGACATATTCTTTTGCTTGATACCAGTTCAAACATTTTCCCAGATCGGCGTAGCTGTCTTTTTTGGTCCACATTAAATGGGTTTTGGTTTCGGTCAACGTTCCATCGTTATTATCAACGAGATGGATCCGTGATTTCGGTGGAGGTGGTGGAACCCAAGGGGGAGCTACATAAGGTTCGGCCCATGCGAATACTGCATTCAGTATGACGACGATCATGATGGCAATTCTTATGCTCATAATGCGTATCTCTCTTGATCAGTTTTCACTTTCCCTGAGAGTTTTTAAGGGTTTATCGCGGATTACATCAAGGCTGCTCAAGATTCCGGTTGCAACTGTGACCAGAACAGCGAACGAAAATGCCCAGGCCATTGTAACAGGTTGGACATGCCAGTCAGATTTAATCATATATTTCATAACTGCCCAGGAGAGCCCCTGAGCCAGGGCTATTCCTACCAGTGCTGAGATGGCTCCCAGAGTGGCGTATTCGATTCCCAGAATCGAGGAAACGACTTTGCGACGGGCTCCCAGTATTTTTAGTATTGCGGATTCCCGGAGTCGTCGGAACTTGGTAGAAGCGATTGAACCGGAAAGGATGAACAGTCCGGCTGCTATCGCGAACCCTGACATGAAATCTACGAGTGTGGTCAGTCTCGTTACAGTGGATTCAACAGTGTCGACAATATCACGAGTGTTCAAGGCGGTGATGTTCGGCAGAGCTTCGACAACGGCATGTTGCAACGCCAGCTCTTTGGAGTCTGGCACGTTGACCGTAGCCACATAAGTGAGAGGTGCACCCTCCAGGGCTCCCGGAGAATAGATCATGTAAAAGTTTGTGCGCATGTTACGCCAGTTTACTTTTCGGATGCTGGTCACGGTAGCAGTGACAGGAATGCCCTGGATATCAACGGTGAGTTTTGATCCTATTTTAGCGTTCAATCTTCTTGCCGCATCCTCTTCAAGAGACACTTCAGCCTTTTTTGCCCTGGCTTCATCCCACCATTCACCTTTGATAACTTCGTTGTCCTTTGGAGGTGGTCCTGCCATATAGGTTAAAACGAACTCACGATTGATGAACCATTCTTCCCGCTTCCTGTCTTTATATTGCCAATTGGCAGTTAGTTTCCCATCAATACTTTGCAGGCGAGAGCGGACCAGAGGAGTAAGGGTTTGATCTGCTTCCGGTGCGATCCGGTCAACAACATCAGTGAAAATTTCTTTCTGGTCGTTCTGGATATCTATGAAAAAATAATTGGGTGGACTCAACTCAGTATTTTTATTCAACATAGCCAGCATATCCATCTGCACAAGTCGGACGGTAAGAATCAGCATGATTCCCATACCAAGGCAGGTGATGATAGCTGTGGCCTGGTTATTAGGCCTTCTGAGATTTGACATTCCATAGCGACGGGCTATGGAGCCAGATTGGGGAAGGGCTTTCAAAAGTTTTAAAAAGAAGATAGATGCTAATGCAAGCACAGTTGCAGAAATCAACAAGGCAGACAAAAAAATCAATCCGCGTTTGATGGATTCTGCCTGCCAGCAAATCATTGCAGCCAGACCAAGTCCCAGTGTCAGAGTGGAAAGCCATCCTTCCCAACGAGTTTCTTGTTTTTCTTCTTCGTCAAGATTCCTTCGGAAGAGGCGAAGAGGACGAGTTCTTACTGCTCGGATTAAAGGCCAAATGCAAAACAAAAGGGTTGTGGCGCACCCCAGAAGAAGAGACTGCAAAGCTGGAATCCAGTAGAATACTGGTTCAAGTTTCAAGTTGATCAATCCTTCCATTTTTGGTGGAAGCAGGAACGTGAGCAAGAAGCCAAGTCCTACACCTGCCAGGCTACCGGCTAAACCCATCAACACGGATTGAAGCAGATATACTTTGAATAAGGTTTTAGAAGAGGCACCAAGGCAGTTGAGAATGGCTAATGTGTCCAGTTTTTGTGCCATGAAAGTCCGCACAATCATGGCAACACCGATGCCGCCCATGAGCAGGGCGATGACGCCCAACGCACCCAGGTACTGTCCCATGCGTTCGATGGAACTGGATAAGGAAGACTGCATATCTTTATAGGTACGTATAGAAGTTGACTTGTCCGTTAATCCCCTTTCAAGAAGTGCCAGGGCTTTTTCAAGATCGAATCCTGCAGGTAGTCGAATGAGAGTTCTGTGTTTGACCCGGCTGCCGGGTTGAATCAGTCCAGATTTGTCTAAAGAGGAACGGGAAATAAATACCCGTGGGCCAATGCTGAAGGCTCTTGAAATGCGGTCAGGTTCTGAGACCACCACGCCATTTATTCGTACTTTGGCTCTACCCAGGGAAAAAAACCCGCCCTGTTTCAACCCTGTTTTTAACAGAAAGGAAGGATCCACCACTGCACCATTTTCTGCCAGTAGTTCCTGTAAAGGTTTATCAGGTTTGCTTTTGAACTCTCCATAAAAAGGATATTGCGGACCGGTGAGCGGTATGGTTTTCAGTTCTGTAATCAGGGAAGCTGATTTTTCTTCATTCTCAGGGTTTTTGAATTGCGCCATACCGTGCAGTTCCCTGATAAAAAGGAACTCAGTTTCTGCGGGTAAAATATTTTTTTGATAGTCGAGGTCTTTCTGACTTTGTTCCCAGCTACCTTTAATGGCAAGGTCAGCAGATAGCAGTGCTTTTGCCTGGCCCTGTATTGTTTCACCTATCAGGTTTGAAAAACTTTTTACTGTCATTACCGCGCCAACTCCAATGGCAATACAAAGAACAAAAAAAAGCATCCTTCGCTTTGCACCACGAGACTCGGCAATCATTAATGAAAAAAGCTGGCGAAGGTTTAGTTGTGAAGATTTCATGGATTCATTCGATCAGAAATGATTTGACCATCAGCAAGGGTAAGAATTCGTTCAGAACGTTTAGCGACATGCAACTCATGTGTCACCAGGATGATGGTTGCCTGTTTCACCCGGTGCAGTTCCAGTATGAGTTCTATAATGTGCTCGCTGTTTTTGGTATCAAGATTTCCTGTGGGTTCATCGGCGAGAACAATATCGGGTTCGTTGATAAAAGCACGTGCCAAAGACAGTCGTTGTTGTTCTCCACCAGAAAGCTGTGCAGGGTAGTGATGCAAACGGTCACCCAGGCCCACTGTTCCAAGAAGGTCGTTGGCTTTTTTGGATGCGCTGGGTGTGTTGTTCAATTCTGCAGAGAGCACTACGTTTTCCAATGCTGTTAAAGTCGGGATAAGATGAAAATTCTGGAAGATGAAGCCAAACCTTTTGCCGCGCAGGATGGCAAGTTCATCCTCGTTGAGTTTCGTGATATCCTGTCCGTCAATCACTATTTGACCGTTAGTGGGTGTGTCGAGCCCAGCTATCAGGCTGAGCAGGGTGGTTTTGCCGCTTCCTGACTGTCCGGTTATTGCTATAAACTGGCCGGTGGGAACGGAGAGGTCGAGAGATTTTAGTATTTCAACTTTATGTCCGCCGCCATGCAGGGTTTTTACTAATTTGGTTATCGTTATCACAATTTAATACCGGATATGTTTAAAGATTTAGGGTGCCTCAAAATATTGCCTCTGGCCATGAGTGACCCTTATGAAATATAGGGTCGCGAGCTGCCATAAAGTATAATCATCGAATTATTAGAAGTTCCCTTTTATATTGTAGTATAAAAATATGCAGAAGAATTTTCCAAATATTGTGATGTTTATTCTGGCAGTAGCTGCCGGATGTCTGATGTTGCCATCACTGGTTCTATCGAAGGAGAAGGCTGTGGTTTTAGCGTTTGGGGACAGTTTGACAGCAGGATATGGTGTGAAAGATGAAGAGAGCTACCCTTCCCGATTACAGGTAAAAATTTCTTCCGCCGGTTTTCCCCACAAGGTGGTCAATGCTGGAGTGAGTGGAGATACCACTGCAGGTGGGGTGCGCCGCATTCGCTGGTTGATGAAACATGAGCCGGAAATCGTAATCCTCGCACTGGGTGCCAATGATGGTTTAAGGGGTCTTTCTGTCGATGAAATGCGAAAAAACCTGGAAACCATGATAGATATCTGTCGCGAACACAATGCCCGCGTTTTACTTGCTGGAATGAAAGCTTTGCCTAACTACGGAGAAGATTATATGCGGGAGTTTGAAACGGTTTTCCCTGAGCTTGCCAGGAAATTCGATCTGACGTTTCTCCCATTTTTGCTGGAAGGAGTAGCCGGGGTGAGAAAACATACCCAGCCGGATGGACTGCACCCAGTCGCTTCAGGTTACCGCATTGTCACTGAACTTGTCTGGCAAAAATTGCAACCCATGTTGAATAAATAATTTCCTTAGCTCTTTGTATTATTGATCCACTTCATGAACGATTCATAAACTTTGCCTGACTTCAGTGCAGCGATAGCTTGCTCAAACCCTTCCTGAGCGTTGTCAAACAATCCTGAGAGATGAGCCAGTGTTCCGGCCTGACTGGCAATTTGCAGACTTGCTGGCCCTTCCCCTGTTTTCAAGGCGTTTTCACCCATCCTGGTGATGGATTCAAGGTTAGACTCAATTTGCTTTAAATCCTCATGAGCCTCGGCAACGCGTTGAGCTGTTTCTTCGTTGTAAAGGATTTTCAAGGACAAGTTAATTTGTTGCGCATCTTCTGACTTTTCCTGAATAAAAACTTTGGTTTCTTTGTGGACACCGAACAAAGTGGTGCCCTCCATTCCGTTCCCAACAATCACTTTATCGAATTCACTAAGTTTGCCAATTTCTGTGAGGGCTGTTTCGTAGCCGCGGTGGAAATAAGTGGTGGCAAGGATATTTTTTCGGGCTTTGACAGGTAGTAGAATTTTTTCCAACGTGGAGAGCATGGGCCGTTTGACGATTTCCGTTCTCAACGGTCTTAATTTTTCCAACTCTGGCAGAGTATTTGAAGTGCTGAGAAAACTGAATCGATACTTTTCAAGCAACTCCAAACGTTGTTTTCCTTCTGTAATTTTGTAGTGTTTTTGTAAAATTTCTTCAAAGGTGATGCCAAATTTTGGTGGCAGGGGCAGAGACGAGTGTCCATAGACCGGTAAGCCAAGTTGGGTAATGACCGGGATCGTATAAAATCCGAAATAGGGAATGCGCTGGAATCCGTCAAAAGGATCAGCAATTTGCAGAAGCCGATCAAGATTTATTGTGACCGGATTAACACGATTTTGCAGAGCTCGCCAATATCCAATATTCTCGGCTAGAGTTTCCAGTTTCATACGTGCGGCAATGAGAAAAACTCCGGCACGTACGTCTGAGATCTGGTCATCAAGAATCATTGCCAAAGCATCTTCGGCCTCTTCTTCTGTAAGGTCTTTGCTCAAGCGGGGACCCGCAGCGATTTTTTGAAGATAGCCTTGCATTCTGATTTCCGGATCCATCATTTGAAGCGGTTTCCTTTCTATGGTCGATCTATTAGAGTATGATAATAACTCTTAACTGATCAAAGGCTGAATTTTTTTATTGGTGTTTATGCAGGTTTCTTCCTTAACTGAATCTACTGCCAGCTCCACATTTTCTCGTAATGTTTTGCGAGTACTTCTGGTTTATCCAAACACACGGGATGTTGCAGTGGCCAATCTGGGATTTCAACAGGTTTATTCTCTGTTGAACCAAATAGAAGGTGTCGTGTGCGATCGTTTTGCTATGCCCATGGGCTGGAAATCGGAATCGCAATCCTTAAAGAAGGAAGAGCTGTATTCAATGGATTCGAAAATGCATCCACTTGAATTTGATGTCATAGCCTTTTCAATTTCTTTTGAGCCGGATTATCTAAACGCGGTATTGACATTGAAATACTTTGCGATTCCATTGGACCGGGAGGAGCGAGACGAATCATATCCGATGATCACTGCGGGTGGGTCTGCGATCTTCATAAACCCTGAACCGTTGGCTGAGTGCATGGATGTTCTATTCATTGGCGAAGGTGAGGGTTTGGCAGAAAGCTTTTTTACCTTGTTGCAAAAAAATGAGGACAGGAACCAGTTTTTTGAACAGGCTGTTTCTATACCTGGAGTTTATATACCCAAGAGATATCGTCCGAAAATGAAGAAAGGCTTTCAGGTTGGAATTTCACCTTTAGAGGGGGCTCCAATGCGTGTGATGCGCCATTGGGTGGTGCAGGAACAGTCACTTTGCACACACTCGGTTTTTCATGATGAAGACTCAACCTTTAAGGATATGGCACTAATGGAGGTCACAAGGGGTTGCATTTGGGCCTGCCGGTTTTGCACTGCAGGATTTATTTACCGTCCTCCACGCCTCCCTGACTTGGAAAAGACCTATAATGAGATGGATGCTCTTCTTACGGGCCTTGGAAAATCAGCTCAAACAGTGGGTCTGGTTGGACCTTCTGTGACTGACCATCCTGAATTAACGAATTTGGTGCGCAAAATTACCGGGCAGGGTAAAAAGCTTTCATTTTCTTCTTTGAGAATGGAAACGCTCACTGATGAATTGGTTGATCTGATTCTTCTAAGTGGACAGAAAACTTTGACAGTAGCTGTGGATGGCCCATCTGAAAGAATGCGCGATGTCATCAATAAGTCCGCTACAGATGATTTTATTGTTGAGAAATGTAGATTCCTGACCCGTAAAGGTGTTCTACATTTAAAAATATATTCCATAATAGGTTTGCCCCTTGAAGCAGAAGAGGACATTGATAAGTTCATTCGACTGGTCGAAAGAGTGCAGGAAGCTTATGTAGAGGAATGCAGCAGGCTTGGCCGAATTGGCAGGTTGACCATTGGACTGAGTCCATTGGTGCCTAAACCTGGAACACCGTTTCAATGGCACCCGATGGAATCTGTGAAAAGTTTGAAGAAAAAATTTGCCCGGGTGAGAAAGGCTCTTTCCAAGTTACCGCACCTTAAAATGAGTTTTGGTTCTCCCAACGAGGCTTACCTGCAAACTTATTTGTCAAGGGGAGACAGGAGTACGCAGGAATTTTTCAAAACCTACCTGAATAACGGCCATGATGCCAAGAAAGCGTTGAAGGAGCATTGTGTTGACCAATATGTATACCGGCAATATGAAAAGGATGACTACCTTCCCTGGGATATCGTTGATCATGGCTATCGCGAAGATTTTCTTTGGGAAGATTATCAGCGTGGTTTGCAGGCGGCGCACACTCCTGTATGCGACACGGCTGTCTGCCACATCTGCGGCCTCTGCTAACTGCTAGGCGCAAAGCCAACTGCCACTCGGCGCAGGACCAAGAGAAATAGCGTTAATGGACAACCTACCAATTAGCTCGGCTTAAGAAGTCGTTGCGACCTTCTTTTTGCAAGAGTTTTATATGCTAGTAGTCCCAATGCGTAAAGATTCATAAATGAAACGAGCAGGATTAGGAATAAGTCCAGTTGATCAAGCAGAGAAAAAATCGCCAGCAGTACATTATTGGTGCATAAACACAAGGAGCTGATCCAGGCCAAAAATGTGCGGTCCTTGTACCAGGCCTCATCCGTATCAGGAGCTCGCGCGATTTTTTTGCAGAATGCGTCCAATTGTTCCACTGCTTTATCCTGCCAGCCATACGTCCAGACAAAGAAGGTTTGAAGTCTCAGATCCCATATGTCTGTTTGGCCTTCTTCCACCATACGTTTGTCTTCTTCAGTTATGGTTTCATCCACCCTGTTTTTTTCGTAGCAACCTACTAGTGAGGTGTAGTTGGCGAGATAGAAAACAAAAAAGGTGCTTTGCAGAAAGCAGGAAAGCAGTCCAAGAAACCCTAGAATCCAGTAGTCCGGTGTTGCTGTCGTACGAACCAAATGTATCGTCACAGCAATATAAACCAGGACAGTGACGATAAAATCTGCAAGTGAGTCAAGAAATCGGCCAAACCGGGATGTTGTGCCTCTCACTCGTGCCAGGTTACCATCGACATTATCGAGAAACACTTTTCCATAAAGAAAAATCGCGCCCCACACCAGAGAATTTGGGGTTTCTGAAATATAAAATCCGGCTGAGGCCAGACCAATAAAGAGAGAAATAAAAGTGATCTGGTTTGGTGTTACCGATGTGGGATATAGCAGACGAATGACCCAACGGTTCATGAAGTACCAGATTTCGTTCACATCGAAAAAACGTTCCCCGGGAGGAAGTTTGTTCATTTTTTCAATATCGAAAGTCATTCGGGAAGATTACCATAGACTCCTGTATGGAATGAAGCGGGTGGGCAATTTTGTTCTTTAAATAAGTATAAGAACGTATGGGAAAGGTTTGGATCAATCCCTTAATACATCTCCTTGTTTGAGAGCTTTTTCATAGCCCACAAGTTCGACATAGCCTTTTCCAGTCACGGGTTTTCCCTGAAGTTTTCCTTTTATGGAGACGCTTCCCTCCCAGTAGGAACCGGAAATCGAGCGCAGTTCGTAAAGTTCCTGGTCCTGAAAATCAGGGGTGATACTCAAAAAACCCTCTGGAATGGTAAGTTTCCAACTTGCCGGATAGGTGGTATTTGTATGCGGGCTGGTCCAGAACTTTATAGGTGTGATTAAGAACTCGTTATAAAGTATGTGTTGAGAATTACCATCAGAGGATATCGAAGTTCCGCTGGAATGGGGATCCTTGCCGCCGTTTTTGTCTCGTAACTGGTAAAGCATGATTTCAGTCTGGTTATCGAGCTTTATGGAAAACCAGTCCCAACCCACGAGGTTTTCGTTCAGTTGGTTGCTGGAAAATTCATGATCCATCCAACTGGTTCCTTTTACAGGAATTGCTTTTCCCTTCAGGAAAATTTGTCCATTGGTTTTCATTCGAGTAAAAGAAAAATAATGTGATGCGTTGCCAATACCACTACCTTTTGTGCTAATGCCTTCTTTGCCATGTAGAACCCGGTTTTTTATTGGTGTCAACTTCAGATCGAGTCCTGTTCCTTTTTCAAGAGCTTGCAGGTGATGATTTTTGCCTTTTGAGGTCAAACTCCAGTTTTCATTCCATACATGCAATTGGTCAGATGCGGCACCAGCATTTTTCACACCTTTCCGATTTATACGTTCGAAAAAATGAAATTTTTTATTATAAATGTCTGAGACTGTCATGTGGGCAAAGTATAGATTGCCTATTTTCCAGGAAGATGGATTATCGATGGGTTTGGAACCTTCAAGACCTATTCTAAAAAATGTGAGTTGATAGCCAAAGGTGCGTTCATTCTCATCTTGTAGATTTCCTGTGTAATACCACCATTCGATGCGAAAATCATTGTGTGAAAAATCATCGCGCGGAAAGTGGTAAGTGTAGCCGGGTAAGGCCTGTCTGAACTGACTAGAGGACTGTGCATTGGCTGATTGTGATAAGAGGCATAACAAAGCTGTATAGACTATAACAAGGCGCATAGGGCTTAAGCTCCAGAAGAAAAACGCCGTAAAAGTAGTAATGAGAATAATGCCATCAGAAGTTGCCTGAAATTTGAAGAGGTTAACAGAGAGAGGGGCTAAATTCAAACAGGGTTGCCTGGTGTTGCGCAACAAGAAAAGGTATACTGGGATTGCTCAATTAAGGATTGATGAAGCCCTTCATACCAGTTTCCAAAAACTTGATGAGATGTTCCTTCAAGGCGAGCACCCTAATATTCAAAACAAAAATTGAGAATCTATGCGTATTGGCGTAACAGGGGCAACTGGGTTTATAGGGGGACATCTTCTTTCATCCTTAAAGGGGCGAGGGTCGATAGTTACACTCCAGCGTCAGAAATGGCTTCCTGGCAGAAAGGAACTTAAACGATTTGTAGCAGATACAGATATTATTTTTCATTTGGGTGGGGTTAATCGGGATACGGATGAACATATTCTAAGCGGTAATATTGCTAGTACCTCTCGATTACTGGAAGCCATTTTAAATGATGGTAAGCCCACAACTCGAATTATTTTTGCATCTTCTGCGCAAGTATATTCATGGAAAAAGTATAGAAACCCTATCCGGGAAACAAGGAAAACTAACCCTGATACAGTCTATGGGCTTAGTAAGCAGACGGCAGAAAACCTTATAAAAAACTCCGGGATTCAATTTGTAATATTAAGAATGTCAAATGTGTACGGTCCGGGCTGTAGACCGAACTATAACTCTGTTATTCCGACATTGTGTTACAGGGCAACAAAGAATGAGCCTTTGGTAATTCATGGGGATGGGCGACAATGCAGGGATTTTGTTTATATTCAGGATATAGTGCAGGCATTCATGCTTGCAGGGTTTAAACCCTTGTCGGGTTCGGGTAATATATATAATGTGAGTTCTGGCCGGTTGGTTTCGCTAAGGCAAATTGTCAAACAGATTAGCAGGATCCACAAAAACACGCAGGTAGATTTTTTAGCAGATAAAAAGAATTCGGAAATTTCCTATAGTTGTGATTCTTCTAAATTTTCCGGCCAATATGGTTGGCGACCCCGAGTTTCTTTGTCTAAAGGTATTGAGGAGACTTTATCCTATTTCCTTGGGAGAAAGAGAATATGAAACATTTTAAGGTGCAGGATCTGGATAAAAAGTCAGATGAAAGAGGCTGGTTGATAGAAGTACTGGCTGGTGAGTTGCTGGAGGGATGTAAGAAGTTCGGTTAACTGCATGTATCGGTTGCTTATCAGGGAAAAGTGTGAGGAAACCATTATCATACGAGAAAGGTGAAATGGTTTTGTGTTCCTACTGGACTGGCCAATTACTGCTTAAAGACAGGGGCGTAAGAGACCCGTGAGATCATGATGGGTGTAAACGACCTGAAGGTTATTAGGATAGAGCCTGGAACTATTCATGCCATAAAGAATGTTGACAAAGGTGATATGGTTTTGCTGGTGTATGCCAATGAAAAGTTTGATCCGGAAGCCCCCGATACTTTTTATGAAAAGATTTTGGAGTGATTGATGATCATCCCTAAAATTTTTTATAAGGTATAATAGTGTTTTCCCCCTTTCACTGCTTGACTCTCCCAGATTTCTCTAGATGAAAAAAGTTTCCGCAATAATTGTGAACTGGAATGGCAAAGACGTTCTATCCGAATGCCTTCGATCCCTATTGAATCAGGAGTATGAGGAGCTTGAAATCTGGGTCAGCGATAATGGCTCAGAGGATGGCTCGCAGGAGATGTTGAGGGGACAATTCCCATCTGTGCATTTATTGGAGAATGGTGAGAACCTGGGGTTTGGATCTGCTGTGAACCGGGCACTCGAGAAAGCAAGTGGGGATTACTTTCTATTTTTAAATAATGATTTGGAAATGAGGGCTGATTGTGTTGGGCAACTTGTAGATCTATTGGAATCGGATAAACAAATCGGGGCGGCAATCCCTAAAATTCTATATCACAAGGAAGCTCAGGATTCCTCTCATGATGATCGGGTGGCGATCAATTCGTTTGGAGTTTTAGTAAATTATACCGGTGTGGCATATCCAAATCTGGTGGGTGAACAAGATAAAAGCGATTTGTCTCTGCTGGAGACAGCTTGTGGCGGGATATTCATGTTCAGCCGGGAAGTGTATGAGAAGGTGGGTGGGTTTGATGAAGATTTGTTTCTATATCATGAAGATCATGATTTATCCTGGAGAATCAGGCTGGGTGGATGGAAGTTGATGGTGACACCCAAGTCGGTATGTTATCACCACTATAACTTTAATAAAGGGGTAAGAAAGTTTTATCAGTCTGAAAAAAACCGGCTGCACATTCTCTTGAAAAACATGGAGTGCAAAACCCTGTTTCTTATTTTACCCGCCTTGGTTGTTGTAGAGTTGGCTCAAATTATTCATGCCTTGACTCATGGCTGGGTAAAGCTCAAGGTAAAAAGCTATTTTGAGATTCTTGGTCAATTTGTAAAAATAGCAAGAAAACGTAGGAAAATAAGATCTTTTCGGAAAGTGAGCGATAAAGAGATAACCCGGCTTTACAAAGGGTCGATAGCTGTTAGCGGGATGAGGAATCCGTTGATGGACTATATATTAAGCCCTATGCTCAGTGCCTACTGGAAACTTGTCCGTGGTTTGATTTAGGATTTTAAGTAAAGAGTTTTTCTATTTGTTGTCTTCGATAAATAAAGATTTTCTCAAGGTCTTTCTTGACATAGGCATGTGCCAGAATATCACCAGGAACCCATCCTGGAAGTTTGTAGGTAACATTGTCTCGAATAATAGTTCCTCCGCTGGATTCATAAAATTCATGGATATGATGCCAGAGCGCATAAGGTCCCCGCGTTTGCTGGTCAGTAAACCGTTTACCAGGTACCCAGCCTGAGATTCTGGATTGCCAGCGTATGGGAACACCGTGCAATTTCAACTGGTAGTCCATGATAGTTCCTTCTTGAGCCATGGAATGAGAAACGTTTAAGACCTTGAAATGTAGAAAATCGGGGGTGAGTATTTCAAGGTTTTTCGGGTTGGAAAAAAAGTCAAAAACTTGGTCAATAGGTTGTGGTACCCATTGTTCGGTAATAAGATTATGGCCGACTTGATCACAAATTACTTTTAAAGCCATTTTAATTTTTGGATACACAAACTTGTAACCCAGATCAATAGCTTTTTGGGGTGAAACTATTTGACTGGCCAACAGCAATTGCGACATCTCACCCAAAACAAGTTTCAACGAAAAAACCGGAATGGTAAAAAAAGCAGGACGTTTTAATAGCTCAGATAGAGTTCTGGTGAACTCAGCGTTTGTTATCGGTTGCGGACTGACCGCGTTTATTGGTCCTCGGTAAGAAGGATTTTCCAGAGATTCAATTATGAGCCCTGCCACATCGCGGACATGAACCCAACTTATCCACGAGTCTCCATTTCCCAGTTGGCCTCCAAAACCTAATCGAAAAGGAGGAAGCATTTTTGAGGTGATGCCTCCATCATGCCCGAGAATAATCCCCAGTCGCAATGCTACAGTTCTGATTCCCAGAGCGTCAGCTTTAAAAGTTTCTGTTTCCCAGTCTTTACAGACTTTTGCCAAAAAACCATCACCAGATTCCGAAGTTTCATTTAAAGTTTGTTCGCAGAAGTTTTTGTAGTAACCAATTGCAGATGCAGAAATCCATACTTTGGGAACGGACTTAGACTTATTAAACAGGTTGAGCAAATATCGGGTCGAGAGAACTCTTGAGTCATAGATGCTCTGTTTGCGCTTTCGGGTCCAACGTCCATCTGCGATTCCTTCACCACATAAATGGATGACGGCTTGAATATTATCAGGTAAATCCGGAGCAGGGATTGAGGAAACTGGATCCCAAGGAAAAATTTCACATGAAATAGGCAACCTCACCCCTGCAATGTCTTTATTTCGAGTCAAAGCAACAACAGTGTGCCCTTTTTCTTTGAGTAAAGGGAGAAGATTTCTTCCAACCAGCCCTGTAGCTCCTGTGACCAGTATTTTCATGGAAGCCTTTTAGTTTATTAATAACTTTACTAATGAAAATCCATTGACAACTTCTAGAAAATTTGAGACCGTTTCTTTTTTAACAACTTATAAAAAAGGAAATTTCATGCCCTACGAGAACAGTCCGATTTTTACAGATGAAACCCCGGGTAAAAAGTTTTTCTGTACCTGTGGAGAATCCGCCAACAAACCATATTGTGATGGTTCGCACAGTGCAAAAAATACAGGTAAGTCTCCCAAAGAATTTACCATAGAGGAGGCTCGAAGATATGTTGTTTGTGACTGTGGACGTACAGGGAACTCTCCTTTCTGTGATGGCACACACTCTAGAATATAAGTGAGAGACTTGCTTGACAGCTGAAGGTTTCCAATGCTTCTTTAGCTACGATTTTTCAGTTTTGTATAATAATTTTTACTGCAATATTGGTGAATCAACTATGTTTGACACATATTCTGTTTCCCTTCCATTTAGTGCTGATCTCTGATCCTATTGTTATATATAAAGTTAGTTTGTTTTTTTCAGGCTGGAACATTTTGGCAAAGGCTTTGCATTTGTATGGATCAAAGAAAATATTGATCTTTTGGGAGAAATGCCATGTTCTACGATGTGAAGATTATGAATTCTCAAGGGAAAATTAAAAAGATCGTTCCAGCTCATGCACTCAGTAAATCTTATTGGAATGAGTTTCAGGTTGAAGAATCAAATAAAAGCCTAAACACTACAGCAAGAAAACAGGTTCCCGGTTGGGTAAAGAGGAGACTGGATTTGGAATATAATTTCCCACGCGATAGATCTACATCCGCTGCGTAGAAAATTGTTTTTGATATAGAAAAATATTTTTCTTAAGTGGTAATGATCTCTTGATATAGATTCAACATTTCCTGAGTATTTTTATCTACGGAATACTGTTCAGCCAGGATTCGAGCATTTTTACCCATGAACTCACGAAAGGCAGGATCAAAAAGAAGGTTGATTTTCTCTGCAACTTCTTTGGCTGATTCTGGGTGTTCTACGATCAAGCCATTGTGTTCATGTTGTATGATATCGGATGCGCCGCAATGACGGGTAGTAATAACGGGTAACCCCGATGCCAATGCTTCCAGATTTGCATTTCCAAATGGTTCATAAATGGAAGGCAGTATAAAAATATCTGCTGCTGAATAATATTTTTCAATATCAGGAACGGGTTCCTTGTAGATGATTTTTTTCCTGAGATTTGCAGGAGCTAGCCGAAGGTATTTACTCCATTTCCCTTTACCCATCACAACAAGCCTCCAATCTTCAGAACGCAAGTATTGAGTTGACTGAAGAAGTGATTTTAATCCTTTCCTTTCAAACCCTGAGCCTACGAATAATATAAGGGTGGAATTTTCTGGTATATTCAGTATCTTCCTTATTTGGTTTCTATATTTATTAACATTATCAGGGTGAAAACGTTTCAAATCGACACCATTATAGACCACTGAAATATTTTCCTTCGGACAGTTATAATGTTTGAGAATATCGTTTTTTACCATTTGTGAAATAGCGATAAACTTTCTACACTGACCAGACTCGAACAAGTTTTTTTCAAGTGTGAGAATCAACCTATGAAAAGGGTTGATGGAAAGAAACAATCCTTTCAACGGCGAGATCAAACGTTTTCTTTGTTCAAGCCATTCCATATGACATCCATCACCAACGCGATAAAGATCCTGCTTCCAGGTTTTTTCATGGCTCTGAATAATATCGAATGGTTCTTTTTCTACAGCTCTTGCGACGAACCATGCAAATGACAAGGTTCTAAAAAAAGAATTTAGATTGAAAGATGGAATATGGTGAAGATGTATATTGGGGTGATTGGAAGGAGACCATTGGGTTGCAAAGATATGAATGTCATGCCCTGCTTCGGCCAATTGGTGGACATAGCCTTGAACAAACTGCTCGGCACCCCCATAAAGAACAAATTTTTGCCTGATGATGGCTATTTTCATGCCGTGGTAAAACCGAAAAATTAAGGATGAGATTCGCTTAGGACTTCATTGTAAACGGCTATAGTCTTCTCTATCATTTTATCAATGCTCAATTCTTTTTTACAAAAAGTGTAGGCCTTGTCAGTCATTGACTGAGCCAACTCAGGATTATTTAAAAACTTCATAATTCCATTTGCCATATCTCGTGAGTTTTTAGGTTCTACTAAAATTCCCCATTCCCCATTCCCCAAGATAGGAGGGATAGAGGGTGTACGAGCGGCAACAACAGGAGTTTTCATGGCAAAGGCTTGAGGTATTACTTGTGTTGTGCCTTCTACAGCAAAAGAAGCCACACAATGAATATCTAAAGCTGCCATGATTTCCGGGATGTCTTCCCGATGTCCTAGTGCAAATATTGATTTCTCAAGACCTCGCTCTTTAATACGTGTGAGAATGGACTCGTATCCCGGTCCAGTTCCGACAATGACAAACCTTGCGCCTGGAAACTTTTCTAAAACTATGGGGGCGGAATCTACGAAAAAATCATAGCCTTTCCAACTGCGAATAACGGCAACTTTCCCGATTAGAGGCTGATGGGGGCTCACCCCCAACTCTTCTCTTATCTTTTCCCCACTGATTCGGAAATCAAATCTTCTAAAGTCAACACCAGCAGGGATAGATGTTATTTTGCCTTCTGAAACCCCAGTGTGTTCAGAGACCATTTTCACGATTCCCTCACCACTCGCAAGAACTCGCTTTGGAACTTTGGCATAAAGCCATCGGTTAAAAATATGATTTCTTATAGGGATCATGACATGTCGACTTCTAATAATGGGAACACCTAAAACTGTTCCTGCCAGGGCAATTAACCAACTGTCAATGGAGCTATGAGAATGGAGGATATCGGGGCGAGATTTTTGAATTATTTTTATCAGAGAAATCAGAGACGGCAAGCTGAATGCACGTTTCATATTCATAGGAAAATGATTAAAACCTGGGTGTTTCAACCCGTTGCATCTTATGCCTAGTGGGCTATCAGCCGGGCTTACTACAGAAACATTATGTCCACGCTCTAATAATAGTTGGCACTCCTGAAAGACCCTTATTTCTTGGCCTCCCCAACCGGGAGCTGCTTCTGAATGTAATATGCGGAGGGTTTTCAAAAAGGGAGCCTGCAAAAAGAATGAAGGTAAACATCTTTGATTGAGTTTTACTTTATCATAACCTTTGAGCATAGTGAAATCCAATGATCTAATGGGTTGCATTCATATATGCATACCTTTAAAGGTTGAGATGTTATATGAAAATTTTAGGGCAAGAAGCTGAAAGTTTAAAAGTAGAATTTTTCTGAGAAGGTTTATATGATGCCTTTGCCTGTTCGATATTTAGATTTGATTAAGATAAAATTTTTTATGAGAAAAGAATAGATGATTCAACGAGTATTGATTGTAAGTTCAACAGGAATGGGTGACAGTCTTTGGGGAACTCCTGGGATAAGGGCCTTGAAGAAATCATTTCCGGAGATAGAAATTGACTTGGTTGTGAATCGACCTTGGATATCGCTATTTGAATACAACCCTTACCTGAATAAAATTTTTGACTACTGCGAGCAGTGGTACTTGCAGCCCCTTTTAGGGTTAAAGTTGTTTAGAAAGTATTATGATGCAATTTTTATTTTTCATGCAAATAATAACTTTAAAAGAATATTGCCCTGGCTGGGATCAACGCCAATCTGGTGTCACCAAAACCTTAAGTGGGTGCCAGAATCTCATCGGTTGACAATAGACTCAACAGTCCACGCGATCAAGAAAAGACTGATATTGCTGGAAAAAATTGGTGTGACTCCTGACGGTGGGAATATGGAAATATTTCTTGATCAGAACACAATGGACTCGTCACTAACAATTTTACGGAACCATGATTTTAGGCCAGAACAATATGTTTATCTAAACTTGGGCGCGGCGGTTGAAAGTCGACGATGGATGGTAGAGAGCTTTTGTGAACTTGCAAGTCGAATACTAAAGGAAACACCCTGGAATATTATTTTAGGTGGTGGACCAAATGAAAAGAGCCGTGCTCAAATAATCTTGGGGCAATTTAACAACGATCGAATGATGGAAGTATGTAGCCAGCCGATTTTGGTTAATGCGGGTATTATTTCCAGGTCTCGGTTAATGGTTACCTCAGATACAGGACCAATGCACATCGGGTTTGCCATGGGAATTCCGGTTATTGCACTTTTTGGGACTATTTCCCCAATTGGGTCAGGCCCATATGAAATTCCTGACCATTTATGCAAGGTTATAACAGTTGACCTGGATAAAAAAGATTATGCCGAGGGATATGACCCTGGAGAGTTTCACTTCAAAAGTATTACGGTCGATCAAGTTTGGAACCAGGTAAAAATATTGTTGCCAGAATAATCTATCCTGTAGTGTGTGCGGGATATACTTTGTTAATTGATGAAAGGATGTCTTCTACTGTGATCAGGTTTTTACATTCAGGTTTGCCATTCCAGCACTCCTCTTTTCTTGTTTGCAGGTTGCAAGGTCGGCACTCAATTTCTTTAGAAATAATGGTCGTATTATTACCAGGGGGTCGCCAAATTTCCGGGTTTGTCCAACCAAACATTCCTACTACTGGCGCTCCAAGAGCAGAAGCGAAATGCATATAACCCCCGTCATGGCACACCACAAACCTGGCTTTTAAAGTTATTGCCCCTAGTGTTCCCAGATTTGTGCTGATAAAGGAGTAGGGTGCTTTTTTTATATCATGTGTAACTTCGTCAACCATGTGTTCCTGGCCTGGACCGCAAGTAAATAAAATTTTCATATGATGCTGATAAAAAATTTCATCCGCCAGTTGGGCGAATTTTTCGGCTTCCCATCGATCATAAATCTTTGCTCCGGGATGCAAAATGCAGAAAGGTTCATCGGGATCTATTTTTTGGGCAACCAGTAGTTCTTTGGCTTTAGTTTTAGCAGACTTTGAAATATGGATGGATGGGGAAACTTCTTTAAAGTCTACCCCCATTTTTTTTATCAGCGCAACTTGATAATCAATAGGATGTCTGGGATGCAGGTCTTTAAATTCAAGTTTTACATTATATAAAAAAGATCGTTTGGCAAATCGGTGGCCAACTCTATAAGGTGCCTGGGTGACGAAGCACATGACGGCCCCTCTTGTTCCTTCATGCATATCTATCACAACATCATAGTGTGTAGAAAAAAGCTGGTAATAAAACTTGAGTTGATGGAACCATGATTTTTTCTCGAAACATAAAACATGGTCGACATCGGGGTGATTACGAACTACATCCAGGGAAAAATGTTCAACTAGCACCGTCAGATGACAATCAGGAAAGCTTCTTTTTAACGGAGTATAAACAGCTGTATTGTAAACCACGTCACCAATAGAACGTAGTTTGATAATAAGAAATCTGGGATTTTTAGGTAATTTTTTCCTGGGAAAACTTAGCAAGATAACTCAAAACTCCATTTAATAGGCATGATAACTTTAAGCCAATAGTTGAATTTTTTGATTATAGACCATATTGCCGTGCGCGTAAAACCTGACCAGTGTTGACTTAAAACGGGAGGTTGTTATGTCGAATCGACTGCTTTATCTATTAAGACCTGTAATTTCTTTTCCATAACCTTTATGTCATAGAGTTCCGTACATCTTTCTCTGGCCTTGATACCTTTTTTATTGGCCTCCTCAGGGTGATCCAGTACATGCTGAAGGGTGCGGGCAAGTTCATCAGGGTTTCCCGGTTTAACAAGGTATCCATGTTCTCCCAGAACTTCTGGAATGTCGGATACACGAGTAGTGATCACTGGCTTTGCCATTGACATGGCATCAAACAGTTTTGCCGGACTTTGTCCTTGTGTATCCGTAGTGTTCCTTTGAGGAACAACGAGAATGTCAGCTGCTGAGAGATACTTTGGTAAATCTTTGAAAGGTGTTTTGGGAAGCACTACGATTTTTTCCTGCACTGAAAGAGGTTTATTTCGAGCTGGATTGAAAGAGGGTTCAGCTCCAATAAACACAAGTCGAAGATCTGAAGAATTTAAACTTTCAAATGCCTGGATAAGATCATCAATACCTTTATATGTCCGGGGAGTACCCATGAACATAATCACCCGGTTATTTTCCAGGCCGAGCGATTTTTTAACTTCCTGCGAATCAAAATTTGCAGGGTTTAAAATAGTTGTGTTACGGCAATGATGTATCAGACATCCAGAAAAACGGTTTTGCAAAAACCTGTTGCTGACAATAATGGAGTCGGCAAAACCGACAAGCTTCTCCATAAGCCAGGTATAAGGCAATCCATTCGGATTGGAAAAATTCATAAAGCGCCCTATACGTCCCCAAAATCCAGAGTGATAATAGAACCCTGTTTCCCAATCATCAATGTCCAGAATGACAGGCTTTCTGGAAGACCACTTTTTCAATAAAGCTATTCCAAAGCTTGTCGGCCGCAATTTGCAGGCAATATAAATATCTGCATCCATTTCCCGAAGCATTTTTCGGATCGTAGAGATAAAGGCCGGGTAGCGTCTCCAAGGATAGATCTCAATAGGAATTGCAATGTCACGCATAGGATACCAAGTTTCCCCATTTTTTGATATTCCAATAATTTTAACATCATGATGAGACGAAAGGGCACTTGCGAGCAAGGCGGTCCTCCCTAGAGAATTATTTGAGATGTCGAAGCAGAGCAGGCAAATTCTCACATTTATCACTTATTATATGGGTTGACTGGAATAGACATATGGGTGAACCCGGATTGTTTGAATGCTAGTTGTCAACTGTGAACCAGAAACGATAACTAGAGTTTATTTTCAATTAATTCCCGAAAGAGAATCCGGACAATGTGGTAGAACCCTATTTAAATAATTGCCGACAGCAGGTTTCATTCTTTGAATAGGAGAAAGAAAACAAAATTATTTTCCGAGGTTATCATGGTTGCTTTATTTCTTCTATTTAATTATTGTGGTGAAATGAAATGGCGGGATTCGCTGACTTGGAGTGGAAGAAATTTTATAGCAAATATCTTGAAATTTATAAAGAGATTATCGGCGTTTGGTCTGTGCTAACAAATCGTATTCTTCTTTATATTTTTTCTCCTTTATAATCAACACTGATTTATGTTGACCTTCCTCCAAAACCTCTTAAATAAGACGACTAACAATCAATTAGTATTCCTTTGGTTGGTGGTATGTTTTGTTGCCTTGACGTATAAGCTTGGAGAAGTTCCTCCTTATCATAGTGATGAAAACTACTATGTTGAATCCACTCGCACCATGGTTGAATCGGGAGATTACCTCACTCCCATGTACCACGATAAAAAGAGGTTTGCCAAGCCTATTCTTTATTACTGGTTGATGTCCGTTTCTTACAAAATATTTGGTGCTAGCCTCATTTCAGCCCGAATGACTTCGGTGTTTTTTGGGATACTGACCGTAGCTTTACTTTATCTTGTTTCCTGCCGATTGTTCGAAGGACAAACAGCATTATACAGTGCTTTAATTCTGCCAGCTACGTACATACATTTTCAGATTTCACGATGGGCAACTACTGACATTGTGATGAATTTCTTTATCCTTTTATCGGTCTATTTTTTTTTCCGCTCATATCAAAATAATTTTAAAGATAAGACAGATATGTATCTGTTTTACCTGGCAATGGCTTTGGGGTTTATGACAAAAGGTCCTCCAGCAATCATTATTCCCGGTCTAACTGCAGTAATGTTTTTGCTGATAACTGGAAAGCGAGGGTTCTGGCCACAAATGCACATGGGGAAGGGTCTTATGATTTTATTGGTGGTGATCCTTCCATGGTTTTCAATGATGTTTTTCCTTCATGGAGATGAGTTTAAGAATCATATTGTTGGGGCTGAGATTACCAATAGGCTTGTCCATGATACTCCATTCAGTCTCTATTTTTTTGGAGCATTATTTCGATATAACTTACCCTGGATTTTATTTTTCCTTGTGACATTTTTCCATCAATCAGGGCTCCATAGTTGTTTTCTTTTGCCAGATTCTGGCTTATTTGGATATTTGAAAAAGGTTTCACATAGTATTTATACTCACATCCGGGTTTTGTTAAGCCGGGAAAATGATCCAATTTTATTTTGTTATATCTGGATTTTTGTATGCCTTGCTCTTTTCACAATTGTCAGAACAGAACATAGTCGCTATATGTTACCGGCTTCACCAGCAGTAGCTATGCTAGCCGCTAAATTTTTTTCAGATATGGAAAAAACGGGATCAAGTTGGCTGGGATATAAACTATCTTCTGTAATCACGGGTGTTATATTTATTGGGATTGCAATTTCTTCAGGTGGGGCGTTGTATGTTCTTAATCAAATTTATCATGTTCCGTATAAATTTTTCCTGCTGTCAGCAGTTTTTCTTGTGTCGGGTTTTTTGGTTATCAATTTCACAAGAAAGTGTCAGTGCGGTAAACAGGTTTTCGTGATTTCCATTTCTCTTGTCTTTGCATTTTCTTTTTTAAGTGGTGAGATACTTCCTCATATTAACCGGTATCCAATGAAAAAGTTTTACGAAAAAATAATTGCAGAAAACAATTCTGCTTACATTGCTGTATACCAATTAGGCAATCAAAGAGCAAAGCTTGGCGTGCTGACCGGGCAAAAGGTTTTTGGTCTTTCTCAGCCTGGTGAAGTCCTTCAGTTTATAAATACTGATAATCAGATTTTTATGGTCATGCGAGAAAAAAGTTTTAGGGAAAACTTTTCCAGTCTTCCTTTAAAGATCTTGGAACAAGATATTGCATGGTTGAGAGGGCATGTTGACGGAAAAAGATTAAAAGAGCTTTTCGTGGATAGGGGTTCTGATGGTATTTCGGGGCTTACAGAAAAATTATATTTAGTGTCAAATAAATAAAGGGCTATTTGACAATGGGTAGTCGAATTGTTGAGAAATCATAACTTATGTTTTCCCGATTTTTCATTGAAGTAAAAAATGCATACTTGTCATTGGCTGCAATTAAATAGATTTTATCAGGGTGCAAGTTTATTAACTCTTTAAACTCTGAGGTGGGAGATAGCCATGTTTTCGTTGGATTGGAAGAAAGGGCTTTCATTAATTTTTCATGATCGCGTATAACATTTGTTTCGATAACGCGGTCAGAGTAGAACAGTAATGCCAACCTGGGGTTTGATGGGGTGAGACGGTAATTTCCTATTGCCTGGTTTTTTGGGGTGTTGTGGTTTATCGTGGCGGCCAGCTTCCTCACCTCTTTACTACTTTGAGCTAAAGTAACTTTGACCTGAAAAAAAGTAACGTTTACGAATAGAATGGTTATCGCAATAATGCCGATCATTATACCCATGGCGTGATTTTTTTTGTCCGGGTCCAGCCATTCAGAAATTGTTTTGGCTGTAATGACTGCGAGAGCTGGGAACACCATAAACAAATAACGGAGTGTCTGGTTCTTGCTTGTGCTCATTATCAGTATAGTGAGAACAGGCCAAAGGAAGAGTAGTAAGGATACTTTTTCCTTCTCAATAAATCCGCGTTTCCCATATTGCGTCAAGCCCCAAATGGCAACAGGAAGCCAAGGCCAATAATTATTCAAAAAATCTTTTGCATATCCCAAGAAATAAAAGGGGTCTTTGGTTCCTCCAAAACTCCGGTCGATAATCAATGAGCCAAAGTGTGCGTTAACAAAATTTTGGCCGAAATGTTGCCAATTAATAATATGCCAGCTAAACCCCAAAAGGAGGGCAATAAGGTACCCTGAAAATAACCAAGGGTTGATGAACTCTTTCCATTGTCGACTTAAAATTAAAAATGTGCCGATGATAAAAAGGGGAAAAAGTCCAAGAACACTTTTAGATAGTATTGCGCCAGCGGTTGAGAGACCAAAGATAATATGCCAATATTTATGATCTCGAGATTTCAAAAAAGCATAAAATGCCATCGTGACAAAAAACGCCAAGGGAATGTCGACCATCCCTCTACGAGAAGAATCAACAAATATCCCCGGGAAAAGTAAAACAAAGGCTGATGCAAAAGCGATCCAGTAATCTCTATAAAGCAATAGGCTTAATCGGTAAGTAATCAGAACGATTCCAGTCGCGAATATGGCAGACGAGAATATCGCGGAATAACTGGAAACCCCAAAAAAGCTGAAGGCTAAGGCTGTAAGCCAAAAAGGAAGAGGGGGATTGTCAAAGGCGGGTGTTCCGGCATAGGTGATAATCCAAAATGATCCTGACTCTAGAATTTCCTTTGCCTTCTGCGCATAGTAGGCATCGTCAAAATTTGCAATGCCGGTATCCAACTGGCGACCCAGGAATATTAATAGTGAAGAAAAAATCAGAAATAAAACCTGAAATCTCTTGTCGTTAAGAGTCGAATTCAAATTAGATGGTACGAATAGTTAAAAGTTGGAAGTATATGCTCGTGCTGGAAATCAAATAGAGGCAAAGTCCAGTTGAAGTTATTTTAAGCACCGGTTTAAATATTGCCGGTCGTTATCAGTTAATCTTGTGCTGAACAAAAAGCCAAAAGTTTCTAGTCGCCAAACCAGAATATCCAAGCCTTTAAGCATATTGAACCAATAGATCATGGCAGAAAAAAAAGGTTTTTGTATCAAACCATTTTTGCAAAGGAAAAAATCCCATAATTGCTTTTTTGATTTTCGAATAAGAGGCCAGTTTCCGCGTTTCCGTAAAATTTGGCAGAGCTTGAAAAAATTTTTCAGGTTTTGCAACATGTTAATTTTCCGGGAAACCTCATATTAACGAAAGCTTTTTTCGGAAACCTGAGATTGTTGTGAAATCCAATGACTTATGGACTTTATATCATACCCTTTAAGAAGTAAACAATGCTTCGTTATACTAGTGAAGGCTCTTGGATTGATTTTTTAGTTTTAATAAGTAAATATATTTGCTTAATAAAATAGGGTTTGTTGTTTAGTCATGCGTATACGAACCATTTTGCTCCAAATGGATATTAATGGTTCGAATCGAAAAATTTTTGGACTTGCTATGAGTGTGGTTTTTAATTGCCATGAATCTATTTCTTCAATATTCGTGAAGGAATAAAATAGGCGCATTGAGTAACCCTGACTGATATCTGATAATCATGAACTATCCTTGCTATGAAATCGAAATCTTTTGACTCATTTTGCTTGGAATCCCTTCATCAGGATTCTGAACTAGTGCAAATGCATATGAAGGTGCTTGAAAAAATGGTAAGCATTGACAGCAGGAGTTTTGGTGTCAATGAGTTTGAAGGCGACAGAAACACCCCCAGTGATATGCGCGAAATTCTTGAATGTGCCCGTGACTATCTTTTGGGCATAGGTATTTCCAGAGTTAAAATAAATGATTCTCCTTCCAGTAGTTCGTTCCCAATTTTGATGGCTGAAACTTTTGTGTCCGAATCGAAACCCACTGTTCTTTTTTATGCACACCTTGATAAGCAGCCCTATATGGATGATGGGCGATTTGAAAAATGGGGAGGAACACCACCAACTGAATTGAAGTGGAATGAAGATCGTTCCCGGGCTTATGGACGTGGAGCCGCCGATGATTTGAGCGGAGTTGTTTCAATTGGTATGGCTATTGATGCCCTGTTCAAGTATTTGGAAGAAATGAAAGTGGATGATGATAGGAAACAAACACTTCCATGTAATATCAAAATAATCTATGAGACTGAAGAAGAAAGCGGTTCGCACAGCTTAATAGACCAGATTAGTGAAAATAAGGACTTTTTTAAAGGTATTCACTGTGTTGTGATTACTGATGTGGTCAATCCAGCGCAAGGAAATCCGGGTCTTACTACTTCCTTGCGTGGTGTTATCCAAATGGATGTGACAATGAAATCTGATGGTAAGCAGTCAGCCATTGATGAACAAACGGCTCTTTACAAGTTACTTGCTACTCTAATAAGAGCAGATCATTCTTTGCGAGTCGAAAAGATAGCTAATATGGACCAGCTTGTTACGGACTTTGAACGGGAAGGTTATTCTCGGGTTCCGACTTCTGTATCGGCTTTAAAGGAAACCGCCGGCTTACTCCCAGAAACACGGCTTACTGTATCAGAGGACATTCCTTCAATGTTGATTGCTCAGTTGAGAACCTCTTTTGCAAATGCCCGCCCGGGGCATCGGGTTTCAGGAAGCGTAATTCTTGGAGCGGCAGGAGCACGGCTGATATTTCCCGATATTAATGATCCGGAAGAATTTGAAAGACGTTTGAAGATTGTACTCGAGGAACTTAACCGTTTTCATTTGAAATTAAAAACTGATTTGATCAGCAAAAACCCATTAACGATTGATATTTTGCTGTGTTCTGCTGAGAAAGATCCTCACTCAGGGGTCAATGGGGGACCGGTTCCGATTCCTGAGTTGCAATTAGCTCGCATAATAGACGAACTCATTTCATTTGAAGGTAGCTTGTATCCCAAGCTTGAAGAACTGCGAAATAATAGAGAGAAGATGATACAGGTTGAGTCACTTAAGGTTGATCACGATTTTTCGGTTCATCAATATGGTGAAAGGTCTGCAAGATCTCTGGTGGAAATAAGGCTGGCCCCTGGCAATAACGAATTGCAGGCTAGTGATGCTCTCAAATCTCATCTTGAAGAGAATGTTTTGCCTGGATTTACTTTAGATATAAGTGCTGATAAGGGGGCTTCTCCCTGGATGACGGAAATCAACCACCCGGTATTTCCTTTGATTCTGGATTCGTTAGAAAAAGGTTTTGGTGAAAAAGCATGCCTCTATGGCTGTGGAGGAACGATTCCGTTTGTTGCTAAACTTATGCAGGCTTTGGGAAATGTTCATCCGCTGTGCCTGGGTGCCTATGATCCGGAAGCCAGAATGCATGAGCCTGGGGAAAGTTTGTCTATGCCTGATTTGTTAGGATGTGCACGATCCATTATGCATTTTTTATCCAGAGTTGATGAAATTTATGGGAAAACCAATTAATGATGCACTTGTCTGTAAATTGTTATGTTTATCAGAAGGCTTTTTTATTCACGAATTACTTCAGTAGTACGAGTTTGTAAAACATTATAAATTTCAGCTTGTTATAAGCTTTCATAAAAATTAGGTATGTATTTAGAGAATAAAATTCTTAAGTTTATAACAAAACAGCATTACTTTTAGGGCTTCAAAGGTTTATAATCTTGCAAATATTACTAAACGCAAGTGTGTTTCATTCTATGGAAACGTATGCTGTTTTTTTGAGGGTAAAGTGAGTACAGCAACGGAAGGTGACAAGTTTAGAGAAATTAATATCGAATTCCTTTCGAAAGGAGGAGATGAGGCTTTTGATATTTTCTATAAAACAGAAAGCTTTGGTACCGAGAAGTTTGTAAAGTTTGCAAGTACAGAACGTAAACATCAGGAAAAAGTAATGCGTCTCCTGGAAGAGGGAACAGACCAGGAGTTTTATATCCATGATGCAGACCTTTTTAAATATTACAAATATGCTACTAATTCTCTGCGGGCCGTAATGGCTGACCCGGATGTTCCAGTAAAACAGAAGACCGAAAAAATTTATGAAGTTTCCAAAGGGGTTATGAAGGAGTTTTTTGATTATAACGCTTCTGAAAAGATTTTGGAAATATCTGAAGAAGTCATGGAAATGATGGAAGAATGCATGACCACAGCACAGGCCGGGTTTCATGGAATTGCGGAAATAACCAGTAAGGACTATTACACCTATACACATAGTGTTAACGTGGGTTTGTACTGTATGACATTTGGTGTAAAGAGCAAGATGTCCAAAAACGATACGAAGCAATTATCCCTAGGCGGAATGTTGCATGATGTTGGCAAGTCAAAAATCGACCATTCACTAATCAACAAAGATGGAAAGCTAACCGATGAAGAGTTTGAGATAATGAAGGCTCATTCCACTGAAGGAGGGAAGATTCTTTCAGGAATGAATTGTTTTGCCAGCAATGTGGTTCGAATGGCTGCGGAGCATCATGAAAAATTTAAGGGTGGAGGTTATCCACTTGGGAAGATTGGTGATGAAATTCATTTGTTTGCAAGGATATGCAAAATAATGGATGTTTATGATGCTTTGACAACCCGGCGATCCTATAAAAAAGCTTTAAGTGCATTTGATACGCTAATTATAATGAAAAAACAGATGGCTCATGATTTTGACCCGGACCTTTTACAAAACTTTATCCGTCTTATGGGGCCTGAATTATAAAGTAGACCCGACCTCAGGGAATTTTCATTGTATCTAGAGAAAACTCAGCGTATTTTTTCAGATCAGGTTCCCATTTTTCTAATTCCTTAACAGAAATTCCGAGTAGATCCAGCAAACTTTTTTGTTTGACCTCCTTGAAACCTGTTAAGCCGCTTGGAAAACCCCATTCATTTGCAAGAGACTTTGCCAAAGCCACAACTGCTGCTATTTCCCAGTTCGCATTGTTTTTTTCTGGTTTGGCATGTTGACGAATAACCTGGGAGAGTTGTAGCGGAAGGCCCCATGCCTCTATTATTTCACCAGCTACTTCGAGATGAGATAATCCTATCGTCAGCTTTTCTGCTTCTATTATGTCAACTTGGTTTTGATCCATAAAACTTTGAACTTTGGCAAACTCGGTAGGAAAATTTACTGTTAAAGCGATGGCACCAATTTCATGGATTAGCCCAGAAGTGAAACATACATCCGACTCCATTCCTCCAATAAACCTTCCCAGTCCTCCTGAAATAGCAGCCGTGATGCCACTGTGAGTCCATAATTGCAGGAAATCAACAGGTAAGCTCTTTAAGGAATTGTCAGAGTACCGTTCAATGATAGGTGTGCGCAAAATAATATTTTTGATTGCGCCAGGACCCAATAAACCTGCGGCTTGCTGCAGAGAAGATATTTTCCCTGGGTATCCATACATGGGTGTGTTGGCAACCTTCAAAACCGCCATAGCCATGGCTGGGTCGTACTGAATCATTTCTACAACACTGTAATCCATGGAGGAAGAAATTTCCGTTGCCATGAGAACGTTTTCAATTTGTTCCGGCAGGGAAGGCAAGTTTTTTAAATTCTGCAAGTGGTCAAGCGTCAATGAGGTCATCGGCAGTGCCCTGAATAACTCTATTTCTTCCTTCATGTTTGGCTTTATATAAAGCAAGGTCGGCGACTTTAATCAGGTGTGCCGCTTCCTGCATATGAGTTGAATCAAACTCTGAGATTCCACAGCTTACCGTTACTTTAAAATCTTTTCCTTTGGATTGGAATTTCTGATTGGCCATTTCTTCCCGAATACGTTCAGCAATATTCATAGCTCCATCAACACGGGTTTCAGGTAAAACCAGAAAAAACTCTTCCCCTCCGTATCTTGCGGCCACATCATTGGAGCGGCAAAACTTTTTTATAATGGACGAAAACTCTAATAATATTTCATCGCCCTTCTGGTGCCCATGTGTATCATTGACCTCCTTGAAATGGTCAATATCCATCATAATGACTGAAAGCGGAGAATTATATCGTCGGCACCGTACCACTTCGTTTTTAAGCAGTGTTTGCATCTGCTGATGGTTATCCAGTCCTGTCAGCCCATCTGTTGTAGAAAGTTTTTCTGCCCTTTCATACAACATTGCGTTACTTATGGAAAGCGCAACAAACTCGGAAACATTCAAAGCAAAATCCAGGTCCCCGATATTGTAGTGGCCACTCTCATTATCGTTCAAGTTCATGACCCCAATAATTTCATTTTCTATCATCAATGGAATAGTTACACAAAACTTACAGGAGAATAGAGGGTTTTTTCTTCCTTGGAAATAGCGTGAGGTAGTAAAGTCCTGCTCGAAAATATATCTTCCTGAAGTTGTTGCTTCCCTCATAATAGGTGAATCATTTTGATAAAGAGAATATCCTTCTTTGATTTCGGGATGATTGTGGCTTGCCAGGGTAAGTCTGCGCCGGTTTTTATCAAAAAGAAAGAATGTGAAATACTTCACCGATAAGATAAATGGGAGCTTTTCTACCATAACCTGGCAAATCTCCTCCAAGCTGAGAAGGTTAATGCTTTTCTGTAAATAAATAAGATGGTCGAGTTTTTCCAGAGAATCCCCAAGTAAGGAATTTTGTTTTTTAAGAAGATTCCTGATGGTTTCTGCTTCCTGCCATCTTAATTTTTCGTGATCGGTGGAACTCATTTTTTTAGTTTATTGAATGAATTTTCTGGGAGACGCTTCTGACTTTGAACCCGTCAAATTTTCGGCAATTTTTCAAGGGTAAGGTTATGTTTTCCAGTGAAATGGTCGAAAAAATTAATAAAGCTGCTTTTATTATATTATCGACTAAGGTGTTTTAAAAATAAGATTTTAGCCTTATTGGATCAGAAATGAAAGAAGTCTGAGTTTAGGTTGGTATAGTTATTGCTTTATAATAAGAAAAAAGTAAAAACGTCAATAATTATGACTATCTCAATAAATTTTATTAGGCTCTTTTTGTTCTTCTGGAGTCTTTTTTTAAGTCTGGATGGAACTGTTGAAATCGCCAGGGCTCAGGAATTCGGGTTTGACTCAATTCGGCGTCCACAGGTTTCTAATATAAAAATAGGACCACATCCTATATATACCCGGATTCTTGTCAACATGACAGAATCGTCTTCATATCAGGTTAAAGCAGATTTTGCCAACAAGCGTATTGTGCTGATTTTACCTGAAATGATAAAAGGATCCAGACTGCGAAGCAGATCATTTAATGATAAAAATCTCGAGGGATATTCTGTCCGTTCTATAGGTGATGATCTGCAAGTTACCTTTTTGCTGAAAAATCCTAACACAAGGTTTTTTCATTCTGTAAATCCTCAAAAGCCTCAAATAATATTAGACCTCAAGGGCGAGAAACGATCTATTTTAAGAACCAGGATTGGAAAGCCTGAACGAAAGCTTGGCATTGAGACAAGTATTGAATCAGGTCCAGAAGAGGCGCCTTTGCCCAAGAAAGCAAGACTAATAGGACATAGCCCAAAGGAAATCCGGGAAATTGTTGCCAAGTCTCAGGAAGAAAAAGAAAAAAACGGATTTGAGGATTACAAGAAGGCATTAACAGAATTTCAAAAGGCAAAATATCCTAGTGCTGCGAAAATGATGGGAGAATTCCAGTCAAATTATCCTGAAAGCAAATACCTCGACCACATATATTATTTGAAAGCAGAAGCAGAGTTCCGAATTACCTTTAAAGAGTTGAATCCTATCTTTGACAAGGCTTTGGCTTCTTACAAACTGGCTATCAGAGAGTTCCCCAAATCAAAATTTTATGATCATGCTCTGCTGAAGGTGGCAACAATTTTTGATGAAATCGGTTATAGCCTGGAAGCCCGAACCCTATACAATCAGGGACTCAAAGCCAACCCCAAAAGTCTTTATAATGATGTCAGGAAAAACAGTTTGGCTGCCATGTTGATGAAAGAAGGCAGGTTGGATGAGGCTTTTGACGCATTTCAGAAGATTTTAAGAAAGTCTCCCAAAAACATCGAGGCCAGGGCGGGAATTTTTGAAATTGCCAATAAGTTTTATCAGGAAAATGATTATCTGCGCGCTCTAAAAATATTTGAGGCTGGGGCCAAACGCTGGCCGGGTGAACTCAATGAAAAACCAGAAATAAATTTTGCGATGGCGGAAATCTATTTCTCACAAAAAAAATATAAGAAGGCAAGAAAACATTTTTTCAATCTTTTGAACTTGGACCCGGCTTCCAAAAATGCGCATAAGGCTCTAAACCGAATTGGTGATTCTTTCATTGTTGAAGGTCAGTATCAGAATGCCCTGGCAGTTTTTGATGAATCCGGTAAAAGAAAAGACAAGAAACTGGATGAAAAAGGCAAACCCGTTTTGGATGAAGAGGGAAACGAAATCTTTGAAGAAACTGAGAATACCCAATATGGAAGAATTCGAATGGCTGATATTGGTGTGCGTAAGCCTCGTTTAAAAATAAGAGATATTGTTTTTGATGTCGGCCCTTATTACAAGCCGTTCAAGACTTATGATAAAGTTTTTGCTGAAGCTCAAAGTGTTGATATTCTCGCAGAAGTGACATTGAGCAGAGGCGTTGCTTTTTTATTGGAGCAAAACTATCACAAGGCAATAGAAGAATTCAAAAAGCTTTTACCGTTGGGGCCAGAATCAAAGTTTTTTCAAGAAGCCGATCGCTATATCCGGCAGGCACTAATTGCGCTGGTCGACAAGTATGCCAAGCAGGATGGAAACCTTCCAATCTTGTATTCTTACAGCGATTTTATCAGTCTCCCGGTTGGAGACATTCGTAATGCCCAAACTCTCCTCCAGGTAGGAGAAGCTTATCAGACTATTGGGATGTTTGCTGAGGCTGTCAAGTTCTATGAAAAAGTGAAAGAGCTGGATTCTCAGAAAACTTATCAGGATCGTGTTTTTCTCAATCTTGGGCAAATTCACCTGGAAAACTCTAATTATGACGATGCTCTTATTGTTGGGAAATCTTTTTTGAAAAATTATCCTCGGAGTAAATGGGTCTCAAATGCTATGAAGCTTATAGCCGATGCCCTAAAAGGTAAAGGCGACTTTTCCGGTGCTCTTAATGCCTACAATGATTTAATACCGAAAGTTGAAGATGAGGCAGAAATTCATTTTCTCATTGGAGAAACATATTCGAGCATGAATCAATTGGCGGATGCAGCGCAATCCTATCAAAAGGCGATTTCTACTTATGACCGTATAGAGAGGGAAATCCCGCAATATCTACAAAAGGCTTATTACAACCTGGGCATAGTTTTATTTAAGTTGAATCGTTATGGTCCGGCATTGGAGGCATTGAAGTCAGCAAGGGAGCTTTTTCCCGAAAATTCGCTACGGGATTGGGCGGATTTTCTCATAATTGAAAGTCTTGAGAAACTAGGAGATCCTTCAAAGATTACAGAAGGTTTAAACCGACTGGTAAAAACCGACAGTGCTGATGACCTTACCAAGCAGGCTGCAGAATCCAAGTCAAAAATCAGAGATTGGGAAAAACAATTAAAAGAAGGATGATTTTATTTTATAATGAAATCGTGTCTTTCGTTAAACCTGCCTCATACCCAGCCCAATAACCGATAATGAGCAAGAACTCATTATGACTGAGAGAAACCCATTGAAAACCGTACAATCTTATGCAGGTGACCTGCTTAGGCAATCCATCCATGAATGAAGTCAGCAAAGAAAAAAGCAAAGATATAGAAGCCCTCATTAAAAATATGGAGGCCTTTAATGAGGTCACCGAACAGCTCCAACGCTCCTATGAGGATTTGCAGGTCAGGGTCAAGCAACTTGACCTGGAATTGGAGAATAAAAACCGGGAGCTTGAGAAGAACCTTGTCGAAAAAGAGGAAGTTAAAAACTATTTAAACGATATTCTGGAAAGTCTCACTAACGGTGTTATTGTGGTGGACAAGTCGGGGCGGATCACAACTTTTAACCAGACTGCTGGGAGTTTGACAGGGTTAAAGCCGCAAAACTGCTTAACAAAAACTCTGAAAGAAGTTTTTCCGTTTGACCTGTTTGAAAACATGGTCTCCAGGCTTGAAAAAAACCGGGGGGAAATGATCAGTCGGGATCAGGATATAATTACTCCGGAGAAGAAAATAATCCATGCCCGGGTTTCAGCTTCACCTGTGTGGGACAATCATGGCGGTCAGATAGGAACCGTATTGATTCTGCAAGATAGAACTGACCTGCGTCGATTGGAAGAATTGGCTCATCGCAATCAGCGGCTTCGTGAAATGGGAGAGATGGCGGCAGGCATCGCGCATGAAATCAGGAACCCCCTGGGTAGCATTGAATTATTCGCTTCCTTACTCAAAAAAGATTTGGAGCACGATCCTGAAAAAGCCAAACTGGTTCAGCATATCCGCGCTGGCGTGCAGAATATGGACCGTATCATATCCACCCTTCTCCTGTTTGCTAAGTCCTCTCAGCCGTCCCGACAGCAATGTGATATCAACCTTTTATTGTCGCAACTTCTGGATGGACTCGACGATATCAAAATACCTGAAGATATAAAAGTGAATCGTGATTTAGCTAAAGAGGAGATGGTAGCAAATGGAGACCGTGAGTTATTGCGACAGGTTTTTCCAAATTTGATTCGTAACGCAATTCAGGCTATGCCTAATGGAGGAGAGTTGAGTATTCAAACCCGAAAGGCACTTATACCAGTAGCCGAGAATGATGCTGACGCTGGTGCGAGAAAGTTCATAGCTGTTACCATTGCCGATACCGGTGGTGGTATTTCTGCAGATGATCTGACCAAAATCTTTAACCCTTTTTTCACAACCAAGGATAAAGGGACTGGGTTGGGTCTGGCGATTTCGCATAACATTATTAAAGCTCACCAGGGGACCATTGAAGCAGTGAGCGAAGAAGGCATGGGAACTTCTTTTGAGGTGAGGATTCCCTGCTGGGATGAGGATTTTGATGAAAAATAACGCTTCAAAGAAAATTCTGATCGTTGATGATGAATCTGAAATGAGGGTTGCGCTGGAAACAACTCTTCAGCGAGAAAATTATCAGCTTGTTTGCGCGGAAGACGGCAAACAGGCCTTGGAACAGTTTGAGAACAACGTGTTCGATTTGGTTTTGACAGATGTACGTATGCCAAAATTAAATGGACTGGAATTATTACGCGAGGTTAAGGAACGATCTCCACAAACGCCTGTGGTCATGATGACTGCCTATGGAACGATTGATAATGCAGTCGAGGCTATGAAGGAAGGAGCGTTTGACTATCTGATAAAAGGTTCCGGGTTTTCTGCTGATGTCCTGGTTTCCACTGTCAAGCGCGCGTTTTTGAACCCTCAGGAATTTATTCCTCCTGTCCGGCCATCGGGTGTGATTGATAAAACAGGTTCCTCAGGTAAGAGAATAGTGACTCAGGATGAGGAAATGAAAAAACTCCTGAAATTAGCCGAAAACGTTGCTTTCAGCAAATCGACGGTTCTCATTATGGGTGAAACTGGAACCGGAAAGGAATTGTTTGCCCGTTATATCCATCAATGCAGTCCTCGTGCAGATAAACCTTTCATGGCTGTCAACTGCGCAGCTTTGCCTGAAGGGCTACTTGAGTCAGAATTATTTGGACATGAAAAGGGATCGTTCACCGGGGCCACGGAAAACAAGGAAGGAAAATTTGAACTTGCGCATCAAAGTTCATTGCTTCTGGATGAGGTTACAGAGATGAGCTTGCCTTTGCAGGCCAAACTACTCAGGGTTTTACAAGAACACGAAGTCGATAAGGTTGGCGGCAAAACTCCTATCCCTGTTGATGTGAGGGTGATTGCAACCACCAACAGGGACATACGCCGAAGGATTCAGGATCAGGAATTTCGCGAAGACTTGTACTACAGGTTGA
Source organism: uncultured Nitrospina sp. (assembly GCA_964344595.1). Lineage (GTDB taxonomy): Bacteria > Nitrospinota > Nitrospinia > Nitrospinales > VA-1 > LS-NOB. The sequence goes on along the minus strand of CAYFNV010000004.1, from coordinate 11,421 downwards.
ATGTGGTTCCGCTGGTTCTAATTCCTTTGCGTGAGAGAAAGGATGATATCCCGCTGTTGGCAGAATATTTTATGAACGAGTTTTGTCAGGAAAATTCGCGCACTCCAATAAAGATAGATCCCGCTACTATGGTCTTGTTGAAAAAATACCGATGGCCCGGTAATATCCGCGAGCTTGGGAATATTATCGAACGGTCCTGCTTAATGTGCCAGGGGGATACTCTGCTTCCAGCGCATCTATTTTTTGATGATGAGCCTCTTTCAACCGGTAAAAAAGATGAGACACCGAGACTCTCTGGAACAATCTATGAAATGGAAAAAGAACTCATCCAGCAAACATTGGAAGAGTTCAATGGCAATAAAACAAAAGCTGCCGATTCTTTGGGCATCAGCATCCGCACACTTCGCAACAAGCTCAACGAATATAACGAAACAGAGAAGGAATAAAAAAATGGTCTGCTTCTCAGAGTAGGCCAAAATTATGACGGACTTTGCCCTCGCCATTTAGTTTGCCCCCGTCACCCCACCCGACTGAAAATAGATAAACCTTTATAAATAAAGGCTCTCCCCGTTTTTCTCGATTCTTCCGCCATGCGGGTTTCTAATGGTATGGAACTTGCTTTGTTTACCTAAAAAAAGCTGTGGGGAAATTCCCCCATATACAAAATTACAATTTTAAGGGAAGGAAGGATCATGGACTTTCTGACAAATATGAAAATCAGTTCATCCGGCTTGAGTGTTCAGCGCAAGCGAATGGAAACCATTTCCAGTAATCTGGCAAATTTGGAGACTACTCGTACCCCTGAGGGTGGACCTTATCGTCGGAAAGATGTCCTGATTACTGCTTTACCTGTAGAAAGTGAGTTTGGCAATACTTTTAAAAATGAATTGGGTGACAAGCTGAACAAAGTACAAGTCACTGATGTGATTGAAGACCAGGAAGAACCACGCCTGGTTTACAACCCAAGTCATCCGGATGCGAATGATTTAGGTTATGTTGCTATGCCCAATATCGATCAAATGAGTGAAATGGTGAATATGGTCACCACTCAAAGGTCTTTTGAAGCCAATGTTACAGCGCTCAACGCTTCAAAAGCTATGGCAATCAGGGCGATTGATCTGGGTCGGTAATTATAAATTTCAAAAACCTTTAAACTGAAATTCCCATGGAAAATTTTCTGGATTTTTTAAGGCAGTTTGGCGAACGGTTCAACGAACTTTCACAAGGCAAGAAAGTAGCGGCTCTTTCTCTTGTTGCTTTGGCTCTGGCATCCTTGTTGGTGATGTCTTTCTGGTTAAAGTCTCCGGACTTTCAGCTTCTTTATGCCAACCTTTCTCAGGAAGATGCCGGTGCTATTGTTGACAAATTGAAGAACCAGAAAATTCCTTTTGAACTTTCCAATGGAGGCAGGACGATTCGTGTAGCTTCAGATAAATTGCATGAAGTACGTCTGGAGCTGGCCAGCGCAGGTTTGCCGGAAGGTTCTGATGTCGGTCTGGAAATTTTTGAAGATACTCCTCTGGGAATGACGGAATTTGTACAAAAACTGAACTTTCAAAGGGCATTGCAAGGAGAACTTACTCGAACTATTAAAACCCTTGACGCGGTGGCCCAGGTCCGGGTCCATCTGGTTATTCCTAAAGACAATTTGTTTCGCAAGGATAAACCCAAGGGTAAAGCTTCTGTAACGCTGAAAATAAAACCGGGTAAAGCCCTCACCGAAACCCAGGTTCAGGGAATTGTTCACTTGGTTTCAGCCAGTGTCGGAGGCATTGATGCTCAGGACGTGGTGGTTGTCGATTTGAAAGGCAATTTACTGTCTGGAGGCAAGGAGGCTTCTACGGAAGCAATGCTTTCGTCATCCAACTTCAAACATAAAACAAAGGTGGAAAGGGAACTGCAACAGAACATCATCAAAATGTTGGAAGATGCTTTAGGGCCGGGAAAAGTGATTGCCAAAGTTTCTGCGACTCTGGATTTTGAAAAGGTCGAAAGAACAGAAGAAATTTATGACCCGGACTCCCAAGTTGTGAGAAGTGAGAATCAGGTCAATGAATCTTCTACGGGTGCTGTGCCTCCTGGAGGTATTCCAGGTGTCCAGGCACTGGTTCCTTCCGGTGAGGCACCGGGTGGAGTTGCCGGACAGGCGGCAAAAAGGAATAAATCGAACTCCCTGTTCAATTATGAAATCAACAAAGTCGTTCGTAGGGTTTCGAAACCCCTTGGAGAGATTTCCAAGCTCAGTGTTGCGGTGATGATCGATGGCACAATGGAAGGAGATCCTCCAGCATATCAACCACGATCGCAAGAGGATATGGACAAGTATCTGCAAATTGTCCAGTCTGCTGTGGGATTTGATCAGGATCGAGGGGATGTAATTCAAGTTGAGAACATTCAGTTTGACAGGACCGAATTAGAAGCACAGAAAGAAAGCATTGCTCGTGCAGAACAGATTGATCTGGCAATGGAAGCTGGAAAGCTTGTGGTAGGACTTGTTTTCCTCATTCTATTTTTCACCCGGATCATCCGTCCTATTATTAACTGGATGACGATGACGGTGGAAGTTGTTCCGGAAACAGACCAACTGAGTACTGGAGATTTTGACGCGGTGGACGAAGAGAAACGTCGTCTCAGTGAAATGGCTTCTGAGGCTGCTCATGTCCGTGAATCTGTCGCTGAATTTGTTAACAAAGATCCAAAATATACAGCTGGTGTAATACGGAAATGGATGCGGGAAAAAGAAACCAAATCGAAAGCTTAAACTTGATTATGAAAACTAATTGGTTCGAAAAAGTTCAACACAATTTTATTTATTTATGCGACCAGTTGGAGGAAAATAGTAAGTATCTTTATTTCAGGAGGAAAACCAATTGTCAGATTTAAGCAAAACTTTCACCCAGAGTAACCTTGAATCGCAAACTGCAGATCAAGAAAATCCTTCTGGGGAAGAACGGGCTTTTCAGTTGAATGAACTGATCCTGGAAAAGCCTTCCATGCGCAGAGGTTTTACATATGATTCTGAAAATGCCCGGAACTTCGATCAGGCTAATGTCAATAAAGCCAAAATGGGTGTTAAAGAACTTCTTAAGGATGCTCTTGATAAGGCAAAAAGGCAGGCTATTGATATCAAGACAAAAGCTCAGAAAGAAGGTTATGACTCTGGTTACTCTGAGGGATTTAAAAAAGGAGAAGACGCTGCCCGTGAAGAATTCAAACCTTTTCTGGAAACGATTGAGGTTTTGATTTCAGACTTAACGGGTTTTCGCAAGGATATGTATGACAAGGTAGAACGAGAGATGGTCGAAATGGTGGTGAGTTTAGCAAAAAAAGTCATCCACTTTGAATTTTCTACACGTGATGATGCAGTGCAGGAAATGATTCGCCTGGCTGTTCAATCTGTCCTTGATCGTGAGTCGATGGTCATTAAGATCAATCCTGCGGATAAAGGATATGCAGAGAGCTTTCGTCCTGAGTTGCATCATTTGTTCGATGAGATTAAAAACATTACGTTTGAGGCACACGCGGGTATTGAGCGGGGTGGATGTGTTGTTGAAACCAATTTTGGTGTGATCGACGCTCAGATTGATAAACTGGGAGAGCAAATGGACCGTATCCTGAATCTTGCTCCTCCACTACCAGAGGACTTGTCTTCTGCGGCAGATGAGCAATCGGAGACAGTTGTTGAGGAAGGTTTGGAATCTTCTCCGAACCAAAATAACTTGCCGGGTGAGAATTCTCCCGAAAATCCAACAGATGATCAAGATTCATCACAAGATATGGATGAAGAAACTGGATCACATGAAGATAATAATTAGCAGCCTATGAGCTCTGTCATTGATTTAAAGAAATATAGTTCGTTCATTCATAAAACCGATTTCGTAAAGAAGACCGGAAGGGTAAACCGTATTATTGGTCTGGTTATTGAGGGTGATGGGCCAGCAGTGTCAGTGGGAAGCATATGCACTATATACCCTGGCAACCAACCGCCTGTGCTGGCTCAGGTGGTTGGGTTTCAGAATCAAAGCACTTTATTAATGCCCTTGGGAGATGTTGTCGGAATTGAACCTGGAAGCATAATTGAATCCAAGGAAGAACATCCAACATACCAGGTGAGTAATGCATTAATAGGTAGAATTATTGATGGTAACGGTTTACCGATTGATGGCAAGGGGCCAATTCCGGTTGGTGCCGACTATCCTCTGATGGGCAGCCCTGTTAATCCACTGGAGCGAAAACGTCTAAGAGAACCATTGGATATCGGGGTGCGACCTATTAACGGTTTGCTTTCTTTTGCCAAAGGGCAGAGATTGGGAATTCTTGCTGGAACGGGTGTTGGTAAATCGGTTCTTATGGGTATGATCGCCCGTAATACCAATGCCGATATCAATGTGATCGCGCTTATTGGTGAAAGAGGAAGGGAAGTTAAAGAGTTTATTGATGAGAATCTGGGAGAGGAGGGACTGAAACGGTCTATAGTGGTTGCTGCGGCATCTGATCAGCCGCCACTTGTCCGGCTGCGAGGTGCTTATATCGCAACAACCATTGCTGAATATTTTCGTGACCAGGGAAACGATGTGATGTTAATGATGGATTCGGTTACGCGTTTTGCTTTGTCGCAAAGGGAGATTGGCCTTTCTGTTGGAGAGCCTCCAACAACACGCGGTTTTACGCCATCAGTGTTTTCCCTGTTGCCTAAATTATTGGAACGTGCGGGAACTTCTACTGGTGAAGGGTCTATAACAGGGCTCTACACAGTATTGGTCGAAGGTGATGACTTGAACGAACCCATATCGGACGCTGTGCGTGCAATCCTTGATGGACATATTGTTCTAAGCCGCGAGCTAGCTTCACACAACCATTATCCAGCTATTGATATCCTTAATAGTGTCAGCCGTTTAATGATTGATGTGGTTTCCAAGGAGCATTATGATTTATCCATGAAATTCAAAGATATTCTGGCGACTTATAAATCAGCAGAAGATTTGATAAATATAGGGGCTTATGCTCGTGGAAGTAATCCGAAAATTGACCAGGCCATTCAGAAATATGAACTCATGATTCCTTTCCTAAGGCAGGGTATTGCTGAAAGTGTTGATTGGAGAACCAGCCTGAATGCGTTGAAAAATATTCTGGAGAGTTAATTTTGAGCTTTCGATTTGAGACCATACTTCGTTTAAATAAGAAACAGGAAGACCTCCTACAAAGGGATATGGGTCAGATCAATGTCCATTATCAACGTCCATTATCAACGGCAAAATGATAGAAAACAATTTATTCAGGATGCCGCCGAAGCAAGCAAAGATGAGCTGAATCAGAAAAAAAGATCAGACATCAGTGTCGAAACAATGATCTTGTATGATAATTTTTCCAGAGGTACTCGGGTTCAAGTGGAGAAACAAGAGGAAATTATCTCTGAGATCAACACCAAGCTGGAGGCAAAACGTGAGGAAGTGGTTGAGGCCATGCGCAAGAGGCGGACTATGGAAATATTAAAAGAAAGGGATTTGTTGAAGGAGCAAAAAATCAGGGAAAAGAATGAAACGGCGGTTTTGGATGAAGTGGCTTCTAATCTTTGGGTGAGAAATTTTAGAGGGACGTGAAATGAAGACTAAAAAGATTTTTATTGTTCTGGTTGCGGCAGCTTTAATTCCGGGATTATATTTTTTCGAAAGCCTGGATACGGGGACGGCTCATGCGCAGGTAAAACAGATCGATGAAAGTGTAGAAGAAGTCCGTAAGGAAAAGAAGTTATTCCCTCTTAAGAAAGAAGAAGAGGTAGTTAAAGAAAAAGAAAAAATCCAATTACCCGGTCAAGCAGCTGCTGTCAGTCCTGAAACATTTAGAATGATAGAAGTTATAGAAAATAAAAATAGAGAACTCAAGAAAAGAGAAGAAGAGTTACGCATTAAGGAGGTTCGTTTACAAGCCCTGGAGGCAAAGGTCAGGAAAGACTTGGAAAAAATTGAGAAAAGCATTTTGGAATCAAAAGAACAGATGGGAATCCAGGATGAAAAGACCAAGGAAAATGTGGATGCCCTGATCAAGGTTTATTCAAGTATGAAGCCTGAGGAGGCGGCCAATTTGGTTGAGGCTATTGACGAAGACCTCGCTTTAAAAATTGTTTCTGGAATGAAAAGTAAAATCGCGGGGCAGGTTTTAAGCAAGGTGGATGTTAAAATTGCAAAAAGACTTAGTGAAAAACTAGCCGGGAAGAAAAAGAAAACCACAAAGTAACCTGCAGCCAATTAGCGGAAATTTTTTCTTGATTCACAGGTAAAAGGCAGTTGTCCTGCCTGCTTTAGCCCTTAACGCCCAGGGAGGTTTCGGGCGAATCAGGGTTAGTCATGCCAAACGATATAATCATTTTCAAACCTTCTTCAACGGACATCTTCAAGGGAGTAGCATCTTTTTCAGGAACCATGAACAGGAATCCTGTGGTGGGATTGGGTGAGGTGGGAACAAAAACATTCAACATTTTTCCACCTGAAACATCTTCAATGTCATCGGGTGTGTCACAGCATACGATTCCCAGGGTTTTCAGGGGTTCGCGGGGATAGGTGATAAGAACCATTTTTTGAAAACTTGCGGTGTCTGCCAGTGAAATAGTATCCACTACCTTTTTGATACTTGTGTAAATAACCCGAACTACTGGAATTTTGTGGAGGAAGTTTTCTCCCATGACCACAATCTTTTTCCCGATAAAGTTTGTGCCAAACAGACCCACTCCTATTACAAACAGGGTCAACAGGAGAAATCCCATTCCAGGAATATTTGCTTCCTCTGTCAACTGTAGACCTTGAGGCCCAAAAATCCCCTTGATCACAGGTTCCATAGCCCTGTCTGCACGGGTGATGACAAAAGACAGGATCATATAGGTCAATCCTACTGGAATGGTTACCAGCAAACCGGCAATCAGGTTTTTTTTGATAGCTTTTTTGATCATGAAGGATTTCCTGCTACCTGATGCATCACCTCAGGATATTAATATGTTTTCTTACTTGAACTGTTAGCGTTGGGTGACTGCTTGAAGCCAGATCGACAAAGCGTTGATAAAAATGTATTGCGGACTCAATATTGCCCTCACTTTCGTATAATACAGCAAGATTATAGTGGGTGCCCGCATGAGCCGGGTTGATTTTAAGAGCTTTGCTTAAAACAGTTTTTGATCTATCTAATTGACCGGTTTGTTTATAGGCAACGGCCAGATTATTCATTGCTTCCAGATTCTCAGGGTCTATCAATATCGCTTTCTGGTAATTTCTTATGGCGCTTGGATAATCTTTTTTTGCATAGTATACCACGCCTATATTGTTATAGGGTTTTGCGTAATCCGGGTTTAGGTCAATAGCTTTCAGAAACTCCTCGATTGCACGTTCGTATTGGCGCAATTCTTTGTAGATAACTCCTATATTGTTATAAATGTCCGGATTATTGGCATTGAGTTCAGCTGCTCTTGAATAATTTGTCAGCGCCTTATCCCAATCTCGAGACTGTTGATAGAAAATTGCACGGTTAAAATAATGGTCACTATCTTTTGGGATATTTGGTCCTGGTGTGGTCGGTGTTGGTGGTGTTGATGGTTTACCGGGTTTTGGGGCGGTACTCTTGCGTGAAGTTTGTGGAACTTCTATTGAATCGTCCAGTTTAATTTCTCTGGAAGGTTCTGTTTTAGCCGTTCTTTTTTTTAAGGGTGGTTCAACTACGGGTTTGGGTGAAGCCGGCTCCTGAGTAATAGTTTGTAAGGATTTCTTTTTAGGACCAGGTACTGGCTTGGGAGCAAAGTCTTTTTCACTTTCTTCTGTTTCTTCCGAAACAGTTATTTTTGTCATACCAGGCTCGATAACTGGAGCAGTTTCTGGCTCTTTTATTGGAACTTTGCTTGGTTTGAGCGGAGGGGAAGGTTTGCTCGGTGTTGGTTTTGGAACAGGTGCTATAGGCGGGGCTTTTGCCGCTTGAGGTGGGGGCGCTGGTGCTAAACGTTTATTGGGATCGAAAGGGTTATCCAGCAGTAAATAAATCAATATCGTTGCTGGTATAACGATTAGAATTACAAAACGCTTTACTTCTTTGGGATCAATTTTGGGCTTGTTTTGGGTGCTTAAATTTTTTAGAAGGTTGATCCCTGGTTTGACGTTGAAGGATTTTTCTTTTACGGCCTTCTTAAGGCTGTCTGCGATCAGGCTCAAGAGCTGCCCCTCTCAACCGGTGGTGGATACGGATAATAGTATGGGCTTCCGGCCTGAAAACTTTAACGCTTTAAAGTTTACTTTTGCGGAGTTAAGGTTTTTAAACGGACCCACATAAACAATATACCAGTCTTGTCCGGCCGAAACAGCTTTTTTCCAGAATGCCTCAAACCCTGCATCTATCAAAGTTTTAACATGCTCATCCGCTTCATTTTTGGTTTTTAAAGAGTAGACCTGAATGCGATAGTTACCCCCTTGATTGATCGCAGGATCATCAGCCTGTTTTTGAGCCTTTGGAGTGGGTGGGTTCAAGATAGATTGGGCGGTGTTGGTTTCTTCTTTTTCCACCGATGATTCCTGTACTTCTGAAGTCGGAGTTGATTTTTTTAAAACCTCAACTTTGTTTTGCCCAGGTTCTTCTGTCGAAGATTCTGAGGCAGCAGGTTTCACTTTTTTCAGCTCAGTCTTTGAGGGAGTATCGAAACTTGTATTATCCAATAGTTTGTCTTGTAGCTGAGCTAAATTTATTTTACTGGGTTCTATTTTAGACAGCGCAAAGAATGCCAGCCCGGCAATAAAAAATATCAGTGAAGCCACTAATGGTAATTGTGTTTGCAGAAAGCGTTTTACAAAGTAGTTTTTATTCTCTTCCCCCAGAAGGCTTTTAATTGCTTCCTTTACATACTGCCGGTCAATTTCTTCGACCTGGGCATTGTATCCTGCAAGTAGAGCCCGGTCACACACAAGGTTTATCAGACGGGGGTACCCTTTGGAATATTTGAAAATCTCATTCAGAGATGATTGCGTGAAGCTGACTTGTGACGCTGCTCCAGCAACAAGAAGCCGATGGTTGATATAATTTTTTACCTCTTCCCGGGATAGGGGAGCGATTTTATAACGGATCGAAATTCTCTGGTTTAATTGTTTTAAGGTGGGTAATTTTAATTTTTCATTCAGTTCAAGTTGTCCCACGAAAATAATTTGCAGAAGCTTTTCCTTTTCGGTCTCAAGATTGGATAGTATGCGTAGCTGTTCCATGACATCAAGCGACAGGTTTTGAGCTTCATCGATGATTAATACTGTTGATTTTCCATTTTCGTGCTGGTCAAGAAGAAACGCGTTCAAGGCATCAATCAATTCTTTTTTTGATGCATTGTTTATCCAAACAAGATTGTCCTGACGAATTTCTTCATCATAAGAAGCAGGGGCCAGTTCAATGGATATTTCTTCACCGGTAGAATCATCCTCTATTACTCCGGCAGGTTCCCTTGAATGGAGCGATTTGATACGAAGATCATGTACAACATTTCTTAGAAGATCCATGTCAGAAAGCATGGGATTCAAAATCAGGGCAACTTCGACATCCTTATCAAGCCTGTCCAGGAGACAACGACAAAGCGTTGTTTTTCCTGTCCCAACATCACCAGCAATGACCATGAAGCCTTCCCGTTGCTTGATGCCATAGAGCATATGATCAAGTGCTCCTTGATATTGCTTGCTCAGGTAAAGGAACTTCGGGTCAGGTGTCAGGCTAAACGGCTTTTCCTTGAACCTGTAGAAATTTTCGTACATTAACCTTACCTTCTGAAGGTTGGGTTTGAAACTTGGCTGTTTTTGTTGTCGTAGCCCAAGTTTCTAAGGCGGCTATTTTCTAAGCTAAATTTATCATCAATAGCTTTACCCGCCATGATTTCCGGAGTCAACATAATGACCAACTCGGTTTTTGATTCAATTTCATTGTCCCAGTGGAAAAAACGTCCAACATAAGGGATGGCTCCCAAAAGTGGAACGGAGTTGTCATCCACTTCTTTTTTTGTTTTCATCAGTCCGCCGATCACAATGGTTTGACCATGCTGGGCGAGAACCACGTTGTTGGATTCCCTGACATCCAGAATCGGAACTACATTTACGTTATCTGGAGAAGTCCGCTCGCCAGATTTTTCTGTAATGCTGGTATTGATACTCATCATGATCTGGCCGTTGGGATTGATTTGTGGCACGACATCTAAAATAATACCGATGGTGATGGTTTCCGGTACATACTGGACAGTGGCCGCGCTTGTAGTGGTGGCAGCTGTAACTTCCGGCGAAAAGAATATATCGTCGGTACCAACTTTGATAACGGCTCTTTGATTGTTCAATGTGGCAATTTTTGGACTGGATAACACGCTTACTTGCCCTTGTTTTGATAATGCATCGACAACGATATTGAAACTGCTATTAGCCAGGCCGTAAGTAAAATTGGCTGCACCAGCTATGCTGGTGCTTGTTAAAGTATCGGTTGCAGTTTGTGAAAATGTGAACGGGCTCACCGCACTCCAATCTACTCCTAGTTTGTAGTCATCGTTCAGGGTTATTTCGATTATTTTGGCTTGAATGAATACCTGTCTCTGAATGGAACCTTCAATGTTTTCCAGGAACTCAGCAACCTGAAGTAATACATCGGGGAAATCCTTTACAAGTATCATTCCTGCCTGCTCGTTAACTGTAAAAAAAGGCTGTTCTACATCTTCCTGAGCAGGAGCACTGGGAGAGGCTTGGCTGCCTTCTTCTTCGGTATTTGTCGCCGCTTCCACTGCTGATGAAGGTGATGCGCCTCCCAGTAAACTGGAAACCAACCCTGCGGAATCTCCACCAGTTGCATCTGCTCCTGATGAATCACTTGATTCTTCGCTCGAACTTGTCGAACTGGAATCAGCGGCTTGACTGGAAGCTGATGGTGTAACGATACTTTTTAGTCCGGAAATTACACCTGTCCAAATATCGGTTTCTTCGGAGGACTCAATGGAACTCGTTGACCGGCTATTGGCACTACTAGATCCAGCACCTCCGACACCACCGCCACCGCCACCTCCTTGTTGAGTTGCACTGGTTCCAGAAGTCCCGGAACTTGATTTCAATATGCTTTTCCCGGTTCTTTTGGAAATAATATAATTTAAGAAAAAAGTCCGGGTCTGCATTTGTTCACGTTTTACGCGAATAAATTTTTCATCGATCTCATATTCCAGGTGTAAAGGAGGCAACAAGCTATCCAGCGCTTCTCTTAAGGTGACGTTCTTCAGATCAACGGTTGCCAGTTTATTAATATTTGGATCAACAACAATGTTCTGATCAATCTCCTGGGACAAGGCAAACAAAACGTTTTTGATATCAACTCCCCGGGCCGACATGGTAAACCGCACCCCTTGTATGTTGTTTAAGAGGTAAATTTATAGTAGTAGACCTGTGAGCCCTG
>CAYFNV010000003.1:0-188465 GCA_964344595.1 uncultured Nitrospina sp. | reverse complement strand
CAGGGCTCACAGGTCTACTACTATAAATTTACCTCTTAAACAACATACAAGGGGTTAAACCCCCACCATGTAAAATCCCATGAATAAGAAAGCAGATTAAGAGGAAGATAGTCTCCAAAATGAAGGTTGTAGAAAATAGCCGCCACATTCGCCGGGGAAATTTCCTGTAGATATGGGTTGCGGAATATATACGCCGAGTCATCAGAATTAATCAGAAAATAAAAATCCAGCGATACAAAATAGACCGCAAAGCTGGCAAGACAAATGCACAGGAAGGGCATTGGCAAATGTTTAAGCTTGGAAGACATAAGTAGGCCCGGGTTTTTATCGGTTATAAATAAAGCTTTGCCCCTGTAATATTAACAACGTCGCTTAAAATATGCCATGTGTTCCTTCTCTATGAGGAATGACCTGTGCATGATAGAGTATGCGCAATACAAAAAATTATTTCACTGCCATGAAGTTGACTGAAGAAAAAATTCTTTCGATGATCAGAAAGAAGATCACGCGCCCCATGAAGATCGCTGAACTTTCCCGTCAGCTGGGAATACCCGAAATTCAGAAACGTGAATTTCGAAATCTCATCAAGGAAATGGCCGGGGAAGGTTCCCTGATCAAAATCCGCGGCGGACGCTATGGACTTCCTGATGAGATGAATCTCGTCACAGGCAAACTGCACGGACATCCAAACGGGTTTGGATTCGTCATCCCCGACCATCCACATGAGGAAGATGATGTGTACGTTAATCGTCGCCAAATGAACGAAGCGATGCACAAAGATCATGTTGTCGTACGTATCGAGTCGGAAAGGGAACCGGGAAAACCCCAAGGCAGAATAATACGTATTCTTCAGCGGAACACCACGCATATTATCGGCACATATGAAACCTTTGGAAAAGACGGCTGGGTCATCCCTACCGAGGAAAAATATTTTCATGATGTTTTTGTACCTGGGAAAAACCGCAAGGGAGCCAAAAACGGGCAGATCGTTCACGTAGAAATCGAAACCTTTCCGACCAGACACAAGCCGCCCATTGGAAAAGTACTGGAAGTATTAGGCTCCTCCAACGATCCTAATGTTGAGATTCAATCCATTTTCAGAAAGCACGGAGTGCGCCAGAGCTTTTGCCCGGAGGTTCTCAATGAAGCCAAAATTGTTGGAGCAGAAATTCTCTCCGGTTCTTTAAAAGGAAGAAAAGATTTCACTAAACTTCAAACTTTCACCATTGACGGGGAACGCGCAAAAGATTTTGACGATGCAGTGTCTTTGGAACGCTTGGGAAATGGATATCGGCTTGGTGTCCACATCGCCGATGTCAGCCATTTCGTAAAAGAAAACTCCCTGCTCGACCTGGAAGCCCTGGAAAGGGGAACCAGCATCTATTATGCCGATGGTGTTATCCCTATGCTTCCTGTTTCATTATCCAATGAAGCTTGTAGTTTAAAACCTCAAGAACCTCGCCTGACAGTCAGTGCCGTCATGGACTTTGATAACGAAGCCAACTTTATAACAGGCACACTCTATCCTTCGGTTATCAAAAGTCAGCGCCGATTTACCTATAACGAGGTTTATCAACTTCTGAAAGAAGAAGGTGACAATCCATTACTTTCTACCCTGCAGGACATGCATCAACTAAGCCAACTTATGAGAAAAAAAAGATTCCAAAAAGGCAGTGTCGACTTCCAGGTGCCGGAGCCGGAAATTCATATGGACTCCACCGGTCATGTTGAGCGTATAAGTATCAGCGAACATAACTCAGCTCACGAACTGATCGAAGAGTTCATGCTCGCTGCCAACCAGTTTGTTGCACTAAGTTTGCACGAACGTAAAATACCCTCCATTCATAGAATCCATGAAGCACCTGACCCCGACCGACTCGAAGAATTCAACAAGTTCGTTGACACATTCAAACTTCGCCTCCCTTTACCAGTCCGTTCATCCGATTTACAGAGCCTGGTAAAACAGGTTCACGGTCAGCCGGAAGAGCGAGTCGTCAACACCTTACTTCTTCGCACCATGAAAAAAGCTCGCTATTCTGAAACAGACCCTGGTCATTTCTGCCTGGGCTTTCCTCATTATGCACATTTCACTTCACCTATCAGACGATATCCTGATCTCGTTCTACACAGGATCATCAAGAAGTATCTGAAACGGAAATGTTCGCAAAAAGAAAAAAAAATGTTGCTGTCCCAACTCGCCGAGATCTCCGAACAATCTACGAATATGGAAATTAAAGCCATGTCGATAGAGCGGGAAGTGACCGACCTGCGCCGGGCTCAGTTCATGGCGGATAAGATTGGCAAAACCTTTCACGGCACCATAACAGGAGTTACCGGGTTCGGGTTCTTTGTAGAATTGCAAGAGGTATTCGTTGAGGGATTGGTCAAAATTTCCAGTATCACGGACGACTATTATATTTTTATAGAATCCGAGCACCGGCTCATCGGGCAAAGGCGCCACCGCAGTTTCCAAATCGGCGATAAAGTTAAAGTTCGTGTTGCCGCAGTAGACCTGGGACAAAAACGCATCGACCTCACTATTCTCCATTAGACTTGGGGCCAGTGGTTACAAGACTCTATAATTCGCTTTTAATAAAGTTTTTTTCCTAAAAGTTTCCACTTTTTATCCGGAAACTAAAAATTTCTTCCTAATTCAACCCAAATTTAGCCCCAAACTTTAGCCAAGTCCGATAATATGATCAAAATTTATTTGGATTCGGGATAAGTCTTATATTCCACTTTGAAGAAGGGGGAGAAATGACCCCAATTTCTTTGGCTCGGCAAAACGTGTTCCGGCTTCAACAATCATTGTCAACCGTGCCTCCCATCCTTCCTTATTTACTGGCTTATATGAGTGGGCTTTGCGGATACTTCCCTTTCATAAGGCAATTCATTGTTCCCGGTTTATTGCCACTATGTTTGTTTCTTTGTGCTCTGTTACTATTTCACCATAAATCCAATAAGCTGTTTTTTATTATTCTCCTATGTATTGGTTTCGGTTACATCGCCCCATCCTTTCCCAATCTGTTCCGCCCTTCAAATCATATCCTGAACCATATTCAAGAAGGAAAAACAACTTCGATACAAGGGAAATTATATTCGCCCCCGCGTATCCTTGAGGATCGAACTTATTACAGGGTAGAACTGGAGTCTTTGAACAATCAGACTGTAACAGGCACAGCACGAGTGAGTGTTTACAAACCTCATAACGTTTTTAAACCTGGGGATAGGATACAATTCAACAAAATACGACTGAAAATTCCCCGCAACTTTAGAAATCCGGGTAGATTCAATTATCACCTTTATCTCAAGTCAAAGGGCATTGATGTCACCGGCAACATTTCCCGGCCAGAGACCATAGTAAAGACAGGGCGTTTTGACCTTCCCTTATTGCATGATGTCCCTCAAATATTAAGAACCCGCCTTGTCAAAAGTCTGGAGAAACTATTTCCTGATGAAGAAGGACCTCTGCTCAAGTCCATGGTATTGGGAATGAAAGATTCCCTGCCTGTTGAAGTACGAGAAAATTATATTGTAACCGGACTGGCCCACCTGATGGCGGTATCGGGATTACATATAGGATTTGTAGCGGCAGCTTGTTACTTTGTTCTATGGCCAATTGTGTTCTATGGACTATACCGGTTGACACCCGATAGTGCGCGAGCTGGACATACACGAAAGATCACAGCTGTTCTCTGTCTTATACCGGTTTTTTTCTACATGGTGGTGGTTGGAGCAAAAGTATCATCAATCAGGGCTGGGATAATGGTGAGTGCTTTACTCATAGCCATTATCTTTGATCGTCAAAACAGTATCTTTAATGCATTCCTGACTGCGGCCTTTATTATTCTATTGTGGAAACCGGAATCTATACTTGATGTGGGTTTTCAACTTTCCTTTCTGGCTGTCGGAGGAATTCTGATTGTCTTTGACCTGTTTTCAAAAATCAACAACGACCCGGTTGTCCGGATGGGGGAACCTACATGGTCACAAAAATTAGCTGGACCCTCACCAACAAGTGTCCAAGTATCATTTGCACATTATTTAAAATATCGATTAGGAAAAGTCTTAATAGCCGGAGGACTGGTATCGGTCACAGTAACCGCTGTCACTCTTCCCGTCCTGATTTATCAGTTCAACCGCATCAGCCTGGCGGGTATTTTTTTAAACATCCTTATGGTTCCTTTGGCTTCCGTGTTAATTCCACTAGTTTTGTTGATGACCATTGTAGGAACTGCCTCAACCACGCTTGCTAAAATACCTGTCTTTCCGGCCTTATCTATTTCAAAGATATTTTTACGGGTGCCTGAGTTTTTTTCCAAGGTTTCTTTCTCCTCTCTTCATGTCCCGACACCTCCTTCCATGTGGTTGGTTTTCTATTTTTCAGCCCTCCTGTCTGGATTTATCATCCTTCGAAACATGGCTCTGAGCCAGAAAACTAACAACTTCAACAAAAAAAGTTTTATCGTTTTGGTTTTGTTCGTACTGGTTCTATTTATCTGGCCACGCGCATCTCAGTTCCCTGGCACCAAACTTTCCATAACCGTGCTGGACGTCGGGCAAGGTGAATCCTTTCTCATCGAATTTCCCAATGGCAGAACATTGGTTATGGATGGAGGTGGATTTTATAAAAACAGGCTCGATGTGGGAGGTCGGGTGGTTGCCCCCTTCTTATGGAAACGAGGAATTCGGGAAATAGATTATATGGTCGCAACCCACTCCGATAATGACCATATACGAGGTCTGTATTCTTTGATAGACCTTTTCCCGGTCAAAAACTTTATCACACTTGGAAATAATTTTGCGGGTCAACGTCTCAACAGGCTGCAAAACTATGCCCAGGAAAATGGTGCCAGGCTTCTACATTTAAAAAAAGACGAACCCGAAATAATTGGGAACGTACGACTCACCCCACTACATCCTGAGCCGGACAAGTCTTCCAATTCAAACCATAGGGTCGACAACGATCTGTCATTGGTCCTTCGTCTTGAGTACAAGAATTTCAGCATGCTTTTCACCGGGGATATCAGTGACAAAGTTGAAAAACTATTGACTAGAAACCCGCAAAATATCAGGGCTAATATTTTAAAGGGACCACATCACGGTAGCCGGTTCTCAAATTCACCGGAATTTATCAAGGCAGTGAATCCTGACACGGTGATATTTTCCAGCGGTTACCTCAACCGCATGCACCATCCACATCCTGAAACACTGAAACGCTATCAGAAGGCAGGCATCGATATTCGCCGTACCGATGCAGATGGAGCAGTACAAGTCATCACTGACGGAAACCAGTACGAAATACATACGCACGAGACCCTTTAAAAAACACGATTGACTTTCCCCCGCCTGCCTTTATATTGATTCCTGCCTAGCTAAAACCTTTTGAAATATCGGACGCCTGCTATGAACCCCAAACCGGATCGCCGGCAAAAAATTCTTATTGTGGATGACTCCAGAACCATTGTCGCCCTCATAAACTCCATCCTGAAAGAGGACTACGACACCGTTTCTGCCGGTAACGGGCTTGAAGCTATCGAAGTCAACAACCGGGTTAAACCTGACCTTATCCTCATGGATGTAGAAATGCCGGAAATGAATGGTTTTGAAGCCTGCAAAAAAATTAAGGAGCAAAGTAAAAATAACTTTATCCCTATCATATTTATTACCAGCAAGGGAGACCTGCAAAGCATGAAAACAGGGTTAAGGGCAGGTGCAGAAGATTACCTGACCAAACCTTTTGAACCGGAAGAACTGCTCGCAAGAGTTCAAGCCGTACTCCGTACCAAAAAACTCTATAACCAGTTGATGGAGGCTTACGCCATCATTGATAATGAGAGAGACAGCATCGCACAGATCCAGAAGAGTTTGATCTGCCAGGAATTGCCCAAAGCTCCCGGTTTCAATTTCTTTGCCGACTACCAACCCTCGGCTAAGGCCAGTGGAGATTATTATGATTTCATCAAAATAGATGAAGATCATCTCGGCGTATTGGTGGCCGATGTTTCAGGACATGGCACTCCGGCAGCAGTTATTATGGCCATGATGCGTGTTCTAATCCGATCTTTTCTGGCAAAGGTATGCTCCCCTAAAGAAGTACTAGAGAAAATAAATACCATCCTTTGCGAAAACCAGGAATCGGGACACTTCATCACCGCCTTTTATGGAGTCATCCACCTGCCAAGCTACAAAATGAAATTCGCATCTGCCGGGCATAACCCGCCTCTATTAATTGACTACGGCACCGGTAAAATCGAATATCTCAATACTGAAAAAGGGTTCCCATTGATGATCCACAGTTTCAACGATATCGAAGAAAGGGAAATTCCCTTACCTCAAAACAGTAAGCTGGTCTGTTACACAGACGGACTAACCGAAGCCCGTGGCAAAGGCAGCAACATGTACGGTCTGGATCGGCTTGGGAAAAAGTCGCTGGAGCTTGGTCTATCCCTAACTGCCGACCAACTTGGACTGGCTCTTAAACAAGACTTGGGGGATTTCCTTGGCGATTGTGAATTCACTGATGACTTCACACTAGTCATTGTTGAGACGGAGTCGTGACCTAAAAACCTCTTTTTAATATACATCATTATTTTTTCAAATATTTATTGAGGATAAAGCTATTTATAACTGGTAGTAGCATCATGCTGGCGCCTTGTGGTTGTGATTTGAGATATTATTTGGTATAAAGTATGTTTTCCTAAACCCTTTGAATGGCAAGAATTATTATGGCAAATGTAGAGAAACTACAGGAACACCTCAAAAATGCCAAGTCCAAACTGGCAGAATGTAAAGGAACCGAAGTAGAAGTTCGGAAACTGAAAAAGAAAACCAAACGTCTGGCTAGAAAGGCCAACAAAATCACTGCCACTGAAAAAATGGCAGAGTTGAAAAAGAAAAAGAAAAAAGACCGTAAGGAAGGTTCTTCAGATTCATAACCGCGAAATAGAGATTTGGGGGCTTTCGAACATATTCTGATCGGGAGGAAAGTGTGTCTTTTGATATTGAACATATAGCTACTTTGGCGCGGTTGAAATTGACCCCAAATGAAAAAACACGTCTTTCTGATCAGATGGGGACAATTCTCGAATACATAGAAAAGCTCAACGAACTAAACACGAATGAAGTGGAACCGACGGCGCATGTTTTAGGAATCAACAACATTTTTCGAGATGATGAACCCGCCACAAAACCTCTCGCTGATCATAACCCGATTGCTGATTCACCCGCACACAATAAAGGGCATTACGAAGTACCAAAAATCATATAAGTAAAAAGCAATACTTTAACCAGCAAGCACAGGCTTTTCGACTTATCATTTTACAAACTTATTCTCTAAAGCCCACATGCATCGCACAACCATCGCGCAGGCGCGTGAACTTCTCAGACAAAAAAAGCTAAGCTCGGTACAACTGACTGAGGCCGTGTTCAAACACATTGACCAGGTCGAAGACAAAGTCAAAGCGTTCGCACACCTGATGCGGGAGAAAGCACTACAACAGGCTAAAGATGCTGACAAACGCATTGCTGAAGGGGATGAAGCACCACTTCTGGGAATTCCCATCGCATTGAAAGACCTGATCTGCACAAAAGGCAGTCGCACCACCTGCTCATCGAAGATACTTGACCAGTTTATTTCCCCATACAATGCTACCGTTACTGAAAAGTTGATCCAGGCCGGAGCTGTGATCGTGGGCAAAGCCAATATGGATGAGTTTGCCATGGGCTCTTCAAACGAAAACTCTTATCACCACCCTACTAGAAATCCCTGGGATTTGGATCGGGTACCGGGAGGTTCCAGCGGTGGCTCTGCAGCTGCTGTTTCAGCACACGAATGTGTTGCCGCGCTCGGCAGTGATACCGGAGGTTCCATCCGTCAACCCGCCAGCTTTTGCGGCGTGACCGGATTAAAACCCACCTATGGACGAGTATCCCGTTTTGGACTCGTAGCCTTTGCTTCATCCCTCGACCAGATCGGACCCGTAACAAAAACGGTCGCCGACGCTGCTACTTTAATGAACGTAATCGGTGGTAAAGATTCACGTGATTCCACTTCCGCCAATGTTGCACTCCCTGATTTTACCCAGGCTTTGCAGAAAGATGTCAAGGGTATGAAACTCGGCATCCCTAAAGAATATTTCACCGGCGGAATCAACCCTGAAGTCGAAAAAGCAGTGCAGGAAGGCATACGCACTCTTGAATCGCTGGGGATGCAAACGATAGAAGTTTCTTTGCCGCATCTGGACTACGCGGTAGCCACCTATTACATCATTGCCTGTGCTGAAGCCAGCACCAACCTTTCGCGCTATGACGGAGTCAAATATGGCTATCGCACTGACAAGTCTGACAACCTCATCAATATGTATGAAAACACCCGCGAGGAGGGCTTTGGCGAAGAAGTTAAACGAAGAATTATTCTTGGAACCTTCGTGCTCAGCACCGGTTATTACGATGCATATTATCTGAAAGCACAAAAAGTTCGGACATTGGTAAAACAGGATTTTGAAAACGCGTTGACCCAATGCAATGTCATTGCTTCACCAGTTACCCCCTACCCCGCATTTAAACTTGGGGAAAAACTGGACGACCCGTTGCAGATGTATCTGGCCGATATTTATACGATCTCTGCCAACCTTGCCGGGATACCTGCAATGTCAATCCCATGTGGTTTTGCAGAAGGCCTGCCAGTCGGATTGCAATTGATGGGCAAACATTTTGATGAAGCAAGCCTCATCACTGTTGGACATAAATTTCAACAGACCACCGATTTCCACACCCGGGAAACGCCTTTGTAAGAGTAATATCTCACGTGCCACAACTCTTTTTAGCAACTCCTTCCATAAAAAATTTTTAGTTATTTTGAAGGAAAATTATTTTCTACAACCTCGCCAACCAAACCGCCAAAGCTACGGAGGATGTCAGCAGCAAAATTCAGGCAATTCAAACTGATATCCAAGATGCGCTTGAAGAGTAGTCGACAACGACTAATGAGGCCACCCGCAATATTTCTGATTTGCCGAAGAGGAGAGATTACCTGTAAGACTTCTTCGCCAAACTCCTCGATAAAATGTATAAACTCTTTTACCTTTGGGAAGTGATTGCAGAACAATCCATCAAAAAACTCAATGTTATTTTCTGAAAAAATCTATCTCACTAAACAAAAAAAACAAATTTAGCAAAATTTATTCAAAGAATAAATCCCATTGCCTAAGAATCTACTCAATAGAAATAAAAGATAAATCGTTTTTAAGCAATTGAGCTTATGACAAAAGTAAAATAATTATTTTCAAAAAAGAAATTTATATTTTGCTAAAAAATTTTTATATTTTTGTCGAAAAATGTAAAAATAGTATTACATATTTTATATCCACCTCCCAATAAGCCTCACAACTATCCATAAAACAATCATCTTTGTAGCATTCAATTTATGGCACAACCCTTGCTTTTTCCCCTTTCTTATAGATTGAGAGATAAGCTTTATAGAAAAAGATAACCAAACTGGCCAAAATAAAGCAAGAGCCGGTATTCCAAGCAGGTAGTTATCTCCTTTAACGTTTACTAAAGAGATTCATATTTCAGGCAAAAGTTTAGACTGTTTTATATACATTTAAACCAACAAAAGGTCGGAGAGAAAACTAATCATGGAAAACTTCAAAGGGTTGTTTGCTAAATCTCTAAAAGCAAAACTAATATTATTCTTTTTGTTAGTGGGGTTGATACCATTGGGTGTATCCAGTTATTTCAACAGCAAAAGTTTTGAAGAAATTAAGAGTATCAATGCTTCAAATCTGGCAACAACTGCAACAAATATTGCCAGTGCTATTGAAAAAAACCTGTTCGAAAGATATGGCGATGTACAGGCCTTTGGTCTCAATGAGTCCATACAGAACGTCAGCAATTGGTATCAGGGGAACAACTCTAAAATTGTGACGGCGATGAACAAGCTGAATGCCATGTATGGCATTTACTTTGTAAGTCTGCTTGTTGATCTGGAAGGAAAGGTCATTGCAGTCAACACCAAGAATGACGGTGGGAGCGAAATTAATACATCTGGATTTTATAATCGAAATTTTCAGGATGCCAGTTGGTTTGGTAATGCTATGAACCTGCCGGTAGGGTCAACCCACATCACACCGCTTTACAAAGATGAAGAAATCGGAGGAATTTACGGAACTGATGGATTGACTATGGCATATTCCTCTCCAGTATATGGTCCAGATGGCCAAGCAATTGCTATCTGGCACAATTACGCAAAATTTTCGCTTGTTGAAGATATTTTTCTGACTGCCTACAGAAGTCTTTCTTCACTTGGACTACCACAGGCAGAACTAACCCTTCTCAATCCACAAGGAAACATTATTCTTGATTTAGATCCTACTTACAATAAAGGCAGTGCTACAAAAGTGGCACACGATTTTGACAAGGTATTATTTAAGTTTAACCTCGCTGCAAAAGTTGAGGCTGCTAGAAAGGCCGTGGCCGGTGAGAACGGATTCATGTACGCCATGCACGCTCGCAAAAAACTGGAACAAGCGGCAGGCTATGCCCACATTCCTGAAGAGTGGGGGATGGACTGGTCGGTCTTAGTTCGCGTTCCTGATGAAAGTGTAAATGCGCCAATCATCGCCAGCGAAAGAAACAGCATGATCAATGCTGTAGTTTGTGCTATTGCCATTGCTTTTATTGCCTGGATTATAGCAGGAGTCGTTGCAAACCCCATCACCAATGTAACCCAAATGCTTGGGAAAATATCTGAAGGCCAGTTGCACATCAATGCTTCCGCAATTACTTCTCAAGACGAAATTGGAAAGTTGCAGGATTTTTCCAATACCCTGCTTAAAACCATCAATTCTTTCATGGATACCGCCAAGTCGATTTTAGCGGGTAATACTGATAAAAAAGATTTTGGTCTTTCCGGAGAGTTTGATACGGCAAGCCAGACGATGCTCGAACAAGCCATAAGCAACAAAAATTCTGCGGAGGCAATGGAGTTTGCCGCAAATGCAGGTAAAGCAAATGTCACAACAGGCTTTACGACATGCGGTCTGGATTTCAAACTTGTGTCCGTAAATCCTAAAGCGGCAGGAATCATTAATAGTGTCAAACAATACCTGCCAGGCAAAGTGGACGTAAATAACCTCGAAGGTGTTTCTATCGACACATTCCACAAAGATCCAGGTAAGCAGCATGAAATCCTGAAATCTTTAGTCAATGGTTCACAGCCCTACTCTGTGGAATTACCCTTTGGCAACCTTCATGAAGGTGGAAAGTTAATCCGGGTCACAGGGACTTCCATTATTGATAGTGAAGGTAATGTAGAAGGTTATCAAGCCGCTTGGGAAGACATCACCGTGCAAAGGAAAATGGAAGAAGAAAACAAGGCTGCAAGCGAAAAGGTGACTGCAGATGCTGAAGACTTGCAAAATAAAGTCAACTCCCTTCTCACTGTTGTCAATGCCGCTGCGCAAGGTGACCTCACTCAGAAAATCACTGTCAATGGCAACAGTGCCATAGGACAGATGGGATCAGGGTTGGATAATTTTTTCTCAAGCCTTAAGAACGACATCAACAATATTAGTGAGACTGCTCAAGCTGTCAGCGCCGCATCTGAAGAACTCTCTTCCGTTAGTTCGAACATGTCTGCCAACGCTGAAGAGACCGCCTCTCAGGCTGGTGTCGTTGCAGCAGCAAGTGAGGAGGTTGGAATCAACGTTCAAACTGTTGCTACAGGTTCTGAAGAAATGTCAGCCAGTATCAGTGAAATAGCCTCCAATGCTACCGAAGCGGCCAAGGTTTCTAACGAGGCGGTTGAGGTTACAAAAAGAACCAATCAAACAATCAGCACACTTGGTGAAAGCTCGAAAGAAATTGGCGAAGTTGTAAAAGTGATCACTTCGATTGCCGAACAAACCAACCTGCTCGCCTTGAACGCAACGATTGAGGCCGCAAGAGCGGGTGAGGCGGGTAAAGGTTTTGCCGTAGTGGCCAATGAAGTTAAGGAACTGGCCAATCAAACAGCGAAAGCCACTGAAGAGATTGGCGATAAAGTCCAGACCATTCAAACCGATTCAAACAATGCGGTCGAAGCCATTGGTGAAATCAGCGAAATTATCAATAAAATAAATGACATTTCAAACACCATTGCAAGTGCCGTAGAAGAACAAAGCGCAACAACAAATGAAATGTCTCGTAATGTTTCTGAGGCGGCTAAAGGAGTAGGTGAAATTGCCCAGAACATCCAGGGTGTTTCGAAAACAGCTACAAAAACGACAGAAGGTACTGGAGATACAAGTGAAGCGGCCAGTGAGTTGGCAAAACTTTCCATCAATATGCAGAACCTGGTGTCCAAATTTAAAGTTTAAAACATGCACGATGACAGAAAGCCTTCGCCTTTGCGCGGGGGCTTTTTATGTCTCAATCAAACTCGTTCTTTTTAATTCGATCAGCTAATTCCTCAACAAACTGGGCCATGTAATGTGGAGACACAGCTGACAGGTGCGGTTGAATGAGCACATTTTCCATCTCCCACAAAGGAGATAACTCCGGTAAAGGCTCCTCAGCAAATACATCAAGATAAGCTCCAGCAATTTCACCAGTTCTTAAAGCCAAAACCAGGTCGTTCTCCTTGTAGGTATTCCCTCGCCCTACATTATATAAATAACAAGTTCTCGGCAAAGTCTTGAAATGTGTTGGATGAAGTATTTCCGATGCTTCTTTTGGCAAAGCGCAGATCAGGTGATCGGTTTCTGCAAATACTGATTCCCAATGTTCAAAGGTAAGGATTCTATCTGAATCTGAAAAAAATACTGGTTTAGAAGAAATACGGTTTCTCTTAATTCCAGTGACACTGCACCCAAACGGTTTAAGACGTTCAGCAATAACTTTGCCGATTCTTCCAAACCCTAAAATGGTTACCCGACTTTTATAAAGGGATTGTAATTTCCCAGAAATTTTAATTCGAGCCCATTTTTTCTGTTTCTGCATAGCGACTGACAATGGGAAAGACTTTAAAAAATACAACATGGCCCCGACAACACTTTCGGCCATCACACTTCCATGGAATCTCCCAAATGAAACCATAGGGCTATTACCACCTTTCACTTCTATCCAGTCTTTTCCTGCAGCGGGTGTAGCAATGAGCTTTAATTGTGGTGCCAATTCAAGCCATTCCTCCTTGAAAAACCAGACGATAACCGCTTCCGATTGCGGTAAACGTTCCTTAAAGTCCCTGGAGTTCATGCAAACTTCTACTTTTAGTCCTGGAACCAGCTTTTCCAACAACTCTTTATGCCCTGACCGAAAGTTCCACTCCTCTACATGCAGATGAGTTAAATAAACCAAAATATTTTTTATAGACATTGTCCTTCCACGAAATACAAACTCATTTATAAGCTGTGGTTTTCATTTACATCAGAGTCAATTGATCCCCTTGTATTCTGGCTGACAGAACCATTAATAGATAGAAACCAATTGGATAATCGTTGGTTAACTGTGCATTTAAGTTAACACTTTTATCCAATATCATAACCACTCAAAACTCTTCCAATCTCGACAAAATTACTAACATACTGAAATATTTGAGGTTATAAACAACTGCTGATTTTGGCCTGATTTTTGCTTTTATTGGTTTTGAAACTAAACTTTATTGTTAATTTTGGAGGAGAATCATGACACGAGCTCAATTAGTAAACAAGTTATCCGTACGAATGAATGTTACAAAAAAAGAGGCCGAACTTTATTTGACCTCTTTTTTAGATTCAATTATGGAGACATTACATAAAGATGGACGTGTGGTTGTTCAAGGATTTGGTTCGTTTAGAGTCAATCAATACAAAGCCAGAGTTGCAAAAAAACCACTGACGGGAGAGTTGATTCAGTTACCTGTGCGCCATAAACCCACTTTTCATGCTGGTAAAGAGCTACGCGAGCGGGTGAATGCAGAAATGATACAGGTGAAAGAAGCTGAAGCTTTGATCAACCGCATTCAAGTTCCTGAAAATGTATTCAGTATTTCAGCAGTCTAAGGTTTTACAACCTGAACATTGATACCTGTTCTATTAATTTGTGGTATGATAAGGCTTAAGGACACGACTTCTGATTTCAGGGTGAGCTCTGAAGTCCATTTATCCAAGGAGCCTCGGCATGTCCCATGACAAGGATACTTGCTGCAAATGTGGTGAGAAAAGCATTCTCAAGGGTGAGATTGGGTTGAGGACCAGTAAAGATAAAGAATTGATCATGGTGGTTCGACAGGACCACGGAGTCGAGAAAAGTGTTCCTCTTCAACCCAGCATTTGTAGCCAATGCGGTTTCGTAGATTTTTATGTGCAAGACCCAAGTCACTTGCGGATTTGCTCTGAAGACAAACCAATAAATCCTGACTTTAAGCAACGCCCTTTGCTGGAATCTGATTTTTAAACTCCCTCCTCATTGTTTACCGTTTTTATTATTTTCTCTTTAACTGGCGATAACTCTTGTGTGGTACCCGTTTTTGCGCCAAAATGGGGATGAAGTCTGAAAGTGCCTGCTCCAATTATTATTAATTTGAGTAATCCTGTTCGTTTTTCATCTTATGGCCAGACCTTCTAAAGATGAAGTTCATTACCTGCTGCTTAAGCTCCATTCCCTGACAGGAATAGTACCCATAGGGGCTTTCCTGGTCATTCACTTAACTGTCAATTCTCTTCGCACTGTGGGTGTATGGCCCTATCAACTCAGTATAGATGCGATAAATAACCTGCCCTTTCTGCTGGTCATAGAAATAACGTTTATATACATCCCCATCCTGTTCCATTCAGTGATGGGTTTTTATGTCGTAAGCCTTGCCAAAACCAACGTGCATCGATACAGGTATCCTAGAAACGGCCTCTACACTTTGCAGAGGATTTCTGGTGCAGTTGTTTTTGTTTTTCTGATTTATCATATGGGAACAACGGTGGCGCCAAAGTTATGGGAGGGCAAACACCATTTTGAAGCAGCTCCTTTTCTTATCGATATTTTAAACGGTGAGTTTCAAACCTGGCAGGGAATGCTCGTTTATACCATTGGTATTATCTCAGCGACCTTTCACTTCAGCAACGGCCTGTGGGGTTTTTGTGTTTCATGGGGTATTTTAATTGGAGAGAACGCTCAGAGAAACGGAGCTATCGTTTTCGCAATGGTTGGCCTGGCTTTGACAGTTTTGGGCATGTCCACCATAGTGGAGTTTAACATGAATCCTGTTCCGGTAGAAGCGACTGTAGCAAGGTAAAGAAATGCTAAATCGAAAGAAAAAAATTGTCATCATCGGAGGCGGGTTAGCCGGGTTAGCCCTGGCTATGAAGTTTTGCGAACGAAACGGAGAGGTAACTGTCGTATCATACCAGTCATTAAAAAGATCCCATTCCGTTTGCGCGCAAGGTGGTATCAATGCAGCCATTGATGCAAAAAACGAAGGCGATACTCCGGAAAAGCATTTCTATGACACCATCAAGGGAGGCGACTTTCTGGCCCACCAGCCTCTGGTGCGCGACATGTGTTATCAGGCTCCAGCTATCATCCATCTTATGGACAGGATGGGTGTAGCGTTTAATCGCACCGGTGAAGGCCATCTCGATTTCCGCCGGTTTGGTGGCACACTTTATAGTCGAACCGCATTTGCCGGTGCAACAACAGGACAACAACTTGTATACGCGCTTGATGAACAAGTCCGACGTCACGTGCATGATGGCTCTGCCAAAACGTTGGAGTGGCACGAATATCTGGGTGCTGTTCTTGATTCTGATGGAATATGTCGTGGTGCCGTTATTCATGATCTAAGAACCAGCGAAATATATACCTTACCAGCAGATGCTGTGGTATTAGCCAGCGGCGGGCCCAGTCAGGTGTATGCACGATCCACCGCCTCTTTCGTTAACACGGGAGCCGCCGCTACAACCGCTTATCTGCAAGGTGCAAAATACGCGAATGGAGAATTTATTCAGATTCACCCCACAGCTATTCCCGGACAGGATAAGCTCAGGCTAATGAGCGAATCTGCTCGAGGTGAAGGAGGACGAGTATGGGTACCACGTGATGCCAGCGACAAACGTGATCCTAAAAAAATCCCTGAAAACGAACGCTATTATTTTCTCGAAGAAAAGTACCCTCTGTTCAAAAATCTCGTTCCCCGAGATGTTGCCAGCCGGGAAATTTACGATATTGTTTACAACCAGAATCTTGGGGTGAGCGGAGAACCCATGGTATATCTTGACCTGACCCATAAGTCGAGAGAATTCCTGGACAACCGACTTGGCGGTATCATGGATATCTACAACAAGTTTACCGGTGTTGATCCACGTGAAACTCCCATGAAAATATTTCCCGCCGTACATTACTCAATGGGAGGATTGTGGACAGACTACGGACCCGACAGCAATGGACTGGTCGACCACGGATCTCCCCGAAACCAGATGACCTCCATAAAAGGTTTATTTGCAGCTGGAGAGGCAGACTATCAATACCATGGAGCCAACCGGCTGGGAGCAAACTCATTGTTGAGCTGCATATATACAGGGTTAATGATGGCCCGGGGTATCATGAACTACACAGACTCTCTTGAAAAATCTGTGGACGATATCTCTTCCACTGTCTTTGATGACACCTGCACACACTGGAAAAACCGTTTTCAAGATATAAAAAAAATGGAAGGCTCGGAAAACCCGTATAAACTGCACCAGGATCTGGGGAATATCATGCTGGCAAATGTTCTTATAGTTCGGGATAATAAATCTTTGGAAAAAGCATGGCATTCCATCAGCGATATTGAAGCCCGCTTTAAAGATGTTAAATGCCTGGACACGCATGACTGGGCCAACCCAACACCCAGTTTCATCAACCAGCTATATTGTATGATCCATCTATCAAAAATTATCACCAAAGGCGCATTAATGAGAGACGAATTCAGGGGGAGCCACTACAAACCGGATTTCGACATAAACCAGCCCAAAGATTTTGATCCCCATGAATACATCGACTACTTGGAACAAAAACAATATGGCGATGTGTCCGAAGGGAAATTTCCTCCAGGACATCTAGACTACATGAAACGTTTCGAGGAAAATAACACAAAGTGGCTTAAAACAACGGTGGCCCAACATAAAGATAATGAACCGGAAATCACCTATGAAGAGGTCAACACATCGCTGGTAACACCGCGGCCTAGAAAATATGATTGAACGCTATGACTGAGAAAAACATAACTTTAAAGATCAAGCGTCAGGACTCACCTGCATCCACCGCTTACTGGCAAACGTTCGAGGTGCCTAACAGACCTCACGCAAATGTCATTTCGTGCTTGATGGAAGTGCAAAGAAACCCAATAACAAAAGATGGTAAGACCGTTACTCCGGTCACGTGGGATTGTAATTGCCTTGAGGAAGTTTGCGGGTCCTGCACCATGTTGATCAATGGACGAGTTCGGCAGGCCTGTACGGCCCTGGTCGACCATTTGGATAACACTATTGTCCTGGAGCCCATGTCCAAATTTCCTGTCGTGCGTGATCTACAGGTTAATCGCGAACGTATGTTTGATAACCTGAAAAAAGTTAAGGCCTGGATCGAAATTGATGGAAGCCATGACATCGGAGAAGGACCGATCATGCCGGACCAGGACCGGGCAAAACGTTATGTCATGTCAGAGTGCATGACTTGCGGATGTTGTCTGGAGGCCTGCCCTCAGTTCACAAAAGATAATTCCTTTCTGGGAGCCGCTACTTTTAGCCAAGTTCGACTTTTCAATTTACACCCCACTGGGGCAATGAAAAAAGAGGAAAGGCTGGAAACAGTCATGGGCGAAGGTGGGATAACCGATTGTGGAAATGCCCAGGTTTGTGTTGAAGTATGCCCTAAAAATATCCCACTGACAGAGTCTATCGCAGATATTGGTCGTCAAACTACCTGGCAGGCAATAAAAAACCTCTTCACCAAATAAGGGTTTTTTATTTAAAACCCTTACTCAGTTTGTTATTATTTAGGCTGTTAATTCACCAGTAAGTTTTAAATTCATCCATTAAGGAAAATATAATGAAAGTCTCCCTTGCCAGCGCAATGGGTACCTGTTTCGGAGTCAGAGATGCTATTGACCTGGCCATGTCTCCAGAATTCCATTCCGACCTGACAATCGTAGGTCAGTTAGTCCACAACCCTCAGGTCAGCGAGTCTTTAAAGCAAAATGGGGTATCTCTAGTACCCGGAATTGAAGAAATAAGTCAAATCAGAACCAAAAAAGTCATGATTACCGCGCATGGAGCAGCTGAAAAAACCAAAAAACAATTACACGAGGCCGGTTTTATAGTTTATGACGCGAGTTGCCCGCTGGTAATGAGGGTTCACCAAACCATTAAATCGCTGGTTACAAAGGGCTACTTCCCAGTCGTTATCGGACAAAAAGACCATGTGGAAGTTAAAGGTATTGTAGGGGATCTTGAGGCCCATCTGGTCATCAATAATGAAGATGATTTTGAAAAAATCAAGGCTTCTGGCAACCGGAAGCTTGGAATAGTATCTCAAACTACTCAGCAAACCGATAAAGTTGAGAGCCTCGTAGAAAAAATTCGGGCTCTTGATTATGTAGACGATGTAGCGTTTGTCAATACTATCTGCCAACCTACCCAGGATCGGCAGGTGGCGGTGCATGAATTGGCAGACCAAGTCGATTTGATGATTGTAATAGGCGGTTTTAATTCTTCTAATACGAAAAAGCTGGTGCATGTTTGCGAAGAAAAAGGTGTTGAGGCACACCATATCGAATCATTTCACCAACTGGATCAGGAATGGTTCATTGGCAAACAACATGTGGGTATTACAGCAGGGACCAGCACGCCGGAAGACGTCATCAACGAGGTGCATTCTGAAATATTAAAAATTGCCAAAAGGGTTGAAAGTGTGGAAGAAAAAGCTCTCCATTCCTGATAGAAACCAGCATATTTTCCTTAAGAGTCAAGGCTAGTGAAATCTCATTACTTCAGGCATTTCTCTTAATCCTGGAAGCACTCTGAATCTTTTTTCCCGGTATAACCCTGAGGGTTTTTTGCAAGAATGGACGACTGGACCTATTGCGTACAAAAGCTTCCCAAAGTTAGCAGAACCTTCGCGTTAAACATATCCGTTCTAAGTGGCGAACTTCACCGAAGCATTCTCACCGCATATCTTTTTTGCCGGACTGTAGACACAGTTGAAGACGCGGCAAAACTGGATCCAAAAATAAAAAACCGGCTATTATTTGAGTTTTCGCAGATGATAGAAGACCGGGATTACCGTGAAAAAAATCTAGCTGCATGGGTTGAAAAATGCAATGCTGTAGATGGAGCACCCAACGATCTGGATCTTCTTCACCAGGTTTCACGGGTGTTCAATGTCTTTGATTCTCTTCCCAAAAACCATCAGGATCCTATCACTTCTTCCGTTGCAAAAATGGCCAAGGGTATGGCCTTCTTTCAAAATCGCTTTCAATTCGGCCAAATCACACCATTGGAAAACTTACAAGATCTTGAAGATTATTGTTATTTTGTAGCAGGTGTAGTGGGAGAAATGTTATGCAACCTTTTTTTCCAAAAACTTCCAAACCTTACTGAGGAAGCGCGAAATGTCATGCGCCAAAATGCCGTTTCATTCGGCCTCGGACTACAGATGACCAACATATCCAAAGACATCATTGCTGACCGCGAAAGAGGCTGGTCATACATCCCCCGGAGCATCATTTCAGAAAAAGGTTTGACCGTAGAAGAATTTCATTCCGGAGAATCTATTGATAAAAACCTGCTTATTCTGGAAGGCTTATTGGGCAAAACCGTTGGCCATTTGAACGATGCCTTAAAATTCACACTAGCTATTCCCAGGACCGAGATCGCATTACGCCTGTTTTGTATCTGGCCTTTGTGGATGGCAATTAAAACTGTAGATGTGCTTCACGACAACCCAGTATTACTCAATTCCAATGCTCAGGTAAAGATTTCGCGCAGTACTGTAAAACGTATTTTGTTTGGGACCCCTTTAATCGCCTGGTCCAATACACTACTAAAATACTCTTTTGAAAGCATCATCAACGATAAGGCTTTTCAAAACCCTCCAACTTTTGATCTGGAAGGCTTGAAAGCAAGGTTGAAAAAGATTCCTCTGGATACTGTCCCACAAACTTAAAATTGATAAATTTATGTCCGACTCAGAAAGATTTAAAGATAATCAGGATGGGACCCTAACTGACACAAAAACCTCTCTAATGTGGCTCCGGGAAGATGGATGGCAAAGGGAAGCTAAATGGTTCACCTGGGACGAAGCCCATGAATTCTCAGTTTATATGAACGGCATTAAATTTTGCGGTTTTCAGGACTGGCGATTACCTGTCGAGGATGAAATACGTACCTTGTACAACCCTGAAGTCACAAACCATGATAAATATGAAAAAGAAAACCATTTAGAAACTGCCTTTCCACCCGGTGGTCAGTCTACAGTCTGGCTGAAAGGAGAAGGAGGAAGCTATGGTTCTTTATTCGACTTTAAAAATGGAGAAGTGCGGCCTCTTTACAAGAGCAAAAGCGGCAGAATGTCCGTTCGCTTAGTGAGAGGAGAGTCACCGAGATCCAGTTGATTGGCAATATTGCAGGGTGCGGATGAAACTTTTACCTGCTATTATCATCTAATTCGTAATCATATCAAATGGGGGTTCTTTTGAATAAAAACAGCCTTACTTCTATCGCCGGAGGATTATGGTGCATTATTGGGCTATTCCTGATTTTTCGCGGGTTTGGGTTGTATCAACTTGCTGGTCAGGAACAACATTCTACCCAAATAGCCATCATCCTTTCAGTAATCACAGCCATGCTAATTGGCCTTGTTAAAGGAAAATTTGTATTGAGCAAAACTGCCAGGAAAAACAAAGCCCGGATTCATGGGTTGGAAGACCCTGTACACATCCATCAGATTTTTGCTAAACCATTCTATTTTTTAATTCCTTTAATGATGGGCCTTGGAGTTCTATTGCGTTCCTACAACGAATATCTTGGGGGCTATGTGGTGGTTGCAGCAATTTATTGTGGAATAGGAATGGCCTTGATTGTTTCCAGCCGTACTTATTGGGCAAGTGAGCCTCCAACAGCCAGCCCGGATGAACCCTGATACAATGGACTGATTTAAATGAAAAACTTTTTTCTCACCCTGCACATGATATCAATGTGCCTGGTCATTGGAACCTTGTTTCTGCAATCTCTTTCTGTTGTGTTCCGTTTGCGCCTTAAATCCGCTGAAGAAGCAGAAGGCCTCAGAAAAACCCAGAATCGAATCCACAAGTTCATATACTATCCCATCCTGGGAGTAACCCTTATATCTGGAACCGTGCTTGCGGTAAAGACCGGAGTTTTTGCCGAGTCTAAATGGATCTATTGGAAATTAGGACTGCTGGTAATATTGATCGTACTCGGCATCCAAAATGGGAAACAAATAAAAGAAGATATATTACCCAAAAAATACGCCATGATGGTACATATCGCCATTTTTATTGTCGGTGCCTGCATGATCTATCTGGCTACCATCAAACCCGTTTAATAGGTATCATGGATATTCTGTTTACTCTTGTAGCCAGCGTTTTGCTCATCATAGGCTTCTTCGTCATTTGCCGTGCAAGCGATGATGAAGAAGATCAGGATGACAATGAAAACGTTGAGCACAAACATGACGAGCAACCTGCCAGCCGAGGCAATGAATAAAAATTTTCACCGGTTGGAAAATGATGCGGCCTCCTGCCGTTTATGTCCCTCTCTCGCAGACCAACCAGCTGTGCTGGGTTCCGCTAACGGTTCACTAAACTCCGGTATCGTCTTTGTAGCAGAAGCACCCGGCAGGTTTGGTGCGGGGAGAACCGGTGTTCCTTTTCAAGGTGATCGGTCAGGGAAAAATTTTGAAATCCTGCTGAAACATATTGGATTAACCCGCTCTGAAGTTTTTATCACCAATGCAGTATTATGTAATCCTCTTGTGGAAGGCAATAATCGCAGGCCAAGTGCGAAGGAGATCAGGAACTGCTCAGCATTTTTAAAAAAGACACTGGAAATTATTCAACCAAAAGTGGTTGTCACTCTTGGCACAGTAGCTCTTAACGCTCTCAATCTAATTCTCGGCAGCCGATTTCAGCTAAGCCAAAATGTTGCTAAAGCTATTGGCACACCAGACTTCAAACTATTCCCTCTATACCACCCCAGTCCCCGTGTTACCAACTGGAAGCGCCCTATGGCTCAACAAAAAAAAGATTTCAGAAAAATACCAGTGTGACTTTCACGATAAATGGTTTCATACGAGCCCTTCATATGAACTTGTTCCAATAGCGATGCAATATTCATTCACTCTTTTCAGCAAGCAAAGCATTAAACCAAGATAGTTTTAGTTTTAACTCATTAATTCAGATACTGACAGGGGCTTGACAAATAAGAAGTGGAATTCTATCTATATATTAGATAGAGAACCTTTATGCAAAGAAAGGCTTGCCATGAGTTATAACAATCCTTTTTCAAATAGTTTTTTTTCACATAGTCATAAAACACTAACATGGGGAACATTTATTTTTGGTGGAGCTCTGTTTTTGTTGGCTGTGCTTATTTTTGCTTACCCCGCATTAATTGCATACTTCTTTGCCGGAGTCATGCTTTTAGCTGGAATCTTAATCTTGAGTGTCGCCTGGAAACTCTGGCAGTTCCGTAACAATGTGTCTCGTATCGAGCATTGGCTAGTTAATAACAACGAAGGATACAAGACTCGTGTTACTTATTTCAGGTGGTATGTGTGATCTATGACCGGATTAAAGGCATAAACAAAGACTGGAGCCGGATAACTCTAGGATGCTGGCAAATAGCTCCCAGTGGAGGATGGGGAGATATCTGCCCACCCAAAGATGCTGAAAGGGTTGTTCATTCAGCTCTTGATCATGGCATCACGGCCTTCGATACCGCAGAAGGTTATGGTGATGGAGAATCAGAGCGCAGATTGGGGAAAGCCCTTGGATCGCATAAAAATTCTGTCATCATCATATCCAAAATCTGGCCCGATGCAGAACTGACTATTAAAGCCTACCAGCAACGCCTTGAAGATTCGCTTAAAGCTCTGGACAGGGACTATGTGGATCTTTATCTGATCCATTGGCCGGGAAGTTATTTCAATACTCCGGAAAAAAGTGCCCGACTTGCCGAATTTATGTATTCGATCAAAAAAAGTGGGAAAGCCACAACAGTAGGTCTTTCCAATTTCCAGTCCCATGATTTAACCCTGCTGGGTAATAAGCTCAATATATTTTCCATGAATCAAGTACCCTATAGTCTGCTAGACCGGGCTTATGAAGGAAAAACCATGAGCCTGTGCAAAAATGAAAATATCCCTTACATGGTTTTCTCACCCACTGCTCAAGGTTTGCTGGCAAAACCCATGAACCGGGAAGATCTTGAAATGCCCACCCGGAAACACCATTTTCTTTATCAAAGTCAGATTTATCCACATGCTAAAAAAGTATGGGAAACTGTGCGCGATGTTGCCGATGAATTAGGCCGAAAACCTGTCGAAGTTGCATTAGCCTGGGTCCTTACCCGTGAAAATATTTTCACTGCTATCGTTGGAACCCGAAAACCTGAACAGGTTCAAGAATTCTCAAAATCTACAGATCTAAAATTAAGCCCCGGTCACTTGCAACGCCTGACGACAGCTAGCGACTCATTTCCTATGGTCAAAAAGGGGCATTGAATGAATGAGACCTGGGAAGAGCCAAAGGAAGAAGATGGCCTGACTCTGGGTCCTGAAGAAGCCCTGCAAAGAGAAATAGAAAAATCCAAATCCCTTAAAGTAGATCGCCTGCGCTTGAAGGACGAGATTACAAAACTTAAAGCCGAAAAAAATGATCTCGAGCAAAAAAACCAGGAGCTCAAAGAAAGACTCTCAAGCCTGAATAACTCGGAAGCCAAGATTGGAGAAAAGTCGATACCCTATCCAAATGCTCTGGTTATTGCTCTGGTATTTGGTTTACTTGCTCTCTTTTGGTTCCTAAACCGAAACTAAAACATACACTAAAGGAATGGAAAATATAGACATTTTCTGATAAAATCCACCCTGAGGTAAAGAAATATTGAATCTTTATTGAAGTTACCACCATCCTATAAATGTTTCCTCTATATGAAAGAGGAACCTTAGTTTTCTCCTGTTTCCTTAAGTTTTTTCATAAAATTGCCCCATAAAAGGAAGCCTCTATAAATTTCATTGATTATAAGTGCAACTTATTAGAATAAAGCATTCTTAGAGCATCAAAGTATAGAACGGTCAATAATAACTGAAAATATCAACAATGTATTGAGAGGAAAACCAAATGTGGGTATTTGAATTTTTTCATGTAATTATCGGAATATTATGGATTGGATTATTGTATTTTTTTAATCTAGTCCAAGTTCAATCTATGCCTAAAATGGTTGAGGCAGGTGCCGGCAAACCCTATACCCAGATCATCCTACCTCGCGCACTGTTCCTGTTCCGCCACGCTGCACTGTGGACCGTCATCACTGGCATTGCTTATTATATGGCTGGTCGAGGAACTGTTCAGGGAATCCCTAGTGGAGAAATCATGGTAGGCATGTTACTTGGCATAATCATGGCTGGCAACGTCTGGTTCATCATTTGGCCGAATCAGAAAAAAATCATTGCTGGTGAACTGGAAGGGGATGCTCTGAATAAAGCGAAAAGAATGGCGTTTCTTGCCAGCAGAACCAATGCATGGCTTTCAATACCCATGTTGATAGGAATGATCTCCGCCAACCATGGCGGTATCATGTTCTAACTGCTCAGCGCAGGGCCAATAGGTCAGAACATTATGGAGAGAACGATTAACTTTCTGCTTCTAGAAGTAAAGTTTTTACTGTTCCCCCTGGGAAGGGGGTTAAGGAGGTCGGTAATTTAGCCGCCTCCTTCCAAGTCCTGCAAATCCTTCATTAATAGTTTGTAGGCAAATGTTGTGTAGTATCTAGTCTTTACTCACGGTAAAAGGGGGTTCGTCCACTGTCAAGGGGACGAACCTTTTTTTGTGGATGTATGAATTGTCGCTACTCCACAGTAAGAGCTTCCATTGGGTCGAGTTTGGAGGCCTTAACGGCAGGAAATACTCCAAATAATATACCGATGCCAGCACAGGCCCAGCTCGCTGTCCAGATTGAATCAGGATCAAGAATAAGGGTCCAGTCACCCCAATGCGTCAATCCAAGGGTCAGCCCCACTCCCAAAACAATACCCATCCCGCCACCAAAGAATCCAATTATCAATGACTCATATATAAACTGGCGGACGATATCCCTGCGTGTCGCTCCCACTGCTCTCCGAATTCCAATTTCCCGGGTTCGCTCCTTCACCGAAATCAACATCACCGCCAGAATACCAATGCCTCCTACCAGCAAAGATATTGCCGCCACTCCAACGATCAACTTGGTAAACAATTCGGTGGTTTCCTTTTTCAATTCTTCCAGATCCAATTGAGTGATGAGGGTAAAGTCATCATTACGATCATCAGTAAGTTTGTGGCTTTCCCTTAGAAGGTCACGAATTTTTTCAGAAGCTATATCGATGCTCTGCCTTGATGACGCTTTTACAAATATCCTGCTGACAAATTTCTGATTAACGATTCGGCGTAAATAGGTCGAAAGCGGAATTAAAATCAAGTCATCCTGATCCAACCCATTGGTATCCACCCCTTTTGGTTCAAACACACCTATGATTTTAAAGGGAATGAAATGAGCTTTGACCACTTGCCCTAGAGGATCTTCTTCCCCAAAAAGATTCTTAACCGTTGTCATTCCAATAATCGCGACACGATTAGCTGTTTTCACATCCCGCTCGGAAAAAAATTCGCCGCGCTCCAGGCGATAGTCACGGATAACAGGAAAATCGTAGGTGGAACCAGCAAGGGTGGTTTCAGAAGAGTTGTTGCCAAATTTCGCCACCATTCTTTTTTCTTCAAAAGGGGCAACTCTTTCAACCTCGTCTATTTCATCTACGATCCGATCCGCATCACGAGCAGTCAGTGTAGTCACATTGCCAGTTAGTCGAAGGCGCCCTCCCCGCCTTTTCATTTCTCCGGCGTTAATGGTGATTAGATTCTCTCCCATTCCCGCAATGATATCCATCACTTCCTTTTGCGAACCTTTACCAATGGCAACCATAACAATTACAGAAGCGATACCAATCAAAATTCCCAGCGATGCGAGAAAAGTGCGAGTCTTGTGCGCAAAAAGCGCTCTTACTGCTATGACAAGTGAGGAAAATAGTTTCATCTTCTGTTCACTGGGATCGGACTGATTCTTCCGGACTTAAAAGTGCCGCCTTGCGCGCAGGGTGAATTCCGAAAATCAAACCAATCACCGTACAAAACACAAATGAGAGTATAAAAGGCTCCACCGTTACATGAGTGGGTAGAATATCAAACCGTTTCAAGGAAAATGAAATCGCAAGCCCCAGCCCCACACCCATTAATCCTCCCAACAGCGAAACCAGTATCGATTCAAATAAAAACTGGAATGTGATGTCAGACCGTCGCGCTCCAAAACATCGGCGGATTCCTATTTCCCTGACCCGTTCGCGGATGGATACCAACAGTATATTCATGATAACGATTCCACCAACCAGAAGGGAGACAGTAGAAATCAGGATCAACATACGATTCAACGCCTGTTCCGATTCTGTTACCCACTGCATGATTCCTTCCGGGGTTACAAAACGAAAATCATCTTCGGCTAATACCGAAAGGTTGTGGTTACGACGCAGAATCTGCCGTACGGCTTCCATCGTTTCCGGCACCTGTGAAGAGTCGAGCGCAACGACCTTGATGCTGTGAAGATAAGTCTGGTGCGTCAAACGCGACATCGATGTGGTAAGTGGGATCAATGCACGGTCATCAGGATCATACCCACTTTCGGTCAGTCCTTTTTCTTCAAGCAATCCGATCACCTGATAATAATTATTTTGCAGTCGCACCATATTTCCTACAGGGTCCTTGCCTTTGAAAAGTTTTCTGGCAGGAGTCGCACCCAGAACCACCACTCTTTTTCTACGTTCAAGGTCACTGTCAGATAAAAAGTCACCGTCCTCCATCTTCCATCCACGGGCCAATTGCCAATCCGGCGTCACACCATATACACGGGTGCTGGTAAATTCCTTTTTATGGATCATCTGCATTCTTTTTCTCTGGCGGGGAACAACCAACCGGACAGTTGGCAGCGCAAGCAGGTCTTCAGCATCTTGAAGAGTCATACTGGTGGTGTTCTTCGAGCGCGCAAAAAACATTCTTCCCGCGCCAGCCATCACAGAAAAAGATTCTGGTCCAAAACCCAAATTAGTAATTCGGTTGAGAACTTTTATTTTGATGCCGTCCCCAATTGCCACAATCACCGTCAAAGACGCGATGCCAATCATCACACCCAAAGTCATGAGAACCGTATTGCCACGGTTCAGTCTTAATCCCCTAATGGCTTGCCTCAGGTTTTTGAAAATTCGCATACGTCAGCTTAAAGAGTTTTTTGTTCATGACTCACCAAACTATCTGAATCAATCTGTCCATCGCGGATGGATATGATACGCCCGGCGTGATTTGCCACATCAGAGTCATGAGTGATGAGAACAATAGTCTTTCCTTCCTTGACGAGATTGTCGAAGGTTTTCATGGTTTCAATACCATTCTTTGAATCCAGGTTTCCTGTAGGCTCATCTGCGAGAATGATTTTGGGATTATTGATGAGAGACCGTGCTATGGTTACCCTTTGCTGCTCACCGCCCGACAACTGTCCTGGTGTGTGGTGCAAACGGTGTTCAAGCCCCACCTTGGCAAGAAGTTCACGAGCCCGGTCCTTCGCATTAAATGTAGAGCTCTTTGCATAGACCAGGGGAAGAATGACATTTTCCAGCGCCGTGACTCCCGGCAGCAGATGAAAGGCCTGAAACACAAAACCAATTTTTTCGTTGCGAACACGGGAAAGTTTGCGGTCACTCAACTGGCCAACCTCCTCGCCATCAAGTATGTACTCTCCGCTGGTAGGCTGGGCCAAACAACCCATGATTGCCATGAGTGTGCTTTTTCCTGCGCCGGATGGACCGATAATACTGACATAATCACCCTCTTTGATATGAAGCGTCACATCTTTAAGTACCTGGGTCTCGAAACCAATGTTCCGATAGCTCTTGCAGATGGAGTTCATTTCAATGAGGTTCATCGCCGCCGCCTTCTCTTACCTTCCCGTTTCTTTCCCAAAGGTTTATCAGGAATACCAACCTCATCCCCATCGTTGAGGCCTGTAGCCACTTCAATTATACGGCCATCCCGCCAACCCAACTCAACAGGCCTGTCTTCGAGCCCACCATTTTTCTTCATGACAACAAAAGTCTTTTTGCCTTTACGCTTGACTGCTTCCTTCGGGATAGTCAAAGTTTTTTTTCGGGTTCCTGTAGTGACCACAACATTCGCAGTCATCTCAGGCCGGAGTTTCGCGATATTCTTTTTATTAATATCAAGAATCACTTCGTAATTAACCACGTTGTCCTTGATCACCGCTTTCGGACGAATCTCCCTGACCTTTCCATTGAAAAACTTTTCAGGATAAGTATCAACCGTGAACTTCGCCTTCTGCCCAACTTTGATGCGCCCTATATCTGTTTCATCGACATATACCGTGACTTCCAGTTTGCGCAAATCAATCAGATTAACAAATGTCGGAGCATTGAGGCTGGCTACAACGGTTTCCCCTTCCTGTGTTGAAACGAAAGCGACAATGCCGTCTATGGGAGCTGTAATCGAAGCATAAGAAAGTAGAATCTCTTCCTCTTCCAGATTCGCCTGGGCCTTGTCGACCATGGCCTCAGCCAAACGGGTATCATTTTCCAACTGGCTCTGTTTGAGTTTCAATTCTTCGTCTGCCAGGTTGATTCTGGCTTTCAACACTTCCAATCTTTCTTCCGATTCATCCAGTACAGTGGTGGAAACAAATCCTTTTGAGTTCAGTTCCTGATTACGCTCCACCATTTTCTGCGCCAGCTTGATCTGGACTCGCAGTTCTTCACGTTCCGCCACAGCCTTATTAATTTCCAAAGGGCCCTCAGCGCGGATTTTTTTAAGCCGTGCTTTTTCCGCGTCCAGATCAGCCTGGAAACGTGCCACCCTGGAGAGCAGATCCTCATGTTCAATAATTGCGATGAGTTCTCCCGCACGAATGAAGTCACCAATTTTTACCTGAAGACTTTTCACCTGCCCGGAAATACGTGCACCAATTTTAACTTCCGCGCCCGTCTTCAGTGTCACGGTTCCTGTAGCCAGAACTTTCTGGTGAACGTCCTGCCTGGTTACCGGTTTAAATTTGAAATCCTTCGCCGTAGGCTTTTTAGGAGGCTTTCCGAAAATAATTTCCCGTCCGGTTTTTATAATCGGGTCCAACTTCCCTTCCTGCCAGGCCCAACCCAAACCACCGGCAAAAATCACCAACAACAAAAGACTCCGGAGCCTTTCCGAAATCTTCATAATGGAACCATCGAAATATGTTTCATTAATTTTATCTTTCCTTACAGGAAAACAAGCCGCAGCCTCTCTAGACGAGACGCCTCTTTTATTGCCCAATTAAGCCCTTACTCATTGCCCCGGCCGTTGGCCGGTAAATATGCTAAAATAAAGGAATTATTCCTCTAGTCTGGGATCGGCATATGACCCGATAACTTGAGCATTTTCATGGCCTCTAACCCCTCAAAAAACAATGCATCTGCACCATTGACCCGGTTTACCCGGAAACCGTGGATTTGGGGTCCATTTGCCCTGATTCTTGTCATTCTCATCATCCTGACACAAATTGACCTCGAATCGGTAAAAGAAAATTTAATCGAAAAGATTGCCAGTGAGACCGGAATGAAAGTAGAGATCGATTCAATAGGATTCGGCTTCTCCCATGGCCTGGGCTTGCAATGCAAAGGCGTAAAAGTGAACACACCGGAAGGCGATCATTATTCTGTAGACCGACTGGATTTGCTCGCTGCATGGAGCCCACTACTCAGTGGGGAGTTTAAAATAAAATCCGCCGCACTTGAGCATCCGGTGATAAAGCTGGAAATCCCCAAAACATCCGAAAAAGAACGACCCGCCAAAAAGGAAGAGCCAAAAAAAGAAATGCCGTCAAAGGAACCAGGATTCGTCAGCTCCGAAACCATCAAGTCCACTACCAAGAAAGTAAAAGAAACACCTCTGACCATCGAAAAATTTGTAGTTTCCGATGGCGAAGTCACTTTTACACAAGCCGGAAGCTCAAAGCAACTCCTCCTCAACGTAGACGGAACTTTTGAATTGAACAGAAATGAAGGCATGGACATTTCAGCCAGAGAAATGAAAGTGCAAACCGGAGCAATGCTGTTTGAAGGTGAAGGAACGGTTTCAAACCTCACCGCGGATAACGCCAGAGTCGCAATGAATTTAAAAACCGGTGGATTTTCACTTCAAGACATTCAACCGGCCCTGCAATTTTTTGAAGTCTCAGATCTTCCACTTGAATCGATGGATGTGGACCGGCTGCTTTTAAAAAACGAGTTTCCGCTCAGATCCCTCAGCAAAATTGAAAACCTTAAAAGCGAAATGACCGGCCACATTGAATTCAAAATCCGCAATACTTTATTGAAAGACAATGTTTCCATAAAATCGTTGGAAGGTGGAGGAAACTGGGCAAAAGGAGTGGTCACCCACAACTTTTCCGGCTCCGCTCTTGGCAGTGATTTCAAGCTCAATGGAAAGCTTCCCTTTTCCGGACTCGATAAAGATTCCATCTCCAACGTTGAGTGGAATAATCTTGATATCGAAAAACTCCCGTTAAAAAAAGATATGGCGTGGGTCACAACACAGGGAACGGTTTCCGGCAAGGCTTCCCTCACCGGTCCATTGCCAAAGGAGGTCCACCAACTGAATGGCTCACTCGAGTTTCAGGCAACAGGACTGGTTTTAAAACAAGATAACCAAATCATAGAAATGAGCCAGTTAACAGGACATGGCATTTTCGACAAGGGCCATCTTCAACATGAACTCAAAGGAAACATTTGGGGAAGCGATTTTAATATCAAAGGAAAGTTTCCACTCAACAAAGACAAGCAAATTTTGAACGAACAGATTAACTGGGCAAGTTTGGATGTGGCGCAACTACCCTTACCCTCCGGTGAAGGCTTGCGCCCTGTAGAAGGCTTGGTGTCCGGTAATCTTACAGTGACCGGTCCGGTTCCTGATATCGGGAAAAGTTTTGCCGGACAACTCAAAGGATCGTTCAAAGCGCAAAACCTGAAACTACAAAATACAGACAAAACCCTCGCCCTGAAACATTTGGAAGGGAGTGGGGATTATAAAAACCATCAGGCAAATTATGATTTAAATGGCGAGGTGTTCAGCGGAACCATTCATTCAGATGGAAGGGTTATTCTCTCAGCTTCTGGTTCCAGTCCTCCTGTGCTCAATAACAAAATCGAGTTCGCCAATATTGACATGAGCCAGTTGCCAATAGAAACCCAACCCGAGCAGGGCGCTGTGTCAGGAACAGTCAAACTGAAGGGTCCCCTGCCGGAAGCGGAAAATATTTTGACCAGCAACCTGAGCATCGACATAGTTTTTAAAGTGAGCAACCTGAAAATGTCGGCAGACAACCTTCCGGTGAACATTCAGCAA
This sequence comes from uncultured Nitrospina sp., assembly GCA_964344595.1. Classification (GTDB taxonomy): domain Bacteria; phylum Nitrospinota; class Nitrospinia; order Nitrospinales; family VA-1; genus LS-NOB. The sequence goes on along the minus strand of CAYFNV010000003.1, from coordinate 156,769 downwards.
CTGGAAGGGAAAACAAATTTAAAAAAAGGCAAGCTCACTCATAATCTGAACGGCGACCTGTTCGGCGGGAAAATGGCTACAAATGGAAACATGGTTTTCCATAAAAACAATGTCACTGCCGACTCTAACATTGAGTTGAAGCACATCAACCTCAACTGGGTCCCTCTTGTTTTTGAAAACGGCCCTTCTTCCGGAATATTGACCGGGAAGCTGAATATTAAAGTCCCGCTTCCTTCTGACGGGAAAATTTCTTCGGAACTGAAACTAAAAGGAAATTTTGAAGGAGAAAAGCTTGTTCATAAGAACAACCAAGTTGAGCAATTACAACTCGATCTCACTTCCTCCGGTGCGACCCAGGCGAAGTTCACCATGCAAGGGATCAAACTCGATAACAGGAACTTTAAAAAGGCTAGTGGATGGGTTAAAGTCACTGAAGGAAATATTGATCTCACCAACGGAAAAATATGGCCGAAGAACGGGCTCGTCCAGCTTGCCGGCAACTTCAAGCCCGAGTCCGGCAGCTACCGCGTGAAATTCAAAGGTGACCAATTAAAAGTGGAGGAACTGTTGCCGCCGCACCTTGTTGGTCCGCTAAAACTTTCCGGGGCGTTAACCGGCACCCTGCCCCAGGGCGCCTCCATACCGGGACTGCCCGAATATTCCAAAAACCTTTCCGGAAAATTGAAAATACAACTTGTAGATGGAGCTATCCCGCAACTCGGTGCAGTGGAAGGATTGCTCACCCTGCTCAATCCCACCACAGCCATGAACGCGCAAAAAGAAGGACTGAGTTATGACTACTTGGGAGGGGATTTTGAAATCGTGAAAGGAGTGGTCCACACCGAAAATTTTGAGATGAAGAGCCCGCAGGTCAACCTATCGGTGGTAGGCAAGGCCAATTTGGTGGAAGACACGGTGCTGGCCCAGGTCAAAGCCATGCCTCTCCAAATGCTGGACAAGACCATCAAAGCGATACCGTTACTGGGGCAGATTTTAGGAGGTGGAAAAAAGGGGGGCGTGATCGAAACCTATTTCAAGGTCGACGGCAAACTCAGCAAACCTGATTTTATGTTGTTGCCGCATAAATCCCTGACCGAAAAACCGGGGAGTATTTTAAAAGGCCTCATGAACCTGCCAAAAAATTTGGGTGGGAAGTGAAAAGATCTCTTTCAAGCTGCATTCGTCTATAGAAGATTCAACAGAAAATGCCCCTTAATTTTTCATCTCTTTAATACCCAGCTCGACCCTTTGGACCATTTTTTGATGAGGTTACTACATGTTTGTTGATTTATAGCCGTAGTAGATTACTGACTCTTCTGTTCCAATATTTTTTATAGAGTGTCTAGACTTTGCTGGAATTAAAATTTCTGTATTTTTCTCTGGAAAAAATATTTTATTACCAATAGTAAACTCCAGTCTCCCATTTACCATGACGACCAGTTCATCTTTGTCATCGTGGACCGCATTATTAACCCCTTCATTAAGCTTAATACTTCCCACCCCAAAGGAAAAACCTCGCTTAGCCCAATTTGATTCAAACTCTTTCTCACTCATAATATTCTCTCACCTATAGTTGTTCATTCTATATTCTTCTATCTACTCTAAATTCTCAATAGGTTACTTCAATTTATTGAACGCTATTCCATACTCAAGCTGATCTCTTCCGTACCTAAGGCTTGCGATATGTAGATTATCTTTTTACTTTGTAATCTTCCTTTATTTTTTGAAGTTTTGAATGGGAAATGAAAGTGTCCTTCGAGAGCCTCAGGGTTACTGAAGAACACGATATATTGAGTTAATTAGACAGCCGTTCAGATCATGTTGGCATGCATGGCAATGAATATCAAACGATGCCTTGTTCTGGCAAAAACATAAAAGCACTTTCTCTTGATGAGGAAAACCTGATTATCATGCAGAAAATGTCATAAGGGTCAGGAATAAAAACTACGTAGATCACAGAAAATTAAGCAAAAAATAGTGATTCACCCTGAGACCCAACGAAATTTAACAAAAAAAACAGAAACCACCTTTTATTCAAAGGTCTCTTGTCAGGGAAAAGTTAAAAGTAAGGAGTTGATATTGGTGACAGCCTTTTTCAAGGGGGGAGTTAAGCATTCTTTATAGATTGCCAAATTCTACCGAGAAGAATAGTGGTAATTGCTTTTCTCTAAAGAGATTCATCCATCACCTGAGTGTCGCTTTCAACAGCAACATCTTTTCCAACGATCGAATTTTGTATAGTAGCACCGGAGCCAATAGTAGCGCCTTCCCAAAGTATAGAGTTTTCCACAACGGCGCCTGATCGAATTCGACACCCGTTCCCCAAAACAGCATAAGGTCCTACCTGTGCGTCGTTGGAAATTTCGCTGTCTTTCCCAATATGAACCGGTGGTACTACCAATGGACCTTCCGGGTTTCTCGATGGTGCGGTTTTTAATTTCAGCTTTCCTTCAAGCGCATCAACCTGCGCCTGGATATAGGTCTCCCGTGTGCCCATGTCTATCCAGTATTTATCAAGCAGGAATCCATACACTGGAAGCCCCTCTTCAATCATTGTCGGGAATACATCTTCTGTTGTTCCATAAAATTTATCGGGAGGTATGCGGGAAAATATTTCCGGTTCCATGATCTGGATTCCTGTGAACATGACCCGTTCTGTTGTCGTGGAAGAATTCTTTATAGATGCATCTACAAATTGAGTGATACGTCCATTATCTGCTAAATGAATTGGTTTGTACTTTTCTGGTTCTGGATCCTTTCGAACTGCCAGTGTCAGGCAGGACTTTTTTTCTTTATGGAAAGTTAGGATGCTTTTGATGTCAATATCTGCAAGCACATCGCTATTCATCACGAGAAATGTTCCTTTATCAAGAAAGGGTTGGGCCTTTTTAATTCCACCAGCTGTTCCTAAAATTTCTTCTTCTCTGGAGAACTGAAGACGCACTCCAAATTTTGACCCGTCTCCGAAATGATCAATTATTTTCTCGGGCAAATGGTGCACGTTGACGATGATATCTTGAATGCCCTGAGAACTTAATAAGTCCAGCGTGTGTTCCAGCAAAGGGTTGTTCAATACTGGAAACATGGGTTTTGGAAGTCCAAGCGTCAAAGGTTTAAGGCGAGTGCCAAAACCGGCCGCCAGAATCATTGCCCTCATTTTTTTTGCGCCATTGCCTTGAGCGACTCGGTGAAGGGCGGGCGGGCGATTCCCTGTTCAGTGATGATGGCTGTGACCAATTCGTTGGGGGTAATATCAAACGCGGGGTGTGCAACATCAATGTCTTCGGGGGCAATTCTTTTTTTATTGATGTTCACCACTTCCTCAGCAGAGCGTTCCTCAATAGGAATCTCATCACCAGATACTAATGAAAGATCCAGTGTTGAAACAGGCGCGGCAACATAAAATGGAATATTGTTTTCTTTTGCAAGCACCGCAACCATGTAGGTACCTATTTTATTAGCAATATCACCATTTCCAGCAATGCGGTCAGCTCCGACAACCACAAGGTCTACTTCCCCGTTTTTCATGAAAAAACCGCACATATTATCGGTGATAAGTTTGACGGGAATATTGTCCTCTTTGAGTTCCCATGCCGTGAGCCTTGCTCCTTGCAGGAAAGGCCTGGTCTCGTTTGCCAGCACACGAATATTTTTACCCTCATTCACTGATGCCCGAATCACTCCAAGCGCTGTCCCGTAACCCGCTGTTGCTAAAGCTCCGGCATTGCAATGGGTCAAAATCACGTTACCGCTTTCAACGAGAGTCTGTCCGTGTTGTCCCATAGATTCATTGATGCTGATATCTTCGGTCAGGATAGTGAGGGCTTCATCTCTCAATCGGGATTTGAGTTCAGAAATAGGAAGGTCTTTTGAATCTTGCGCAACCTGCTTCATCCTTTTGATTGCCCATGCAAGGTTTACAGCAGTAGGGCGAGACTTGCCAAGCTTGTTGCATTGCTTTTCCATCGTGGAATAGAACTCGTCAAAACTGGAAGCGGTTATTGTGTCTGCACCGAGACTGACTCCCATTGCCGCAGCGACTCCAATTGCTGGTGCTCCCCGGATGATCATGGTTTTAATAGCATGCTCGACATCATCTATAGTTTTGCAGTCCACAAAAACTTTTTCTGAAGGAAGACGAGTCTGGTCAATCATCCTCACTACTCCATCTATATACTCTATGGTTTTAATCATGAATTATCTTCTTCAAATAGGTTAGGAATTTTAGCAGTTAACTTGTCTCGAAAAATAATCTCGTCCATGCCCTCAATTTCAATAATCTTGTTTTTACTACTGAGTCCTGCAACGATACTTACTCTGGAGGGACTCACCTCCAGCCACTTTGACAGGAACTTGATACATGTTTTATTGGCAGCACCGTCTACCGGTGGTGAGGTCAAACGAATCTTTAAGGAATTGTTATGAATCCCTGAAATCTCATTCTGGGATGACCGGGGCTGGATGATAACTGAGAACCGGATTCCACGTTCGCAAGGATTAATCCTGAACTGAGTTTCCGGCATTGCCGTTATGGGTGCTCGTTTTAAATTTGTTTAAATGTTCTACCGCCGTGGCTCGGATATTGTCCATAAGTTGTTGTTTCTGTTTTTGCAATTTCAGAATATCTTCTTGAATGGAATTCAACTCTTTTGTGGCGTTTGCTTTATGTTGTTCGGCATGCTGTTTAGCGGTATTGATGATTGTTTTTGCTTTTTCTTTAAGCATTTCCGGTGTTAAATTTGAGAAAGCGCCATTTCCATTTGATGAAGTTTCTTTTGCTTTTTCCAGCTCCTGAATTAGTTGGCCTTTTTCAGTCAATTCATTTTGCAGGATCTGTATTTTTTCCACCATCTCAGAAAGGTTTTTACTTTCTAGTTCCTGCTTGTCTTGATATTGTTTGAGTTCTTTAATTTCTTCATTTTTGAGATTGATCTGCCGGTCCTTGTCCTTGAGGTCTTCTGCCATGGACTTGAAGTCATCGGCAACAAGATGCAGGAATGTGTCCACTTCCTGTTTGTTATAGCCACGGAACTTATCGTGGAAACATTGCTCTAAAATATCAAGATATGTCAGGCGCATGGTAGTTTACTGTAATTGCATTGCCATGGTTGCGAGAGAATTAACCAAAAACTCCTCAAGGAAAATTATTGCCAGAAGGACAATGATGGGTGAAAAGTCGATCCCTATTCCGGACATAGGAATTAGTTGTCTCACTCGAAGCAAAACCGGTTCTGTGATACTGTATAAAAACTGGACAATGGGGTTATAAGGGTCCGGATTCACCCAGGATAACAAGGCGCGGATAATAATGACCCACATATAAAGCTTTAATACAATACTTAGAACCTGGGCGGTTGCGCTCAGTAAATTTCCTAGAATAAACACAAAAAATGGGGTGAAGGTTTTCCTCAGCTGATTTCAGTTGATACGCTGGGAAAAATCATTGCTAACTGCTTACACACTCCTTAAAATATCTGAAAACTCCTTTATTGTCAATGAGAAGAGCTTTGCCAAATCAAGCTTTAACAAGGATAAACAAGGTTTATGAAGCGTACAAAAGTTAAAGACCTCCTGACAGGTGATGAGGGAGAAGTATTGGTTAAGGGGTGGGTGCGAACCCGTCGGGATTCCAAGGGTGGGTTTTCCTTTCTGGAAATCAACGATGGTTCCTGTGTAGCAAATATTCAGGTGGTGGCTGAGCATACACTGCCAGAATTTTCTTCGATAGAGAGCAAAATGACAACAGGCAGTTGTGTTTCTGTACGCGGTAATTTGGTCACATCGCAGGGTAAGGGCCAGTCAAAAGAAGTTCAAGCGACAGAAATTATTGTTTATGGACCTGCACCTGTTGAGTCTTATCCATTGCAAAAGAAACGGCACTCCTTTGAGTTTTTACGTGAAATCGCCCACCTTCGTCCGCGTACAAATACTTTTGGTGCTGTCATGAGGGTTCGCAACCGGTTGGCTTTTTCCATCCACAAGTTTTTTCAGGACAGAGGTTTTTTATATCTGAACACACCCATTGTGACTACCAGTGATTGTGAAGGTGCAGGGGAAATGTTCCAGGTAACGACTCTCGACCTTACCAACCCTCCAATGATGGATGGAAAGGTTGACTATTCAAAGGATTTCTTTGGTGAGAAAACCTCCCTCACTGTCAGCGGTCAATTGGAAGGTGAAATCTATGCGATGGCCCTTTCAGAAATATATACATTTGGTCCGACTTTTCGTGCTGAAAACTCCAATACCAGTCGCCATCTTTCAGAGTTCTGGATGGTAGAGCCCGAAATGGCCTTTTATGATCTTGATGATAATATGGACCTGGCAGAAGAATTCATCAAATACTTATTGTCGGATGTGATGGAACAATGCACTGATGACATGGAATTTTTTAACAAGCGGATTGACACCACTATCATCGGAACTTTGAGGAATATCATCGACAACAAGTTTGAGCGATTGACATATACTGATGCCATTCATCAACTACAAAAATCGTCGGAGACTTTCACATATCCTGTGGAATGGGGCTTTGCATTGCAGGCTGAACATGAACGTTATCTAAGTGAGAAGGTATTTAAAAAACCAATCATGGTTTTCAATTACCCGGAGCAGATCAAATCATTTTACATGAAGCTCAATGAATGTGGTGAAACAGTACGGGCGATGGATGTCCTTTTACCTAAGCTTGGGGAGATCATTGGCGGCAGCCAGAGAGAAGAAAATTATGATGTGCTGTTACAACGAATGCGGAACAAAGACCTCGACCCGGAACAATACTGGTGGTATCTCGACCTTAGAAAGTTTGGCTCTGCTCCTCACTCAGGGTTTGGCTTGGGGTTCGAAAGACTGGTCCAGTTCGTAACTGGCATGGAAAATATTCGAGATGTAATCCCTTTCCCCCGTACTCCTAAACACTCCAAATTCTAACCACTCTGCGTGGGACGATTGCTGCATTACTCTGAAAACAGACGGAATAATCGAGCGCGATATTTTAATCCTCTTACTCGCAGGGTTATGCAAAAATTATCCTGGAGGTAGAAACAACGGGTCTCATCAAACCGACGAAAAATCTGTATCTATAAATAAATTTTTGCAAATTGCTTCCGGCGGCTCGCCGGCTAATCTGTGGGGAGGGTGAAGTGGAAGGTGGTTCCTTTTCCTGCTTCGGTCTCGAACCAGAGTTTACCCTGGTGGTTTTCCTCGATAATTCCCTTACATGAAAGCAAGCCGAGTCCATTCCCATCACTTTTTGTTGTCAACGAATCTTTGAAAAGATATTCTTGAACTTCTTCAGGAATGCCACAACCTTTGTCGGTTATACTGACCTTTAAGGCTTCGTCAGTTCTAATGACCCCTACGTCTATCTTTCCTCCGCTTTCGGTAACATATCCGGCGTTGATAATCAGGTTTTGCAGCACGCGCTGGATGTCCAATGGGTTAAAAACTGTCTCGAATGAATCCCCTTGAGGTAGGATATTGATTTTTTTATTTATTAACTGTGGGTGCGTGGCAAGTCCAGCTACAGTTTCTTCGATGACTGGCAGAAGTGGATTTTTTGATTTTTTATACTCGGTCTTAACTTTTTTAATATGATTTAAGCTGGAATCGAGAAGTTTCATCAGGTTGGTTCGTACGGTTTGGACAACATGTTGACATTTCTCCATGTCTTCCAGTCCCTCTCTTTTTTTATGGTCGGGATTGGTGCCACCCAATAACTCGATAGTGTCTTCGAGGGTCAGTTCCGCGAGTCCCAGAGTACTCAAGTAATTTCTGATATCGTGGGTGAAGATACTCAATTTTCGCATATCCTTCATCATTGTTTCAAGGTCACTGCGTACTCGGCCTGACAGGGTCCTCATGATTGATAGTAGCGCTAGTGGCTCAGATGCCAAATAGGTATGGAAATGTTCTTCATTGATTTCCATGAGCAGGGTTTTCTTCTCAGCTCGAGCAGAGGCAGAACGGGCTTTGGATTCAATCAGTGACATTTCTCCCAGATAGTTTCCCGGACCTAAAACCGCTATTTGTTTGGGACCTTTGAAAACCTCTAGTTCTCCTTCGAGAATTAGATACATGGCATTCTCAAGGTCATTTTCGTGAAAGAGCACTTCTTTCGGTTCAAGAGAAATTTCTCTGCAATGTTCAACCAACATTGACAAGGTGGTCTCATCGAAAAAGCTGAGCAGGTCAGTTTGCTTTAACAGACGGATTTTATGGCTGTTTTCCATGCTTTAGGTATACCACCCTTTGCCCAGTTAGGCAACTAACCAAGTATTCTCAGGGTCTTTAAGAAGAGTTTCTGTGAGGCGTACTGCGATTTCAACATGCTGGGTTTGCGGAAACATGTCTATCAAACGGATGTTCTGGATTTGATACCCCTCTAAACGCTCCAGATCCCGGGCAAGCGTAGAGGGATTACACGAAACATAGATAATTTGTTGAGGTTTGTAATCTTGTAAAGCTTTGATAACTTCTTCAGAACAACCTTTACGGGGCGGGTCCACGATGAAGGCATGGATGGATCTATCCAAAACTTTTATATGTTCTTCAACTGTTCCGGTCAAAAAGCGGCAGTTTGACAATCCGTTGCTTTCAGCACTCAATCTGGCATCTTCCATTGCCGGTGCAAACTTTTCAATACCGGTAATTGTTCTACCTTGCTTTGCAAGAAAGAGAGATATCCCACCAGATCCGCTATAGGCATCGATTATTGGCTGACCTTCCTCAGTCCACTGGCTTATCAGGGAATAGAGTTTTTCAGCTTGTTTTGAGTGGACTTGAAAAAAAGAGCCAAGAGAAAGCTGAAAAGTTATTCCACAGAGGTTTTCTTGATAACGTTCTCTACCCCATAAAACCCTGTTCTCAGCACCCAGGATCACGTTTGTATTTTGTGTGTTGATGTTTTGAATGATTCCTACAATACCCAGTTTTTTTAATTGATCTTCTTTTGTCAAGTCAGAGAGGAAACTTCTCGGAAACCTGTTTTTATAAGTGACTAGCCCGACTAATGTTTCACCAGTAGAAGAGGAGTGTCGAATGACCAAACCTCTCAACAGTCCTCGACAATGACGTTCGTTGTAGATAGAAATATCGTGCTTTGTCACAAGCTTGCGCAACCATTCTTTCGTCTCATTAATTTTTGGAAGAAGAATATCGCAGGTGGAAGAGTCGGCTATATCATGAGTGCCTTCTGCATAGAATCCAATAATAGGTTTTCCACCCTTTCCCTGAATAGCGAAACTACCTTTGTTGCGATATTGGTATTGGTCATCGGCCGGGATTATTTCTATTTGTTCTGGAGTTTCAATTTGAGCAATGCGCTTTAAACTGTCCTGAACCACCTGAACTTTAAACTGTAATTGTTTTTCGTAGCTAAGGTCCTGGAATTTGCAGCCTCCACATGTGTGAAAAACCGGGCAGGGTGGATCAATACGGTCTTTGGATAAATCAATTCTTTTCAATATATCCAACACTCCAAAACGCGGAGTGATCTTGATCACTTTCCCAAGGATACGGTCTCCAGTCAATCCCCCCGGAACAAACAGGGTATACCCTTCGTGCCGGCAAATCCCGTCACCGCTTGAGGCCAGTGTCTCGACATCCAGCTCAAGCCGGTCGCCTCTTTTTACCGGAATATTCAGTTTCAGCTTTGCCATTTGTAAAAGGTTTCTCCTATGAAGGTAAGCGTGGAATTATTGCATTAAAATATAGAGGTATGGAAAATTTAGTTTCCAATCTATTAAGCTTTCTGCCAGGCTTCAAGAATATTAATAGCTCTGTCCTCATTGTGAAATTGATCCTCATCCTGGTCGTATCGGAGAATCAGCGTGCCTAGAAAAACATTAGGCACATTAAGATGACGTGGAACAATGAGCACCGGCGTTACATTGTTTCGATTGTGGCGCTCTATTAAGTAATTGCGGTAGGCGAGGGCCATTTGTTCCACTTCAGGTAATGTTTGTTTTAAATCATCTCGAAACCGAAAATAACGGATTTCTACAACATAATGATGGTGAGGACTGATTACTAGAGCGTCCAGAGTTAACTGGCTGAATCTGTCAGAGATTGTAATTTCTTCTTTGAGTTCATGCATGCCAAAAGGCCCTTTCCCTGATTGCAGTGCTCGATGGACCGCCACGTGGAACTTGTGGGCCTCTTCCATTAAAAGACGGTTAGGGTCCGGGGGTTTGTTATAAATTTCCCAGGGCTCCTGTTGATCAGGGGATTCTGAATCATCGAACGTTTCATCTTCTTTTATCTTTAACTCTTTTTTGCGCTTGCTTTCTACTTCCTCAGCAGTAGCTTTTTGCAGTAAATATTGATGGTGTTCTTTCCTGCGCCAGATAAGTGCTCCGAGTTTTTCAATGAAATGCAATTCAGTGATGAGAGTCGCAATGATGAAGATGCCTAATCCATAAATAGCCGGGTGATTGGCACCGAAGGATAGGGAAAGGACCATGAGACTGCCTAGCAGTTTGATAGATAGTGAGTCTTTGCAAGGACGGTAAATGATGCGCAAAGTAACAATCAAAACCGCCAAGGCAAAAATCATTGCCAGAAGGGACTCCCCGGTGGTGAACCATTTTGCCGTGGATGCGATCATTCCCGAATCGATTGACGATTTTTCCATGAAAGTTTTCCTTGATATTTCAGTCTTGAAATCAAATATCAAACCAAGTTTATTATAATGTTGCTTATCGATCAGAGCAAAGAGAGCTGTTTCTTTGCTCAGGTTGTTTTTTCATTTCTTTTGAGTGGTATACTCTTTTGTCATGAATGATTGTATTGCCATATTGGGAGCGGTGAAAGAAGAAATTGCCGGAATCAAACAATCCATGAGTATTTCAGATCATGTGAGTTTGGGAAAAAGTTCGGCTTGGTCAGGCATGCTGGGAAAGCAGAGCATCGTTTTGGTCCGGACTGGAGTAGGAAATAAGCGGGCTGAGGATGCCGTCTATCAGGTCATTGACCGTTTTCAGCCTGGTGCGCTTATCAGTATCGGTTATGCAGGGGCGGTGCAGCCTGGACTGAATGTCGGGGATCTGGTGATTGCCGAAACCATTATGGAGGAAGAGGGAGGTGAGTATTTCCCTGACCCTGATTGGATGGAACGAGCTAGACGTGTCTCTTGTTCGAATGGCGCAAAGAAGGTTGTAGGTAGCTTGCTAAGCGTTAATAGAGTTATTCATGATCCAGCAACCAAGAAGGAACTGGGAAAAAACTTTGATGTTCAGGCGGTGGAAATGGAAACTGCGTCGATAGCAAAAGTAGCTGAAACCAAGGGTCGGCCGTTATTGTCTCTGAGGGTGATTTCTGACAGGCTGGATCAGGAACTTCTGGACAGTTCTACATTTTTAGGGAGTGATGGAGAGATTTCCAGTTTAAAAGCTGGATGGTATGTTTTAACACACCCTGGCTCCATCAAAAGTGCCTTATCACTTCGCACGCAAACTCGATTTGCAACTCAGGTAATGACAAAATTTCTCTCTGATCTACTGCGTTAAAAAATTTGCTGTATTTCTAGGTATAAGGGAAAAAATTGACGGGGAACGGGGCAAAATTTCTCGAGTAGAACAAATTTTTGGCAGAGATGCAAACCTGGAGAGGGAACTTAACCCTTTATTTTATAATAAGTTGCTTTATTTTTGTCTGCTGGTCTCTAAAACGGCATGAGGATTGCTGTATAGATATATTGAAGATTCGAACTGGCACTGCCACCTCCAACGGATTGGGTTAACCTCCAAGTGGCCCAATCCGTGGCGTGCCAAAATCGATGGCTAACAAACTTTTCTCTCCGGCTCCCTGATAAGGGAGCCGCCCTCCCTCCTTTCCAGATAACTTCTTTTAGGGATTAATTGAGTTTGAATACAGTATGAGTGTCGCTACCGCCCCCACCTGGTTTAGGACCTCCAGTTAAAAGATGTATTTCATTATTCCATAAAACAGAGGCCAATCCATGTCTTCCAGATGGCATGGGTTCATAGGTTTTCCATTTATTTGTTGACGAGTCATAGGCTTCGTTATTGATGAAGGTTCCTTCGCCTGATTCTCCACCAAAGACATGAATTAATCCGTTGAGTACCTGGGAAGTGATGCCGCTACGCGCTGTGGGCATTGGGGTATGGCGGCTCCATTTTCCGGTTGTGGAATCATAGGACTCATTGGCACCCATATTATTGTTGTAATTGACATCAACCCGTCCACCAATGGCATACAATTTTGATCCAATAACTGAAACAGCAAGATGGTCTCTAGGGGTAGGCATTGGGGCGAGGGTTTTCCAGCTGTCTGTTTTAGGGTCATAGACTTCATGGGCAGAGGTATTTACCAGATTGAATAATTCACGATGAGCACCTCCAACTAAATGTATTTTTCCGTCTATGACTCCCGCGGCATGTGCCCCGCGTGCAGTTGGCATGGGAGCTTTGGCCGTCCAGCGATGGGTTTGAGGGTCATACTCAAAGTTAACATTTGAAGGCTTCCACGTGGCCGAACCAAATCCTCCGATGATATATAGTTTGCCGTTTACTACTGAGGCTGTTGTGTGATGCAGCTTTCGTGGAATGGGAACGATCCGGCTCCAGTTGCCTGAGTCAGGGTTCCAGACATCGACCTTGTTGGAAATTCCCTTAGGTGTGAACCCTCCCAGCAAATAAAATTTACCATCAACGAGTGCAGCCGAAGATTCTGTTCTTTTGATTGGCGTGGGAGAAAGCTCAACCCAGGTGCCACTGGGCCCAGCCTCGGGAATAATGGGAAATACCAGAAATCCTATAAGGAGAGAGATGAAGAAAAACCGTTTCATTATTCTTCCTCCGCTATTTGTCGTAGGGGTACTTTTTTCAACTAGACAAGTTTCAGTATGTTGATCTCAATGCTATCTGGAACCTCTGCCGAGAGGCATATGCTCCTTGCCTCGTACCACCTGGTCCAGAGTGATCAATTGCTCCAAAAGTTCAGGAAGCAATTCCAGTTTCAGCATATTAGGCCCATCGGATAACGCCTGATCAGGATCCGGATGGGTCTCCATGAACAGGGCATCGCAGCCAACTCCAACCGCCCCACGGGCCAGGTCGGGAATCATTTCCCTCTGCCCTCCGCTGCAGGTACCCTGACCTCCAGGTTGCTGCAAGCTGTGGGTGGAGTCGAACACTACTGGATAACCATATTCCCGCATTAAAACAAGGGAGCGCATGTCTACTACAAGGTTGTTATAACCAAAGGTCGCTCCCCGTTCTGTAAGCAGTATATTTTTGTTGCCGCTTTCTTCAAGTTTGTTAACCACATTTTTCATGTCCCAGGGAGCCATGAACTGTCCCTTTTTAACATTGACAGGTTTGCCTGTGCCAGCGGCTTTCACCAGAAGGTCAGTTTGCCGGCAAAGAAAAGCCGGGATCTGCAAAACATCAAGCACTTCAGCTGCGGGCTCGACTTCCTCTTCCTTATGAACATCAGATAAAATTGGAATGCCCAGATCGGACTTTATCTTTTGCAGTATTTTTAATCCTTCTATCAATCCTGGGCCGCGAAATGATTTAATGGAGGAACGGTTGGCTTTATCGTAGGAAGCTTTAAAAATAAAAGGGACATTTAAGTCTTCGGTAATGCGTTTCAGTTTCTCAGCAATATTCATTACACCTTTTTCAGACTCAATCACGCAAGGTCCGGCTATCAAGGCTAAAGAATTCTCACCTCCTATGCTGAAGGCACCTGTAGAAACAGTGTTGGTGGTTTTAGGTGTATTGCTCATTCAGGCCTCGTTGAAAGGGCGTTTTGCACTTCTTTAGAGATGGGAACAGGATGGGGAACTTCTGTTCGAGGAGGCAGTCCTTCTTCAGCAAGAAGCCCCAGCATAATTTCGCGCACCTTTTCATTGTTACTGGCTTTGTATACGTTGGGAAACCCATATTCTTTAACTTCTGCAAGATTGATATCAGGGAAATCATTAGTCAGAAGAAAAATTACAGGAGTAACCCGGAACTTCTTTTTTATATTCACCAGATGTTTGATTTCGTTTTTTTCCTTACGTGGGACAAACACCATCAGGTCGCAACAAATAAGATCGGTTTTTTTGAAACAATCATTTGGGGAAACAAATGTAATGATAGTAAAAATTTCTTCGCTGAGAAATTTTGCCATCTGTATCCGCTCACTTCTGACAGGGTCAACGATGAAAATCGTCTTGTAATCCATAAAGCCGTCCTGATATTGAAATCATATACTTTCCATCAAGTTTAACATTAAATATAGTGCTGGCACCATAAAATCAGAAGCTGTTGAGATGCGTGGTTTGCTTTATTCATTCCCTTATGGAACAATATTATATCGATATGAACGGAAAACTCTCTGGTCATCCTGATGAATAAACAAATTGGTTTTCTATTGCTGATTTTGTTTCTGGTTGTTTCTCCCGCCTACTCCAAAGACCGTGTGGTTGTTGTCAAAATATCCGGGGCCATCAATCCTGCAGTCTCTGAATATGTTTCCCATGAAATCAGCCAGGCCAATGCTGAAGAGGATGCGTTGGTCGTTTTGCACATGGACACACCAGGAGGTCTGGACACTTCCATGCGGCAGATTATCAAAAAAATCCAAAAGTCTGAGGTGCCGGTAGTTTCATTTGTAGCACCGAGCGGATCACGGGCCGCTTCAGCCGGGACGTTTATCACCATAGCATCCCATATCGCCGCCATGGCACCGGGCACCAATATTGGCGCAGCACATCCAGTGAATATGATGGGTGGGGGAGGTGAAAGTGAACAGGCGAAGACTATGGAGAAAAAGGTTGTCAACGATGCTGCCGCCTACATCCGTTCTCTGGCAGAGCATAGAAAGCGTAATGCGCATTGGGCTGAACTGGCTGTAGTCAATAGCGTTTCGATTTCGGCGGAAGAGGCTTTGAAGCTTAACGTCATCGATCTTGTGGCCAATAATGTGAAAGCACTGGTGATGGCTGTGGATGGAAGAAAAGTGCAGGTGGTTACTGGGCCTGTCACGCTCAAAACCGGAAACCTGGAAATCATTTACCATGAAATGAACCCAAGGCAAAAAATGCTGGATATCATTTCCAACCCGAACATAGCATATATACTCATGATGGTTGGAATGGTAGGCCTGTATTTTGAGTTGTCCAACCCAGGGTTGATTCTCCCTGGGGTGATCGGTGCCATCAGCCTCATTCTTGCCCTCTATGCAATGCAGACCTTGCCAATCAACTATGCAGGGTTGTTACTGATTCTTCTTGGAGTGATTTTATTTATAGCTGAAATCAACGTTATGAGTTACGGGCTGCTATCTGTGTCCGGGGTGATATCGATTTTTCTTGGATCCACCATGCTGATTGACAGTGAAGATCCAGCTATGCAAATTTCGCAGGCAATTCTTTACCCTACATTGGGACTGACAATTGTTCTGTCAATTGGCATAGTTGTTTTTGCTACCCGCACAAGAAGTCTCAAGAAACTTGGTGGTATGGAAGGGATGATAGGTGAAACCGGCCTGGTTAAAGAATCCCTTAACCTGCATGGCAGTGTTCTGGTCCATGGAGAGTTGTGGGAGGCGGAATCTGATACCCAGGTTGACGAGGGAGAGATGGTTCGGATCGATTCGGTGGAAGGTCTGAAAATCAAAGTTTCTAAAATTGACCAATAGTTGTGGAAGCTTTTAGTGTTAACTCGTTATGCCAAGTAAATTTATGCTCGCAATATAAAGATATTGCAAGGTGGAGGTACTTCGCTCATTTTACCCCGGACGAATAAGGTGACGTGGACTCAGTCTGCCGGACTGCTGATTTTCGGTGTGCTGGTTTATCTGGCAATCTTGCTCCTTTTTGAAAATAAAATCATTTTTCACCCGGCCCGTTTCCCGGAAGGATTCTGGGACCCGGTTTCTACAGGAATTCCAGCGCAGGACATATTTTTTAATGCAGAAGATGGAGTAAAACTGCACGGCTGGTTTATCCCAGCTCCCAAGGCAGTTGCCACCATGCTATGGTTTCACGGTAATGCCGGAAACCTCAGTCACCGGCTGGATAACATCCACCGTCTTAAACCTCTCAAACTGAATATTTTTATTTTCGATTATCGTGGTTATGGAAAGAGCGAAGGCACCCCTGATGAAGAAGGAGTTTATAAGGATTCACGAGCAGCTTATAATAAAGTGCTTGAGATGGAAGGTGTGTCTGTTGACTCCCTGTTTCTTTTCGGTCGTTCTCTAGGTGGCATTTGTGCCGTTGAAACGGCGATGAATCATCCTGCCAGAGGATTAATTCTGGAATCTGTCTTCACGAATTCTGCCGATATGTCCAGACAGGTTGTTCCGCTTATTCCTCTTGGTTGGGCAATTCGATCCAGACTGGATGCTGCCTCAAAAGTTCCCCACCTGAAACTTGCCAAGTTATTCTTACATGGTACACGCGATGAAATTGTCCCTTATGACCTGGGGCGAAAATTGTTTGAACAGGCTGCTGAACCTAAAATCTTTTACCCGATTGAAGGAGCCGGGCATAATGATACGTATATCATGGGTGGAACAGGCTATTTTGATGCTTTAAGCCGATTTATCAATGAAACTCTGAAAAACTCCAACAATAGACCATGACACCGGTGGAATTTTAGGTTACATTTTCCCCTGCGGATTTTTTATCCGAAAAACTCAGTAACATCCCGTCAATATGAATATGCGTAAAGAAATTATAAACAATATAAAAACCGTGGTCGTCAAGATTGGAAGCAGTGTTATTTCCAATCGGGATAAAGGTCGATCATCACTGGAATGTGGACTGAGTAAGGACTGGGTACGTCATTATGCCCGTAAAATAAAGTTCATCCGCGATAAAGGTTTTAATGTTGTATTGGTCTCATCTGGAGCCATTATGGCCGGGAGGGAACGTTTGGAATTTGGTCGTGCTGATTTGACTATTCCTGAAAAACAGGCCTGCGCTGCTATTGGCCAGAGCTTCCTGATGCATACCTATGAGAAGGCTTTTGAAAAAAAAGAACTGAAGGTGGCGCAGATTCTTTTGAGCCACGAGGACCTTAAAAACCGCACACGTTACCTGAATGCCAAGCACACCATAGAGGCACTTCTGGAAAAGGGCGTTGTCCCAATTATCAATGAAAATGATTCGGTGACTGTTGAAGAGATTAAAATAGGCGACAACGACACCCTTTCTGCAACGGTGGCCTGCCTGGTGGATGCGCAACTGTTAATTATTCTTTCTGATGTAGAAGGATTGTATGACAAAGACCCATCAAAAAAAGCAGGCTCAAGGGGAGAGAAAGCGCAGTTGATTTCTCATATTGCCAAAGTCAATGAGGGTATCGAAAAAATAGCCGGGAAAAGCAATAACCGACTGACAGTGGGAGGAATGCTCACCAAGGTTCTGGCCGCTAAAAAAACCATGAGCTTTGGAATTCCTGCTTTGGTCGTCAATGGTCTTGATGAAAAGGTCATAGAGAAGATTTTTGCCGGTAAAGAAGTGGGAACATTATTCTGGTCAGGAAAAGGAAAGATTCGTGATCGAAAGCATTGGATCGCCCATACCCTGAAACCTGCAGGAACACTGACCATCGATGAGGGCGCACGAAACGCTTTGGTAGAAAGGGGAAAAAGCCTGCTCCCCGCAGGACTGGTGAAGGTAAAAGGAAAGTTTGAGTTTGGCAGTGCCCTGACTCTCATTGATGAGACCGGTAAAGAAATCGGACGAGGACTGGTCAACTATAACTCCCGTGACCTTGAACAGATTAAAGGCATGAAAACTTCTGCCGTGCGGAATCTGATGGGTGAATCCTATTACGAAGAAGTGATCCATCGTGACGATATGGTGGTGTTCTAACCTACTAACTGTGCATGCACGAATTAACTCCGTTAAGCCCAGAGTCCGTTTGCTAGCAGAAAAATATAATACCAATTACTAACGGAGGTACTCCGTATGGGTAAATGGTGGGAAAAAGAACCATTGCGGTTTGAATGCCAACCCGATTGTTTCAAATGTTGTATCAAACCGGGGATCGTGCATTTTGACCGTTCAGATATCCGCAACGCGGCCGATGTTCTTGAAATCTCTCCGGCGGAATTTAAGAAAACCTACCTCACCCGCGATGACGGCGAATGGGTTCTCGAAGTCGGGGAAGTGGGCGAACCCTGCACATTTTTGACCGATCAGGGATGCGGCATCCATGAAGGCAAACCGAAACAATGCTCCACCTACCCGTTCTGGAAAGAGAATTTGGACTCCAAACTCATGTGGAAACTTGTTGGCGGGTTTTGTCCCGGTATCGATATTGGCCCCATGGTTCCTTTGGAAACCATAAAATCCTTCCTGAAAAAATTCCGTCACTAGCCGTGAAGGCTACTTGCAATAGCTTTGAAGAGCTATCAGAAACTTTTCTCGCTGAAAAAGCTATGACTAATTGCCAGCGGAGGTTACTCCGTCACTAGCCAGCGTGGCGCTGGGTTCAACTGCAATAGCTTCATTGGGTAGCAACGGGTTTTCTCGGCTGAAAAGGAATTCATCCGTTGGTCCCTCTCCATGAAATAAACAGCCTTGAATGTATTGGGCAATGATAAATTAAGCCGAGACAGCCATTTTCATACAAAATTAGTCATTGCTCATTGGCTCCACGCCTAGCAGTTGACAAGATGGGGGTGGGTGAGGATAATAGCCCGCTGGGCGCAAATTTAATCTGTTTTTTTATCTTAAGAGGGTTCTATGCCGGTTGCGGTAGTGGTGGGAATGCAGTGGGGTGATGAGGGAAAAGGGAAGATCATCGACCTGCTGGCTGAAAATGTCGAGGTGGTGGCCCGGTATCAGGGGGGCCATAACGCCGGACATACAATTTGTTTCAATGAGAAACAATTTGTTCTGCATCTTATTCCTTCCGGAATTTTCCATGAAGACAAATTATGTGTGATCGGCAACGGAGTCGTGGTGGACCCTAAGGCTTTGGTAGATGAAATGCACCTGTTGGAAGAAACCGGTATTGAACTGCAAGGTAGACTGGTCATCAGTGACCGGGCAAATATCATCATGCCTTATCATGGCACCAGCGACAAAAGCCGGGAGAGTGGAAGCGGATTCCAGAAAATTGGCACAACGGGGAGGGGCATTGGCCCTTCCTATGCTGATAAAATCGCCCGGGCGGGAATCAGGATCTGTGATCTTCGGGATGAAGGTTATCTGTCTGAACGGTTGCGGGCCAATTATGAAGAAAAGCAAAAGATTTTAAAAAGCCTGTATGGTACCGAATTGCCAGAATTTAACAGTTTACTGGACGAACTGATGGGCTATCGCGAAACCATCTTGAAATACATTACCGATACCCATGTCCTCATGCGAGACCAGATAGCGAATGGGAAAAACATTTTATGCGAAGGCGCGCAGGGCACCATGCTGGATGTGGACCATGGTACTTATCCATTTGTGACATCTTCCAACTCAACGGTGGGAGGAGCATGTACAGGCTTGGGGATTCCACCCACGAAAGTGGATCGTGTGCTGGGCGTGATCAAGGCTTATACCACAAGAGTTGGTGAAGGCCCGTTCCCCACCGAATTGTCGGATGAGGACGGTGAACGTCTCGGTAAAGTGGGGCATGAGTTTGGCGCAACAACTGGCAGGCCCCGCCGTTGTGGTTGGTTTGATGCGGTGGTCGCCAGATACGGTATTCAACTCAATGGTGTTGACGCGTTGCTCCTTACTAAAGTTGATGTCCTGGATGGATTCAAAACAATCAAGGTTTGCACCGGTTATAAATACAAAGGAAAAGTTTTTTCAGATATGCCCGCTGACCCTGAAGTCCTGGCAAATTGTGAACCTGACTATGTCGAGTTTGACGGTTGGGAAGAGAGCACAGCCGGTGTGCAGGACTTCGACAAGCTTCCCCAAAACGCCAGGGATTATATCGCCCGGTTGAGCGATCTTGTTGAAACACCGTTCATGCTGATCTCCACCGGGCCGGACCGGGAACAAACCATTCTGCGCGATTCTTTGTTCTAGCCTGGTACCGGGACAAAACCTTCTTATCCTTACCCACTCTTTGATATAATAAAGAAGACTAGTCTAACTTTATCAGGATGTGTCCATGTTGACCATTGTCATACTGGTTTCAGCCTGCCTGTTTTTTTATTTCGTGGGCTTCAGGGGTTACGCACAACGTTTGGACCGGGAACTCGTTCACCCGGAATCTGCCCGTGAAACCCCCGCAATAAAACAAAACGATGGAGTGGATTATGTGCCCAGCAAACCGCTGGTACTGTTCGGGCATAACTTTGCGTCTATTGCCGGTGCTGGACCGGTCATTGGACCGATCATTGCCATGCACCATTTTGGCTGGGCAATCACGTTAGTATGGATAGTGCTGGGCAGTGTGTTCATCGGTGCGGTTCATGACTACCTGACTCTCATGGTCTCGGTGCGCAATCGAGGTAGCTCCATCGCCGATATCGCTGAAACCACCATGGGATACCGGGCCAAAGCGGTATTCGCCATTTTTCTCATACTGGCAATGTTGCTGGTCATCGCTGTGTTTGGTGTGGTGGCGGCCAAGACACTCATCGCGCAACCGGAGATGGTTTTCCCCACGTTTGCAATCATTCCCGTTTCGATGATCCTCGGCTGGTGTATTTATAAAAAGAATTTCAGTCTCAAGATCGCTTCTGCTGTGGCGGTCCTTGCGGTCATCGTGAATATTTATATCGGATTCAAAATCCCTCTTCCCTTGCCGGATGGAGGGGTGATGGGACTCTCCCCACTGATGTTCTGGTTTGTCGTGTTGATGGTCTATGCCGGGGTGGCATCGATCATGCCGGTGCAAACACTCCTGCAACCACGCGATTACCTGTCTACCTTTATCTTGTTCGGTTCCATGACGCTTGGCATCATCGCCTTGTTAGTGGTGGCGCCGGGACTGAACACTCCCGCATGGCGGGGTGCAATGTCTGAAGTACAGGGGCCGGTCTGGCCGATGTTGTTTGTGCTGGTGGCCTGCGGTGCGATATCCGGTTTCCATTCTCTGGTTGCGGGCGGAACCACTTCAAAACAACTTGCGGATGAAACCCAGGGCAGGGCCATTGCCTATGGCGGAATGCTCACCGAAGGGGTGGTAGCGGTCGTTACCGTCCTCATGGTTGGCGGTGGGCTCTATTGGGTCGCTCCCGAAGGTGGGGGAATCGATATGGCAAAGCTCGGGTTCCGTGAAACCCTGCAATCGGGCGGATGGATTCTGGCATTCGGAAATGGATACGGCAACGTAGTAAATCATATGTTGCCTGTTCTGGGTTTCACGTTTGCATCCATGATAGCCGTGCTGGCACTGAATACCTTTGTGCTGACCACCCTCGATACGGCAGTGCGCATCACACGCTTCCTGGTTCAGGAAGCGTTGGGACAACACGTGCCAGTGTTCCGTGATAAATATATGGTAACGGTCACTGTAGTGTTTGCCGCTTACCTGATAGGGGCGACCGATGGCTGGCAAAAAATCTGGCCCATATTTGGCGCGACCAACCAGCTCATTGCGGCGGTAGCCCTGTTTGTGGTGGCTACCTGGTTGATGGCGGTCAAACGGCCCACTCAATATGTGCTTTATCCGGCCCTGTTCATGGTGGTGACCACCATCGCGGCGTTAAGCTGGCAGGCCTGGCAGTTTTTCAGCGCACCGGAACCCAATTTGTTTCTGGGTCTAACGGCTGTGGTGCTAGTCGGACTGGCGGTGTTTGTCGCTTACGAGGCTATGCAGTCTCTTAAAGGGCACCGGGTTGCGGTGGGTTCAATTGCAGATGTTCCTTCCAACGCCGAGTGATTCGAGATAGTGTTTGGTTCCCAGGTTTGAATGGTTTAAGATAGTTGCCATCCTTTTAATATTGAAAGTTCCATTGTTGTGAAGATCAGCGAGATCCTGGCTATCCAGGCAAAATTGAAAGAAAAAAACGCCACGGCTAACAAACCTAAGCCGAAACCGAAGGCGAATCCTAACCTCAAGAAGGCCTTGAAGGTCGTCCGCACGAAAGAGACGCCGAATCCTAATGCCCTGCAGTTTGTCATCAACGCGGTGATTCTCGATAACGGCAACATTTCTTTTGCCAGCAAGAAAGAAGCAGAAGGCGACAAAATGGCCAAAGCCGTGTTTGAAAAACCCGGTGTGATCAGCGTGTTCGTCATGGACAATTTTATCACCGTGACCAAAGACGATAAGACAAGCTGGGTTCCCCTCAAGGACCGGGTTTGGAAATCCATCGAAGAAAACGTGATTGTCTATCAAGCCGAAGGCAAAGTGCAGTTGAGCGATGTCGATGTTGTCAACTTTGAGAAACTCAATGACGAGAAAAAACTTCAAGGCATCGAAATGGTGCTCAACCGTTCGATCCGATCCAATCTCGCGGCGGATGGCGGTGGTGTGGAACTTAAAGGCATCAAAGGGGACGAAGTCAGCATCCATTACCAGGGTGCCTGCGGCAGTTGCCCCACCTCCACCAGCGGAACCCTGCAATACATCCAGACCCAACTGCGCCAGCAGTTGCATCCTAAGCTAACCGTCAAGTCTGTTTAGCCCGCGTGATGCTGGACCCTACTGCAATAGCTATTTCTGCGACACATAAATCTATCTCGGCTTAAAGTGTTCTTGCCATCTGCCTCCCTCGCTAGAGGAGCGAGCCGCCGGTGGCAATGAGCAATAACCTGCAGGAAATTAAGTAAGAAGTAGTGATTCACCCTTTCTACATGATAATCAGGTTTTCCTCATCAAGACAAAGTGCTTTTATGTTTTTGCCAGAACAAGGCATCGTTTGATATTCATTGCCATGCATACCAACGTGACCTGAACGGCTGTCCACATTAACCCAATGTATCGTGTTCTTCGCAATCGGTGAGGTGGATTGGTTGTTGAAGTATAAGGTGGAAATTTAAAGTTGACACAGGTGAAATTCACCCATGCCAACTTATAATCTTTATTTAAAGAAGTTTGTGGTTGCTGAGTGTCATCGTAGAAACTGTGACCGCGCCTTCTTCACAGTTGATGATACGGCGCATTTCAGGAAGATCGGCCTCACCCACTCTTGTGTATTCATCTGTATAGCTCTCCACATCTTTCAATCCTTTATCCGGCTTGAAATAGAACACAGAATATTTATGCGTCAGGAACTTACCATCCTGGTTTTTCCGGCTTTCTTCAATATTGATAGAAAAAGAAAAACGTGGTGTCTGCCGGTTGATCTGCTGGATTCTGCCGTCTTTAATGCGGTAAAACGAACTCATACCATCCCCGCCCATGATCAACTTTCTGCCCAGAGGATGCGTGCCGTCATCGCCAAAATTCAGTTTGTATTTTCCATCCGACTCCTCAAAAGAACGCGGACCTCGATGCATGGCAATAGAAGCCAGGTTTTCGGTAAGAAATCCCCTGGCATTTTCATCACTGATATCTGTCTCGATTTCTTTGGGGCCTTTTACCGTTACAGTACCCTTTTGTTCGACACCATTTATGTTTGCCGTCACATCAGCAGTGAAGCCACCAAATCCTGCAGGCCAGCGTGCCGTATTTGAAAATACTTCCTGCATCGCTTTACGCGCCTCGGAATCATCTTCCAAAGTGGTTTCAACATCTTTTTCTTTCGTGTAGGTTGCCATTAAAAATCTCCTTAAAACATAAAGAGTCCGGCTCCGATCAGAACCAGACGCTGTTTATAATATTACTGGATGAAAGCTAGAGTATACCTTATTTCACCGCCACACTGATATCGGGAATGCCTTTTTTCTGCAAAAAACCCATAACCTGAATCACATCTCCGTATGGAAGGGATTTATCAGCACGGATAATCGCGGTTGGTTTTTTATCCTTGAATTGCATTTTCGCGAGAGTTGTTTCAAGCCCAAGAAGCGTTACCAGTTTGCCACCAAGAAAAATTTTCTTATCTTTCGACATCTCAACCTCCAGGGTCTTTGCACTTTCATCGAGAACGGAAGACTTGGAAGTTGGAAGATTAATATCCATTTTTCTGCTGAAGTCCACAAACACCGTTGAGACCATGAAGAAAATAATGAGCAGGAACACCACATCAATCATTGGGGTCATGTCCAGAGCGAAATTATCCTCCTCTTCTCTTCTGAATTGCACGAAGTATTCTCCTTAAGCAACAGGCCCCTGATGATCAACTAACACTTGATGTCCTCTTAGGTTTTTCTCTAGTCGTACCTGAAGCACCAGATTTAGACTTTCGAATACCATCATAGGAAAGCTCTTCAATAAGCTGAAAGGATATCTCTTCCATCTCAAAAACATAGCGATCAATTTTTCCCCTGAAATAATGATAAAGCGCCAAAGCAGGTATACCCACCACCATGCCAGCCGCGGTTGTTATTAAAGCTTCGGAAATACCGCTGGCAACAAGCCCAGGATTCCCTGTTCCGCTTAAAGAAATAACATTGAAGGCTCTGATCATACCGAATACCGTTCCCAAAAGTCCCATCATCGGAGTGATATTTGCCACAGCGCCTAAAACCCGCAAATTCGAGTTCATCAATGACGCTTCATGTTGACCGGCACCTTCAATTGCTCTTTCAATTTCGTCAAGCTTACCTCCTACCCGCAATAACCCGACTTTCAAAATCCGCGAAAGTGAATTGTCATAGGAGTTACACAATTGGAGGGTTTTATGAGTGTCTTTCCAATCCCATTGATCCCGGACATTCTGAAGGAAATTGGAATCGATGACATTTTTTCTTCTCAAGTTATATAGGCGTTCTATGGCAATCCCCAGCATGAGCACAGAGGCGAAAAGAATGGGATACATCATGATCCCACCTTTTTCAAAAATAGAAAGCAGTTTCCACGAATGAGCAGAACCAGGGTCTGCGGCAAAAGCCAACCCAGGAAAACCTAATAGGCTTAACAATATAATCTTTATAGTACGTTTCATGGTAACGGCTTTTTCCTGTAGGAAGACCCCATCTTAAAGATGGGTATATCGTTGAAGTTATAGCATGAAGTTTTCTGGATAAGCAAGGAGCTTTCAGTCTCTATAAAATGATTAAGTTCTTTAAACACAAGGTTTTTTAGTATATATTTGAAAAAAGCCTGTAACCATCTATAACAATAATGTCTCTATTTAGACTTTCCTTCAAATTTGTATCTTTGTTTTCTTTGATTTTCCTGCTAATGCTTTTCGCAGGATGCGCCACAACAGAAAAACAGGAAAATTTTTCCGCAAGGCAATTATTGCAACAAAGTAAGCGGTTAGCGAAAAATGAAGATCATGAAAAAGCCAAGGCCAAAGTACAGCAATTAATGGAAGATTATCCCGACAGTAAAGAACGGGTAGCGGGAACTATGTTGCTTGCAGACCTTCATTTCAAAGAGGAAGAATATGAGGAGGCTAAATTTCATTACCAAAAGTTCACCGAACTTTATCCAGCTCACCCGTTTGTAGATCGAGCGCATTTCTATAAAGCCATGTCCAATTTCAAGCTAACTGACTTGGCATCACGAGACTTGACGCCTGTAAATTCTGCACTGGAAGGATTTCAGCACTTTGTTGAGGATTTTCCAAACAGCTCTTACTCCAAACCGGCAAAATTAAAAATAACCCAATGTCTGGATATTCTTGCACAAAATATATTTGAAATAGGCAAGTTTTATTTTCGCACTGGCTCTTATCAATCGGCGATCCAAAGGTTTAAACGTTTAAAGCTTGAGTACCCTAATCACTCTTACAATCTGGAAGCTGAATTCTTATTAGGCGAATCCTACTATCGTGAGCAAAATTTTTCTGAAGCAACCACTTATTATAAAAACGTTATTAGAAGCTCTCCAAAAAGTGAATTTGCTAAAGAAGCTCGAATTCGTCTGAGAACACTTCGCTAAAACAAATTATGCCAAAGACTCCTCAAAAAAAACCGAGAAAACCCAAGCACTCTTCTCCAGTAGCAAACAAAGGAGCAAACCATGACCCACTCACACAATACATGGAAGAAATTGGCAAAATCAAAGTTCTTACCCGTAGTGAAGAGATCAAACTCGCGAAATCTATTAAAGCCGGCGACCCGAAAGCCATTCAGGAAATGGTACGCAGAAACTTAAAGTATGTTGTGACCGTTGCCAATAAGTACCGTGGATTGGGCATTTCCCTTCAGGATTTGATTGAAGAAGGTAACATAGGACTGATTCAAGCCGCCAAGCGTTTTGATGTATCAAGAAATGTCAAGTTCATCACCTATGCAGTGTGGTGGATCAAGCAGGCTATTATGCATTCTCTTGCAGAACAATCTGGCACAGTCAAATTACCAGTAAAACAGGCAGGCAAAGTGCTCAAGATCAACCAAAGAAGCCAGCAGATGGCACAAGACCTTGAGCGGGAACCAACGCAGTCTGAACTTGCAAAAAGTCTGGGATACAGAGATGAGGAAGTAAATTCTATAATGCGCGCCTACCGGACTCACCTTTCACTCGATTCTCCCTTAAAAGATTCCGAAGACACACCTTATCTGGATCTTTTGGAAAACCAGGATCTGATTCCCTACGATGATCAACTCATGCAAGCATCACTCAGTACCAAGGTTGACCAGTTATTGGAAGACCTCTCAGAAAGGGAGGCACTAATACTCAAAATGCGTTTCGGTTTTGATGGAGAAGTAAAAACATTGGAAGAAATTGGTAAAGAGATCGGCCTTTCCCGGGAACGAGTCAGGCAAGTCGAGAAAAGGGCCAAATTAAAACTAAAAACAAAACTGCAAAGCGAGTCCTGGGTAGACGAGACAGACTGAGCTCTTCATCATGTTGATTGAAACAATAACTCTATGTATAGTCTCATATTTGATAGGCTCCATTCCCTTTGGGGTTGTTCTTGCGCGGGCACAAAACCTGAATATCCGTGAGCACGGTAGTGGAAATATTGGGGCTACAAATGTAGCCCGGGTAATGGGTAAAAAAGCAGGACTACTGACTCTTTTGGGAGATGTATCGAAGGGATTTATAGTAGCTCTTTCTGCTGGATCACTGTATGAGAAACCGGAGCTGATCTCTCTTTCCGGATTAATGGTTTTTCTAGGACACCTCTATTCGGTCTTTTTGAAATTTAAGGGTGGAAAAGGAGTTGCAACGAGCCTTGGCCTTTTTTCGTATATCATGCCCTTGGCAACACTTTGCGCAATAGGGGTATTTTCTATCTGTCTGTGGATTTCAGGCTATGTTTCAATTGGATCAATCATGGCAGCGGTTTCTCTTCCATTGTTTGCCTTTTTATTTAAATTGCAACTTCCCTATATTTATCTTGCAGTAATTATTGGTTTGTTCACAACACAAAGGCATTACGGCAATATTTTGCGCCTGATTGAAGGAACTGAAGCAAAGTTCATTAAAAAATAGAATTTGACAATCTCAATTGAAGAAATATAATTGGTCACGGGTCTTCCATCCCAAAAAATAGTTGCCTAGTCGAAAAGTTGCGGGAGTAACTCAGTGGTAGAGTGCAACCTTGCCAAGGTTGAAGTCGAGGGTTCGAACCCCTTCTCCCGCTCCATTTTTTTCACCGTAATAACCAAGCAGGGCGCCGTCGCCAAGTGGTAAGGCAGAGGTCTGCAAAATCTCTATCGGCGGTTCGAGTCCGCCCGGCGCCTCCATTTCCATTAAACCGTTAACAAACTTCCACCCAAAACCATATCCACCCTTGTGAAATAGTAGTGGACTTTTTGTGCACAATATTTCTGAAAATCTATCCATGCTTAACTTTCCTGATTAAAAAAACTTACCTGAAAACATTACACCGTCGAGAAAATAATTATTAGAAATATAATTCCAGCCTTTATAATGAAACCATCATATTAAATTTCATCTTAAGAAAAGCGCTCCACGCCATGATTGAAGCTACGTTTTTGCACAACCCACATGATGATCAGGGAATGTTTTGCCATTGCGCTTCAATTTTGGAGACGCAAGCTGGAACATTAATGGTTGTCTGGTACACTTACCCGGCAGATGAATACATCAATGCCACCTTGACCCTTGCTAAAAAACATAAGGGAGACAGCTCATGGAGTCCCGGAATATCTATTCTGGCTCATTCAAAATATTCTGTTGGCAATCCTGTACTGTTTCAAGAGCCTGGGGGACGCATCCACCTTCTTTATGTCGCATTGAAAGGAAGCTATTGGAATGATGCGTACCTACAAGAGATGTGGTCTGATGACGAGGGACAAACCTGGTCCAACCCAGTTCAATTGTGGAACACACCTGGAATGATGGTACGGCACCCACCTGTCTTACTGGATTCGGGTTCCTATTTACTTCCCGCTTATGATGAGAGCACCAAGCAAACCTTTCTACTTGCCAGCAAACCGCCTTATTCCAGATGGATGGATCATTATAGCTTTGAGACCACTGGACTCATTCAGGCGGCAATGGTTAAAGACAACAGTGGCATATTGACCCTGTGTTTCAGACCAACTACAGATCCTAGAAAAATCAGTCTCAGTCATTCAACGGACCAGGGGAAGAACTGGTCTCATCCTAAATTGACTAATCTTCCTAACCCACTTTCGGGAGTATCAACCTTTTCGTTTAATAACAACCTGGTCGTTGTCTACAATCATACTGAGGAACATAAACGTTCGCCTCTCAGCATATCCTGGAGTCACGATAGAGGAAATACCTGGGAAAAAACCTGGCATCTGGACGAAGTCCCACTGGAAGTATCTTATCCAAGCTTTATTCTAGGGAACAACAACATCACCCATGGTGTCTATACGTATAACC
This sequence comes from uncultured Nitrospina sp., assembly GCA_964344595.1. GTDB lineage: Bacteria > Nitrospinota > Nitrospinia > Nitrospinales > VA-1 > LS-NOB. The sequence goes on along the minus strand of CAYFNV010000003.1, from coordinate 128,021 downwards.
GTCGTATGATCAAGTATGTCAAGTTTGGTGAAGACACATTCAATTAAAACTATGCAACCAATCGCGTACTATAAAAACCTGCACAAAGGGAAAAACATTTTCATCCTCGCATCAGGGCCATCTCTGGCGGATCTTGACCTTTCTTTATTGAAAAATAAAATTGTCATGGGTCTGAACAGGTCTACTCTGATTTATCCTACTCCCTATTACCAATGTGTTTTTGATCACCGCCTTTTTGATCTCTATTACGACTCCTATAAAAACGTCAGACAGTTATTCACACTTGAGGATAGACCTTTGGGCCTGCCCCTGAAGTTGCTTGGAGGTGAAGGTTTCAGCACAGACCTGGAAGAAGGCATCTATTCCGGCTACACTATTTCCTACTTTGCCTTGCAAGTAGCTGTTTATATGGGATTCAAAAGGATTTTTTTTCTAGGCCTGGACTTAAAACACGATGGCACAAACACCCATTTTTTTGGTAAGGATCCTCAAACCTTGAACCACGAGAAAACGGAGTTTCCGAAAATGATAAAAATGCTTGACTATGGTGCAAGCAAACTGGCTTCTATCGATGTCGAAGTTTATAACTGTAGCCCCTTTTCAACTCTTGATAATTTCCCCAAGATCACTTACTCGGAAGCACTTTCCTTCTAACAACTTCCCCTCTCCGAACGTATATTCAACATCAGCTCCTTAATAATAGGGAATATATCTGTTAAAAATCAGCTCTTTTAACAAACTATTATTAAATCATCGATTTGTCAGCAGGAATCATATCTACATAAAGGAAAGAGGGCAAAGGAAACTGTGGGTTTCAGGCAGGTGTGAACTTGAAACATGCTGAAGTGGAGAAATCTGTCGGTTGAAAGTAGTCTTCTAGTTCCGTCGGATTTTCTCCTGATCCCAGGAAAAGGTAACCTCCCGGCCTCAAAACTTTCATTACTTTTTCCAGAATGTTTTTTTTTGTAGCAAGATCAAAATAAATCAAAACATTTCTCATGAAGACAATATCAAACAGGGGTAACCCACTCCAGTTCTCGCACAGGTTTAGATAGCGAAAATCAATTCTTTCCCTTATTTCAGGTTTCATTTGCCATTTAGACTCAACCCTCATTAAAAACCGAGGTAGATAGTGAAACGGAAGCCCTCGTGAAACTTCAAAATGGGTAAAAATCCCAGACCTGCATTTTTCCAACATTTTCCCTGAAATATCACTGGCAATGATCTTGATCTCTACTTCCGTACCCCGCCCAAATGATTCAGCTAAAAGCATGGACAATGAATAAGGTTCCTGGCCACTTGAACAGGCCGCAGACCAAATATAAATTTTCTTGCTAGCGTTTGGATCATTGAGCAAGGTTGGGAGAATCGAGGACTTTAATGTTTCAAAGGGATGACGGTCACGAAAAAAAGAAGTTTCGTTAGTGGTCAAGGCATCAACCACTTTTTCACCTAATTCACTCTCAGGGTTATTTTTCAGAGTCGCAACTAAGGAGTGAAGATCATCAAACCCTTCACTGTATGTCAGGGCCTCCAATCGTCCTTCAACTAAATACTCTTTACCTGCGGCAAGGGAAATTCCGGATTTTTTTAGAATAAATTTCTTTATTTGCTCGAAATCTTCAGCGCTGACTGGCAAGCTTTTACCCTTTAAAGATGGAGAAATGCAAACAATCTAGTCAATAAATTTTTATTACTATTCACTTTCGTCCACAACCAACTGATTTCGGCCTCTTTCTTTTGCTTTACGCAGACTTTCCTGAGCCTTAACCAGGCATTTATCCCATTTAATATCACTCGTACAATGGCTTGCACCCATACTGAGTGTTAAGGAAATTTGATGCTGGTTGAAGCTCAGTTTTTCAACTTCTAACAAAGAACGTATTTTTTCCGCTAGTACTCTAGCCTCTGCCAAATTTGTTTCCGGTAGAAGGATTAAAAACTCTTCGCTACTCCAGCGTCCGACTATGTCATGGCTTCTGATATTCTGTGCCAGGAATGATGAGGTGCGAATGATTACATGATCTCCAACACTCAATCCGTACTCTTCATTAATTTTATTGATTCTATCGATATCAGCCAAAATAATTGAAAAAGATTTCCCATTCCGCTGGTTTCGAGACTGTTCCTGGTTTAACTTTTCTTCCAAACTTACCCGGTTATGGATTCCGGTTAAGGCATCCATTCTTGAAGAGTTCAGCAACACATCATGCGTATCTCTCAATTCAGAGATCAGGTCATCTTTCTCCTTCATAACCTTTCTTAATCTCAATTGCACCTCCACACGAGCAAGCACTTCTTCAACACGAAAAGGCTTGGTAATATAATCTGCACCGCCTACCTTAAAACCCTCTATAACATCTTCAGTAGCGGCTTTAGCGGTTATGAAGAGAATTGGAATTTCTCGTGTAGACTCATCGGCCTTCAATCTTTTGCAGGCTTCGATTCCATCCATTTCCGGCATCATGATGTCCATTAAAATTAAATCAGGGTTCCATTTTTTAACAAGTTCTGTAGCCTTGACCCCATTATTTGCCATCGATATCTGATCGAAACGCATCTTGAGGGTTTGAAATAGAATTTCAATATTATTAGGAACATCATCTACCAAAAGGATTCTCATCCCCGACAGATCATCTCTTTCTTGACTCATAACATAAATCCCAATTAAATGCGGAATGAGTAATAATAGATTTGGGGTATACCGATCTCACACCATTCAAACTTTTACTAAAACTAACATAAAAAAGGATTATCCGAAATACTGTTTTATTCCTTTAATATCACTATTAGCGCTACAAAAAATTATTCACGTTTTTACTGATAGCAAAGATATTTATGTGTATTTCTATTATATGTTTCACACTGCTCAAAAACTACCACTTTAATTAAAGAATAAATACACCCTCGGACACAACTCAACCTTGAAGACCTTATGGTTGCAACAACTAGAAGTTTTGCATGGTCTTTAATTTTTGCAAAAACAAGGCTAAAGCTATTTCCGGTTAATGCCGAAACATACTGAAACAAATCTTTTTTGACAGTATTTCGTGAAAGGAAGGTTGTTTCATGGTAAGCAAGTTTGACACGGGAATAATTTCAGAATCGACATACAAACCTATTGAACGTTGGCTCAGAAAAATTTTTCGCTGGAAGTCCAAAGATCTTCCTGCCAATCCCGATGTTGACAGAAGGGACTTCTATCGCCTTGTAACAGATAGCCGGAACCCCCTTGATCTTTGCCTTACCATGCAGGACGAGAAGGTATTCTGCACAAGTATTGGAGATCTGAGTGCCAGCGGTTTTGGATGCCAGATTAAAGATTTCACTTTAATTCATGGCAGTCAACCCATCACCGCCTTGTTTGCCCTTCCATTGGAAGAACCCCGCATCATCAAATCGGAAGTTTACCTGGTCTCGGTTCAAAAAGGAAATGAGCAGGGGGACTATTTCAGGTTTCGTTTTTCTGAAGATATAAAAGAAATGGATCGCGACCTCATCCACAGGTATATAGTGATTAAACAGTTTGAGGCCCTGGAAAGAGCAAACCGTGAAAAACGCGAAGAATATGATGAAGAATATCCAGAAGCATTAACTGGAGAGTAACGCTTCTACAAAGTTTTCCGGAATAAACTCCTGTAAATCTTCAGGCTTCTCACCCACACCCACAAATCGAATTGGAAGTTTTAGTTCTCCCGACACATTGAACAAAACACCGCCCTTTGCCGTACCATCCAGTTTGGTCATTATCAAACTATCGATTTCCAAAGCTTCATTAAACAATCGGGCTTGAGACACACTATTTTGCCCAATGGTTCCATCTAACACCAACAGAGTTTCATGGGGAGCTCCTGGCAAAACTTTTCCTATTACCCGTTTTACTTTCTTCAATTCCTCCATCAGGTTGGTGTTGGTTTGCAACCTTCCCGCTGTATCAATGATCACCAGGTCCATGTTTCGGGCCACCCCTGCCTGAACCGCATCGTAAGCAACGGCTGATGGGTCAGCACCACTTTTCTGAGTTATACAGGGTATATCCGATCTCTCTGCCCAGGCTTGTAACTGCTCAATGGCCGCCGCCCGGAACGTATCCCCAGCCGCCAGTAAAACTTTTTTACCTTCCTGCTTCCAATGCCGAGCTAACTTCCCAATAGTGGTAGTCTTTCCTGAGCCATTAACACCGACAACCAAGATCACAAAGGGATGATGCTCTGAAAACGCCAAAGGCTTCTGGTTTTGTGACAAAACATGTGCCATTCGTTGTTTTAACTGTTCCAGAACTTCCTCGTTTTCACGAATCCTGTTTTGAGAAACTTCCCGCTTTAAATCTTCCAGAATATATGAAGTTGCCTGCATGCCTACATCGGCAATAAGGAGAGTTTCTTCGAGTTCTTCCAATAATTCCGGCCCAACCTTGGCTTTGCCGTGAACAATATTATCAAAACCTCCCGCAAGGTTTGAGCGCGTCTTAGCCAACCCAGACTTCAGCCGGGCAAATAACCCTGCCCCAGTTTCATTCTCTGCCGATTTTTCATCAGCCATTATAATCTCCATGAAGGAATCAACAATTTCTGTTGAACATAATTATAGAACTGAAAAGTTCTCAGAAAACAGGCACAATTCCAACTACAGTGGGTTGGTATCTTACAAGCCCACCGACTCATGTCAAGATGAATCCCATTAAGTAAAAAACCGGTTCTGTTTTCCAAAGACCGGTATAAGGCCAAACAAATCAATCGGGCTAAATTCCACCAAGACCTTTATAGTTAAAGTTTTAATTGATTTCAGCCGTTATGAGCTTTAGACTCTTTTCGTCAGGTGTGCCCATTTCCGGTTCCGGAAAAGCGGAGAGCTCCGCTGGCAACTGGCAATAGCTTTTTTACTGCTAACGCCCGTTTTTCTCGGCTTAACGAGTCCTTGTACATTGCTTCCCAATTGAGGCACCGTACCATTGAATCTATAACAAAAATATCGCACGCCTAGTAGAGGAAATCTATGAAAGTAGCCGTTTGTAATTCTGTTGGGATAGACGCTGATGGGTATGCCATGATCCACTCTCCAAGTCGCTGGACCAACAGCACCAAAGACCACAATATTTTTACTTATTATCCCTGGCAGTTAGCTTATTGCTCTTCTATTCTGAAACGAGATACCGATCATGAAGTCAAATTCTTTGATGGGTGCCTGGAAAAGTGGGACCACGATACCTTTGTAGAAAAAGTTTCCGAATTCGGCCCGGATTATCTGGTAATGGATTGCGCCACGCGCACAATTGATGCGGATAGCCGGTTTGGCAAAGAGATTAAAAAAAGGTTCGGGACAAAGCTGATATTCTGCGGACCTCATCCCACCACTTTTCCTGAGGAAGTGAGTGAATATGCCGACCATGTAGTACTGCGGGAATATGAAATGGTTGTACTTGATATTCTCCAAGGCAAACCTCTTGAGTCAATAATGGGACTCTGGCCCAACACCAACATCAGACCTCCGCTTGATGTGAATAATTTACCGTTGCCGGAGGATGATGATGTCTCACGCTTGCAATACGGGATGCCCGGAGAACCTTCCAGCGAATATCTGGAAATTCAGGCATATGCTTCAAGAGGATGTCCATTATCCTGCACCTTCTGCGTATGCGGTAATATCTCCTATCAGCGGCCCAACTGGCGGCCTAGAAACCCTGAAAATGTAATTTACGAACTGCAGACCCTGCGCGCCAGGTATCCACAACTGGAAGGTATCTTTTTTGACGAAGAAGTCCATAACGGAAGTAAAAAATATATCCTGGAGTTGACCAAAGCAATCCGCGAAAACGGACTTGACGACTTGAAATATGATGTCATGTGCGGTCAATGGCCCATGGACGAAGAGGTCCTTGATAACATGAAAAGTGCTGGCTACTACATGGTTCGGCTCGGGATAGAAACAGCCGGAGAACACGCAGCGAAGGGAATGGAGTTACAAAAAAAGTTTAACGTTCCGCAGCTCAAAGAGTTGATGAAGCATGGTACCAGTATCGGCCTTAAATTCTATGGTACTTTCACTTTTGGCGGTGAAGGCTCCACCGATGATTGCGACAAACGAACTCTCGACCTTATTAGAGAACTACTTGATCGAGGTTTGTTATGGCGATTTCAACTTTCCATAAGTACTCCCCAGCCAGGTACTCCTTTTTTCAACCGCATGAAGGCTCAGGGTTACCTTAAGGATGTGGACTGGAAGCATTTTGACGGGGGCAACCATGTCGTGGTTAACCGCCCTGAATACCCAGCCGAAAAAATAATGGCTAACTTCAGGGAAGCTGAAAAACTTTATGAGATAGGATTCAACCAGCGTTACAATGCAACCGCCAAGGATAATTTTAAAAACCTTCAACTCAACTCCAATGGTGAAATCTTGCTGTTTCGAAGTTCAAGGATGAAACAGATCAACGATGTCGTTAATTCCATCCATAATCAGTTCAGGAAAGATGTAACAGTTCTGGCGCAACCAGGAGTAGAACAGGAACTGAGGAAACACCCTCATGTTAATGAGGTACTCCTTTATGGAGACTCACATTTTAACCAGAAAACTTTTCCCGAAAGTTTAATAGGAAAACTGAGAAAGAAATCTTTTTCTCTTGGCGTGATTCCTTTTAACAATATTTCTGGAAACGGTTATTCCGAAGTCAAAGCCATTGCAAAGCGTTCAGGAATCAAAAAACTGGTCGCCGTAAACGTTGAAGGAAAAGTGTTTGACCTGGAAAACCCGGGCGACTTTGGCCGTGCTCATATTCCCGGATAATCTATGGATAAAAAGGAAAGTAATATGAATATTCTGGTGATTCGTTCCGCGACACGAATCCTGAACAAAACTCTAATCTCGCTTAGAGAAGAGTTCCCAGGCTGTAAAATTACTGTTCTGGCCGCGCAATCAGCGCAGGATGCCGTTGAGCAGGATCCTCTTGTGGATGAAGTCCTCACCATTCCAGATCAACGTAGAATGAGTGTCTCCAGTTATGGTCAGGAAAACATATCGAGATTACAGGAAAAAAAGTTTGACCTGGCTGTATCGCTATACAATGTGGATCATGGTTTGGGTTATGCCAATATCGATCGTCTAGCCTGCGCCTCAAAAGCCAAAGAAGTGCGTGGTTATAATCCTAAAGGCACTTTCGTCAAACTCGATTCAGCCAAGGCTTTAAACAAATCGATCATGGAGAACACCACCTTTTTCTGGCTCGGAATCAATTATGCCGCCACGGCCCTGCTTTGTTTCATAATTACTCTGGCATTAATCGGGGAATGGGGAATCCGTAAACTATTTGGCAAAAAAGTTACTTCACTCAAGCCTTGCCAACCTTCTTCGGTGCGCGAACCAGATAAAGTTGTCACTCACGCCTGATGAAAACCATGAACATCATCGTCGCCAATTCTGTGGGGATCGACCGTGATGGTTATCATATGGTCCATGTCCCTTCGCGCTGGTCCCTCGGAGTAAAAAATTTCACAAATTGCGGATACTATCCATGGGAACTGGCATACACTTCTTCTCTTTTGAAAAGGGATACCAACCATAACGTAAAGTTCATGGATGGCGTGCTTAATGGATGGGACTTCGAAACCTACTTCAAACATGCCAGTGAAGAAAAACCTGACTGGCTGATCATGGAAAGTTCGACACGAACCATTCGTGAAGACCTGCGCCTGGCTTCTGCACTCAAAGAAACCTTTGGAACCAAACTGGTGTTCACCGGGCAACACCCTATGGCCCACCCTGAAGAGGTACAAAAAATAGCAGACCACGTTTGCATTGGAGAATATGAGTTCACCGTTCTTGATCTCATAAATGGAAAAGATCCTCGAAAACTGGCAGGGGTCCACCCGAATGCCAGGGGAGAATTGATCGACATCAATGCCTTGCCTTTTCCTGAAGATGATGATGTGAGTCGAATCGATTATCATGAACCGAACTGTCGATACAAACAGATTCAGATGTATGGATCAAGGGGATGCCCGCGCCGTTGTAATTTCTGCGCCGCCGCAACCCTTTACTACGATGAGCTGAACTGGCGCCCCAGAAACGTTGACAGTATTGTTGAAGAAATCCGCACCCTGCACGAAAAATATCCGGAAATGGAAGGCGTGTTCTTCGATGAAGAAGTCCATAACATCAAAAAGAGCTTCAACATCTCTCTTGCCAAGGCTATTCGCGCTGCCGGATTGGACCACCTGAAATATGAAGCCATGTGTGAATACGCTTCCCTTGATGAAGAAGCGCTGGAAGAAATGCGCGCCGCAGGATATTACAAAATCCGTTTCGGCATTGAGACCGGAAGCGACAAGGTAGCCGAGAAAATGACCCTTGGAAAAAAACATGATCTGGACAAACTTCGTCGAATGGTTCAGTTCGGCAAAAGTCTGGGCATGTTGTTCTATGGCACCATCAGCATTGGCGGACTGGGTTCCACTCAGGAAGAAGACCAGAAAACTGTTGACCTTGTTTATGAGATGGCATCGAAAGGATGGCTGGATGAAATCCAGGTTTCCATAAACACTCCGCAACCCGGAACCGATTTTTATAACTCCTGTGTGAACGACTCTGTTCTCTCCGATTCAACGGATTGGGAAGGCTTTGATGGCAACGGCCAGGTCGTGGTCCATTATCCGCATTACCCTGCTGAAGAAATTCAGGAGAACTTTAAAAAAGCCCTGTCCGCTTTTGATCTCGGAAAAGAAAAAATTCAATCAAAAACTTTTACCGCTAATGCAAAAAATTCTTTCAAAGAGATTCCTGACGGAGCCCATATTCTGGTTCTCAGAAACGTAAGAAACTGGATGATCCGACTGATTCTGGAAAACCTTGAAAGCAAAGCACAGGTTGATTTGCTAGGCCAGGATGTTTCTGCCAGGGATATGGCAGATATTAAAGGACTGAATCAAATTTATTCCTACGGCACAGGATTCTTTTCGGCAGAAACCATTTACAGCGAACTGATTGAGAATCTCAGAAACGAGCATTATGATTTCGTTTTGATCCCGGTTGCCAACAACCACCTGCAGGGTTATGAGAATGTTTTGGAAGTCGCAAAAATGATCCAGCCCGAAGATATTTTATACGTCTTTCCCGAAGGCCATTTACAACCTGTCACTCCTGTAACGATTTAACCCACCACTAGGCGCCAGCATAATGCTGGACTCAACGTAACCCCAAAAACATTTAGAACCACAGATAGACACGGATGATGAATTCCCCCTTACCAGAGACCTTTGCATAAGTCTGCATTATGAAAAAGGAGATGCTTCGACAGGCTCAGCATGACAAAAATTAGCTGATTTCAGGATGTCATCCTGAGGCTCTCGAAGGATCTCGGGGTTTGCCTGAGTCGTCATTGCAATGACGAACCGTGTGGCTATAAACATTCATGGGAGTGGTCAAGACGCCTTGGTCTCTTTGGGTTCCGGCAGGTCGGGTTTGGGGTTGATCATGTTTTTCTTGCTGAGGATGTCGATGAGGTTTTTATCCCTGCAGGAAACAGCGATGTCAAGCAATCCATCTCCATTGAAATCTGCCACCGCCATGCCTTGCGGGTATTCATCAACATGATGATAGATTGGCGGATAGGTAAAGGTTCCATCCCCTCGCCCCAGCGACACGCTGATATGATCATCCGTAGAGTTGGAAACGGCTATATCCTGCAAACCATCTCCGGTAAAATCGGCAGCCACAACAAATTTAGGAAAGTTCCCCGATGCAAAATCCCGCAAGGAAGAGAAAGTTTCGTCACCGTTATTGATGAGGGTCGTCAAAGCATGCAAAGAATTGCTTGAAGTCACAAACTCCATCAATCCATCATTATTCACATCCAATGCGGCAAGTGAGAGCGGCTGTTTGCCGCCCTTAAACGCTTGTGAAGGTCTAAACTCTCCATCTCCCTTCCCCCAAAGAATCTGAACTCCCTTTCTACCGTTGCCCGCCAGGGCAATCGCAACATCTGTTTTGCCATCCTGGTTATAATCGCCGACTACAACAGCGGTGGGCTGTCCCTTAACATCCATTTTATAAGGCTCGGAAAAGAATCCATTACCGTTACCCAGCATAACGGCTACATTTGAGAACCGCAGGGTGACAATGAGGTCAAGCTTTCCATCAGAATTAAAATCACCGGTTGCCATGTTGATAGGAATTTTTCCCGGCTTTAGAAGCTGGGATGTTTTCTGAAAACTTCCCAACCGTGTATTTAAATATACCTGGATGGTCTGGTCGGCATAATTGAGTGCTATAACATCCTTGTAGCCATCTTCATTGAAGTCTCCCGAAACAAGGCAAATGGGGTCTCTACCTGTCTGATAAACAAGCCGGTCCTTGAAAGTCCCATCACCCAGCCCTTTGTAAAACGAAAAAGAGTGGTCGCCACTATCAGCTACGACCAGATCCGGGACATTATCGCGATTGAAATCATCAGTAATAAGATAAGAAGGTTCTTTCCCCGTATCCATGGTATAGCTCAGAGCAAAAATGCGAGGCATTTTTTTCCTGGCCTTGGGGGGTGGAGGACATCCCATGAGGATAAAAACCATCAGGAACGCGATTATTGAGTAATATCTATTCATGAGTCTCAGCAGGACAAATAAGAAGCGTATCACAGCTGACCTGTGGAAACAATGTCACAAGGCCAAACCTTCATTTTTCAGCGGGAGACGCGCCTTCTGGCGCAACAGAAAGTGTGAAATAATCCTTTTCGCAAAAGTGAAGACAAGAGACAGGCTGGTAGTTTCCACAATGATCTTCTTATAAGGGTCATGACCGGAAACACTGCTGAACATGGCTTTCATAAAATCCGGCCTTTCCGCGGCCACCGCGATCATATGATCCATAAATTTAAATCTTGTTGCCATGTTGGTAAAAATCCGCACGGCCTTTCCATATGGAATATCCTGTGTCAGTTTGTTGCAATCTCGATAAAAGTTTTCAGCAAACGCATTTTTAGAAACACCATGCATCATGATGGATCTGGCAGCATAAACACCTGTATTAATAGCCGTGTTGATTCCTTTTCCCTTGAAAGGCCTCATAAGGCCCGCTGAGTCCCCTATCATCACATATCGATCACCATATAAATTTTTTGCCGGAGCAATGGGAAACCTTCCCTTAAAGTAATTGAGTGGTTTTTCACGACGTTGATGGGGCGGAAGAAAACGTTGCACCGGAGCCGAACGCAGAAACTCCATCATGACATTTGACGTCACATATCTGCCTGCAATATTGATTGAAATATGGTCTCCCTTGGGGGTGATTGCTCCAAACTCAAGACCAGGGTGAGAAAGCAGAAAAGCCTGAATGGTAAAACCCATGCTTTGCATGAATTCTTTTCCTGGATAAAGTCGTGTAATCACCGTATTCAGGAAGTCGGGTTGGCGGTATGGGGTTCCCTGCTCAAAGATTCTACAAGTGCCATCATCCAACCCAAAAGCCCCAACCACAACCGCACATTTTATGTTTTCTCCATCACTATAAACAAGCACACCGTCTGAATTGATTTCAACCGCTGTCATACGATTATTTATAACTTGAGCACCTGCTTTCTGTGCTTCCTCAAGCATATAGGCATCAAATTTTGAACGAGCTACAGAAACCGATCTGCCTATCTCTTCCCCTGCCAGGTCCAGGCTCAACAAATCAGAATGCAAGCGATAGCCTTCAATATCATTAAGCACCAGGCTTTCAGGCAACACAATGTCTAACTCATTTTTTAGAATATCTTCAAAAGGCGGTGAGAGAACACCAATACACTGGTTATGATGACGGAGCCCGGAAAAATTTTTATGCTCAAGCAAAACAACATTTATTTTTTTGTCCAAACACCTGGCTTCTCTTAAAAGAGTCATAGCGCAGGCTGATCCACCTGGACCTCCTCCAACTATACAAACTGTATCTCCGTTGTTAATATGCATAAGTCCTCAAAACACTCACGAACTCTTTTCCTTGAAAAATTCCAGCATGCCTTTGAATATGTAAGAATGAAAGTTTGACAAAGCCACCCAATATAGATTTCCCCAAAAAGGTTTTGGAATAAAATGCGCTCTCAACGTCAAACGTGTTCCACCGTTTTTCCCCTGACCCAACTGGAACTGAAGCCAGGACAATCCAGGGGTTATCATTTCCGCCCTCAATAACAGTTCACGGTTTAGTTCCAGCTTTTCCACCCTCCAGAAATCAACTGAGTCTCCAACTCTCAGGTTGTGAGGGTCTCTACGTCCCCTGTGCAACCCCACTCCCCCCAGAAACCTGTCAATCAGTCCGCGAATTTCCCAAAGGATGTTGGCATGGTTCCATCCATGCTTTCCCCCAATCTGGCAAATTACGGGGAACACCTTTTCGGGAGACGCTGTAATATCTATCTCATGCTCTTCAATGATAAACTCGGAAGACTCAAACTCACACAAAGGTAACAGGTCGGCCATATTTTCAGGTGGAACATCACTCCAATGCGAAAACACCATCGAACGTTTTTCTTTTTCCTGGGCCCATTCTACAGCTGTCACAAAATCCAATGGCTCAAATGGGAGAATTGTAGAAACATCATTATCCACACAAACCACATCTGTTTTAAGACTATTAAGTAAAAGGTAGGTAATGTTAACGGGTATGGAAATAAAACAATGCAACCAGTAAGCATAAAGGCGGCACATCCAGTCAATAGGAATAGGTGCCCACGAAACATCAATGAAATGAATGCGGCGATTCAAGATTTTGGCAAAACGTAAAATCATTTCCTTATAGGTCAGCACATCCTTGCCACCTATCTGGAAAACACATGTGCTCAAACCAGGAGTTTCCATAACACCCACAAGGTACTTGATGACATCCCGAATCGCTACAGGCTGGCACTTAGAATTGAACTCCGGCAAGAAAGGAATGATACGATTGTTCAAGGTAAGGGATTTCATCAACTCATAAGACGCACTTCCGGTACCGAGGATGATGGCCGCACGCACCCTTATGACCGGAATGTTGCCTTGCGACAATATGTTTCCTACCTCTCTTCTACTCTGAAGATGCTGGGACATACGATCATTTTTTTCTCCCAGACCACCCAGATAAATAATCCGCTTCACACCATGATGCTCGGCAGATTCCCTGAAGTTCTTCGCAGCCACCTGGTCTTTGGCTATAAATTCTTCTTTCTTCAGCCTCATGCTGTGAATCAGGTAATAGGCATAATCAACACCTTCTAAGGCAGGAAGCAGCTCTTCCATGCTCAAACAGTCTGCATACACATGTTCAACACGAGGATGCGTCAATAGCGGCGGGCAACTATTATTCCTGTACATACAACGAACTATATATCCTCTTGATACCAACTCAGGAATCAATCTACGTGCTACATATCCAGCGGCACCAGTAACCAGAACTCGGGTTCCCTCTGGCCAAGGGTTTGTAGTGAGGTCGTCACAATAGTGATAGTTGACTTTTTCTGGATCCATACCTGAAATATATCCCTAACCCCAGAAACCGCAACCACCCACTCGGCGTGGGGCCAGCTGGTAATAGCTCTCTATTGCTTTCTACCGATTAGCTCGGCTGAGTGAGATATTAGTCTAACACCTATAGAGGAAGATCAAAATCCCTTTACCTTCACAGGGAGAAGCCAGAAGAAGGGTGGCACTGATTTACCATAAGCATAATTCAACAGCACCAGAAACTCGGTGGCGTATTCAACATACCGTCACAGGATAAGCGAATCAAATATTATCAATCTGAATTGACGAGTCGTTTACGTTGGCTCTTAATGGTAGCAACTCTTAAATTTAAGAGAAAAGCTAGTGAAGAAAATGGACCGTTGTTATTTTCGTTAACCTTCTTTCTGTTCAACCGGTTCCAGTTTCTGCAATCGATCTTCTCTACTTTTAGGAATTATTCCAGAAGTAACAAAAACATACGCCATCCCCACCATGATTCCACCACCCACCATATTACCAAGGGTTACAAAAACCTGGTTGTGAATGAAACCTGCCATAGAGACTTCCGGCCCATGTGGAATTAATAAAGCCAAACTCATCAGAGACTGATTGGCAATGCTGTGTTCATATCCACTACCGATGAATGCAAATAAACACCAGAATATCATTATTAGTTTTGCTGTTTCATCGCCGTTTCGGTTTGCAATCCAAACCGCCAGACAAACCAGCCAGTTACATAAAATACCTCGAAAAAATGCTTCGCTCGCACCAAGTGACATTTTAGCACCCGCTACTTTAACTATCAGGGCCTGAGCTTCAGAAGAAAGGCTTCCCCCCTGTACCACGAGCCACGCAAAAAATACAGAACCGAATAGGTTTCCGATGAAACACAATACAAATAATTTGATCAATGCGTTTAAACCCACCCGGTTTTTTAGTTTTCCAACTGCAAAAACCATATTATTGCCTGTAAACAGCTCCGATCCGGAAAAGATTACAAGGCTCAACGCCACGCCAAAGCTCGCGCCCATAATCAGTTTCATAAAGGGGGCAAATTGTGTTCCTGCCAAAGGGCCACCCACTGAAAATATCAAAACAATTCCGAAACCCAGGTATGCCCCGGCAAGAGCAGACATTGCCAGGTATCCCAGAGGGAAACGGTTCATGGCCTTAATCTTTTTTTCTGCAGTGTAGGCCAACTTTCCAAGGTCATTTTCAAACATTCCGCCTCCTTTCTTTCAATCAAGGCTTAGTGTGTGACTTTTGTTTCATTCAATGTATTTCTTTCTACCTTCCTTTTCCCAGGCAAAGAATAGTCTCGTCTTCTTGAGTATTTCTTTCCTTTGATAGGATGCATTTTTTCACGAGTATGGTAGGGAACCACAAACTCCAGAACATCTGCCAACTGGTCACAGGGAACATCTTCCATAACCTTTGCAGACAACTTGGGGTCAATTCCTGTTCGCCCGCCCATATATATATCGACTGCTTCAATCACTTCATTTCCGCGACGCATTTTTTTACCGAGCAATCCTATGTCAGCAACCAGATGGTTTCCGCATCCCGCCGGGCATCCAGACCAGTGCATGTTGATCGGCGCAGTATCAGGCAACCTGCCTTCCAGTTGCGCGGCAACTTTCAAAGCCATTGACTTGGTTTCAATAGCCGCCAGGTTGCAATAATCGCTTCCCACACAACTTACCAGTCCTCTCAGGACACCAGAGGGGTGGTAGGTGAACTCTTTAACCAATGCCTCTTCGAGCATATCGCCCAGTTTCTTATCTGGAACATTGGGAATAACAAGTGAATTGGAATGAGAAAAACGTACCTCCCCATTTCCATATTTTTCTGCAAGCCGAGCCAGTCCTTTCAATTTTTCAGAATAAATGCGGCCAACAGGAATTTTTAACCCTACATAGTTCATCAATGCCTGCTTCTGTCGGTAGGCTCCTATATGTTCCGATTTTTCGTTGCCTCTTAAATCCACACCTGCAGGTGTCAGTGACCTCCCCACTCTCTCTTCCAGTGCAGAACGGAATTTTTCTTCCCCCCAATCTTCTATCAGGAAAGCAAGGCGGTTTTTACTTCTAACATCCCGGCTGCCATGGTCACGGTACAAAAGGATTAAGGCCGAACAAACTTCGACCACCTCTTCCGGGCTTAAGAAAACATCCAGGGGAGTAGCAATCCGGTAACCTCCGGATCCCAGCTTCCCACCCACCAGAACATTGAAACCATAAACCGTGTTGCCACCTTTTTCCTCAATGGCTGGCACCAAAGCAAGATCCTGCGTTTCCGCATGGACACAGTCATCCGGGCAACCACTCAATGTAATATTGAATTTTCTCGGTAAATTTGAAAATTCCGGGTTGCCAAGAATATGTTCATTCAAAGCTTTGACCAGTGAAAAACCATCGACCCTTTCCTTTGGGTTTAAGCCTGCAACCGGACAACCCATAATATTACGGACATTGTCCATTCCAGTCTGTGATGATGTCAGCCCCACTTCTTCAAGCTGTTCAAAAACCTGTGGAATATTTTCAATTCTTAAGTGCCGCAATTGCACTTGCTGACGTGTTGTAATGTCAATCACTCCATTACCGTAGACTTCCGCAATGCTCGCAATGGCCCGGACCTGATGGGAAAAAGAAAATCCATTAGGAATCCTGACTCGCAGCATGAAAAAGCCCGGTGTAGGATTGCGCAGAAACAGTCCATACCATTTAAGGCGTTGAATATCCTCTTCGCTGATGGACTCCCATCCTTCTTTTGCAAAGCGATGAATATCACTTTTTATTTTCAAACCATCTCTTTCAGCTTTTAGTAACTCTATTTTGTTCATAATTCTCCAAAGATAAAAAACAACAAATCTCTCTCATTAATAGAGATACTCAAGGAACTACAAGTAACGTGCCATATTGCGAAAATGACCGTTACTGCATTTGTTGATAAGGGCTTAGAAGACTAAATAAAAAAATTTCAGGAAAAAATTTTGCCCTAAAATATATCAAAAGGAATAAATCCTGCCCGATTCTTGATCATTTTCAGATCAGACAGAATGCTTTTTATTACGGCAATTGAAGAATGGGAGTATATGGACGTAGAAGTTTTCGGGACCACCAGGAGTCTTCACGTTCACGAGTTTCGAAATCCGTAAAGTGGTAATCGTAGACTATCGCCTGTAGGTATTTCGGTGGGGAGTCAGGAAAAGGATTTTTTTCCAGCAAATCAATCACAGGAGAAGAACCTTGTAAAAGACGGATCATGAACTGAATCAACCAGGGGTTTCTTTCATAATTACTGAGAGCTGCGAACCACATTTGCCAGTCCAACCTTGGTTGATGTGGTGCGATAAACTCAGGCTTCTTCCGCACATTACCTGGCTTCCATTTAAACTCGTAGGGAAACCAGTTCTCCCGGTCATCACTCCCCAGAATAATGATTTCCGCCCGTGATGTAGTCATCACCGCAAACAAGCCATAAGAATTGAATATGTGAAAGGGACGAATTGCTCTGGCGATGCCAGTATAAATAGAAGAATAATTGCCGGAAGTAATAAGCAGAGGAACCGTATATAACATGATAGAAATCGTCAATACAGTCGCTCCCATTCCGATAAAAAACCTTTT
This sequence comes from uncultured Nitrospina sp., assembly GCA_964344595.1. Lineage (GTDB taxonomy): Bacteria > Nitrospinota > Nitrospinia > Nitrospinales > VA-1 > LS-NOB. The sequence goes on along the minus strand of CAYFNV010000003.1, from coordinate 110,950 downwards.
CTTCAAAATGGAAACCTGAACCGTATCTTTAGATTCAGCAGCTTTTTTCGGAAGCCATCGCGAAAGTATAGTATCATCCAGCAAAAGCACACATAGGGACAAGGTCAATAAATTAAAGAAACAATAGTTACCAGTCAGAAATATCAAAACCTGATGGAAAAGTAATATGCCACAACCTAAGTAACGAATTCGCCGGGGACCAAATATCAAAAATACCGCTCCAAGCTGAATAATAAATGTACATAGAACTGAAAACTCTTGAAACCAATTTGGTAGCTGATGCGCATACCAACCTACCCAGGTTGGCAACGGTTGCGTTTCATAATGGTAATAAAGTGCTGTAAAGTCTTTCCAGGTAGGATCCTGGCTAATTAACTTGACAAGACCGGAAGAAAAAACAAGACGAAACAATAAAAATCTAAGTAATAAAAGAACTAATGCTGAAGGTGCAGTTCCTGGAACCAAAAAGAGTGCAAGAAATCCCGTTTCGAGAAGCAAAGTGTCCCATTGAAATCCTAAGAAAGGTTGAGCCACATGAAAAAGGGAAAGGTAGAGAACCCAAGCCGTCAATAGTGCCCATCCTGCTTTTCGATTAACGATGACCAGTATGGAAGCTCCGATGCCAAGTAAACAAACCACTTGTAAGGCCCCCCCTCCTGAATAGAGCCAGAATAAGGTAGGCACTTGCCAAAAACGTTCTGAACCCCAATGTAATTCAGCATCTTTTAAAAAGTTCCTAACAGGATGAATGCCCTCTTCTCCAATCAAGCCTTCGATTTGCGTCCAGAGAGATAAAAAAGCCAGAAAATAAATCACCCCCAGGAAAAAGAGAAACAAACGCTTGGCGAAAAACCATGTGGGCACTTCTATAGAGTTTCCCCAGACCCAACGAGTGAAAGCACTAAAAATTTCTCGGTTCCCGGCAATCAGCTTATAGCTCCACTCTGAAACTGCGGCAAACCCCGGTACCTTTTCATAAGCCCACAGAAAGATTTTCCCATTAGGGACATGAGCTAGAGTTTTGAACACAGCTTTTGCACCTGAGCAATAATCGCCTCCAGGTTCGACTAGAAATACTGAGTTTTCAAATTTATCGGAATCAATCTGTGGGTAGCTCCCTGCAACATCCTGAGAAGGGCTATAAACAACCGCGTCTTTTGTATAAGAGTTCCAGCGATTTATCCATAAACGGCAAAAACCGCAATCGCCGTCATAAATCAAAACCGGTTTAATGTTTTGTTGTGAACCGTTTTCCATAAATATTTTTAAGCAACTGGAGGCTTTTAGAGTAATTCGATTATAGACACTCTTGCCATTATAACCTTTATTCTCCGCTCTTTTTTTTCTGCAAAAACAAGATAAAAAACGATTTTACTTTAGTTTCCGGGAAGAATTTTCTCAAATAAGCGGTTCTGGCTTGCGTTCCGAGCCAAGCTGAGATAGTTTCTCTATTTCACCCAATGAATAGGGAACTTTTTTAGAACATTTGGTCATTTTAGGAAGAACTCAATGGCAGATTTTACACGTGAAGAAATTGAAGAAAAATTGCAAGAATATGCAGAGCTTTTAGCATCTCGGGAAGAAGAAGACGAATTCATAGATGATGAACCAGATGAAGAAAGTGCGGCGGAGGAAAGTGACAAAGAAGAAGCTGTTGAAGAAGAAGGAGAAATGATCGAAGAAGATGCTCAAGATGAAGAATCTGGATTGGAAAATGTTTTTGAGGGAAAAGACTTATCAGGACTGGATCTTTCAGGGATCAACTTTCACGGTATCAGCCTGAGAAAGACAAATCTTAAAAACACCAATCTCTCAGATTCAACCCTTGCTGAATCAGTCCTGGACGAAGCCAACCTGGATCAAGCCAATCTCAGCGAAGCTGATATGGAAAATATAAGTTGCCTGGGAGGTGTGATGACAAACACCAATATGGAATCAACAAATCTTCAAGGCGCCAAGCTCCTTGGCACAGACTTCAGTAATTCAAACCTTGAAAAAGCCAATTTCAGAAAATCCAAGGCAATGGAAACCAAGCTGGTTAAATGCAATCTTAACGAAACTGATTTCAGTAATTCTGACTTTTCCCGTTCTAACCTGAAAGATGCCAAAATTATTGAAAGCGACCTGAGCAGGGCAAGGTTTAACAGTGCTGTGTTTGATGAAGTCGATTTCACTGATTCCCGGTTAAATATGGGAGTTTTTTTTGAGGCCAGCTTTAAATCCGCTAATCTCAACCGTGCCCTGATAAAGGGAGCAAAACTAGCAGGAGGTAACTTTTCTAACGCTAATCTTGTGCGGGCAGATATCACTGGCGCAGACCTCACCGATGCCAGCTTCCATAGTGCAGATTTGAGCAGAGTCAAATTAAATGGTGCAATACTGAGAAGAACAGACCTTAAAGACTCTGATTTATCCGAAGCAGATTTAAATATTGCAGATCTGACTGGCGCCAACATGATTGGAACCAAATTGTATGGTGCGAATTTAGATAGAATCAAACTAAATCAAGCTAAATTAAATGAAGCGCAATTGAGTGGAGCAAGAATGACCAAGGCAAAACTATCTCAAGTTGATTTAACCAATGCAGATTTGAGTGGAGCCAATTTAACTGGGGCAGAATTGAATGAAGCCATACTGGAAGGAGCAGATCTCAGCCGGGCTAATCTGACAGAAGCCATCCTTGCAAACGCAAATTTGAAAAACTCTTTCCTGACTGGTGCCAACTTGCAAAAAGCCAACTTGCAAAAAGCCGACCTGGGTGGAGCGGATATTGCTGGAGCAAAACTTAAAAATGCCTGTTTACAGAGCGCAAACTTAAAGCAAGTGGATTTGCGGAGGACCGATTTGGAGCATGCAGATTTTTCAAAAGCTAAATTAAATTCTGCAAATCTAACAGGTGCAAAGATGAGTGAAGGCCTGTTTAATGACACCGATCTGACAGAAGCAAATATGGACTTTGCCGATACAACAAACACCCAATTTCAAGGAGCAATAGGGTATAAATCCATTTCATAACCCTTTTTTATGATTAAATAATTCCACCCTGACCACCAAATCCAACCCGATCATTAATCCTAACGTTTTGTAAAGTTTTATTGAAATTATTGATGAAATTAACTTTGACTCCTGATCAAAAATCGTTTATTTCTAGACAATAGGTTCCATCAGAAGTTTTACTGTAAAAATGAACTTTAAATACCATGGTCAAGTCATCCCTGATAACCAGTATATTTTTCTTTCTAACTATTAATTTTGCCCACGCAAATGCTATAGAAAGTGCTTTCATCGAGGGGGTTAAGTTTCTGGATGATATCCCCGAAGTTGAATGGTATCGGGTAGATGGAAGGACCCTGATAATAGGCTGGAAGGGTATACCTCAATTTTTTCCCCACACAAATCGTAAGGCAGCAAGGCGTGGCGCCTTGGCAACCGGTAAAGAAGTCCATGTCTGGGCCGTCCGGCATAACCAGAGAAAATGGTCTGTAGGAGGTGGAGCCCCCTCTATCTGTTCGGTTTCGGCAAAAAATGGGAAGGTTAAATCTGACACTTGCCCCTATTAAAACGCATTCCACCAGTCTCATCACTAAGTTTTTTGAACTATTTATTAAATCCTATCTAAAAATTAAAGACTTCACGATTTAATTTGCATCTAAGTGAAATATCGATTAATCAGTTGTAAAATCAATGAAAATTAACCCTTTTAACGATAATGGGTATTTCAGGATCAGAGCCCGACCTCTTACCCTAAAAGAGGTGCTTCGATTAAGAGACGGACTGGAAATCCCTAAAAGCTATCCCATCCAGATTCAAACAATCTCCAATTATAAAAAGATCCTGCTGGTCTTAAACTAATGCGTCTTTCCGGTCATCCTAATTTTCAGGGACTTCAGAATAGAAAACTATAACTTATGGAAAAACTTGAAGCTGTTCAAAGGGTTTTACGATTTAGTCATACCATAAGGGAGTGGTGTGAACATGATCATGCAGTCTATTTTGATGATTTCGATGAGCAAAATGTGGACGACTATGACCGTGGAGGATTCGGTGATATCGCTGATGAAATTATTGAGCGTGGAATTGCCGAAAACCTTCTAGATGAAGAGGATATAGATTAAACCTCTGGATGAATTCTTGCTAATTTCTCACGACCAAAAAAATTCCCCCAAACAATCCCCAGACCACCTTTTATATGTAACGTAAACTTGGCGCAAATGTAACATTCGAAGTATAAATAATGGGTGATCTTTAATTCATATTCGACTACAATTACATCATGAACTCAGTTTTTCAAAGAAAAAAGGCATTGGTCGTTGATAACTCGTCCATTATCACCAAGATCATAAAAAATTTTCTTACTCAGACAGGTTTTGAAAAAGAAAATATTTTTATCGCCCATGACCGAAATCAGGCGTTGATGATGTTTGAACTGGAGAAGTTTGATCTGATCACTTCGGGCATACATCTTAAAGACTCTACTGGAATAGAGTTGCTCAAGGAAATTCGCGAACAAACTGATGATGCTAAAAAGGGAATTCCTTTTTTGATCATTAGTTCTGATAAACAAGAGTCCTATCTTGAAAAACTTAACCAGTATCAGTCTACAGATTATTTAAGCAAACCTTTCAGCCAGGACCAGTTTGAGCAAACAATTTGCGGCATATTAAACTGCAACAACCTGCCAGTGTCTGAAGAGGTTGAACCTGTAAAAACCGCCCCAACTCAGGACCCTTTATGGGAGGACTCTCCAGTTGAAATTCCATCACCAATTATTGAAGCGTTTACTGAAAGTGCCATTGAAGCTTTGGAACAATATATGACTGAAGCAACCCCGGAAAGTCCCACTGGTCCTGCTGAGTTAAATGGTTATTTCAGTGCCTGGGTAGATCTTGTATCCGCTGAAGACAGAGTCCAAATAACAATGCTTATTAACTTTCCCAAAGAAGTTGCTTGTGGTATTTACGAGGAAATATTTGGAGAAGTCGACATAGAACAGGTATGTGGCGTAGTTCAAGAACTAACGAATATTATTGGCGGTATCGTAAAACCAAGAATTTCTTCATTTTCAAAAGACATAGCAGAATTAATCTATGACTCTAACGAAATACGGGAAGAAATCAATCTGGTATGGGATTTAGGCCTTCCAGAATCCAAGATGGGAGAAGATCATTCGCAAGACATTGCGTTGAATGGAGTTCCTAAATTTCACGTCCCATTCAAAATCAAAGGCCAGACTTTTCATCTTGTCGTGCTGATTCAAAAGTATTGATACCTGCTACAGGCAAAAAACCCTGATCAACCTCGATACACTCCGTACACTGCCACTACCATTGAACAAAAGGTTGCGACACCTACACCCCACCAGCCCAAACATAAAACTCTATATATCAAATGGTTATATTAGCCTCTGTTTTTCCGGAAATATCAGGTTTTCTGTAAGGGCCGACCGTAAAAACCGACAAAAGTTTCAATATATATAAGTTTTTATATAGAATAGGTTCAGTACGGTTAGATTATTGTTAGATTTTAAATTGCAGGGTTTTAAGGCTGCGGCGAAGACCATTCTCTTCGCTTTGATATTTTCAGGAGATAAATAGTGAATACCCGTTCAAAAATTCTTCAAGACGTTCAGAACTATTATGGAAAAGTGCTTAAAACCAAAAATGACTTACAGACCAGTGCATGTTGCGCGGCAGATACAATGCCTGCATACCTGCGCCCGTACTTGAAAAATATACATGAAGAAGTACAGTCCCGGTTTTATGGATGTGCCTCCTCATTTCCTTCAAGCATTTATGGGAAGACTGTGGTTGACCTGGGTTGTGGTTCAGGTCGAGACTGCTACCTTCTGGCACAGTTGGTTGGTCCAGATGGCTTGGTCATCGGCATTGATATGACTGATGAACAACTCGCAGTAGCCAGAAAGCATATCGACTTTCATACTAAAAAATTCAATCTGGAAAAACCCAACGTAGATTTCCGAAAAGGCTGGATTGAAGATCTCACTTCCGCAAGTCTTGAAGATAATTCTGTAGATGTCATTATCTCAAACTGCGTGATCAATCTGTCACCTGACAAGGAAAGTGTTTTTCGTGAAATTTTTCGGGTCTTAAAGCCGGGAGGTGAATTGTTCCTCTCAGACGTTTTTTCTGGTCGAAGAGTACCGGAACCACTAACCACAGACCCTATTCTATTAGGAGAATGCCTTGGAGGTGCTCTGTACATAGAAGACTTCAGACGAATTTTAAGAAAGACAGGTGTTCTTGATTATCGAGTTATTACCAAAAATCAATTGACACTTAATAACGAAGATATCCAGCGCAAGGCTGGCATGATTGACTTTTATTCTATGACCGTACGTAGTTTTAAATGTGAATTCGAAGACATCTGCGAAAACTTTGGCCATGTCGCCTACTACAAAGGTAGTATTCCAGAATTTCCGCATGGGTTCACTCTTGACGATCATCATTATTTTCAGACAGGGATTCCTGTTCCGGTTTGTGGCAACACAAGCAAAATGTTAAGCGATACCCGTTTTAGTGAGCATTTTGATATCCGCGGAGATTTTTCAACCCATTATGGACCTTTTGACTGTAGCACATCTCAAGCTCAGGAAGGGATCTCCGCAAAAGATAATGGGGCATGTTGTTAGTTGCCTTATCTGCAAAGCACAATAGCTCTGTTTAAATTGGGTGAATGGCAAGTCAGACCATCGATATATTATGCAGTCAGTGCGGGGCTTTTCTACTTCGATACCAAAAGAAAGGCTCGGGACAATTGGTAAGACTCTACCTGAGCCGAGTCATTGAACCTAATTCCCTTACACGATTAAAATCTATTTCAAACAAGTCAGAGCTCCCCACATTGTCTTGTGAAAACTGTGGAAACCGTATAGGACTGGCTCAAGAGGGGGGAGTCTTCCGTATAATAAAAGGCACATTCAGGAGAAAGGCCGTAAAATAAAAAGGCTGCCAAAATATCACTCTATAAACCCTTCATTTTCTAGCCTACACTCAGGCATCCAAGCTTAGATCACCCTTGGGGATACTAATGCATGTAAGGCAGGAACCCGCTTCAGGTTCATCCCCTGGTTCTCCCACCAGTTCTACCGAACCACTTTTGATAGCAGTCAGGCAGGTTCCACAATTGCCAGCACGACAACCCGAGTCGATAGAGATTCCGTTTGCCTCCGCAAATTCCAGCAACGATGCAGTATTCGAATCCCAAACCAGGGTTTTGCCAGAACGCTCAAATTTAACATTAAGTTTAACATCGCCTTCCTTACCAGTATCGGGCTTACAGCCTTTAACCGTGTCTGGCCCAAATGCTTCGAAGTTAATATTCTTTTTGGGCACTCCCCAATCAACCAAATCCTTTTTCAAAGTTTTGACCATAGGAGGAGGTGCACAAATATAAAAATCAAAGTTACTGGATGGAAGGATGCCTTTTATCTTTTCAATAGTGATCCTGCCTTTGGAATGATAATCTTCATTCAGTACATCCGTTTCCTCAGGAGCGCTGTAAAATATATTCAAGTGAACATTTTCAAATTCCCGTTCAATCATTTCAAGGTGTTCCTTCATCACATGTTCTTTCTTATTTCTCACTCCGAAGAAGAACCAGACTTCTCGCTGAGACCCCATCTCAGTAATAGTATTGAGCATACTAAGTAAAGGGGTGATTCCTACTCCTCCCGCAATCAAAACTACTGGAGTTTTCTTGGTCATCTGCAGGAAAAAGTGACCACTGGGTGCTTTAACATCAACGATATCATCTTCGTTCAGGGAGTCGTGGAAATAGTTTGAAACCAAACCGGCAGGCAGATCAGAGCGATCTTTCGAAGCTAAAATTCTTTTGATTGTAACCCTATAACGATCAGGGTAGAAAGGGCTGTCCGACAGAGAATAACAACGGATGACCGGTTGAGGATGATTTGGCAAGTGGATCTGAAAAGTCAGAAACTGTCCCGGGTTAAACCCTGGTAATTCCTTGCCATCGTGTGGAGCCAGATAAAATGAAGAGATATCATCTGTTTCTTTGACTTTGGAAATAATTTTAAATTTCCTAAAACCACTCCAGGCCAGCCTGACCTGTTTCGCCTCAAGCTCTCTTCTCTCCATTATATTTTTTATTTTTGCCTTCAACTCCTCTGCTTCGAGGTCAACTCTTTGCTGAGTGAGAGCAAGAATCCGCGAGTTGTTGGCGACAAGCACCAGAACATAGGCAACGAGACCTAATAAAAAAACCAAAGCCACAAAACTGAAAATGATGTTCAGCAAAACCCCTCCTTAAAAAGGTAATCTTCTGACATATATTATCATGTTGATGAAGCCTGTTCGGCCTTCACGGTCAGCATATCTTTTTTAAAACCAGGTTTAAAGTGGTATGAATGGCATCTCTGGCACTCAATATTAATTTGAGCTTCTGAATGACACGAAGTACAAATCTTCTTCTTTATAGACTCAAAATTACTAACCCAGTTAACAGGATCATGATTCTTATAAGAAGCCATATAATCTGCTTCCTTATTAATAATATGACAATTCACACACGAGTCTTTGGTTCCTAAAATCTCTATATGGTGTTCGTGCTTGTAGCGAACATATGGGCTACCATCTTTTTTTTCATAATTCCATGCGATAGAGAGATTAGAACTACCTTTTGAATCTTTAATCTTTGAAATCGCATGACATTTAATACAACCCCCAACCCCATCTTTAACAGAAAGGATCTGTTCCCTCATGGCTATCGCACTAGATACCCCTTCGTCTTGTACAGTTGACACACCCATAGCAAACTCTAACCAATTTTTAGCAACGGAATCTCCATGTCCTAAAGGCTTGTAACGGATTTCCAACATATCAGCGTACCAACCACCAAACTCTGCTTCAGCCGGAGGCTCGTACTCCCTGTTTAGTCCCCAAGAACAAGCTGCACGTTTGAGAATTTCCGGATTCAAACCCATCAACAGATTTTTAGACGTTGAGGGTTGAGTCTTATCGTCAAGCAATTCCACGAAAGGAGCACTTCCTTCTTCAGCCATGGTAAGAACAAGGTCCTGAATGGGTTTATCGTAAGCCTCCGGATCATCCTCAGAAATATTCAATAGAAAAGCACTCACTAAAGCCGGTTGCTCTGTAGAAATACTAAGAAAGTCTTCGTCCGGTTTCTTCCAGCTTTCAGGAAAATTGCATGATTGAACTAAAGATTCGCGGTCTATTCGGTCTTCCATAAGCTCAGGGTATCTTAGGAGAATGAGTTCTTTTTTCTTAATTTGACTATCGTGGCATTTTGCACAAATCACTTCATAACTATTTGACCTTACCTCCCTATCCGACAACGTTACCGTGTGACATCCTGCACAGGAATCAGGGGATTTATCCGAAAACTTAGGGTTCTCAAAATGTTTGTTCAAATGAGAACTATGGTCAAATTTAATAGAGTTCCTGTTGAAGTACGGAAATTTTTCAGAAAATTCAGGATGCCCATGTTCTAAGCTTTCAAACTTGTTTTTATGGCAAGAATTACACTGTTCAGGTTGTAGGGATTTCGTTACCATTTTGGGGCCACCATGTTCCCGGTGACACATCACGCATTGCGTTTCCTTAACTTTTCTATCAGGAGACATATTTGCATTATGCGCCCTAAAGCTTGGCCCTCCAAAACTATGGCAGTTCACACATTGCATAGAAATGTCCGACTTACTAAATACTGCATTGATCCATTCTACAGGCCCCTTTCCATGAGGCAGGTGACAGGTTGAACAACCTTCTTTTTCGGTAAACTTTGCATGAGGTTTTGATAACGGACCCGCATCGGAAATACTGATCACACCGCCAACTGTGGGATCTAACGCCAGCGAGGAACCTATCAGGGCCATAACAATACCCAACAACAAGACAACCAACCTGCGACAAATAACTCGAAAGGAGCTTCGAGGAGCACAAGCTGGCCTTTGAATGGAACACTCTCCATAAGGACTGGGACCATCTTCACAGGGACCCCCATATTTTTTTTCTCTCCTACATTCCCACCGGTCATTTTTTAGAAACGGTTTACATTCCCGGGTTCCACCGCAGGTCCCATCCATTTCAGGGCCGTAGTTACAGGGAGTCTGCCACAAGGAAGCTCTACCACAGCGGTATGGCAGATTGGGTCTTTCATAACAACTTTGCTCATGACTAAATTTATTTTCTTCCATCAGACGACGAACACCAAAATGAGAATTATATGCCAGATAACCATCGCAACCACAGCTGCTGCCAGAGGAATATGTGCCAGAAGCCAGGTTTTAAGCAATGTTTGAAGCGTATAATGAAAATCAATTTTTCGTTTTTTGTCCGCGAGTGCAAAAACTTTGTCCATGTAATTACGTTCCTTCTCATCCAAAAAACGTTCTACAACCATGCGTTGTTGACGCACCCAATGCTGGGCCAGCTGACCATCAAAAATATTATTTATAAAAAACCTTGGTCTTTGAAAATATTGCCTCAAAGTTTCAATGTAATGTTGTGCCAGGGTACTGCTTCCTGTCTCTTCAGTGCACTTTAAGATCAGAGACTCGACCTCTTCCCTTATTTCAGCAATCTCAGCTGGAATACGCTCATAAATAATCTCCACACCACTTCGAGTGAGTTGTGTGGGATAAACTTTTTCCATGACAAGCCCCATCATTCCTGAAATTGAAGTAACATAGAACAAAGCTGTCAACATCTGTTCATAAAGCCCTCTCGGCCAAATAACTCCAGTATGTAACCAGAACAGAAATAGGGCCAAGAATCCGCAAACAACATGGAGCACAAACCATCTGGAAGATGAAGCCAGGGGCAAAAAAGACAGTCGCTTTCTTGCACTAAAAAGAGAAAGAAAAGCTATTATCCCCAATAACACCCAGCCACTTGCAAAACCCTGAATACCGAGCCCGCTATCAATCTGGCCGGTCCATATCCATGTCACTATAAATAAGAGGGTTGCAAAACCCACATATACCCAAATTCGGACTCGACTAAAACCCTTCTGTATTTTCATCAAAGTCTATCTTTCTAAAATCTACCCTTTTCATTGCATCATGAGGGCAAGCAAAAACACAGGCCGGCCCACTAATCTGGTCAGCACATAAGTCACATTTTGTCGCTTTCAAAATTGGTTTCTCATTTTGAGGATCTGTAATTTTCCTACCGGCCTCATCGTTAATAGATACCATCCTGATATTTGAATAAGGGCAGGAGTTCGCACAAGTTTCGCAACCAATGCAAGTATCATCATTTATAATTACCATTCCTCCAGACATTGATCTGTGAATAGCACCTGTCGGGCAACCAATCATACATACTGGGTCAGCACAATGCATACAGGCATTGGCCACCATCCAGTTTTTAAAGACCTTTCCATGTCTGACAAATCTGGGGTTACCGCCATGGGATGCAGAACAGGCTTGAACGCAATCATCGCAACGCACACAGCGATCAAGATTAATCAGCATTGCCTGGGTACCATTAATAAAACGTTCCTCAACTGCCCATTCCAACAATGCCCCATCGGTCAATGTCCGATCAATAAAATCCTGCAACCGTCGTGACTCTACAGAAGAGTTTGAAGTGGTTTGTCTGAACCCTTCTCTTTCAGACGTCCAGTAAGAAAACAAGTGTTTCTCAACGATTCTGCTAGGCACTCGAAGTGCTTCTGCATAACCAACAGCAGATATGGTCACTCTCATACAAACATTAGGCTCCCCTTGCCAGGATCGGAAAAGCTCGTCTGCCCCATAGAAATCTCCAGTTCCCAGATAGGTCAAGGTTTGATTTCCGTGACCCTGATCTATCGAAACCCTGGCAAATCCAGAGCGAATCATTAAAACACCATCGGGATAATCACCCTGATTGGTTATAATAGGCTCGTCCTTAACTCCCTGAGTTTTGTCATAATCCTGAAGTTTGTTGTAGGTAAGGTGCCAATCAAACTTTCCGTAAGTTTCGAAGAGCGTAGCATCTGCTATTTCCTGAAGATCTCTGTCGTCAAGGTGGGAAAAAATGGATGTGGCTCTGAGGTGGGCATTTAGAGCATTTTCACGATAACGCTGGTCAATGAGTCGACGCCATCCTTGGTCGTATTTTCTTATCTCTCGCAGGCCCTGCCAACGTATTTCCAAAAGTTCAGCATCGGATTCCGCAAAGATTGTAGAGGTTCGGGGGGTTCTTCCCAATGCAGCAAGCTCCCCGAATAGCTCTCCTTTTCCCAGGGAAGCAGTTTTATTCTTATCTAAAATAGCGGGAACATCTTGAAGGAATACATGTGAGGTCCCTAAATCTTCTGCATCCCGAACCATTGCCTGCATTCCATAACGCTTAACATCACGGACTTCGGGAATGTTAAATTGATTCCAAATTTGTTTGAAAGCCTGCCATAAAGTTTTCTTTCTAATGGTCTGACGCCCAAGCATTTCGCTTGGAAGCCCCGGGAACAAGACAACTTTTAACGAACCATCTAATACCAAAAAGGCAGAATTCCCATAATCCCCTTCACGGATGATAATGTCTCCCGCTGAGAATTTAACTATTCGCGCATCATTTTTTAGAATTCCCTTTAAAGGAGTATGAGAAGGAAATTTATTCGAGTCAATCGCAGCAATTTCTGGAACCGTTAGCAGCCGATCTATATCCGAATCTGTCATGAACAGACCGAAAGGCTGATCCCATCTTTGCGGACGCACTTGAGTCGTTATAGCCACTTACCACCTCCAAACAACACAACTGGAAGAGAGCAAACCTGCCATCTGCCCAGGAACAGTGACCCTTGAAATTACAGAAGACCATCAGAGCAATTAAAGTTCGAGTTGCAAAGCCCTTGTCTATTTATAATCCGACTTAGCCGGGAGTTTGCTTCCAACAATACCCGTCAAATCTTTACCGGCAATGGATTTGGTAAAATCCAAAGCATTAGCTTTTGTAGGTGCCGCCAACAAGCCAGCTGCTTCAGAAATTCCACCAAGTGCAGACTTTGCAATTTCAACTCTCTTTGTTTGTGCCTCCTTATATTTTGGCTCACTAGATTTGGAAATGGCTTCAGTAGCAGAAACCAGTGCCGCAGCTTGACCAATCACATAAAGCTCAGCCAGTTCCTGTGAAGTCATTTCAGCATTGGTCTTGATATCAGGGGGATAATGCCGGTGACGCACTGACCCCTGGGAATACTTAACCAGCTCAAACTCAGGGTTAATCGGGTGCCCAGCTCCCAACATTTTAGCTAAATCATCGGCTTTGAGGTCTGGATGTGCCAAACCATGACAACTCATACAGTTTTCTGCTACTTCAAACAGCATGGATGGCCATATCATACCTGCTGAACGGGATTCAGCAAACCGTTTCGCTTTGTGTTCCGCAGATTCCTGGTCCCGTTTAACATCCTTCCCACCATAATTATCATGAATCGATAACCAATCGGAAGAAGCACCGTGACAACTTTCACAAGATGTTCCGGATTTTGCTACCGGTTTAGAACCAGCATCTTTCTGCTCAAGGGTATAATGACACAGGTAACAGGTCTCATTCCTTTTCATACGTTTTTGACCACCAACAGCTTTCAAAATTTTCTTAGGCGATGGTTTACTATCATCTTTAGGCTCTCGATGCACAGTTCGGAAAGACGTATAGTGTTTCGTTTTTTTCCAAATATCGGTCTCTGCCTCGTGGCATTCCTCACAAAGTTTGGCACCTTTGAAAAAAGGTTGGGCCATTGACGTAACAGGAAAAATCAACCATGCTCCAGTCAAAACAAATGCCAACACAAAAAAATGTTTGAATCCGTAATATTCCTCATCGCGCTTCATAACACCCTCACTTTTTTATGGAACCTAGTCTTCCGCAAACATTTTAAAGCCCACCATGACGATTGGGCTTGCACAAATTTAAAATTGATACAAAATTTCTGTTCTAAGACCATAGCCATCATCTCGCTTTTCCTGAACAGTGTAATGACTATCTATCTGAAGTTGAATTCGATGGGCTAACCTTTGACGAAACTCAAAACCAAAAGCAACATCATCAAATCTTTCTCCACTTGTGTCTTTTCTTCCTGCTAATTCCAAAGTCAGACTTGTTCGATGATGGTTCCAAAAAGCCTGGTACCCCATAGCAACACCAGCAACATCATCCGAAAAGCTATTCAGTTCTGATCCGAAATTACCAAGGCTGGGAGAAGCAAACAAGATACCTAAAGCACCCAAAGGCCCCCCGACAACCGGCTCACGACCCGCCTGAGTATAGTTCCCAGCTGCGATAAACGGATTAATATATACAATATCATCCGATTTCTCTACCGTCCAAGACACTTCTGCTGAAAACAGGGTCCCCTCTCCCGCTGCAGGACTATCTTCACCATCAGAAACAGAACTGTTTATCCTGAAAGCTGTATTGAAATGGCCTATCCGTTGTATTGCTGAGAGCCCGAAATTAAAGCCATCGGTATCTCCCACACCATCAACGACATAAACCAAGTCTATATTATAGGATGATATATAGGTGTCCAGAGAATTGAACAGCCCGAAAAGTTGGGTGGAATCATCTCGCACCGCATTGCTTCTTCCTACTTCATTCCAACCCCAGACAAATGAAGTTCTCAGGTTTGACACGCCGGGAAGGCGAATATTATTTCGCACAAGGCCTAAAGCGTCAATTTCATCATTTAGCAGAATGCCTTCCTGGAATTGTAGTAGCTGACGCCCCACAGAGAACCCATAATCCAGCCAGGTTGTACCGCCAGGATCCAGCTTTGGGAACAAACTTCCGAAGTCACCTTCAAAAAAGAGGGTTCTTACATCTGCACTGAATTCAGTTCGCCCATCACCCCGATTATCATTGATTGTCGCTCTTGTAAAACGGTCGAGCCGGTTCCTATCAAACGGTCGGATACCAACAATCAGTTTCTCTGTACCGGTCAACTGCACATTCGCATACAAGTCAAACCGATTAGCCCACTCCGCAGATGGACTCTCTACTCCGTTTTCGAACGTGAACAAGGAAGAACGAACGGTACCAAAAACCCATAATTGCGGTTGCCATACTGCACCCCAAGGAGTCTCAAAACCTTCGTAAAGATCACCAACACCTAGAAATAGATCCCCTCCCTCATAAAGCAAAGGGGGTCGCGTGCCTGTGTCAGAGGGGGAACGGAGCTGAATACGCTCTTCTGAAAATGCGCTTACTTCTGAGGTATCACCTAAGGGGAAAAAATCTGCGAAAGCCTGATTGTATAAACATAAGACTGATCCAACCAGCACAATTAAAAACAAAAGCTTGCGAGATAAACCTGCAGCCATACCAAACTGTCTTACCATTCTCCTCTTGCCCTCCTCCAAAGCAATGAAAACAGGTTTTCTCAAAATCAGTTACTGGTTTTAAAGGTTACTTCTTTTTCCCACAAAATTTCATATCCAGCGGCAACACCATCCACCACCTCACGAGCACTCATGGCGTAATCAAAGCCCCGGCCCTGAATATCGCCCACAAGATTAGCCGGTGCCATACCAGCTTTCAATTCAATTTTAGCTTTGTAAGGTCCCTTTCCGGTCAGATCATCGCCATCAATGTAATACTTTGCCCAGCGATATCCCAAAGGTTCAATACCTCTTCTGTGGTTACGCTCCGTAGGAGGCTCACCTGTTAAAATCAACGACTGAATCGAAGGCCGTACAAATGGAATAGTGATCAAAGGATAGGGAATAGGAATAATTCGTTCTCTCTCTCCGCCACGCAGATTTGAGACAACAAACCGGGATCGCAAGTCAAATAACTGGCGATCCAAGGGAACTTCTCCATTATGAACATAAGAAGATTCTCGGTCACGCACATCACCGTTGGGGTCTAAATCGCCTGATTCAAATACCATCTTACCATCACGATCAGTCACGACAACGTGAAGCCAGACAAGGCGCTCTCCAGTAAAACCGGTCGGAACATTATGACCATCTGTCAGGTTGCTGACTTTGACTTTAAAACTAATGCCTTCTTCATCACTTTCCAAAGTCCTAATCTCACCCAAATGATAGCCGTTACGTAATACTTCCAACCGCTTTTCTCTGGCATATTCCAGACGTTCAAACTGTTTGTTTAAAATCTCACGGGCATCGTAACGATCATCCACTGAGTCCCAGCGAACAGGAAACTTCATATCCTCGGTTACTTTATCCTCAAACTCATCAGTGCCCCAACCAGCTTCATGGTCAAACTGAAGCCATTCTTCCATACTCGCCATCTCTTGTGCTTCTGAGTTATGGGGGAAAATCCCAGGATGTATTACAGAATAGTCTGGACCTGCAAAAAAGTGATTTGTGATTTTTCTCTTTTTAGTTGCCTTTCCTCCAACAATTGCGGCAGGACCCTCTTCATAACCCGAACTCACCCCCTGCTCCTTTCCCATATGGCAATCCTGGCAGGTGGTCCCGTTCCTTGCAGCTGGTGAAGTGCGGTATTCACTGAACGCTTCTTCAAGCCGAAATCCATTAAACAGAGTCACATCATGACAGGTTCCACAAAACACAGGAGTGGAAATGGAAGAAAACTGTTTGATTTCTCTATGAACTTTTCTTCCTGGCTTACCCTCTTCGGTTACGATACGATATTCATCAGTATTGTCCAAAACGCGGGTCATTTCCTCATTTCCTGTCGGACCGTATACCGGCTCCAACAGGCTTCCCTGGACCAAAGCTAATCTTCCACTCCTCTTATTATAGTTTTTATTCAAACGATGGCAGACCACACAGGTTATGCCCTCACGAGATGTAGGATGACGATCCAAGTTAGAGATAAAAGGTGATTCACCAAGGTTTGCACCAATGGGGCTGTGACATCTCAAACAAAAATCTCCATTCGACCCACTGGTAAGTTCATTTATTTCACTACTAAGGGAAAGATAAACCGGACTAAGCTGTGCATAGGCATGCGAAGAAACCGACCACTCTTCATATTGTTTTGGGTGACATGTACCGCAGGTAGCTGCAGAAGGAAACTTGCTTTCAGCAAATAGGGCTTCATGGTCAGCTGCCGCCTGTAGCGCAATATCTTTTTCAGAATCTTTATCATCATGCACATTCTTTTTTTCGAGAGAATCGGGAGAAGATTCAGATTGTTCTTTTTCTATATCGCTTGTCTTCTTTTCCATTTTCTCGGCAGATTTTTTAGAAGAAGCACTATCTGTAGAAACCGGGACGTTTTTGATACAGGAATATAAAAAAAACAGGGCCAAAATCATCATCGCCCTTGTCAAAAAGGAGACAAAACTTTTTTTAGAGTTAGTTCCTAAAAGTGGTGTTTCAGTAGGTACAGTAAAAAATTTCATATTTCGATCTGCGAAGTTTTTAATTTCTATGCAAATGAGTTGATTATGATAATTTGTGTCAATCTCTTATAGAAGTTCTCAATTAAAACAACTTCAGGGGTACATACTATCCAGAATTCAGTCTAGGTCAAGAAGAAACTCCTGACTTTAACCGGGATAACCATTTAACCATCTGAACTCCGAAAGTTATTGGTTACGTGGAAATCCAAAGATCAAAAAATTTACCAAATCATAAATTAGAGTTTGATTTCAAATATTGCTATTGGGGGCAAAACAAAACTTCTGAAGGAAAATATGCTGCTTAAGGAAAACAATATCTTAAAACTATTCTAAAAAAATAATGGTGAGTAATTAAAGTTATTAAGTATTGAACAACCATAATACAGGCGAAAGGGATCAAGCAGGTTGTAAGAATTCCAAGAGCGGCAAACAGGGCAAGTAAAAAAAGCGGGAGGTCGAGGCCATTCCACCGCCATAGCAGCAGCAAAATTTTTATTTTCTCAAAGCAGTTCTTGCGTTGTTCAAAGGTCAAGTCCGCTTGAGGAACCCGATCATCCGCTTCCATTTGGCTCAAAAAATTCCATTGCCCCCGAAAAAAAAATTGTTGAACCTGCATATAATAAAAATATATCACCAGTACCCATGACATTTTCTTCTTAATTTTTTGTCGAGTACTTTGAATTTCTCGTTCCACTCCATCATAGCCATGTATTAACAGGGGAACGAGACTCTGTTTGCAATAGTCGTAAGAAATAGCCCGCAATATAATCATGCCCGCAATGACCTCCAAGACAAACGTATGTTGAGGATATCCCCTAATAAGCCCATACACCACAGCAAGGTAGGCAAAGTAACCTGCTATTCCATCAATCAGCCTTCCCCAATCACTAGCCATATTCTTGGCTCGAGCCAATTGCCCATCCACACAGTCCAGCAACAAAGTAATTTCCAGCAAAACTCCTCCTAAAATCAGCGATACTGTGCTGGCAAAACTGAAAGCATAACCGGATGCAAATCCAACCAGAACAGAAAAATAGGTCACCTGGTTTGGTGTCACCGGGGTATTTTTCAAAAAACATACAATCTGATTAGCGATAGGGTCCTGAATATAACGATTTACCGGCTCAACCAAATCTATAGGGGCTCTCCCTGATGCCTCATTCATGTCCTATAGCCACCTTTCCTTTTGATACCAGCTAATCGACTCTGCCAGTCCTTGATTCAGGTCATATTGTGATTCAAAGTTGAATGTCTTGAAAAATTTTTCTGAAGACGCAGACCATGAACTCTGTCGAATATCTATCATTCTCTGCCGGTCAAACAAAGCAGGTTTAGAACTGAAGCTTGCGCATGCTTCAAAAAACAAGGCCACCGGAATAAGTAATGGTTCTGGAACATTCAAAGTTTTCACCTTAACATTCAAAATACGCGCACACTCTTTGGCAACCTGCTCCCATTTATAGACATTTCCATCTGTTACAAAATAACTGCGGCCCTTCTGCACGGCAGGCTCAGTTGCAATCAGCATTGCCCGAACCAGATCAGAAACATAAATCAGCGAAAGTTCCTTACTCGATCTGCCAATTTGCAGCTTCCACCCCTTCTGGATCAACTTGATAAAAGTAAAAAAATTTTCCTCCCGAGGCCCATACACGACAGGAGGACGAATTATAGTAACAGGAAGCGACTGCGAATACTGCATAGCAACTTCTTCCCCAGCCAGTTTAGATTGCCCGTAAAATGTCACAGGCCTGCAAGGAGCAACTTCATCAACCAGGCTTCCATGAGAGCTGGGCCCAGTTGCCGCCAGACTGCTGAGGTGCACAATACTTTTAATCTGCCCTCCTCTTTTTTTGCACTGTTCATACAGATTGGAGCAGGCACTCGCATTAACTAGAAAGTATTCTGAACGGGATTTTGCCTTAGTCAGTCCTGCACAATGAAAAATATAATCAAACTCTTCTAAAGCGGGGATTATGAAGTCCGGCCTAGCCAGATCCACTTGATGAAGGTGGACTCTGGAAGTGTCCAGCCATTTTAGATCAGAGGATTTCCTCACCAGTCCATGAACCGTACAACCGGAATCCAAAAGGTGGCCCACAAGATGGCTGCCAATAAAACCATTTGCACCTGTAACAAGGGCTGTGGATTTCTCAAGGTTTGATGAGACGCTCATAAATACGATGCCTTTTATAAATTGAGCCACCTATCCTGAATATGGGTTCGAGAATGGCTTTGTTATCTTCCAACAGCCAGGACATCTCACACGATTTTACTTCTTTGGCCAATAATAGTTTGTATATTTCGTGATAAAACAAGGCATCAATGCCCAGCCTGCGATATTTTTTCTTTACTCCCAGAATAGGTACTCTGTAAGCATTAATTTTATTTTTCTTCCACAAATACTGAGCCCAACCAAAAGGAAAAAGGCTGCCATCTAATTCGATAAGTACTTGGTTAATATCTGGAACAGTCATGGAAAAACCTGCGGGATCTCCTTTCACTTCAGCGATCAAACATAGCTCAGACTCAATGATGGGTTTCACTTCTTTAATAGCAAATTCGAATTCATGTTTGGGCAAAGGAACAAACCCCCAATTCATATTCCATGCTGAATTATATATGTCCCAAAGAACAGGAATCTCCTCATCAAACCTCTTCATATTTAGTGGCCTGATACTGAAATGATCTCTTCTCTTAATTTTTTTTGCGGCTCGTACAAGGTAATCTGGAATACAAGTCAGTTCCACTATACAAGCCACAAGGTCTTTGGCTTTTTGCAGACCCCATTCTTCGAAATGTTTTCTGTAATACTCTGGATTATAGGGAATTCCTACCATGCAAGGAGAATCAAAACCTTCTATCAGCAGACCACATTCATGATTGGTAGACATATTCAATGGCCCGATAAGTCGGCTATACCCTTTTTCCTTACACCATTGATAAGCCTTGTCCAATAAAAAACGGAAAATCTCCGGGTTATCCAACGACTCATACATGCCAAATATACCTGCAGGTTCTGGATAAAAGTCCTGATAACTCCTGTCATTAACAAGAGCAATTCTTCCAACAGGAGATTGATCACCATTCAAAGCCAGATATAACTCGACTTCAGCATTTTTGAAAAAAGGATTGATATCAGGGTTTAAAAATCTTTTACGCTCTTGAATAAGAGGAGGAACCCAACAAGGATAGTCTTTATATATTTTCCATGGAAGGCGAACAAATTGATCCAGATTCTGGCTGGTTTCAACTTTAACAAGTTTAAAACCCATTTTTATTTGGGAATAATACCTAGTTTAGCTCCCAGTTTTTTGAAAGAACCGAGAACCTTATCAAGGTCTTTCCGATCATGGCTAGAAGTATAGCTTGTTCGAATCATTGCATTAAGAGGCGGAACAACGGGTGATACAGCGACACCTGCAAAAACACCTTCGTCAAAAAGGAGACGGTTCAAATAAAGAGTTAGGGCTTCTTCTCCAATTTTTATGGGAACGATAGGAATAGAATTATTATTAACCTGGAAACCCATATCAAAAAAACCTCTTTTTATATAGGCCGTATTTTTCCTTAATTTATCTATCCGCTCAGGTTCATTAATCATTACATCCAATCCGGCAGTGACCCCTGCTACCGACGCAGGAGGTAGTGCTGCAGTAAAGATAAAAGCCGATGCCTTATGGCGGATAAACTCGGTTATCTTGGACTTAGCAGAAATAAATCCACCTATAGAACCCAGGCTTTTGGAAAATGTACCCATATAAATATCTATTTCATCTTCCAGATTGTAATAATTAGTAACTCCTTTTCCTCTTTCACCCATGACCCCCAAACCATGAGCCTCATCAACCATAACGCTGGCACCATAATCTTTCGCAAGCTTCACTATAGCTGGAAGGTTGGCAATATCTCCACTCATGCTGAAAATAGTGTCGGTGATAATTATCTTACCTTCAACATCTGAATACTTTTTTAAATAGTATTCCAGATGATCCATATCATTATGCTGATAACGAACGGTTTTGCCTGGCGCAACGCCACACCCTTCATAAATACTGGCATGATTTTCCCTGTCAGAAAACGCCACATCCTTCCTACCCAGAAGACAAGCAATTGTGCCTTGATTTGCCTGAAACCCTGTAGACATGACAATGGAGTCTTCTCTGTTCAAAAAAGAAGAGATTTCCTTTTCCAAAGTTTTATGCAGGTTAAAAGTGCCATTCAGAAAACGGCTTCCGGTACAACCAATGCCAAATTTCTCTAACGCGTCTCTGGCTGCCGAAACAATACGAGGGTCCTGTGCGAGTCCTAGATAATTATTTGTCGAAACAGAAACCGCAGGTTTTCCATCAATGACAACATGGCAACCATCAATCTCCTCAATAGCCCTGAAGTATGGATAAATACCTAGTTCCTTCGCTTGTTCTGGTGCGAAATAACCAAAGCACTTTGCCAAAATTCCCTTGTCTTTACTATTGGGAGAACGCAGGTGAGAATTTTCAAAATCAAACTTCTTTTTTAATAACGAAATTATTTTGTTCTTCTTTAAATGAGGGGGTTGACCGTCCTCATTTTCAACTTCATTAAGTAAAGTAAAAGGTTTTGTCATAAGATTCTCATCATGAGTTGATAAAAATTAAAACAAAAAACACAATTTATTCAGTTAGCAGTTTGCTTCCATAACTGGGTCAACGCTGAAAGTAATCCTGAGCTAACAGTTTGACCATATAGTTTGCTCACATTCTCATCCTGAACCAACCTGTAATGCGCCTCTTCGAGTGCGTGATAGGGCAGATCAGGAAACAAGTGGTGCGTTGCGTGAAAGCGTAAACCCACTGGAGCCCATAAAGGAGTCACCCATCTATTTCCGGGTATATTGACTGAATCCAGCATTTGGTTTGGGTAGCTCATCTCTTCTCCCTTCGGGTTTTGATAGCGGTGAGCTCCCAGAGTTCGAAGTGAATTGACCAAAAAAATCAACGCCTCAACACAGTACCACAGGATAAGCGCCATCGCAGGAATTATTTCCGCCAAAACAGAGCCCAGAAATATCCAAGTATATAAACACGCTAAAAGCTCCTGAACTTTCCAATCCTCATTATTCTTCCAGGAAGATTCCGGCCTCTGGTAATCCAGGTCTATGACCAACGCAGACATCTTACTCATCAAAAAATATCTAAATTTTTTATTAAAAAGAGACAGTGTGCTCAATACTGAAAATCGTGCAAAAAAAATAACAGGGACAATAAAAGAAAAAAGAATATGGATAACTATCCATTTCCTCCCCTTTATAGCAAAGGGAAAGTATTCCCCGTCCTTTTCGGTCCCATACAGATTTTGTTTATGATGATCAAAATGGACAGACTGATAAAGAAAAACAGGAATCATAAGAGGGAAACCGCAAAACACGTTCCAAACCCAACGGAATACTTTAAAAGAATCTTTTTTAAAGTGAGCAATCTCATGAATAAATGAAGCCGCCCTGTACAAGGAAAAACAAGCAAGGATCACAAAAAAGATTTGCCGGACAGATAAAACTGATTCACCAAGGGCCAACACAAAAGATCCCCACCCTAGAAAAGCACTTATAAAAAAATCTGACCAGTATATGGCCGGATTGGGACGAAAAAGGTCTTTCACAAGTTCCCTCGCCCTGCTCACCGAGAAATCCCCCTGTTTTTCTGCAAAGTTTTTGTGGGCCTGTTGCATCAACACAACTGTCCTAATGATGATTGATTAGTTTTTTTCCGCACATGAAACACACAATACAGTTTCAGGCATGAGCATGATACGTCCATGTGGAATCAGATTATCACAGCGTAAGCAAACACCAAATTCTGGCAAACCCACTTTGCCCAAAGCTTTTTCAAGCTTAGCAAGCTTGGCTCTTGCAGAGTTTAACGAAGCTTCGCTAATACCTTTACTGCTTATTGCCTCCATTCTTGTCAGGCGTCCGATTGCATTGTCCGGTGCTACTGGCTTAGAGGTGGAAGTAAAACTTCTTATCAGATGTTTCTGCACCTCAATTTCAGCAATAATTTTCTTTTTAAGATCGGCTTTGGCTTCAAATTCCATAAGTAATCCTACCATCTAATATGAAAAAATCAGTTTATATCTGGGCAGGGGAAAAAGCGGACATCGCACACCTTAGCGCTAATAAAGGAGTAAATCGGTCAGTGCTATTTGATATGTATTCCATAAATTCATTGGCCAGACTCTGATCCTCAAAACATTCATATACATCATCTAGAAACCCACCACGCAAAAGAGGATGCTCCAGAAAATCTCGGCCTGGGCGCGTAAAAATTTCAAGCGGCCATTCGGTCACCTCCACCTTTTCCAAACCCAGCTCCATCAGCCACTGTTTTGCATGATTTGCGGAGGGACGCTCCTCCAGATATTCATTAAATGCTTTTCGTTCTTTATCCAGATTTCTCCGGCTCATTTCCTCATCCACAAGCATCCAAAGCGAGTCAAAGGTTCCCAGCGAAGGAAATGTCAAAACGATTTGTCCACCCGGCTTTAAAAAACTGACAATGTTGCTGAGAGACTCAAACCGATTCGGACGGAAAAACATAAAGGAAAGGTTGCCGGTTATCCGGTCAAATTCTGGTAGTGTGGGTGGCAAAAAACGCATATCTCCCACCTCAAACTTCAACCAGGGTAAATGTCGACCTTGAATCGACCTTGAGCGAAGAACTTGTGCCTGATGGATATCAATAGCCAAAACACTACCTTCGGGACCAACCTGTTCTGCCAAGTAAAATGCGGGGATTCCTCCTCCAGAGGCAATATCAAGCACCGAATCACCTGATCGCAGTTCAAGCTTATGTAGCAACAGTTCTGCAAATGGTGTGGACCATGGATCGTTTTCTGGCAATGCCCAGGATGATGGCATAACTAACCTTTCAATTTTATTTTACAGGCTTATCCGGTTATTATAATAAGGAGCCATATATTCTACCGGATAATCAATCCAATATGGATACCTCTAAAAAAAATAAAGATTCTTACGCTATATGCCTCATAGGGCATGGAAGCCGAAATCAGGAAGGGACACAGGAATTCCAAACTCTACTTCATAAAATACGTGATACAAAGATTTTCGAAATCACTCAAGGTGGTTTTTTGGAGTTTGCCAAACCCACTGTAGCCGAAGCCTTAAGCGCCTGTCTTAGTAATGAAGTTAAGAATATTATTATTCTCCCAGGCATTCTATTTCACGGGAAACACACTGAGACAGACATCCCAAATTCTGTCAGTGAGATACTTCGAGAATATCCAGAAGTAAATCTTATTTATTCCAGTCCTCTTGAAACACAACCCGAAGTTATGGAGGCCTGCAAGAGCAGAATTGAAGAAGCTGAAAAACTTTCCACTAAATCCATATCCCGTTCTGAAACATTGCTCATGACAATTGGTCATGGCAGCCAAAACACAAGGTGCAACCTCAAGGTTGAAAAAGAGCTTTCAATGCTTGGAGAAAAAATGGGTTTTGGTAAAACTTTGATTTTCTTTTCGGGTTTCAGCAAAAATTTTCCGGAAGACCTTCAGGAAAGATTCATTCCTCATGGTTTTAATCGTGTAATTCTATTTCCATTTTTTTTGTTCAGTGGGGTATGGGTCAATAGAGTACATACACTCTCTGATGTACTTCAGTTAAAATACCCGGACACAGAATTTCTAACAACTTCTTGCCTATCTCACCATGGGAAAATTGTTGAAGCATTAGTTCAACGTGCAAAGGAAAAATTATTATGAAATGCACCTCACCGCAAAACCACAGATTCAAAAAAAACGTGGCCAGGTTCGTTATTCTATTTTTTCTTGCCGCATCAACCGCGGGACAAGCATCAACTGAGCAGGACATGATAAAGATTGAGGCAGGATGCTTCACAATGGGGAGCGAAGAATTCGTGGTTGAAGAACCAGAGCATAGAGTTTGTCTGAACGCATACTACCTGGGAATTTACGAGGTCACCCAGAAGAAGTTTGAGAAAGTCATGGGTTACAACCCGTCCCACTTCAAAGGACCAGACCTGCCAGTGGAAAGCGTTTCATGGCCTGAAGCCGATGCATACTGTCGAACCTTTCAAGGACGTCTTCCAACTGAAGCTGAGTGGGAATATGCCGCCAGAGCTGGATCAACAGCCTCCTTCGCATGGGGCTGGGACATTGATGACGCTCATGCATGGCATCAAGGAAATTCGCAAAACCGTACGCATGCGACAGGACAAAAAAAAGCTAACTCCCTGGGCCTTCACGATATGAACGGTAATGTCTGGGAGTGGGTGGGAGACTGGTACCGAGAAGATTATTATGAAATGAGTGCATTGTCTGATCCGATAGACAACCCACTAGGCCCTACCACTGGGCAATTTGTCATACTACGCGGAGGATCTTTTGAGGATGATGCATTTTTTCTAAGATCCGCATCGCGGTACTGGTATCCACCAACTCTAAAGCATCACAACCTTGGGTTCAGATGTGCCGCAAACATACCTGATAAAATAAAGGAAAACCCATGATGAAAAATCTTTTTGTACTAATCTTCATTTTTTCATTCCTGCTTTTGGATTCAGTTAATGGATGGTCGGAAACTGTGGAAGTGAAAATCATCAAATCTACTTTTATTCCTTCAGTCGTGAAAGTCAAAAAGGGCAGCACAATACAATGGGTCAATACTGAAGAATTACTACATACTGTAACAAGCGGAAAGGCACCTCAACCTGATGGGAAATTTAATGCCGCCTACGTAAAAAAATCTTTCAAAATCAAGCTTGATAAAGAAGGTTTCTACGACTACTACTGTGAACTTCACCCCGCCATCATGCGCGGAGTGATTATCGTTGAAGATCAATAGGACAATCCCAAATTTCCATATCTTCAAGGAATAAATCTAACAATCGCATTTTGGAGAATAACATGGGCGAAGAATTAAACAAAAACCTTGGACCTCTAGCCCCATTAGCTGGTGTTTGGGAGGGTGACAAAGGGGATGATATAGCCCCCGATGAAAACCCCCGTGAAAAAGAAAACAATAAGTATCGTGAAAGGTTGATCTTCGAGCCATTTGGTCCGGTGAATAATCACGCGCAAACTCTGTATGGCCTAAAGTATTCAACAACCGCGTGGCGGATTGGTTCAGAAGATCCTTTCCACGAAGAACTGGGATATTGGCTTTGGGATCCGGCAGATAAACAGGTGCTTCGATGTTTTATTGTTCCTCGCGGGGTGACTGTGATTGCTGGCGGAACTGTGGAACAAAATGCACGTGAATTTCAATTATCCGCCGAGGTTGGATCGGAGACCTACGGCATCTGCTCAAACCTGTTTCTTGACAAAGAATTCAAAACCGTCCGATACGATCTAAAAGTCATCATTCACGATGAAAACAGCTTCAGCTACGAAGAAGATACTCAACTGCAGATCAAGGGACAGGACCAACTGTTCCATCATACTGACAAAAACACATTGAAACGGATTTGAACATTTTCACTGAAACCAGCTTTGGAAGGGAGAAGTTGAATCGCAGTGTGGATTATGTCTTTTTTCATTTTCATGTTCCCAGTAAAGATTCAAATCTCTCTGAACTATTGCTAGTAAGCATCCTTGAAAAAAAATTAAAACCATTTCCCATAAAATATAAAAAGATATAGCTGGCGACAGGAGTTTTTTCAATCCACTTAGAATAAAAAAACCCAGGGTTATAAAGGGCGCTGAAAAAGGTTTGTTCAGTTTTCCCTTCATAAAACCTGAAAACAGATGAAATTGGAAATACAAAAAAGCGGATTCTATTGCCGCAATGGAAAACACGAAAAAACTTTCAACCACCAGACTGAACTCATGCACCCCAAAAAAATTTTTCAGAACCCCATAAAAAAAGTATGGAATGATCGAGAAAACAAACAAACCAAGAGCCAATAACTCTGGGTTAATTTTTATTTTTTTATAGCTAGTAAAATCCCGATAGTTGCCCAAAAACCAGAAATACAAATAGAGCCCAAAAGTTAATTGATAAAATATCAGGAAAAGCTTAACCGGCCTCCCGCAAAATGGGGTTCTTGGAAGAACTCGATATTGGGAAACGTTTTTTGTGGAAAATATTTCCTGGATCGATTTTATTTTTCCACTTTTTTTTTCAATCAGCTTGTCTTCAGGAACCAGTTTTCCCTCCGACAGCTGGCTACGAATATCCCTCAAATATAGAGGCGCCTTTTTTCCGGCACCTTCAGCGAGGAAGTATTGTTTTTTAGAAAATTCAATAACTGTTGCAAGTTTTTCCAGTTCTCTCTTTGCCTTCAACCCAAGATAAATTCCTAAAAAAATAATCGCGAAGATCAGGTAAATGGACCAGAGAGTATTGGAAAAAGCAGCAGTGTTATAAATTCCATGGAGCGTTACAACAATTGCAAGTCCCCGAGTCAGTTGCCTGGCCCCATCAAGGCTGAACTTCGCCCGACCTATAAAATATCCCAGTATGATCCCGAAGAAAGCATGCCCAGGCACTGCAGTAAGCATTCTTAAAATCCCCACCTCCTGCCCATGTGGAAGAACATACATAACGTTTTCTACGGTGGCGAATCCACACCCAACCATACCGCCATACACAATTCCATCGAAAGGTTCGTTAAACTCACGTTCATCAAAAATGAATGCTTTCAAGAACAGAAATTTGCATAACTCTTCAGCCAGCGCCACACCAAAAAATGCGTAAACAATGGTCTTTGGCCAGAATAATCGTGAATGTTCACCCTGCAAGGCCTGCATGCCTAACAGCTTTTCGGCAATACCCTCAAAATAATAGGTGGGGAGAACCGCAAGAGCACCAAGGAAAAAACTTTTAAGCACAAGCCTTCCCGGCTCCCGGTCCAGTGAATCTGAGTAATAGATGAAAACGGCAATGGCAATACCTGGGCCTATAGCTATATAAAGCAGTCTGAACGTTTCCATCCCTTCACGGGCCTTTCATTTCAGGTCTGTTATATCATTTCCCTTTAAGTCTATTTTTTCAGCCTGGGGCATTTTGGGCAAACCCGGCATTCTAAGGATGTCACCTGTCAAAGGAATGAGAAATCCTGCACCGGCGGCAATCAGAACTTCCCGGACTGTGACGTTAAAATGCTCAGGTCGGCCTCTAAGTTTCGGGTTATCCGACAAAGAAGCTGGAGTTTTTGCGATGCATACAGGAAGGTTCTGATATCCAAGCTTTTCAATTGAGTTAAGATCTCTTTCTGCTTTGGCAGTATATTTAATATCGCCTGCACCATACATTTTGCTGGCAACTTTCCAAATTTTTGTTTTTACATCTTCATTCCAATCATATAGTGGGCAAAAGGATTTATCTTTTTTTTCAGCTTGAACAATCACTTTCTCTGCCAGCTCCAATCCACCCTTTCCTCCTTCTGCAAAAACGTTACTAACCGCAAAAGGAACTTTAAGATTGTTTTCACAATGATTTCGCACCACTTCAATTTCATCAGGATGATCCCCCTCAAAGCGGTTGAGACAAACTATGGGAGGTTCACAGAATTGCTTAATATTTTCCACATGCCTTTCCAGGTTAGGCAAACCCTTTTGAACTGCTTCGGGATTAGTTTTTTCAAGATCGGGCTTATCAATACCTCCATGTGACTTCAGAGCCCTGCAAGTTGCAACCAAAACCACTGCCGCGGTATCGAGCCCTGCCGACTTGCATTTAATGTCGAAAAACTTTTCTGCTCCAAGATCGAACCCAAAACCCGCCTCAGTGATTGCCCAGTCAGATAAAGCCAAAGCCATTTTGGTTGCCAGAACCGAGTTGCAGCCATGAGCTATGTTTGCGAAAGGTCCTCCATGAATTATAGCTGGCACCCCCTCAGTAGTTTGAACCAGGTTAGGCAACAGGGCATGCCTTAGCAATGCCGCCATGGCACCTGAAGCATTGAGGCTTTTAGCGGTGATCGGTTCCTCGTTGTATGTGAACGCAACCAGAATTTTTCCAAGTCGAGATTTTAAATCTTCATAGTTCTCAGACAAACAAAGGATGGCCATGATTTCAGAAGCTGCAGTGATATCAAATCCACTCTCGCGCGGAACGCCTTGCAAAACACCTCCCAGACCTATGACAATATTTCGCAATGCACGGTCATTCATATCCATAACGCGCTTCCATATGATACGCCTAGGGTCTATATCCAACAGCCCCCCATGGTAAATTTTGTTATCCAGCATTGCGGAAAGAAGGTTGTGGGCAGAGGTCACTGCATGAAAGTCACCTGTGAAGTGCAGGTTAATTTCTTCCCCAGGTAAAACCTGACTCAATCCACCACCGGTGGCTCCGCCTTTCATTCCCAGACAAGGACCCAGCGAAGGCTCCCTGAGTGCCAGACAAACTGATTTATTGAGTTTGGCAAACGCTTGCCCAAGACCAATGGTAGTAGTAGTTTTTCCTTCCCCTGCAGGAGTAGGAGTGATGGCAGATACTAAAATCAGTTTTCCTCTTGTTGGAAACTTGTCAAGGGTTTCAAGGCGAACTTTAGCCTTATCATTGCCAAAAGGAATGATCTCATCTTCTGTCAATCCAAGTTTTCTGGCTATATCAACAATTGCTTTCATAAATCAACTTTGTGCATCAATATAAAATTCCGATTTCTGTTTCTTCTGCCATCTTAAATAAGAATTTGGCCATAAGCCCATTAAAAAATTTCATTTTCCCCAGGACCATTTTAAATATGGTTTATCAAGGTCTCCTAAATTGATGGCATAAGTTTTTCTAGGGGAATATACTTATTATAAGGGGTATCTTTAAATTTAGTGAACCTTTTAACTGTCACCGAGAAGAGCGATGCTGATTTCACCCATAGACCGCAATAAGGAACCAGACCCAGAGAAACATATAAGCAGGATCAATTCACCTTATTGGACACTTCCAAGCAGTGGTGGACAAGGTACTCCTCAAACCTTCAATCAGTCCCACTCAAGCGATGGAACTATATTAAGAGTGAGAGACACCCGACTGAGGGAACGGCGCAAACAATCTTCTCCAACAGACTCTCCTGAAAAAGAGCGACGCCAAAGAAATAATCGCAAACAAGATCCTAGATGGGACCCTACAAGCCACCATATTCTGGTTATTGCATTAGAGCGTAAAGCCGGAGAACCCGACCCCTGGAAAGCAGGAGACCGCGTATCAGTGGTTTCTAAATCACAAACCTCCCAAGTGAATAATCAAAACAGAACCCCTACTGGAAACAGAAAACCTCCTTTACTAACTAAAGATGAAGGAGACTATATATTACATCTCAGCAAAGATTATCCTAACGAACGCTAGTATACGGAGGAGCCTTCATAACCCGGCAACTAGTTCGACCCTTTCATCTGCCGCTTTTTTTCCAAAAAAACAATACTAACAGTAAGGATAATAGCTGCAAATATCAGGCTTATAGCTGTAAGCAAGTGACTGAGCAAATCAGGTGCAAAAAGCAAGAAGAGTCCCAATTCAAGCATCATCAGACCTGAAACCAGCTTCAGAATTCGCCCCTCTTTCTCACTTAGTTTTCTGGACCCAAGTGTTTTAGTGAATATCAACACAATCACTACCAACGGAATCACATAAATAATATTGTAAAAAACCAGATAAAGATAATAACTCCATGAGGGCAGATCATGAAGTGTGAGAAGACGGGTAAACACCATAGGAAATCCTGCAGTGCACAGTAACTCGTAGGAATTAGCAACAATGGCCAACATTATCGTCCCTGCAATCATGGCCGACATACTTGACGTATTCATCAACCCCCTGATTCGCCCATAAAGACCCGGCTTAGCACTGTCCGGTATGGACAAGGAAAATCCTTTCTTAAATAGAAAATAATCTTTGATATTGATTGAAGAAACACCTATAGCAATGATCGCCGCGATCACTGTTATGGCTCTTATTTCTCCAATAAAAAGGAAAAGGTTTAACCAGGCCGCCATGAAAACAAAATAAATAAAGCCGGAAAAGAACACAAAAATCCCTCCTATCCACAGCATCCTTTTCCGGTCTTTGGCATTGACCAGTAAACTGAGCATCAACAATAAAACAAAGAAAGCACAGGGATTAAACGCATCCAACCCGGCTATAATAATTGTAAATACTGGCAATGACCTGCTCTCAGAATCAACCTCCCCTAAAATTGGCAAAGAAAATTTTTCAGTTTGCATCGACTGATCTGAGGCCTCTTTATTGTCTCCAGCAAGTGATGCCCTACAACTTGAAAGTTGATCTTGCAAATGCGCTCCGGTTGTTTTCTCATCGTGATATCCAATAACCACTTGTTCACAAAATAAAAATGCTGGAACAGCAAAGTTTTTATCACCAATTTTTTCTGAAAGAGTCTTGTATAAAGCCGCACTTTCAGGATTTTCACTAATTTCATAGGAATTAAGCTCCAACCATTCGAATGACTGGGACAATTTCTTAACAAATGGCTTGGCCCTTTGGCAATGCGGACAGGTTTTTGACCAGAAAAAATGAAAACGTATTATTTTTTCTCCTTCGGAAGTTACTCGAATCCAGGGAGTGTCTACTGGCTCAGCATAGACCGCAACAGAAGTTAAAAAGGATAGAAAAATCAGAAGAGTAAACGTTTTAATCCAGGAAACCATTGCGCTTCCTTTTAAAAAGGCCGTAAAAGAACTTTCTGGTCCAATGAGGGAACAAACCCTATTTAAATTGATTTATCTCATTGTAACCTATTCCGGACTGGTGAGTGAACCCTATGAAATCGACAAACTTAATGTATTATCCCCTTCTCCCCGCCATCCCTGAATAATTTTCTTTGGAGAGATTTGTTGGTAAAATACGGTGCCTTGGATTGGTTCTAATTCAAATTAGCAGATAAGGAAGTTTTAAATTATGTTCTGCAAGAATTCAGCATTGCCTTCTTCAAGAGTTTTTAAAGCAGCATTCTTTTTCTACATTGCAGCAACTGTGATTGATCAGGCAGATTTCTCCTTTGCTGACGAGAAATTCAGCTGCACACCGAAGCCGCCTTACACAGCTCCACAATATATAGAACCGCCAAAACAGGAAGAGTCCTCCAAGCTGAGGCTGACCGACAATAATGATGGAACTATTTCAGATCCGGAGTCCGGTTTACTTTGGACTAAAAAAGACAGCTATGCTGATCTGGGGAAATGCCTGACCTGGCAGGAGTCTATGGATTATGTTGAAAAACTGAACACGGCAAATTTTTCGGACTGGAGAATGCCGACAATAAAGGAACTGGCAACTCTTTATGATCCAACCAAGGAAAATAACATGGCTTGGGATCACAACCCGGATTATCCACTCGCATTGGATGAAAAGTTTGCCGATGGCTCAGCCTACTGGTTCTGGAGCAGTGACTGCGGAATCGTAGAAGGAAAAAGATGTTGCGCCAAAACCCTCTACTTTGTGAAGGGTCTGATACATTTTCGCAATTTGGACCATTGTAATAACGGAGGCGTTCGGGCTGTAAGAAACCTGAAGTGATATTTTTACTCTTGTCAACAAAACTACTCTATGACTAAAAAAACAATCTTAATCGTTGGGGGAGTTGCAGGAGGGGCGACAGCAGCGGCCCATGCAAGGAGGATGTCTGAAGAAGCTGAAATTATTATTTTCGAACGTGGACCACACGTATCGTTCGCCAATTGCGGCCTCCCCTATTACGTAGGTGGCGAAATAAAAGAAAAAGAAGATCTGCTGGTCCAGACTCCTGAAAACCTGCGCCACCGATTCAACTTAGACGTCCGCGTAATGTCTGAGGTTACGATCATTGACCCTCTTAACAAACGTATAGAAGTTTCCTCGACCACCTCAAATGAAAAATACTGGAAAAGTTATGACGAACTTATATTATCCACTGGAGCAAAGCCACTAAAGCCACCTATACCTGGAATTGATCGACCCGGTCATTTTACTGTTCGAGGAATTCCTGATGTGGAATCTATCAATGAATGGATAACACGCCAGAAAGCCCGAAGAGCAGTAGTGATAGGCGGAGGTTTTATTGGGTTGGAAATGACAGAACAACTACAAAAATCAGGCCTGCAAGTTAGTGTGGTCGAAGCCATTGCCCAGGTCATGTCTCCTTTAGATCCGGAAATGGCGGGCTGGCTCCATCAAGAACTACAAAACAACGGGATTGATCTGCATCTGGGCGATCCCGTTGACCAGTTTATTGCACCCAAAAAAGACGACCCAACTGCCGCATCAATCGTTGAGCTTAAAAGCGGAGCTCAACTATCGGCCGATGTGGTCATTCTTGGTTTAGGAGTACAGCCAGAAACCACCCTGGCAAAAAAAGC
Source organism: uncultured Nitrospina sp. (assembly GCA_964344595.1). Taxonomy (GTDB): domain Bacteria; phylum Nitrospinota; class Nitrospinia; order Nitrospinales; family VA-1; genus LS-NOB. The sequence goes on along the minus strand of CAYFNV010000003.1, from coordinate 77,305 downwards.
CGGATTGAAAATTGGAGAAAAAGGAGGCATTCAGGTTAATGAATTTCTTGGAACCAGCGACCCGCACATCTGGGCAATTGGAGATGCCGTTGAAGTACAGGATTTCGTTACTCAGGAACCAGTTCTGATTCCATTAGCTGGTCCGGCTAACCGCCAGGGGCGTATCGTCGCAGAGAATATTTTTGGAAATCACATCAAATATCCAGGAACTTGTGGAACATCTATCTTAAGGCTTTTTGAATGTTGTGTGGCCAGCACAGGAGCTAACGAGAAGACCTTAAAACGATTAAACCTGCAATACGATGTGGTCTATCTACACCCTCCCTCTCATGCAACCTATTATCCAGGAGCACACAAGTTATCCATGAAAATTCTTTTTCATCCAGAAAACGGCAAACTTTTAGGCGCACAAATTGTTGGGCAGGATGGAGTAGACAAGCGAATCGATGTTTTGGCGACCGCCCTGAAGGCGGGAATGACAGTCCATGACCTCGAAGATCTGGAGTTAGCTTATGCACCACCCTTTGGGTCTGCAAAAGATCCAGTCAACCTTGCTGGCATGGTTGCCCAGCATGTGGTCCACCACGATATTCAAAATACCCAGTGGAATGAAATTGAAAACCTCGACTCCAGTCAATCCATTTTGCTCGACGTACGTGATGCTGACGAACATGACTTGGGGTTTATTCCCAATTCACAACATATTCCATTGCCTGAGTTGAGAAAAAGAATTGATGAGCTCCCGAAGGACAAAGAAATTATTGTTTATTGCCAAACCGGCCAACGTTCTTATTTTGCCAGCCGGTTTTTGATACAAAAAGGATTTAAGGCCAAAAATCTTTCGGGTGCCTACCGCACGTGGAAAATAGCTAATCAAAATAAAGCTTGATCAGGGGAAATCAATAATTTATTGGTTAAAAATCAGTCACCAACCTTGTATATAGTAAAACTTGATCTATATTTTATACGAAGGGGTGATTAATTTAACTGGACATCCTTCTTCAAGCAATTTTCTAAACATCAAGGTGATCTTATGAAAGCTCTGGTCCTCGATGCATCACGCAATGAATGGGAAACCACAACAGGAATGAACATGATAGATGTCCCGGAACCGGAACTGGATGAAGGTCTTCGTCCCGACGACTCCAACAAATGCATTATCAAACCGCTTTACACAGGTTTCTGTGGCTCAGACAAAAGTCTTTGGTTTCGCCATGCCTTCAAAGATTTGCTTCTTGATTCACGGGAACATGATGGCCAGGCATACAGGATATGCGGACATGAACTTTTAGGAGAAATAATCGAAGTCGGTTCTTATTCGAAAAGCCATTACGGATATAATCCCGGCGATATTGTCTCAACAGAATCCCATATTTTTTGTGGAGTTTGTCACCAGTGCAAAATCGGCGATGCCCATGTTTGCTCGGACCATCTCATTATAGGAATCTCCACTGATGGTTGTTTCGCCGAAAAAGTAAAACTACCGGCAAAGGAATTGTGGCGCACCGATCTGGATAAAATTCGCCCCGAAGTCGCAGCCATTCAAGAGCCTCTGGGAAATGCTGTACACGCCTGCAGCCGAGTTGACCTTCGTGGAAAAACTGTTGCTATATTTGGGTGTGGCACAATCGGCCTCCTAACCATTCTTGTCGCCCGGTCGATGGGAGCAACAACGATAATTGGAATAGACCCTTCAAAAACCAATCTCAAAATAGCTGAAGAGCTTGGCGTGGACTCTACATTACGCGTCAACACTGATCCAATCAAAAAGTCCAGTCCGGCACCGGACATAGAGATCGCTGCCAGGATTCGTCAACAATGTTTCGATGAAGGAGTCGATGTGGCCTTTGAAATGTCTGGCAGCAATCAGGCTTTAAACACTGCAATCGCCTCTACCCGAGCCGGAGGGGATATTATTTTGTTCGGTCTGTCTTCCGGAGATTACACTCTGACTAGTTTTCAGGATATTATTTTATATGGGAAATCTATGCACAGCGTAGTTGGCAGAAAGGTTTTCCAAACCTGGTATGTCACCAGTAATTTGCTGATGTCCCAGGGTCACTCTCTACAGGATAAAATTTATAATGTCATCCTGAGCCGCGGCAAGGGCACAATCTTTCCATTTAAAGATTTTAATAAAAAGAAATTTGAGGAAGCAATCACCTCACATCCAAAAGTTGTTCTAAAATATGACTGACATGAACAAAGATAGTTTTTACTCACATCTTCAATCCGAATTGGATGCAATTCAGGAATCAGGATTATACAAAGATGAGCGTATATTGTTATCTCCGCAAAGAGTCCATATTTCCACCTCCCGGGGCAAGGTTCTTAATTTTTGTGCCAACAACTATCTTGGGTTGTCAAACCACCCTGAAATATTAGAAACCGCTCACGAAGCTCTCGACAAATACGGTTATGGTATGTCATCGGTGCGATTTATTTGTGGCACTCAAGACATCCACAAGCAATTGGAGCATAGTATTTCCGAATTTCTGGAAACCGAAGAGACGATCCTTTATTCCTCGTGTTTCGATGCCAACGGTGGCTTGTTTGAAACTTTGTTTGCAGAAAAAGACGCCATTATCAGCGACCGGCTCAACCATGCAAGCATCATTGATGGAATACGTCTTTGCAAGGCTAATCGATTTCGCTATAACAATGCTGATATGGATCATCTGGAAACCCAGTTGAAAAGAGCCCAGAAATACAGGCACCGGATAATAGCAACCGACGGGGTTTTCAGCATGGATGGGACTGTCGCGCCGTTGAAAGAGATTTGCGACCTTGCCGACAAATATGACTCGAAAGTCATGGTAGATGATTCTCATGCAACGGGTTTTTTCGGAAACACTGGTCGTGGCAGTGTGGAATATAGAAATGTTATGGGACGTGTGGACATCATCACCTCAACCTTCGGGAAAGCACTTGGAGGAGCCTCGGGTGGATTCACTAGCGGACGCAAAGAGGTCATAGACCTTTTACGCCAGCGCTCACGGCCTTATTTGTTTTCAAACAGCCTGTCTCCTGTAATCACAGCAACCACAATTAAAGCCATTGATCTCATTTCAAGTTCCCTGAGCCTGATCCATAAACTTCGGGATAATGTGAAATATTTCCGGTCTTCCATTTCCGAAGCCGGTTTTGAAATAAGATCCGGCGACCACCCTATTATCCCCATCATGATTGGAGATGCTTCAGCGGCAAAAAATATGGCAGAGCAATTATTAGAGGAAGGCATCTATGTAATTGGTTTCAGCTATCCCGTAGTCCCGAAAGACACAGCCCGGATTCGCATTCAAATTTCTGCCGCCCATGAGACCGAAGACCTCGATCAGGCAATAACCGCATTTAAGAAGGTAAAGTCCTCCACTTTTGAATAATTCCTGTAACCACAACTCTTAACGTATTACAATTCTCTGTTGGCTTTGTAAAGTTTTGCCACCCTCATACGACTGAATGTGAGTGGTGCTCATCAAAGTGAGCTTAATTTAAAAACAGACGATTACTTTGGCCTGAAATAGAATATGAAAAAAATTATCTTACTGGGACTCATAGTCGGTTTCTTTTGGGCTTTTTCTTATTTTGATCTTGGCAATTACCTGACCCTTGAATACATAAAGGGGCAACAAGATAATTTTTCAGCGTTTTACAAGGAAAATACTTTATTAGCAATTGGTGCTTATACCACCATTTATATTGTGACCACAGCTCTTTCTCTTCCAGGAGCTACTCTCCTCACTCTACTCGGAGGAGCTCTATTTGGGTTGGTAACCGGAACCATCGTGGTTTCATTCTCCAGCACAATAGGAGCCACCCTTGCCTTTCTTGTCTCACGATTATTGCTTCGTGACTGGGTTCAGGAAAAATTTGGTAACCACTTGAAGTCATTTAATGACGGTATAGAAAAAGATGGAGGATTTTACCTGTTCACACTTAGATTAATTCCAGCTGTTCCCTTCTTCGTCATCAATCTGGTCATGGGACTGACTCCCATGAAGACAGGTTCATTTTTTCTCGTCAGCCAGGCGGGAATGCTGGCAGGCACCATTGTCTATGTAAATGCTGGAACACAACTTGCTCAAATTCAATCTCTGAGCGGAATACTCTCCGCAAAAATTATTTTCTCATTTGTTTTGTTAGGGATTTTCCCTCTGCTGGCTAAAAAACTTGTGGGCTTCTATAAAGGCAGAAGAATTATGAAGAAATTTAAAAAACCCAAATCCTTCGATTACAACATGGTTGTGATTGGTGCCGGCTCAGCCGGTCTGGTCACCAGTTATATTGGGGCGGCAACCAAAGGAAAGGTAGCGTTGATAGAAAAACATAAAATGGGAGGAGATTGTCTGAACACCGGGTGCGTTCCCAGCAAAGCTCTAATCCGTTCGGCCAAGTTTATGGCTGATGCTAAAAAATGCCAAAACCTGGGATTCAAAAATGCCCAGATTGAGTTTGATTTTTCTGATCTGATGGAACGAGTCCAGCGCATCATCAAAACCATTGAGCCTCATGATTCCGTAGAACGCTACACTTCCATAGGAGTGGAATGCCACACAGGAGAAGCGAAAATCTTATCTCCCTATGAAGTATCGGTTAATGGAAAAACTCTCACAACAAGAAATATAGTGATTAGTACCGGAGCCAAACCTTTCGTACCTCCAATAGAAGGTTTAGATGAGATTGGTTGCCTGACCTCAGATACTGTTTGGAATATACGTGAAAAACCAGAAAAACTTCTGGTTCTGGGAGGAGGTCCTATCGGATCAGAGTTAACCCAGGCTTTTGCGAGGCTCGGTTGCAAGGTTACTCAAGTGGAACTTGGAGAACGGTTACTCCCAAGAGAGGACCCTGAAGTATCGCAGATGGTTTTAGAGAGTTTCCAGCAAGACGGCGTCAATGTTCTGCTTGAGCATAACCTGAAAAAGTTTTTCAAACGTGATGGCAAGAACTTTGCGAAATGTGAATTTCAAAATCAGGCTGTAGAAATTGAGTTCAACAAGGTTCTGATCGCTATCGGAAGAAAAGCCAACACAACAGGGTTTGGCCTGGAAGAACTGGGGGTTGAATTGACCCCGGGCAAAACGATTCAAGTCGATGAATATATGCGGACTAATTATCCCAATATATACGCCTGCGGAGATGTTGCTGGCCCCTATCAGTTTACTCATACCGCCTCGCATCAAGCCTGGTACTGTGCTGTCAATTCGATGTTAAAACCCTTTTATGGTTTCAAAGTAGACTACAGTGTTGTGCCATGGTCAACATTTACTGATCCCGAAGTAGCAAGGACTGGCTTGAATGAGATGGAAGCCAAGGAACATGGAATTCCCTACGAAGTTACAACCTATGGCATTGATGATCTGGACCGTGCTATTGCTGATGAAGCGGGATATGGATTTGTCAAAGTCCTGACTGTTCCGGGTAAAGATAAAATTCTGGGCGCCACCATTGTAGGTGTTCATGCAGGAGATATTATTGCAGAATACGTTGCTGCGATGAAAAACGGTTTTGGGATGAATAAAATCCTCAGTACTATTCATATATACCCAACTTTGTCAGAGTCAAACAAATTTGCAGCTGGCAATTGGAAAAAAAATAATGTCACAGATAAAACCCTCGCCTGGGGAGAAAGAATTAATCGATGGCGCAGAGACTATTTTTAATTACTTTTCGAAAATATGAGTCAGTCGATCAGAACCTGAAGGTAAGCATGGAACCCAGGTAATTGATGTCACTACCAGGAGGAGTTTCTTTGATAAAGTCGCCAGCCCGGAAATGGACAAAAATCGCCTTTAAATCAAGATACCTGTTGAAGTTATATTTTACCTCCAACTCAGGTTGTGTGCCTACATAACGTGCCCGGCTCGATTGACCACTACGCAATAGCCCGTTTGCTATCGAATAAATACCATCATCCAAGCTATCTCGCCATATAAACAAAGCACTCGTTGTGAAGGACCAATGCTCATCCAGAATCAGCGTAATTCGGGGATGCAAGTCACGTTGGTTGATGAGTCCGCTGGCAGCAAGCTGACTGATGTGTTTTCCCTTTGGGAAAAAAGGGTTGAACGAATTTAAATCCGAGTCTGTCGGGTCATCATCTCCAGAATATATATCAGCACGTAGGCTGAACCGCACCTTACCTCCTCCACTGAGTGGAACGGTGTAACCCGTATCAGATGCCAGGGCGTAGGCATGGATATTTCCACTCCCAAATGTACCGAACTGGTACAGAAATTCAAAATTATAATCCAGGTTTTTCTCTTTGCCCCACAGCCGGGTTCCAAATGTATGGCGTGTTTCCTCGCCTTGCCCCTGATCATAAACCGCATCGCGGTCATGCAATCCCAGATAATAGAGATCAGTATTGAAGGAAAAACTCACTGGAAACTTTTTCCGTACCCCATACACACCCCAAATACTCTTTGTGCTTTTGGACTCATTGTCAAAGACATCTTGACCAATATTTACAGGACGCGCACCAAAGGCCGTCACATCCCATTTTTTCGTTTTTAATATTCCCTTCAACGCATCAAAACTTAGGCGTAAGTTGGGTCTCTCTCGATAGTTGATGAAACGTCTGCTGCCAAAGATAAGTTCCTGACGTCCAGCACGTAATATTAACTCTTGCCCGGGGTTCTTCCACAACTTCAAGTCAACAAACCCCTGATTCCAGTCGAGGGAGTCCTTATCCACTCCACGAGGACCTCCATTACGCCCAGTTATAATACCGCTCATCAACTGGCCGAATACCCGGATACGCTCTCCAAAGTGAAGGTCTGCGTGTGCAAGATATCGCTGGATGTAATATCCATTACTATCCTGGGCACCCTTTCCCCAATTGTTGTTATCAATGAATTCGAAATGCTGTCGGGTCTCTCCTCCCAGAGTCAAATAAACTGATTCAGACTCATTGAGAGGAATGTATTTTAAGGAATCGAAATAATCTGTTCTCTTACCGGGATCGCGAAGAAATCGGAAGTTCTCCTTATATCGTGAGGAATCGAACTTCGGGCGCTCATCTCCAGCCCATGCTGGCAATACACTCCACGCCATCATGGTTGCGATCAACCAGTACCTGCTTAAATATGTTAATAGAATAAAGACTCTATTTGAGGAGAACACAGATTTAATTGTCACCATAACGTACAAGCCGCTATTGCGAAGGAAACATTCCTTTCAAAATATACTGTTTTGAAACATTTTTTCAAAATAACATTAAATAATTCTATAGAAATGTTCTGCTGTCATTTCAACATGGGGCTGTAAAACTGGAACTTTTATTTTACCAAATTTTTCTCTTCAAACTAAAAAAAGGGCAATGCTTTATTTGCATAGCCCTTTAAAACTTTTGTTTACCCTTTGTCGGGAATGATTATATCCCGCAAAGATCAAACCAAAAAACTTCTGAAAGAATTTGCCAATTAAACCCAAGTAATTTAATACTCAATAATTTTCTATGGTTAAGTTAATTAACCAACAAAGATTCTATTGAACAATAAAAACCACACAAAACATTTCAACAGTTTATAAGATATTATTCATATCTGATTGGAATCGCTTTCACCATTACCAACTTTCTGCAAAATCTCATAAACACCTTTCAAATCATATTTGACAAACATGGGCTTGATATAATTTGCCAAGGCCCTTCCGTCGCTGCTTTCATTCTCCAACTCTTTGAGGGCTTTTTCAAATGCACTAATCATGTATAATTCCGCCGCATTTTTCAAAGGCTCAATAATTTTTTCAGGAATATTGACTTTCGATAAATCAATTTCAGGACTGTTGGGTTCATCTGGGTGAGTACTATCTTTATATTCGAATTCAACATTAAGCAGTCTTTTTATACATTCAAAAATTTCTTCAACCCGAAAAGGTTTGCCAACTAAAGCATCGACCTGTGTATTTGAATTAAGTCTAGACTCCTTCTTCGAGACGGAAGCCGTGATAGCCACTATTTTAATTTTATCGCAGGGGAACTCTTTTCTAATAACACTTGTTGCCTCCAAACCATTCATCAAAGGCATATGATTATCCATAAAAACAATGTCAGGTACAAATTTCCGAACCATGTCAACAGCTTCTTTCCCATTTTCAGCAGATATAACAATTATTCCTGCTTCAGAAAGAGCTTTAGCTAGCACGTCTCTATTGTGCGCCACATCATCAACAACTAAAGCTTTGACTTCGAATCCAGGAGCTAAACGGACCACATCTTGGTCAGGCTTCATTACTTCCTGAAAAGGTTTAGTGCCTGATCCTTTTGCAAGCGTCAATATCAAAGAAAACCTGGAACCCTTTCCAAGTTCCGAAATCAACTCGAGCTGTCCTCCCATGATTTCCACCTGCTTTTTAGAAATCGCCAAACCCAATCCGGTTCCTCCTTTTGCCTGACCTTCTTTATCCTGTTTGAAAACTTCGAAAATAGATTTCTGTGACTCGACAGGTATTCCTTTTCCGGTATCAACAACATCAAATTTATACTGATCTTGTTTTCCAGATGTAATTTCCAAACTAACTTTTCCTGCACTAGTGAACTTGGCAGCATTACGCAGCAGATTGATCAATATTTGCCTAATCTTGGTTTCGTCTCCCTTTACCCATATATGTTCCTTAGGAATACCTTTCACTTCAAATATCAAACCCTTTGACTTGCATTTGGGAGTAAAGACCCCGACCAGAAAACGAATCATCTCTGTTAAATCAAAATCTTCAACAACCTGCCCCGTCTTCCCCGTCTCCATTTTGGAGAAATCCAGAATATCATTGATCAAAGCAAGAAGATGGTTGCCGCTTGATAGAATGCGGTCAACCGAAGTTTTGTCATCCCCTGCCAGGTTCTTCCCTTGCAAAATCTGAGCATATCCCAAGACAGCATTCATTGGAGTGCGAATTTCATGAGTCATATTTGCCAGAAATTCACTCTTGGCTTTATTTGCCACACTTGCTTCTATTCTAGCTTTTTCAAGTTCATTTTCGACGGCTTTGCGATGTGCAATCTCTTCTTCCAATTCCCTTCTCTGCGTATCGAACTTTAAGAACGCATTGACCTTGCTTATCAATACGACCTCGTCCAGGGGTTTATACAAAAAATCAACCACCCCTAGTTCATAACCTTTAAAAACATAAGTCTGTTCTTTACTGGATGGCGTTATAAAAATAATGGGGACATTCTTTGATTTTTCAATTCCCCGGATTAATTCTGCAGTTTCAAAACCATCCTTCAATGGCGTCTGCATATCAAGCAGGATAACTGCAAAGTCGTGATCCTTAATCCGAGACAACGCTTGCTCACCAGACTCAGCTTTGATTAATTGACAATTTTCTCCGGCCAAAAGATTCTCAAGAACAGCCAGATTAGCAGGTGTGTCATCAACAATCAGAACTTTGGGAGTTACTTTTCCAGGCATGATCAAATCATTTTTTTCTCAGAGCTTTATTCCACATTGCTGTATTTAAAAATCAGCCTTAATTTCTTCGGAATATTTTCAATCAAAGCACCTACCGGATCTTGAGCAGTGCAGGTCGCATTTCACGGGTAATTTCTGAAAGGAGTTCAAATTTTCCACAAGATAACTGATCAGCCTCATCCTCTACTTTTTTCAAACGAGTTGATCATCCCAATATTTTTTCTTCAAGTCCAGCCTGACGCACTCCAGTTGCTGTACTCTGATATCTTTTAGCAATAAAAAGTTTTCTTAGTTTTAAATGTGATTTGACACGAGCCTGGACTTCAATGTGATGAACTGGTTTTAAGAAATAATCCACACATCCACATAAGAATCCCTTTTGTATGTCTTTTTGTTGATTTGTTGAAGTAACAAAAATAACCGGTATATCTTTAGTCGCATTATCTTCCTTAAGAGTGTAGCAAACTTCAAAGCCATTCACCATTGGCATCATGATATTAAGAAGAATCAGGTCCGGATTAATACGCGGAATTATATCTAAGGCAACCTTTCCATCAGGAGCCATGGCAATATCCAAACTCAACGGCTCCAAGGCATGTTTTAAAGCATCAATATTTGAAGGATTATCATCGATAATCATGACCTTCATTCCGTTTATTTTTATAGGTTCTTTATCGGGGATCGAAACGCTTTGCCTTTTTTCCAGACCCAGAATCAGCTGAGCTCTTATTCGACTACAAACCTCTTCAATTTTGAAAGGTTTGAGGATATATTCTTCCCCTCCTGCTAAAAATCCTCTTTCAATATCTTCCCGATCAGTTTTAGCGGTAACAAATATTACTGGGATGTCGCTTGTAGTTTCGTCGTCTTTGAGTCTCTGGCAAGTTTCAAATCCGTCAATCCTAGGCATACAAACATCCAGCATTATGAGGTCGGGTTGATATTGCTTTGCGATCTCAATTGCAGATTCTCCACTACTGGCCTTTAAAATATTGAGTTTTTCATTCTGAATTGTTTGACTCAACAATTCAATATTTACAGGATTGTCGTCCACCAAGAGGACAGTTTTCTCTGTCAAGCTCACGCTGTTTAAATAACTCAAGCTTACCTCCAACCAGTTATCTGTTTTGGCTTTAGTTGATAGCGAGATCTTTGCCATTCAACTCTGTAAATTTACATAATGGCCGCATATTATTATCACCTTTCTATGTAAATTTTAATGCAACCCCAATAAATATCACTATATCCATACATACTAAAAACTGGTTAGACTAAATACTCATTATATTTACATTATAGGTTTGTTTTTTCACTGGTCAAGTTTAGTTTCAAAGATCAATTAATAAAATAAAAGGAAAATATTAATCCTGCATAAATATAAATTATTGAAAAATAGTCCTTTATGAACATTTTGACCTTTAAGTTCAAATTTGAAAAAAGAGAGTCTGAGTTTCGAAACCGCCACCCCAATCATTTATTTATTTTGATTATTTAAGGCCCTGGATCCTTTATTTCTTGGATGTCGTCAAGCACTAGAAATAGCCACTCCAGAACTCAGTAATAATCTATTGACTTATGAAATTTAAATCGTGTAACATATTTCATATATTCAATTTTTGGGAATAAGATTAACTATAAAAGCATATTATTTTATTTACCCATTTGAATTGATGATGAGCACGAAAAAAATAACTACCACATCGTGGACTTTTTTGACGAATCATGCACATGTCTTGTTAATCCTTGCTCAAAGTCCATCTGAGCGGATTCGAGATATAGCTTCGGTGGTTGGAATCACAGAACGTGCCGTTCAGCGTATTATTGTTGAGCTTGAAACCGACGGGTATTTGGAACATATTCGCGATGGGAGGAGAAATGTGTACAAGGTTTTCAGTAACAAACCTCTGAGGCATAGTGTCGAGAGGCATCGACAAGTGCATGACCTGATTAAACTAATTAATGAATGATTTGTATCAAACCATAGAACAAGTATAGGCCCATCTGATTTATGAATTTTAAAGCTAACTTAATTGAAAAATAGATTTTCCAAATTAAGCGATACTATTAGCATTGAAAATATAAGCTTCGACAAAATAACAAACTGAGTGAAGTATTCTCATTTATAAGTAGTAATTTGAAGTGCTCGATCAAAAAGGTAAATCTTTCAATATGAGTGCTATTTCAACAAAGTCCCTTTCCTCTGAAGAGCGTGATCAGGTTCGACAAATTGTATTGGACGCAAGTGAACCCATTGCGCCGTTTTGGCCCATGCGAACCATGGTCGCACAGAACCCCATTCATGGACTGGAATATCTGCCATTTGATCAGGCGGTTCGGAAGGGCAAGGACCTGCTTGGTGGAAATGGATATCTTGCAAATGAGGAATACCGTCAGTTTTACCAAAATGGCCGTATTACCAAAGAAAGTTTTAAGCGTGCTTTTTCCAGAGTTGGACCTCACCCAAATGGTCAGGCCCCAATTGAAATAGGAAGCCGAAATATAACTGCACAAAACATATGCCTATTAAACATAATTTATGGCTTTGAAGATTTGCCTTCCTCCCTCCTGGATTGGGAGTTAAACAGTGGCGGAGCTAAATTAAATTTTCGCCAAGATCTTCCCAAGGAATCTCAGAAGAGCATTATTGACCAAACCCTCAAAGAGTTTGAATCCGAGTATCCTGAAAAGACCTACCTGACGAATTTATGGGAAAGTGTGCTAGGCACATTAGGGTTATCAGATCTTCAAGTCCCATCTAAATTATATGAGGGATCGCATTCGCAACCGTCTACACCCATTGCAATGTCGCATGAACAGACCGTCAGTGATTGGGTTGATAGTTTGACCGAGGGGGGGCTGGTCGACCAAATCAATGACCAACTCATCAAATGGGTGTCAGCGTATACAGATGAAGGGTTAGCAGGCTGGGAAATGCCTGATCGAAAAAAAGGTTTCTACCATGTCTGGAGGAGCCTTGCGCCGAATGATTTATCGGGTAAACTTTTCGGGATTACTGATTTCTCCCAAAAAGTTCAAAGCCTTGATGACGAGCCAGAGGGCGCGATCTATTCCAGTTTGCAACAACTCGAAATTCCAGAAGGACAATGGAAAGACTATCTCTCAAGGGAATTATCATTGTTACCAGGCTGGACACGATACATAAGGTGGCTTGGAGAACATCCTATATACGGGGAACACCCTATATACCATGCGCAACAAAAACATCCCATTGACACCACACAATATCTGGCTGTCCGTTTATTCTATGAAGTGGAGTTGACCAATATTAAATGCCAACAGGAATGGAGAATCGATGGCACTGTTTCCAGCCTGACTGCGTATTGGACCGATCGATTAGAAGAGTACCAGCAAAAAATTGGGAATGGAGGACAATTTAAAGATCCTACCAAAAAGGTGATATGTCGAGATGCGTGGCGATTATTCCATTTGGCCCAGTTTCTTGAATTATCTCCAGGAGAAGTTCAAAGTCTCTCGCTGCCTGATGCCCAGACGTTATTGAAATGGTTAGATCACTATCCCGGTGATCAGCATGGACGGGTATGGATCGAAGCGTACGAAGATTCCTTTAGAGAAAAAATACTAAAAAAGATTTCAGGACATCGCGGAATGGCACCTGAGCTGGAAACACGCCCCGATGCACAACTAGTCTTTTGTATCGATGTACGTTCTGAACCATTTCGCCGCAATCTTGAATCACAAGGTCCCTATGAAACATTTGGGTTTGCAGGGTTTTTTGGAATTCCCATTAGCCATCAGGCTTTTGATAGTAATCGGCGTGCGTCTTTATGTCCAGTGTTGTTAACTCCGAACCATGCAGTGACAGAAACACCTCGCCCAAAAGAAGAACTGTCGTTAGAAAAATATTCTTCTGGTACTCGCTGGTCACAACTGGGACACCATCTTTTTCACGATATGAAACATCACCCTATTGGGTCAATGATGGTGATTGATGTAATGGGTTTCTTTTTTAGTTTGGGGTTGGTAGGCAAGACCCTATTCCAAAAAACGTTTCGTTCAATTACCTCTGCTATCGAGGGCTGGTTTACACATAAGGTTCCCACCCAGATCTCAATTTCAGCACAATCTGATCCTCAAAACCCCAAGGTTGGAGAAGTGAGTTCTGAAGGAATTCCTGACGGGATTTCTGTCGGGTTTTCTCTTTCGGAACGGGCGACATTTATCGAAAATGGATTACGTGCCATGGGTCTCACTAAAAACTTTGCAAGGTTGGTTTGTCTCTGTGGCCACGGGAGTGAGACAGATAACAACCCCTATTATGGGGCGCTGGATTGTGGGGCTTGTGGTGGAGCTCCGGGAGATGCCAATGCACGAGTTTTTGCCGCGATGGCAAATGAACCTGAGGTCCGACACATCCTTAAAGAAAATGGGTTACCGATTCCAGATGACACCTGGTTTCTTCCGGGAAAACATAACACGACAACGGATCGGGTCTATTTTTACGACCTTGAGGAACTGCCGGATTCACACAAAGAAGATTATCAATCGTTGATCAAAGATCTAGAGTCTGCTGGAGCAAAACAAGCCCTTGAGCGATGTCAGCGCATTCCCAGTGCTCCAACTGAAATTTCTCCAGAACAGGCTTATGCTCATGTAGACTCACGCAGTTGTGACTGGGCAAATACACGTCCCGAATGGGGATTAGCAGGCAATGGCGCGTTTCTCATTGGAAGACGAAAACTGAGCAAAGGTTTAGATTTGGGCGGACGGGTTTTCTTGCATTCTTATGACCCCATTGCTGATCCTCAGGGTGACATACTCGAAAAAATCATGACTGCGCCTTTGATTGTCGGCGAGTGGATTAATACGGGTTATTATTTTTCCGCAGCAGATCCGTGGACATATGGAAGCGGGAGTAAAGTGTTACACAATGTTGTTGGTGGTGTTGGGATGATGCTGGGAAGCCAAAGCGATTTGCAAATGGGTTTTCCCTTACAAACTGTCAATAATGGAAAAGTTCATTATCATGAGCCGATGCGGCTCTTAGCCATCATCGAACACTCTCCAGATGTAATCACATCCATCATTCAAAAGCACTCGATCCTGCAACAGCTTTTTCATAATCAATGGCTTAACCTTGTGGCCCTGGATCCTAAAAGTTTTGAGTTTCACCGCTACAATTCAAATGGTACCTGGGAAACGGTTTTGTTTCCTGATTAGATATATACTGAAAACAGGTAATAGGACGTTTCTAACAATTACCTGTGTTTCTTTTTAATTCACCAGCTGGTTTATTGTCTGAAAAATTGAATAACTCTGAAACTCTTTTATCAGTGTTGTATCTGAATAAGTTATGGTAACTCGATCAAGACCAATAGTTTCTGATTTCCTGATTTTAAAAGCTTTGGCACTGTTTGTATTTTGGGTTTTATTATCTGCCAGCTTTGAATGGGTTCACCTTGGTTTGGGGCTTGTATTTTCATTTGCCGTTGCCTGGCTAAACTCAGGCCATTCCCCTTTTGTTCCAAAATTCCGTTTGTGGTCCAAGGTGATCCTGTACCTTCCATGGCTTTTTTATAAAATCGTAGAAAGTAGCGTTCATTTGTCAAAGCTTATATTACACCCTTCACTTCCAATTGAGCCGCATTTAATTTCTGTGGATTCAAAACTGCGTCACCACGCAGCTGTTGTTCTATTTGGTAATTCCATTACGCTGACCCCGGGAACCATCACCGCAGAGGTTGACGGCAACAAACTCATTGTACACGCAATGGATAAAGTATCAGGAGAAGATATTTTGGGCAAGGAGATGGAGTCGAAAATTGCTGAAGTTTTTAAGGACGAAAAACCGGATTTATGAAAACTTTTCTATTCTATGTTTTGGTAATGCTGTTTCTTCTTATTGGTGCCTATTTGTACCGCGTTCTGCAGGGCCCTACTATTTTTGATCGTGTGTTGGGGCTTAATGGCATTTCCACCAAGGCAATTATCTTACTTATTGTTATTGGAGTTTATTTTGAGCGAGTGGATATGTTTGTTGACATCTCAACGGGTTATGCCTTGTTAAATTTGGTCGGAGCACTGGCTGTGGCCAAATATCTGGAACAAAAGGGGGTTTGGTAGCATGGAAGTTCTTTCCATTTTTTTTATAGTAGCCGGATTATTTTTTCTGCTTGTAGCCGCAATTGGCATAATCAGATTTCCAGATGTATTCAGCCGCTCACATGCAGTATCACTAACAGATTCTTTAGGGGCTTTTTTGATATTAATTGGAATCGCCTTGCATGAAGGGTTGAGTACAAATACTCTAAAAATTTTAATTGTTTTAGCCTTATTATACCTTTTGAATCCTGTTATTGCACATGCCACAATTCGCGCAGCGTTACGGTCTGGTTTAAAACCCTGGAAAAAGGATACCTCATGATCTTTTCATATGAAATCCCATTGCTCCTTCTTTTGCTGGTTACTGCAGGCGGCGCCATCATGGTTAAGGATTTGATGAGTGCCGTTCTGCTCCTGGGAACTTACAGTTTTTTCCTGTCGGTGGTGTGGGCATGGCTGGGAGCTGTGGATGTTGCCTTCGTTGAAGCAGTAGTAGGTGCTGGTTTAGCGACTGTCCTTTTTCTATTAACCCTGTTCGGTACCGCTCCAAAAGACACCAGGCTCAAGAGACCTCCCCCTTCTCTGGCTATGTTAATTGTATTTCCACTTCTGGGAGTTCTATTACTCTATGCAGCGAGCGATCTTCCCAAGTTTGGGGACCCGAATTCTCAAGCGAGTGTTCATATTTCTCCAACATATCTAAAGCAGAGTTATCAGGACACTCTCACTCCAAATGTTGTGACATCGGTACTGATGGACTATCGATCCCTCGATACGATGGTTGAAACCGTGGTGATTTTTTCGGCAGGCATTGCTTGTGCATTACTACTCAGGAGACAAGGATAATGATACGCCCACACGATAGCATAATTGTTCAGACCCTGGGACGCTTTCTCATCCCTGTGGTCCAAATTTTTGGTTTGTACGTTTTATTCTTTGGACAATATGGACCAGGAGGAGGATTTGTTGGCGGCGTGATTTTAGGAACGGGGATGATCTTATCGGTTTTGATTTTTGGCCATGATGCTTCACGAAGTCAGGTTGCCAAAAACATTTTGCATGGCGATGGGGTTGGAATGCTTATCTATGCCGGGGTAGGCGGCTTATGTATGATTGGGGGTGGAGAGTTCCTCAATTATGCAGATCTGGAAATTCCAGGTTTAGAAACAGCGGCTCGCAGGTCTTTGGGAATCGTACTCACTCAAATCGGTGTGGCTGTAGATGTCGCGGTAACAGCCGTTTCCATTGTGTTTAGCTTGTCTGCTGAAGAAATTATCGAGGATTCAATAAATGGTTGATGCATTGCTCGCAGTTTTTCAGCGTCCCAATTTTTTAACATTTGTCATCCTTTTTCTATGGGGCTTTTTTATCATGGTCACGCGATACAATCTCGTAAAGAAACTCATCGGGATGTATTTAATGCAAACAAGCGTGATTTTTTTCCTGGTTTCGATCAGTGCCAAGAAAGGCGCAACAGTTCCTGTACTCTTGTCAACCACGGAGCCGGTACAAGCTGCAACTTACGTGAATCCGTTGCCACATGTATTGACGCTAACCGCTATTGTAGTTGGCGTAGCCACTCTGGGAGTAGGATTAGCCCTATGCGCAGCCATCTATAGAAAATATGGCAGCCTGGATGAACAAAAAATTCTAGAAAAAATCGAATGAACCACCAACTTCCAGCAATCTTATTCCTTCTCCCGTTGTTTGCAGCCATATCCATGCCCTTGGTGTGCCTGAAACACCGTCATTGGAGCCAGCCAATTTCAGTAGGAACTCTGGCGGTTACGACTCTGGTTGCTATTTGGAATTTATGTAACGTTATTCACCATGGAGAAATACAGTATCTATTTAGTGGGTGGAATGTACCCATCGGAATTGAGTGGGTTGCCGATGAATTAGCAAGTATCATCCTGGTTTTGTTGAGTGCCTTGGGTTTGCTTGGTGTTGTGTTTGCGGGGCCAGCTTCACCAAAAGATCTGGGTGGACGAATCGTTCATTACTATACGCTGATTTTGTTAATGATTTCTGCCCTGACTGGAATCGTCTTCACCAGGGATTTATTCAATCTGTTCGTGTTTTTAGAAGTTGCGGCTCTCTCGAGTTACGCGCTTATTGGTGTTGCCGGTGGCAGGGCACTGGTTGCAGCCTTTCGCTACCTTATATTGGGAACCCTGGGTGCTTCTCTTTATCTTTTAGGAGTAAGTTATCTCTATGCGGTCACCGGAACACTTAATATGACCGATGTAGTAGACAGGCTTCCCCTAATTATAAATTCAAAGGCTCTGATAGGTGGACTATTGTTTATATTTATTGGCTTGGGCATCAAGATGGCTTTAGTCCCTTTCCATTCCTGGGTGCCCGAAGCCTATTCTTTTGCTCCTGAGTCGACTTCCCCTATTCTGGCTTCACTGGTTACAAAAATAGTTCTATTTGCATGGGTTCGAATAATCTATTGGGTCTTGAGTTTGTCACATGTGGTTAATGGAGATCCAATTTTTCTAATTGTGGCAGGTCTTGGAACTTTAGCGGCGGTTATAGGAGCGTTTCTTGCCCTGGCCCAGCGGGATATTAAAATGATATTCGCTTATGGAGGAATATCACACATTGGCATCATTCTCATTGGAATCGGGCAAGGCAACCAGACCGGGTTTGCTGGAGGGGTATTTTATTTATTAAATGATGCCGTAATGCAAGCAGCCTTGTTTTTCCTGGCAGGTGTAGTATTTTTTCAGTATGGGGTCAAAACTATAGACGACCTGGGGCGTGTTGGCAAACAAGCACCCTGGGTAACGGGGTCTTTGGTCATCCTGGCAATGGGCATGATTGGCCTACCTCCAACGGGTGGGTTTTTTGGTAAATGGTACATCATCCTTGGAGCGTTAGAAGCTGGAAGTTATGTTTCGATCGCTGCGATTTTGCTTTCCACTCTCCTGACACTTGCCTATTTTATTAAACTTTTTGAAGCCATTTTTCGCAAATCATCAACTCAGTTGGGTGTTAAGTCTGTCGAAGTTCCCCTTTCATTTAAATTATCTCTCGGAGTAACTTCCGCTGCTATCGTGATTCTTGGTTTATTCAGTGCCCCCATGGTTCAATTGTTGTTAAGCCATGCAATGCCGCCAAGTCTTTGAGGAAAATTATGACTTTATTCGTCCTCATTCCTTTGCTTCCTCTCCTCGCTTCACTCATCCTTGTGCTTGGAGGTAATCGTTGGGGTGAAAACAGTCATCGGGTTGGGGTTCCAGCTATTGGGCTTGCCTTTTTGTTATCCATTGCCGCATTCATTGAAGTGTTTAACAATGGGCCCTTTACTCTTTCTCTTTATCGCCTCTTTCAATCCGGTTCCTTGACCATTGATTTATCTTTATACGTTGACCAACTAACGGTTCTGCTTTTACTGTTGGTTACAGGTGTAAGCTGGGTTGTGCATGTGTATTCCTCCCGGTACATGATAGGCGACTCACGATACAACCGCTTCTTTGCCGTCATTGCCATGTTTACTTTTTCTATGATTTTGCTGGTCATGAGTGGCAACCTTTTGATGCTATTAATTAGCTGGGAAGTCATGGGAGTTTGTTCATATCTGTTAATTTCTCACGCATCAGAAAGACCTTCAGCTTGTCGTGCTGCAACCAAGGCTTTTGTTGTTAACGCAGTTGCGGATGTCGGATTCAGTTTTGGCATCATTCTAACCTTTTTTACCTTTGGCACTCTCGATATCCCAACTATCCTTGCACAGGCTCAAAACATGCAGGACCATACCATCAATATCCTGGGATGGATGGGCATGAACTTTCAAATTCACACCATGACACTTATTCCCTTCTTCTTCTTTATGGGAGCTATGGGAAAGTCTGCACAAATGCCCTTTCACGTGTGGTTACCCTTTGCGATGGAAGCCCCGACTCCCGTTTCAGCACTTATTCATGCGGCAACAATGGTGAATGCGGGACCTTTTTTGCTGGTGCGATTGAGTCCGTTGATCACTCTTTCTCCATACGCCATGACGTTCATTTTTATTATTGGTGCCACAACCGCGATATTTGCCGGTATCGTTTCGTTGACACAATCAGACATCAAAAAGATTTTGGCTTATTCAACTATCAGTCAAATCGGATTCATGGTTATGGCATGTGGTTTGGGTGCTTTCGCAGTTACTATTTTCCACCTTCTTGCCCATGGGTGCTACAAAGCTTTCTTTTTTCTATCTACAGGCAATGCGTTGCAGGCAGTTGAAAAAGAACTTGAACATAGCGACCATGAACATCAAGCTTCTGAGGGTATGGGAGTATTATATGCAGGTTCCTTGTTGTTGGCGTTGCTACCGCCGTTTGTGCTGTTTACTGGGTCGTATGAATATTTATGGGGTATCACAGGGTTTGTTTCTGCTGAGGTCGGATTCAAAGTTATTGGCCTGATCACGGTGTTTGTGGCTTCTCAATATCTTTTTAAAGGCGTCACCTCACTCTTTGTTCATGGTCCAAAAACTTATTTGCCTGGATCAGGACAACATAGTTTGGAAGTACAATTTGTTCGACCGCAGTTTTTAAATGGCTCTATTTTAACAGGAATTTTTCTATCTACAATTTTTGCAGGGGGACTATTGACTCTGTTTTGGAATTGGTTTGCCAATTTTCTTACTCCGGCATTGACTCGGGTCACATTGGCCTCAAATGAAGTCGAACAAGGCTTCCCGGTTTGGCTTGTCGTTTCTATTTTAACTGCTGTGGCGGGATGGGTATATGCATACTCAACACAAACTCAATCTCATAAACAAACCACTGAGGAAATTGCGAGAAGCAATCGGTGGTATGTCCTTTTTTGGAATAAAGGGTATTTTGATGAAATCTATGATGTCTATCTGGTAGCACCAACCCTTAAGTTAGCAAACTGGTTATGGAGAATTATTGATATAAAAGTAATAGATCAATTTATCCATTTTATCGCGAGATTTTCTGTAAGCTTGGCCGGGTGGTTATGGAGAGTTGTTGATATCAGATTTATAGATAAATTAGTACATTCTGTTGGTTCTTTCTCTTTAAATTTTTCTGGAAGGTTATGGCGAGTTGTAGATGTACATTGGTTGGACCAGAAAATCGGGAAAATAGCGGGACAAGCCAGTACTGCAGGACAGTTACTGCAAGAGATAGAATCCCGTACTATCCAGCATCAGATTTTGGTAATGTTGTTTTGGTTGGTGGCAATGACGGGTTTACTGTATATACTGGTTTAAAGAGTGCCGGATGTATCTTCGGTTCTTAAAAGTAGATCTGATTACAAGTGAGCTTATGGAAGTTTTCTTATTCCAACTTGAAAATTCAGGAGCTTTCCTCTTCCGAAGGAAGGAGGTTTCATAAATGAACCTGTTAATGGATCACCTGATTAGCTGGATGATTGCCATACCTTTTTCAGGTATCGTCATTATGTCATTTGTGCGTGATGAAGAATCGATCCGGCGAATTGCCCTTGCAACTACAATAGCGGAGTTTATTCTGTCACTGATACTCTGGAGGGAATTTGACTCCACCCAGCAAGGCATGCAGTTTGTTGAACGCGTGGAATGGATGCCTACGTTTAATATTCAATATGCAGTTGGTGTTGATGGCATTAGTATTCTTCTGGTAATCCTCACGACCTTTCTTTGCCCACTCTGTGTCCTTTGTTCGTGGACGGGTATTACAACACGAGTACGAGCTTATCTCTCACTGATATTATTGGTAGAAGGTGCCATGATCGTAGTTTTCACTGCACTCGATCTGTTCCTTTTTTTCATGTTATGGGAACTGACAATGATTCCCATGTACTTCATGATTATTCTCTGGGGAGGACCAAATCGAATTGCTGCCGGGCTTAAATTTGTTTTGTACAGTCTCACAGGAAGTTTACTGTTATTGGTGGGTATATTGGGCATTTACCTGAATGGTGGACATACCTACGACTTGTTGGTGTTAGCTGAGCAAAATTATTCTTCAGATCAACAATTCTGGCTTTTCCTGGCGTTCTTTATGGCTTTTGCCATAAAAATGCCAATGGTTCCTTTTCATACATGGCTCCCTGACGCACATTCTGAAGCCCCTACGGCTGGCAGTGTGATTCTGGCTGGTGTTCTGCTGAAAATGGGAGGATATGGATTTTTGCGTTTTTGTCTGCCTATGTTTCCAGAGGCTTCGGCTAACTTTGCCCCATCTATTTTGTGGTTATCGGTCGTAGGAATTATCTATGGCGGGTATTTGGCTTTGGCTCAGTCAGACCTTAAAAAACTCGTGGCCTATTCTTCAGTTTCCCATATGGGTTTTGTTACCCTTGGCATTTTTGTGTTCAATAGCCAGGGCATTCAGGGTGCAGTCTTGCAAATGTTTAATCACGGAATTACTACTGCCGCCTTATTTATCTGCGTTGGCCAATTGTATGACCGCACTCATAGTCGAGCAATTTCTGACTATGGTGGCTTGCATAAACCGATGCCAAGATTCGTTGCATTGTTCTTTTTGTTTTCGGTTGCTGCCTTTGGACTGCCAGGAACCTGTAACTTCATTGGCGAATTTTTAGTCTTAGTAGGAACTTCCTCTGTCAGCTTTGCGATGGTACTGATCTCAATGGGGGGTATTGTTTTAGCTGCCGCATATATGCTGTGGATGCTCCAAAGAGTTGCGTTGGGAGTGCCAAATACAGAAGCCGCCAAAGTACTCCCGGATTTATCTCAACGGGAATTGGCTACGCTTATCCCATTGGTTATCCTCGTATTGAGTATTGGTTTGTATCCCGGCCCGTTAATGGAGGTGATGGATGCAAGCGTGATTCACCTCATTGATCAAACAACCGGGTTGCATCTTGATGAATTATCTCAACTTCCTCTTTATCCTTAGATTAACCTGCATTCTTCAATCCCCTATTTTATTCCTTCCCCAGGCTTGTGCTTCAAAAGTTACTAATTTGCAACATAGAAATTAAGCTGGAAAAGTGTAGATGCATTGACTCATGCAGTGTTGTCGGATTTTCGCACGGCTGAGAAACCAGCGAGATAAAACACCCTTGGGAATCGTTATGCTGGATATTGATTTCTTTAAAATTTTTAATGACACCTATGGCCATGTTGCAGGAGACCAGTGTCTAAAAAAGGTTGCTACGGCAACTCAAGAAGAAGTCAAACGTCCCGGTGATTTTTTAGCGCGGTATGGCGGTGAAGAATTTGTGATTGTTTTACCTAATACTGATAAAAAAGGAGCCAAGGACCTCTCTGAACAAATACGCAGGAAAATTCAATCACTGAAAATTCCTCATGAGAAAAATTCTCCCGAACCGATTGTGACGGTGAGCTTGGGTTATACGACTTTAATTCCAAATGAAAATAAAAGCCCTAAAAACCTGATTGAATTCGCAGACAAGGCTTTGTACCAAGCCAAAAATAACGGTAGGAACCGGATTGAGTTTGTGGAAAGTATTGTCTAACCCACTATTAATTTAAAGCGGTGCTGAGTTCAGTTTTTTAGCTCAACCCTAGCGGAGGGTGTGTTTGCCCAAAGATGAATCTTCCCCCTTTTTCAGGTTTGATAGAAGCTTCTTTTAATAGGATTATATCAATAACTTAAAGAGGCCGTTCGTTGCTAATATGTCCCATTCTATCAGGTTTTGTCGTATGGTCTCGCACAAAATCCGCACAAAAAAAATTCAAGGGATTACGAGTTCTCGCAACCCCTTGAAAAATAATGGTGAGCCGTGAAGGAATCGAACCTTCAACCTACTGATTAAGAGCAAAAAATTAATAATTTATGGCAGTTGTTGAGTTCTGGTCGGCTCCTCTTTTCGCTTAGCTTTCAGACACTTCCAAACCTTTCCACTGATTTCATTAATGCCATAGATTCTGCCTGTGGGGTTATGTTCTGTCATAAATCTGTCATAGACACCTCAAATTTGAACCGGTCTTGTAATTATATCGATATCTGATATACTATTATATATGATAACAGGCTTTAAAAGCAAAACCGCCCAGGATATATATGACGGCACCAACAGCAAACATGCCCGCAGGCTCCCCAAGGAATTGCATGGCAAAACCAGGCGGTTGCTGGACCAGATCAACGCCTCGCCCTCACCGGATGTCCTGAGGATACCCCCAGGCAACCAGCTTCAAAAACTGGGAGGAAATTTGAAAGGATTCTGGAGCCTGAGGATCAACGACCAGTGGCGGATAATCTTCCGCTGGAAAGAAAACGATGCCCACGACGTGGATGTGACCGATTACCATTAGGAGGAAAAAACATGTTACCCAAAAACCGTCCCCCGACGCATCCGGGGGAAATGCTGTTGAAGGAATTTCTGGAACCCGGCGGGATAACCCAAACGGAGCTGGCGCGACACCTGCACTGGCCTTACGCGCGCTTAAACGAAATCATCAATGAAAAAAGGGGAATTACCCCTGACTCGGCCTTGGCTTTGGGCGAAGCTTTAAGGACTGGACCAGAATTCTGGCTGAACCTGCAACGCGACTGGGATTTATGGCACAGCCTCAGGGGTCATCGACCCGTGCCACCACTCAAAATCAAGTCGATGGATAAGGTTAACGCATAAGAAGTCAAAAAAGTACCGAACTGGCATTCGAAACCAGTTGGTAAAAAGCACAAAATCTTCCCACCCGTTTTTTACAATTCCTACCAACTAATCATATAACAGTTAGTAACCGTATTAATCCCCCTGAAAACCTACTGATCGAACATTAATTAGCTAGATAAATAGAAAAATCCTATTTAAACAAATTGATGATCAAATTGGAGTTTTAAAAAATTTGAAAGTAGTTCTCCTTCAACGTATTCAGAAATGAGTACTGTTATCGCTGTTTTATTGAATTTGACCTCTTCACGAGTATGATATTGAATCAGTAAAGAACACTGCCTTAACTTATGCAATTTTTGAGCATAAAACTTTGAAGTTCTATCCCTTAAGTTTCTTTGTGGATAAAAAAACTTAGCCGCTCTTTCTATTCCGGTTTTATTTTCATAAACTTTATATACTTCTCCTTCCCAACCAGCACCCAATTTTGAAATTACGGAATACTTTCCCGCGATTGATTTTCCAGTCGGAAAATTAAACTCGGTAACTTTTAGGCTATTCATTCTCAAGTCCGAATACAGAGTTTATATAGGTAAAATTGTAGTCGAGATTTAAGGAAAAAATTCAAGAAAGTTTAAGAAAAAATTGGGAGTGAACGTTTATAGATGAATATGATTAATGATAAAATTTATACCCTTATTGGTTAGAGATCCTATAGTTTAGCGATTTGAATTATGGAACACCCGCTGACTGATTTAGTACTTGTGTTGCATCGATCAGCTGAGTTCATAATCGTATACAGACTTAAAGCCAAGGCCTAGGATTTTTTATGTCATAATCCTGTCATAGTTAAAATTCAACTTTTAAAGCATCCATAAAATCAAAAGGTTACAAACAACCTTTTAATAAGGAATCAGTAGGTCATGATCTCAAATAACTAATTAAAATTTAAGGGCTTTTGATTCTGAACAAAAAAGAAGGCTTATGGGAAAATCCCCATAAGCCTTTGATATATAAGGTGGTGAGCCGTTAAGGAATCGAACCTTCAACCTACTGATTTAAGAGTGGTCAAACATTAATATTTATAAGGGTTTAAATTTGGGCTGGTTTTCGGAAACGCTTCAAAAATAATGGGTTCTTAGAGTTCCGATCATTCTAATAATTCTAATTTTTCTCTAAAAAGGAAAAATTATTGGCAGGATTTTGGCAGAGTTGGTTCTAGAAAATCTATTGATTCTTTAATCAAAAAGCTAATTTCAATTGAAAATAACCCTGGCGCTCGAGTCCGTTTTTCTTTGGGCTCGAGCGCCACCCAAATTTGCGTTGTTGATTCTAAAAACAGCTCGAAGACACTAAGGAAAACCCTCATTCCTTTATTGTGAGCTCTTCTTAGTCCTCCATACCTCAAAACTCCACCCTTACGCTATTTAACATCCACCGTCATTATCACAAATTCCTTATTCAATTGGGATCCTTGATGGGGTTCTACATAAGTACCATCATAGTAATACCATTTCAAAGGAGTCATTTTCCCCAATTCTCTTGGATGTGCCGGTAGTTTAGTTACATCCAAACCATTTGCTTTGAACTCGGCTGGATTTAAATAATACACAACGTCCTCATGCGTTTTTTCCGGATGTTGGGAAAAATGAATCATATTGTGCTTGGTAACCGTTTCTAACATGCACCATTCTCCACTGGCTTTGGTAGCATCTATGGGTTTCATTTTTGAATTTGGCCCAATAATATTAGCGATAGCATTAATTTCCTTACGGGCATTTCCCTTAAGTTTTAATACGTGACTAAGATCCTTTTCGCCTTCTTCTTGGAACGGGTTTGCCTCCACTTCAAATGGAATTCCAAAACCAAAACCCAAAAGAGAGAAAACGGATATCAGAATAGCCACTTTTGACGCTTTCAAAATGTACATTCCTAACCTCCTTATAAATTTTTGTAAAAGGATTTCAAAGGAGTCATTAATATATTCCCAAAGCACAATTAAAGAAATTAGACAAACTCGTAAATTAAGGGTCAAAATATTAGGATTTTTTCATCAAATTATTTCGATAAAAAAGGCGTGTCTTTTCAAGTTAATGAAAAGGATAACGAAATACAATCAGTGGGAGGGGTTTATTGATTTGGATATCAAACCTTCTTTAGAGGCATAGAGGGTAAGTTCAGCGTTATTTTTTAAATCTAATTTTTTGAGGATATGGTTCCGATGAGTGCTGACAGTGGCCATGCTTATGGATAGTTTTTCTGAAATATTTTTTGGGGATTCCCCAGAGGCGATCATACAAAAAATTTGAAACTCCCGATTAGATAAATTTTGATGAAGAGGTATTTCTAAGTCACGTTCCCAGTGCTGAACAATTTTTTCCGCAAGATTAGAACTGATAAACTTTCCCCCAGCAGAAACTTTTTTTATAGCTTCTACAAGTTGGTCCGGAGCACTATCTTTGGCCAAAAAACCCGATGCACCTGCCTTAATTAAGCGGAGCCCATAATGTTCTTCAGAATATACACTCATTACAATTACTGGTAATTCTGGATATTCTATTTTTACCTCTAACAAGACATCCAACCCATCTTTTTCGGGCATATCCAAATCCAATAAAAGCACATCTAAACTATCTATGGATCGGATAAGATCTAAAACTTCATTTCCATTCCCGGCTTCACCAACTAATACAATATTCTGAGTTTTAGAAAGAATATACCTCATTCCCTCACGAACAACAGCATGATCATCGGCGATTAAAACATTTATTTTTTTATTCATTGCTGTGAGCAACTTAATTAAAAAGGAATCTTTACTTCTACTGATGTCCCTTCTCCAGGGGCCCCTATGATGTTTAATTCACCTCCCCATTTGTTTACCCTTTCATAAATCCCTTCCAAACCAATAGATTTTGAACTTCGAATGTTGTGGGATTTAATTCCTTTCCCATTATCCCGGACTTTTAAAATCAGAAAGTTTTTGTCATGGGTAAAAGTGACCTTAATGATACTTGCTTTTGCATGCCGTGCAACATTGGTTAAAGCCTCTTGGTAGACACGAAATATGTCACTTGCCAAGATTTTATTTATCTGTATTCGTTCTGAGGAACAAAAAATTTCACATTTTACTCCCGTTTGTTTTTGAAATTCTTTGCTATGTAATAAAAGAACATCATATAGCTCCAAGGTATCTAGTGATTGAGGACGAAGATTGGTTGCAATTCTTTGAACAGATTTTATAGTTTTATCTACAACTTTTATCAATGACTTAATTTGAGAATTGTTGGAATCATTTTCCTTAGACATTCCGTCATTAAACCGTATTAAACCCAATTTAATAATAGTCAGAAATTGCCCTAATTCATCATGAATGTCGCGCGCTAAACTGGCTTTTTCTTGGTTTTTTATGGATTGGGCTTCTCTCTCCAGAGCTTGTTCACGTTTGGAAATTTCTGCTGCAAGGTAATTATCGTAGTTCTCTATTTTTTGGAATAGGTCTCTATATCTTTGATAGAAATAAATTAATAGGGGCCAAAATATCGCTGATAAAATCCCCGAATTTAAAACGATGGTCGAAAGCGAATGCTGATCAGTTGATTCAAAAGCCTGAGATAAAAATACAGTTAAAATAATATCTCCAACACACACCAAAGCCGGAAGCCAATTAGGAGAGCCAATAATTTTTACAGGTTCATTTTTCCACGAAAAGGCGATGATCCCGACCCCAAGAATGACAAAACCCATCGCGGTATGGAAGGCCATCCGAGTAAACTGTCCCCATCCATAGGCAGACTCCAAATCAACGAGATATCCTATCACCGCCACAATGGATAAGGCAGAAATGATACCTCCGGATATTCCAGAAAATAAAACTGTTCTATTAAAATATTTCCCTCTAGTTGTTAGAAACAGGGTCAGACTCACAAGAATAAAACAAATTGCTGTATTGGGAGCCATTCTCCCAGGGTGAGAGGTTTCTACAGTAATGTAGTGTTGGAAAAAAAGCTGATCGATACCAAGGTCCACATCAAAAGTATATTCAAATAATGTTAAACAACTAATGAACAAAATTGCTAATCCTGCAACATTAGCCTTATAGACCTTTGAGAAATTGACAAAATACAAACCGGCTCCGGCCAAAATAAATCCTATGGCCGTGTTGAATTGCATGGGAACGTAATCAGTAAAGATTTGAATTAAGACCGGGGAGTTTATTATCCATCCAATGAGCACCATATTTCCAAGAGCAATTGTGGAAATACAACATACTAGAGAGATTTTTGACGGAGTTATTTGCATTAAGTATTGAAAGTGAAAAAGATTACATTGAAAAATTAAACTCCTTTATGGCAATTGATAAATTTTAAGATTCATGGTTTTCAAAAACAATACAAAAATTCGAACCTATAACCTGCTGATTTTATATCAGCAAAGCTTTAAATCTTCTTTTATCAGAAGCGAAATTGAAAGAATTTTATTTGGTTATGAATTTGCTAAAACCTTTTATTTATTTAAGTTAGAGGAGATTATAATTGGTAAAAAACATTTAGAAATATTTTATGATAAATGGAATAACCCTGATTATTTCAAAAAATATGGCAGACATTTGGCAGGATGCATGAACAAAGGGTTACAACAAAATCGCTGTAACCCTTTGAAAGTAAATGGTGAGCCGTGAAGGAATCGAACCTTCAACCTACTGATTAAGAGTCAGTTGCTCTGCCTAATTGAGCTAACGGCCCTCACTACTTGAATGAAACTATATATTTATTTTACTTAATCGGAGTCAGACTGGCAAGCCGAGGTTCGTGATTCATCTAAAGGGTTCTT
Organism: uncultured Nitrospina sp.; assembly: GCA_964344595.1. Classification (GTDB taxonomy): domain Bacteria; phylum Nitrospinota; class Nitrospinia; order Nitrospinales; family VA-1; genus LS-NOB. Next base: position 48,431 of record CAYFNV010000003.1, on the reverse strand, counting down.
CATCTAATTCCTTTGCACAAACTTCCACCACTATCCACCTCTGGAAAGCCATGTGATTACCTGAAATTGCAAAGCACTGACCGGAGCAGAGAGCCCCCCTGCGATCAAAGATAAAAACAAAAACTGGTAGGCTTTGTCTTTATCTTCACGCATTTCCACGATATCTATCAGGAACGACACGAAGAGCAGACCAAAAAATATTACTTTGGACACATCCGGGAGAATCGATTCTTGCGCGGTGACAGCATCTGACTGGAAACTCAACATACGTGCTTGAAAAATCCCAATACCATAGAGTCCCATCAGCATAAATGCCCAGACCTGCCTTAAGAGTATTTTTGTCTCTTCCAGATTGATGGCAGAACCTCTTAAAAATCAGTGTTATAAATGTTTTTGCACCTTCAACCAGTGAGGATCATCTAATAAAAATATCTTATGCTTATAACTGTAAGCAAATATTATAACTGATAAGTTACAGTTGGTTCGCTGTCGTTTTCCGTGGATTTCAGCTATGGTATAATTGCTCTTTATTCCATCGCCCTATAAATGAACATTTTCAAAGCCCTTTTTTTAGGGTTTGTCTGGACATTAAAGTAAAGCACTTTTATCAATTATAATCTTTTTGAAAAGGAAGTAGATCATGGCTATAAGATTAGGAGATACAGCACCAAACTTTACTGCCGAAACCACAGAAGGCACCATTGATTTTCATAGTTACCTGGGTGACGGCTGGGGGGTTTTATTTTCTCACCCGAAAGACTACACCCCTGTTTGCACCACCGAATTGGGCCGTGTGGCAAATCTGAAAAGCGAATTTGAAAAACGGAACGTAAAGGTTCTTGCATTAAGTGTAGACCCTGTCGATTCACACAAAGGCTGGATCAATGATATTAATGAAACACAAGCTTGTACCGTCAATTACCCTATTATTGCCGATCCTGAAAAAAAAGTTTCCGAACTTTATGACATGATCCACCCGAATGCACTGGATAACTTGACAGTCCGTTCGGTGTTTATAATAGGACCGGACAAAAAAGTTAAACTCACGATCACCTACCCAGCATCAACAGGAAGAAACTTTGATGAAATCCTGCGTGTGATCGATTCACTTCAACTGACCGCAAATTATCAGGTCGCAACACCTGTCGATTGGAAACATGGTGATGACTGCGTGGTTGTTCCCGCAATCAAAACAGAAGATATTCCGGCAAAGTTTCCCAAAGGTCACAAAGTCATCAAACCTTATTTACGCACCACACCGCAACCGGATATCTAAACGGTCGGTATTAGTTCCCCTAACCAGGCGGGCAAAAACGCCCGTCTGGTTTTAATTTTTTTGTCATGAGCAATCAAAAGCCACCCGGCCAAATTTCATACTTGATCCAGTTATTGACGGACCGGGATGAATTTGTACGGGAAAAGGTTCGCCTTCAGTTAGTCAAACTTGGTGAAGATGCCTTACCTTTTCTGGAAATGTCTCTTCGGGGCGAAGATGTTACTCTTCGTGCCCAGGCACAGCAAGTGATTAATGCAATTCTCCCGAAACAACTTGGAGAAAAATTCAGACAATTAGCACAAAAAGGGCTTGGTCGGGATGTTGATCTGGAAACGGGAATACTTTTGATCACAGAATTCGGATACCCTGATTCAGACTCAGAAGCCTGCAAGAAAAAACTTGATTCCCTTGCATACCAACTGAAACAGAATTTGACTCCAGACGCAGGGCCATCTCAAGTAGTATCAGCTTTAACCCGCCTGCTTTTTCAGGAGGAAAAATTTAAGGGTAATCAGGAAAATTATATGGCTGCTGACAACAGCTACCTAAATAAGGTTCTTGAAAATAAAACCGGATTACCTATAACACTTTCTGCTATTTGTATTTTGGTTGCAAAACGATTGGATTTGCCTATTGTTGGTGTTGGTCTGCCCGGCCATTATATTGTCAAATATAACCTTCCCAAAAATGCGATTTATTTTGACCCGTTCCATCAAGGTCGCCTGCTGACCCGCACAGATTGCATTCAAATTGTCGAACAGTTTGGACATCCTTTTGAGGAACATTTTCTGTCACAATCCACAAACCGGGAAACGTTAATAAGAATGATGAATAACCTGACACAAGTTTACCGAAATAACAACGAGTCGGAAAAAGCTGAGACCTTATCCCGGTATATCAAGATATTATTGAATCCTTCAAAAAACCCATTTTCAGAAAATATTCAGGAAAAATAAATGAATATTGCTATAACTGGTGCTGGCTCAGGAATCGGCAGAAGCATTGCTGAAGCCCTGGCAGAGCAAGACTATTCCCTAATCCTCTTAGGGCGAAACCTGGAAAACCTGAAGTCCACAAAAAATTTATTGAAGAATACTGAGCAGCACAAATGCCACAGTTGTGATATCAGAAGTTCCTCAGAAATACGCCAAGCATTGGTAAAAAGTGAAGTCTCTTCTCTTTACGCTCTCATTGCTAACGCTGGGCTCGGTGGCGAAAATCAATATGGAAAAAACGATCGGTGGCAAGAGGTTATTGATACAAACCTGACTGGTACTTATAAGACCATCCAAGAATGCCTTCCTTTTATTAAAAAGAGTTCTGCACCCTACAAGAAAATTGTCATAATTTCATCTATTCTTGCAAGGTTGGGCGTTCCGGGTTATTCAGCATATTGTGCCTCAAAAGCTGGGTTGCTGGGGCTCACCCGTTCTTTGGCCGCAGAGCACAGTCAGGATAAAATTCTGGTTAACGCTTTATGTCCCGGTTGGGTCGACACTGATATGGCGCAAGAGGGCTTGCAAGGATTTGCAGAGATCCTCAATGTTTCCAAAGAAGAGGCTTATAAAGAAGCAATGAAAGCTGTGCCGCTGGGCAAGATGTCCAAGCCGGAAGAAGTCGCCAAACTGGTAACTTACCTGGTGTCCGAAGAACAAACTTCATTCACCGGACAAACCATTGACATCAATAACGGAGCACTCATGCCCTAGCCCACTCACGTGGTAAGAAATTGGAAAATAAACTGGCGTGTAATTCCGGATTTGAGCTATTGCTCAAGCTGGGCAGGAGACTCGCTCCCATTTACAGGAGTCGTAAGTTCTACGTCTACCGCCCCATCACCAGTAGAAGAAGGCTCTATAGGTAAGGCGGCCAAACCGGTCGGCGGATTGAAGTTCTCGCCAACTCTATTGCGGATAAAAGCCAAGAGATCGTTTAAAGACCGAAGAATCGGATCCTGTTCGGGTATCCTTCCGGCTTCAGATTCAAAAACTGCATCAATCGTTGCTTGAACCAGAGCTGGAAAATCCCTGATACCATCCGTATCAAGCTCTGACTCTTGGTTAGGAAGAGCTTCTATATTGGTGATGTCGCCATTTTCTTCCGGCAACCTGATAGCACTTCGTGACTCAAATGTCGCAACAACAGTCCTTTCCAAAGCCAATTCCACTTGCTGGATTTCACCCAGATTGTTAGCAAGAATATTGGTTGAATCTTCCAGATTCAAGTTGCCACTGGTAAAAAATTCTTCAGCCAGCGGGGCAATTTCTGCAGCCAATTTATTAATAGCCGCAAGTTCCTCTTCATTTAAGTCTCCTTGAACAGACAATGAGTAAGAAACAGCCGCCCGGGCTACTGAACTGAACTCCTGAACAGTCTCACCATTTTGTGCTTGCGTCTGGATATGCGATTCAGACAGAGACTGTTCGCTGTCAAAAGATAAACTTACCAAGTCGCCTTCACGGGTTTGCAAGCTCAGTTCGCTGGAAACGAACGCATCCACAGAAGCCAGAACACTTCTGTGCTCAGGTGGAGTAGCTTGATATCCTATTTCGGCAACATTTAGAGACATTTTTAGTAGCCTGCAAAGTTATTAAACCTTTTTTCTCTTGCTTATAGTTTTTATCGGCATATAAACATTAAAACATTAGGGATAAAACATCGGACAACAGCGCCCTATAAAACATTGATTATTATATTATTATCTATTTTTCAAAAGGTTCCGATTGAGTAGTTCAGGAATTTTATGTTAGGTTTTTTTACAATAATATGAAACCATTTGATAGTAATGAATTCACAATCAGTGGCTACTAAGGCATAAGGATTACCTGCCGGAAATAATGGCAACAAAGTAGATTCTTTTTCACAGAAAGTTCAAAAAATAAATATGAGCGACACCCTCAGGCAAGATATTATTTTTAAAATCTTAAAAATCGCAAAGGATAATTCCGATTTAAGCTCTGATGAAATATTCAATCAGGCGGAATCGCAAACTCTATCAATGTTCAATCAGTTGATAGATTCCAATGCGGGAAATGCTCCTAAGGAGAAGAGCGACAAATCCAGAATGAAAAGGCGAATGAAAAGAAAAGACCGGAACCAACGTAAAGAACATGTTGGCCGTTTTTTTATTCGTTTAATGGAAAAGAATATTAGACAACCAGGCATCCCTGATTGCCTGATACCTGTTTTTGCCAATTCTGTTCATACCACAATAGGTGATGAAGCTTACGAACAGATTGCAAAAAAAGTCGACCGCCTATTGGAGTTTGGTGAAAGCAAGGGTTTTGATTACGATAAAATATTGGATAGCAAACCGGGGAAAACCATCGCCTCAGAAATTTTAAACCTGTACCGTGCTGAAACCAGTTCTGCTAGTTTTGAAAAGCAACTCAAAAACAATCTGGATGAAACCCTGGTGAAAAATATATCTTCCATCGAGAATGGTCAGGAATTGAATATAGAAGAAACCGTAAACCTGGCTTTTAATGAATTCAAAAAATACATACAGCCTAAATAATCCTGCCGAGGAAAAACCTTTACTACTGTACTACAAACTCTTCAACCGGGGGTTTTGTTTATCTTTATCAGAGAGGATCGGGTCTGATACGGGCCAGTCAATCCCAATATCCGGGTCGTTCCAGATTATGCCTTTTTCTTTTTCCGCAGAATAATATTGAGAAACCTTATATAAGAATTCTGCGTTATCGCTGAGCACACAAAACCCATGTGCAAAGCCAACTGGAACATAGAGCTGAAGGCAATTGGTATCCGATAAAATAAAGCCCTGCCATTTTCCAAAGGTGGGAGAGCCCTTTCTTATATCTACAACTACGTCAAATACTTCACCCTTGACCACCCGTACCAGCTTAGCCTGTTCCGGATCAACCCGGTAGTGAAGACCTCTTAACACATTTTTATTTGAGAGTGACTGGTTATCCTGAACGAAATCATCCCTGATTCCCAAAGCACTATATTTTTCCTTTTCATAGCTTTCAAAAAACCGTCCTCGAGAATCAATATGAACGGTGGGCTCAATGAGCAATACTCCTTCAAGTTCGGTCTGGCTGGCTTTCACAATCACTCCTGTAAAAAGTTAACAACATTTCCAATTGCGAGGATTATATAACTCAATCCAGAACTTGGCAAACAACGTTGAAGATGTGAAACAGCTCTGTTAATATCGGGTATTATTTAAAACCTTTCAAGCAAAACTCCCTATGAGAATAATTCCAGCAGTAGATATAAAAGATGGCAGATGTGTGCGCCTTGTTCAAGGAAAGGCAGACCAGGAAACTGTTTATTCTAATGATCCCCTTTCAATGGCTAATCATTGGGATGAAGAAGGGGCACAGACTATTCACGTTGTAGATCTGGACGGAGCATTCCAGGGTTCACCTAAAAACATTGAAATAGTAAAAAAAATTATATACAGCAGTTCTGTAGATATTCAGGTCGGAGGAGGAATACGGACTCTTGAAACCATTGATGCATATGTTAAGGCGGGTGCATATCGGGTTATCTTAGGAACTGTAGCTCAAAAAGAACCTGCTTTTGTAGAAGAAGCATGTCAGCGCTTCCCAAATAAAATTATTGTTGGTATTGATGCCCGTGACGGTTTGGTCGCTGTAAAAGGCTGGGTAGAAATTTCTGAACAAAAAGCCACTGACCTCGCTCAAAAAATGAAGGGGTATGGCATTGCCGGCTTTATTTTCACCGACATCAGCCGAGATGGTATGCTTCAGGGCCCTAACCTGGAGAGCATAAAAGAGTTTGCTGAGTCAGCACAATTACCTGTTATCGCATCGGGAGGAGTGAGCCGTTTGGAGGACATAAAAAATCTGGCCAAGCTCGAATCCCATGGTGTTGAAGGAGTTATTGTTGGCAAGGCGTTATACGATAAAACCCTCTCATATAAAGAGGCTCGGGAAGCCATTAATGTTAGCTAAACGCATCATTCCCTGTCTGGATGTAAAAGATGGCCGTGTGGTCAAGGGAGTCAACTTTGTCAATCTTCGTGATGCCGGCGATCCGGTTGAAGTTGCTTCGGCCTATGAAATAGAAGGCGCTGATGAACTGACATTTTTGGACATAACAGCTTCACACGAAAAACGTGACATCATTCTGGATGTGGTAGCACGTACTGCCGAAAAAGTGTTTATGCCTTTGACTGTTGGCGGAGGAGTACGCACGCTGGATGATATCCGTAACCTCCTGAAAGCCGGTGCTGACAAAGTAGCCATCAACACTGCCGCAGTTAAAGATCCAGATTTTGTAAAACGCGCCGCAAAACGTTTTGGCAGCCAGTGCATTGTCGTTGCTATTGATGCTAAAGAAGTGCATGCTTCCTCAGCCTCATCCACACACCCTGACTGGGGTTCTGAACATCCTGAACTATTACTGAAACAATCTGAGACATTTCCAGCCTGGGAGGTTTACACCCATGGAGGGAGAAATCCTACAGGAATTCATGTTCAAAGGTGGGCCAAAAAAATGGAAGTTTATGGAGCGGGTGAAATTTTACTCACAAGTATGGACCGCGATGGCACCAAGATAGGGTACGACATCAAACTCAACAGAGCAGTTTCAGAAACTATCACCATTCCCGTTATAGCATCAGGAGGAGCTGGCACTCTTGAGCATTTATATGAGGGTATAGTGGAAGGAAAAGCCTCAGCCGTTCTTGCCGCTTCCATTTTTCATTTCAAAGAATTTACCATCCAGGAGACCAAGGCTTTCCTGCAATCCAAAGGCGTTAGAATCAGGCCCAGTTGATCTACTTGACACCGCAATGTTTGAGCTCTATAGTTTTTGATTCGCTATCGAGAGTTGCTGATGTTTCTAAAGGAAGAGTCCAGATTTCTTTTCCATGGCCTATCGGACAATGGGTCAAAATCGGGAATTCGGGTTTTGGAAAAAGATCTTTGAGAATATCTTCCATCTTTCCATCACCTCTTCGTTGTGGAAAGCAGTTCACCATCTCGCCAAAAATTAATCCGCGCACACCTTTAAAGATTCCTGCATTTTTTAATTGCCAAAGCATCCCATCAATCCGGTATAGGGGCTCATTAACATCTTCGACCAACAGTATTTTGTTTCGAGTTTTTATTTCATAGGGAGTTTTTAATGATCTGCATAACAATGTCAAACAACCACCAGTAATTTTTCCCTGGGCTACCCCTTTGGAAAAAACCTTCGCACCTGAAGAGTAAAAGTTCTTCCCCTTGGGATCTCCTGTCAATATCGCCTTGAATTGACAACTTGATTTTTTCATTTCGACACGCCCAAAACTTCCAGCAATCATTGGGCCATGAAATGCAACTAACCTGCACTCCTGAACTAGAAAATGCAAAAGCATGGTGATATCGCTGGAGCCAACCACAGCCTTCGGGTTCGCCCTTATCTGTTCGCGGTCAAGATATGAAAGAATGCGATTGGCACCATACCCGCCGCGAGCACAAAAAATTGCACGAACCTTTGGGTTCAGAAACATATCCATAAAATCCTGTGCTCTTTCCTCATCTGAGCCAGCCATATATCGGGAACGGGAGTGAATATTCTTCCCTAATAAAGGAATAAACCCCATATTACGGATTACTTCTAATCCGGTTTTCAACTGTTCCCTATCCACCGGACCTGCTGGTGCCACCACGCCCACAACATCGCCTTCTTTCAATGAAGGAGGCCGAATAAGGGAACGAATTGATTTCGGCATTACATATCCCCTTTAAAAGGTTACAATATCTGCGGAAATTCAACTTAATGAATAAAAAATGGTTTCTGTCACCGCTATCATTCAAGCACGATTAGAGTCTACCCGCCTTCCTGGCAAAAGCCTGCGCACGATTGCAGGACTTCCTCTGCTGGAGCATATCATTATTCGTTTGAAACAGGTGCCGGAAATTGATCTGATTCAACTGGCTATCCCAGAAAAAAGATCAGAATACCCATTGATTGAACTGGCCCATCGGCTTGAGATTCCAGTTTTCCAGGGACCGGAGGAAGATGTTTTGGGACGGTTTATAAAAGCGGGAGAAAGTATCAAAACAGTACATGTGGTTAGGGTTTGTGGCGACAATCCCCTTATTGATATACAACTCTTAAGTTCTCTCATTCAATCACATCTTTCAGAGGAAGCCGATTACACGGTTCCGCAAAATCCCGTACCCTTGGGAAGTGCCTGTGAAATAATTCGTTTTGAGGCTTTGAAAAAAATAAGCGAACAGGCTGTAGATTCTAAGTACCGCGAACATGTTACCACTTGGTTTCATGATCACCCTTCCTCTTTCAGGATCAAACGCGTTAATGCTCCCCTTTACTTACAAGATTGCACCTTCCGCCTGACAGTTGATACGGAAAAAGATTTTCAACTGATGGAAGAAATTTTTAATAACCTCCCTAACTCTCCTGAGTCACCATTGAGTTTGAAAACAGCTATTGAATACCTTAACTCCCACCCTGATACAGCTTCCATAAATAGTGATGTCCAGCAAAAAAAGTGGTGGGAAGAAAAATAATAATTTTTTTTAAGCTTTTTATTAAAGTTCTAAGCTTTCTCACCGATAACCCAATTAAGCAGAAATGTCCCGTAACAAAAGGGACAATAAAACAGGCCTTTATAAACCTGGTTTCTGACTTAAAGAATTGAAAAATAAAGTGGAATGCTGAGGAAAGCCACTTAAAACAAAGATTCTTCAGGGGCAATAGTGGAAAACTGAGGATGTGCCACTAAAAATAAAGACTCTTCAGAAGCAGTAGCAAATAGTTAAAACCGAATATTAGCGGCACAACAATTCCAACTCATGGTGGAGGATTAGGAAAATGCCAGTAAGAATTTTTAACAATATCGCCTCGCTTAATGCCCAAAGGATTCTGGGCGCCAACAACGACCGTCTTGCTACATCAGTCGAGCGAATTTCTTCAGGAATCAGAATCAATAGAGGTGCCGATGACGCTGCCGGACTGGCTATTTCTGAAGCACTCCGTTCTGATATCCGAGGACTGCGCCAGGCAATTCGAAACGCAAATAACGGTATTTCACTCATCAACGTTGCTGAAGGTGCGCTTAATGAGCAATCAAGCATCCTGATTCTACTTCGGGAACTGGCTTCTCAGGCAGCAACAGGTACCGTTGGTTCCACTGAACGTGCGACTATCCAGCTTGAGTTCTCGTCTCTCCGAAATGAAATCGACCGTATCGCAGCGACCACACAGTTTAATGGACAGGGACTTGTAGATGGCGCGCTGGCTTCCAGTACAGCAACTGCTAACCATGTTCTCATCCAGGTTGGTATTGACAGCGGTGCCAATAGCCGAATCAATCTGAATACGGAGATCAATCTAACAGCTATTACTTCCACGAGTTTGGGAATCGATACACTGTCCGTTACGGCGGCGAGTGAAGCGTTGACCACTCTAGATACCATTAACACGGCTATCTCTACTATTACTCAGGGCCGTGGTAAGGTGGGTGCGGTACAAAACAGATTGACACGATCTGTAGGAAACCTATCTGTTTCAATTGAAAACCTGCAAACCGCGGAGTCTGCTATCCGGGATGCTGATATCGCCGAAGAGATTGCAACTCTGACCCGAAATCAAATTCTCGTACAGTCTTCTACGGCAATGGTTGGTCAGGCAAACCTGATTCCACAGTCAATTTTACAGTTGCTGGCTTAATCGAATTATTTACCGGATTAATCCAACAATTGTCAGTCAGGAGTCTGTCATGAATCAGAAAGCAACCGCCAGCTTTGCCTGCAAAATTGAAGATATCGAATCCAGTTTTGAAGTTTCTGAGTTTAAAAAGTTCAATAATCAGGAAACGGACCCAAAGAAGCTGGATCAAGCCATTCACAATGTATCGCTGGGAATGGAGTTGGTTTCAGTTGTTGAAAGCTCTTACGATGAAATAGAAACAATTTTATCGCAAGTCAAGCATTGGGTTTCCCCTGGTTTGGCGTCAAACTTGGAAGTTGCACATAAATCCGGTTTGGAAAAAAAAGTTTCTCAAAAGTTGAAGGAACTGGATCAAGTTGCAAAAACTTTTAAGCATAATGGGAAAAAGTTTCTCGATGGTTCGATTTCTGCTTCGGCACAAACAGATTCACATTCCTTTCTGGTTGTAGGAGCAAATGGTTCACCTGAAAACCGTATCAATCTTAATAAAAGCCTTAACATACCATCTATAACCTCTAAAACCCTTGGACTGGGAGACTTGTCTATCGTCTCTCCACAAAAGGGATTAAAAGGGTTAATGGTTCTGGAAAATGCCCTGGAAATCATTAACCGCTTGAAACAAAGATCTTCAGCATTGAAGGCTCACCTGCTGGAAATTAAAAAACATCTGGCTACCGCTATCGAAAATCACCGTGCCGCAAGCTCGGCACCCGATTCTTATGGGCAAACCAGGGAATTTATTCGATTGGCAACCAGCTACTTTAGAAAAGACAAAAGAGAGTATTGATGAGATAACCTCTCTTCATTATTTCCGCACAACGAAATGTGCGATAAAACACTCAGGGAAGGAAAACAAAATGTCTACCAACAGCATCATCACCAACACTTTATCCAATACAGCTCAAAGATTTTTAGATATCAATAGCAAGCGAGTGGGGCAATCTATAGAGCGAGTGTCGTTTGGAACCCGAGTTAATAAAGGTGCCGACGATGTAGCAAGCCTTGCAGTCTCGGAATCCCTCCGCTCTGATGTCAGGGCACTGAGACAAGGGGTCCGAAACCTCAATGACGGAATCTCAATGATCAACGTTATTGAAGGTGCATTGAATGAACAAGCCTCCTCACTAATCCGTCTTAAAGAACTGGCCACACAAGGAGCTTCAGGAACCATCGGAGAATTTGAACGACAGACACTTCAGTTAGAGTTTGCCTCTGTGGTGGCCGAAATCGATCGAATCGCAGCGACCACAGAATTCAATGGCAAGACACTGCTGGATGGTTCTTTGGCACAAGCAATTCAAAGTTCTGAACAGGCTTCTGTTCAAATTGGAATCAATAGTGAGACTGCAAGCCGGATCAACCTAAATGTAGAACTGGACTTGACTGCCAGTAATTCTACTCAATTAGGAATCAGCGGTTTGTCTGTCACAACATCAGATGATGCTCAAGCGGCTTTGGATCAAATTGACATTACTTTAGGTACTTTAAACTCAGCTCGAGGTAGAACCGGTGCCCTGCAAAACCGTTTTTTAAAAGCACTTGGTAATCTAGGAGTTTCCATCGAAAACCTGACAGCGGCAGATTCTTCCATGCGCGATGCAGACATTGCTGAGGAAATTGCGATTCTAACTAGAAATCAGATTATTGCCCAGGCTTCGATAAACATGGTCGGGCAAGCCAACTTATCGGGTCAGAATTTATTAGATATTATTCAATAATTTTTTCTGACCCAAAACCAGGGCCGGGCAAGAACTATATAAATCAGAAGTCATTATTTTATATAACTTTATATACAGCTCAAACCCGGCGCCCTCGGAACTTCATATCCTCTTTCACACCTCTTGCCATCGCCCCTGCGCGTTTTTTTTCTAAAGATATTTAATCCTGTTCCGATAGGCCTCATTGAGCATGTTTGTATCCTGAGTTTGAAGTAAATCAATAACGCGAATCAGGAGGTAACAACAGAATATTAGTGAAAAAATGGATTTTTCACTAACGGGTTAAAAGCTTGGAGGCTTGTTTTGGTTCGGAGACCAAAACAGTAACCCAAAAAACTAATCATGGAGGATTACAATGCCAGTTCGAATCTTTAACAACATCCCCTCAATTAACGCCCAAAGAATTTTGGGTACCAACAATGATCGTCTTGCACAATCAGTAGAGCGTATCTCATCCGGTATCCGGATCAACAGAGGTGCCGATGATGCAGCAGGTTTAGCTATTTCAGAAGCTTTACGCTCGGACATTCGAGCACTCAGGCAAGCTGTCCGAAACGCAAACGATGGAATATCACTCATCAACGTTACAGAAGGTGCTCTTAACGAGCAGTCAAGCATCTTGATCCGCCTAAGAGAGCTTTCCTCTCAAGCCGCTACCGGAACAGTAGGGTCGACAGAACGACAAACTGTTCAATTGGAGTTTGACGCTCTGCGATTGGAAATTGATCGTATCGCAAATACAACAGCATTTAACGGTCAGAAACTGGTTGATGGTTCTTTGGCTTCTTCTGTTGCTTCTACAAGCCAGATTCTTATTCAGGTGGGAATTGATAGCGGCGTAGACAGTCGTATCAATCTAAACGAACAAATCAACCTGACAGCGGTTACAGCATCCGCCCTTGGTGTCTCTGGCCTGAGCGTAACCAGTGCCGCCGGAGCTCTCACAGCTTTGGATTCCATTAACACTGCGATTTCCGCTGTTACCCAATCCCGAGGTAAAGTGGGTGCGGTGCAAAACCGGCTTGTCCGAACAATTTCGAATCTGTCCATCTCGGTCGAGAATCTGCAAGCCGCAGAATCTGCTATTCGAGATGCCGACATTGCAGAAGAAGTAGCCCTGCTGACTCGAAACCAGATTCTGGTACAAGCTTCAACGGCCATGGTAGGTCAGGCAAACTTGATCCCGCAATCGGTATTACAGCTCTTGGGATAATTTTTAATAACCGCCTTTTTGAAAACAAAGTTTTATTTGAGTTTTCAAAAATATTTAATTAACAGGAGGTCTTATATGTCACTAAGTATTTCCTCCTTTACAGGCAAGTTAAACGGCCCTGTGCAAACCGGGCAAAACCAAAAGCCTTCAAAGGAGCACTCCCAGAGCGGGCCAAACTTCGCAAAGGATATTGATGCAAATAAAGAAGCAACCGGTTTTGCAGATACTGCGGTATTGGATCAAATAAGCTTCTCAACAGACCATAAGGTGGATTACAAAGTTAATCCTGAAACAAACGAAGTGGTCATTCGTGTTGTAGATCGTGAATCGGGAGAGATTGTTAGACAAATTCCTGGAGAAGATTTTTTAAAACTAACTCAACGTATAGCAGAGTTTAACCAGAAATATCTCGATGAAACTGTTTGACACCTGATTCAAAAATTCTAACTGGCTCCTCCGACCATCCCTTAAGATGGTTTATGCGTCCTCCAAATATGGAGGGCGCATTTTTTTACACCACCCCACCCAAAAACAAAATAACCTTCAACAAAACAAGTATTTATATAAAAACCTGCCGAGGTTTGTCGTTCTTAAAAAATTACTTTTTCCAACCTTTCCCCACATTTATCTAAAAAAACTATAAAGCTATTTTTTCCATATCCCGATAGAAATCTTGAGTTTAGTAAAAATATAGTTCGGTTTTCCTGGAGGGGATTGGTCGAACTGGCATTGAAACTCTAAACTTCGTAAGTTTTAAAAATTTTCAAATTTAAGAAAGGAAACATCTGTTTATTCAATTTCAGCACGGAAGCTGAAAACGGGAATTTACTTCATTCCTAATTATCAAGGAGGATAATAAACATGCCCATCAGAATTTTTAATAACATTCCGTCTTTGAACGCCCAAAGAATATTGGGTGTCAACAACGACCGCCTTGCAACTTCGGTTGAAAGAATCTCTTCAGGGATTCGCATTAACCGTGGTGCTGACGATGCTGCGGGTCTAGCCATCTCCGAGGCTTTAAGATCCGATATCCGAGCACTGCGTCAAGCAGTAAGAAACGCCAACGACGGCATCTCCCTCATTAACGTTACAGAGGGTGCCCTCAATGAACAGTCCGGAATTTTAATTCGTCTCCGGGAACTGGCTTCACAGGCCGCAACAGGAACCGTAGGGTCTACAGAACGCCAAACCATCCAATTGGAATTTGATGCGCTGCGGCTGGAAATTGACCGTATTGCCAATACTACCGAATTCAACGGCCAAAGGCTGGTGGACGGGTCATTGGCTTCATCCGTTGCCTCCTCCAATCACATTCTTATCCAGGTCGGTATTAACAGCAATAGTGACAGTCGAATCGACCTGAATGAACAAGTGAATTTAACAGCCGTAACCTCATCCAGCCTGGGACTCTCCGGTCTGAATTTGACTACGGCCGGAGCAGCGTTGACAACCCTCGACCAGATGAACAGTTCCATTTCAGTGGTAACTCAAGGGCGAGGTAAAGTAGGTGCGGTGCAAAACCGATTGGTCAGGACCATTTCGAATCTTTCTATTACTATTGAAAATCTGCAAGCCGCCGAGTCAGCAATCCGTGATGCGGACATCGCTGAAGAGGTAGCTCTGTTGACCCGAAACCAGATTCTGGTGCAGGCATCAACAGCGATGGTGGGTCAAGCAAACCTGATTCCACAATCTGTCTTGCAGCTTCTCCAGTAATAAAGATTTACCTCGGAACGAACCAGTTTCACCGAGTTAATAAAGCAAGGAAGCTGAAACTCAAAACTAAACACCAGACTTTTCAGGGAGGAAAAGAAAATGGGTGCATTAACCATAAATACTAACTTATCTTCGATGAACGCCCAACGCGTTCTCGAATTAAGCCGCTCTCAAGTTGGGCAATCCATAACCCGGCTGGCATCAGGCATTAGAATTAATGAAGCCACTGACGGAGCTGCAGAACTTGCGTTGACCGAAAACCTTCGATCAGACATCCGCGCCCTTCAACAAGGTTCCAGAAATGTGAACGATGGACTGGCTCTGACTCGAACTGCTGAAGGTGCTTTAAACGAAATATCAAGCATTCTCATTCGCCTTCGATCACTTGCATCCCAGTCCGCTAACGGAACAGTAGGCCAGGATGAAAGACAAACTGTTAACCTTGAATATCAAAACCTGTTGGCAGAGTTGGACAGGATTGTAGAAGTCACAGAGTTCAGAGGAACCAAACTGCTTGATGGATCTCTGTCAGCAAGTGCTCTGGAACACCTCGTTCTCCAATTAGGCGTTGATTCCTCTGCTCAAAACCAGATTGACCTGAATACGGAGATCGACTTAACAGCGGTAAATCTTGCAGGATTGGGATTGACCGGTTCTAACATCACGTCGCAAAGTGATTCCTTTCTTGCTCTCAATGATCTGACACTCGCTATTGATGAGTTGATTAGTATCCGGAGCAAAGTTGGATCAACGCAAATTCGCATGACTCGTGCACTGAACAGCATCAACTCTCAAGTTGAGGGTTTGACAACAGCGGAGTCAACCATTAAGGACGCAGACATGGCTGAGGAACTGACAGCTCTGACCAAAAACCAGATTCTGGTTCAGGCAGGAGCCGCAATGATTGGGCAAGCCAATCTGATTCCTCAAGCTGTACTGACCTTATTTGAAGGAGTCCAATAATTAAATACAGATGAATTAAGGAAGCCTTGGCTTCCTGTCAATTCATCCAACAATATTCAGGAGGTTTAAAATGTCATTAACAATTTTTCCGAAAGCGTTTTCTGTGGGGTTTTCTCCACAGCAATACCATTCAGTAAAACCACATTCGCATGAAGCCACCGGAGGCCCTCCCCAAGTGGATGCCAATGGCCAGGTTTCAGGCAACCAGACTGACTTGAATACAGTGAAAATCATATCTGACGACAATGATGTTTCTTCTGACAATACCGGATTGGCAGGATCAGAAAACAAAACCCGGGTACGCATAGACCCTGAGTCGCAGGAAGTCATCGTCGAAGTCGTTAATGGAAAGACAGGGGAAGAAGTTCGCCAGATACCAGGAGAGCAAAGGTTGCGCCTTAGCAAAAGTATCAGCGAATATAACAGCGTGGCCTTCAATCAAAACCGGCCAACTGAAACACCCCGATAGCAGTTATAAATCCGGGGCCTAATTAATAAGGCCCCGTGTAACAAAATCATTCCTGTTTCAACAGGAGTGATTTTGTTACACCGCTTGTTATCTCCTTCCGGTGTTATAATATCCTTACCAATTGAACCATATCGACAAACCTTCTCTCTCATAATTTTTAGTGAAAAAGTTCAAAACAGGAATTGTTGGGTGTGGTCGCATAGGGAGTCTTCTTGAAAGAGATCCTTTGCGTGGCAAACCCTGTACTCACGCAGGAGGGTTTTCATCTTTACCTGCTGTTGATTTATCGGCAGGATGTGATATCGATACAGACCGGCTCCATAGTTTTGGAAAACACTGGAATGTAAGCAGGTTGTATACCGATTACCAGGAAATGCTTGAAAAAGAAAATCTGGATATTCTTTGTATCGCTACCTGGACATCACTACATGCAAGCATGACCCTGGAGGCGGTAAAGGCTGGAGTCAAAGGTATTTTCTGCGAAAAACCAATTGCAATCAATCTGGAACAAGCACGTGAAATGGTTCGTGTTTGTAAAAAAAACAATATTCCTCTGATTATTAATCATGAAAGAAGATGGGACGCTTATTACCAACAAGCCCGCAAGCTGATTCTCTCAGGAAAAATTGGGGAGGTAAAAACTATAATTGGAAATGCCTTGAGTTGGAAACCTGAGAAGCTATCTGTTGCAATGCATGGTGGAGGCCCTCTTTTTCATGATGGCACTCATCTTACAGATCTCATGATTTTTTTTGGAGGTTCTGTAGACTGGGTATCCGGTCACGAGAACAGACCCGGCGGGAAAAAATATATTGAAGAAACCGCAAGTGCCATGTTGTGTTTTAAAAGTGGTGCTATTGGGTTTATAGAAGGAGGAGGCGCAAGAAAATATTTTAACTTCGAGCTGGATATTCAAGGATCAGAAGGGCGATTACTCATTGGCAATGCCGGACGAGAACTCTATGTCACCAAAAAAAGCAGACGATTCACAGGCTTTCAAGAACTGGAAAAAATCCCTTTTCCTGAACCTAAAAATTCTGAATCTCCTTTTACCGGAGGAGCACGTGAAATGTTAAGAACTCTCCGAACAGGAAAGACCGGAGTATCAACAGGTGAAGACGGCTTACGTGCACTTGAGATCATCAATGCTGTTTACCAATCGGCACAGCAAAAAGGTAAACGCGTCACTCCATAATGAGAACGGAACCCTGCATACAAGTTGATCGAGATATATACTCTTTTACAACTCAGAATTAAAAATTTTTAATTGAAAGTTACGAATCCTCTATGATATTTTTTCGGTATAAAATTTTCCTGCTTGCCAGTTCACTTTAAGTTTTCTTCTGTTTAAAGAGTTTAAAATCCCTTGGAAAGATTGCAGTCATATGGAGTTTCGAGATGATTGAGGTTGAGAATCTTACCAAGTACTATGGCCCTAGAAAGGCCATCAACAATTTATCATTTCAAATAGCACAAGGGGAAGTCGTTGGTTTCCTGGGCCCAAATGGAGCGGGGAAAAGCACGACCATGAACATACTTTCATGCATCCTTCCCGCTTCCAGTGGAACAGCTCGAATCCAGGGTTATGATACCTTTGAACATTCAATCGAACTAAGAAAAATCATAGGCTATCTACCAGAGACCCCTCCTCTCTACCCTGACATGACTGTGCGTGATTATCTTGTATTCGCCGCAAATGTAAGAGGTGTTCCGGGGAAACAAACTGGAAGCGCAGTCGAAACTGTAATGGGAAAATGTTCCCTGAACGACGTCAGCCAGCGCATCATAGGACGACTATCCAAAGGTTACCAGCAACGCGTTGGACTGGCTCAGGCCATGGTGCATAATCCTGACATCCTTATTCTCGATGAACCAACTATTGGTCTGGATCCCATTCAAATTATAGAAATCCGCAAATTAATTCTTGAATTGGCCTCATCGCATACCATAATACTCAGTTCACATATTCTTCCTGAAATCACACAAATTTGTCAGCGGGTCATCATCATCAATGAAGGAGAAATTGCGGCGGTAGACTCCCTGGAAGGTTTGACTGCATCTCTAAGAAAGAGCGAACGTCTTTCTCTCACAGTAAGAAACGCAAAAGATGACATAGCTGAAAAATTAAACTCTAACAGTCAAGTGCTTTCTGTATTACCCGGCGAACAGAACCAGTTTCTGGTTGAATGCGCATTGAACTCAAACCTGCAAGATGAATTCGCTCGCATGGCTCTGGATAATCAATGGGGTCTTGTCGAAATCAAGCCAATCTCCATGACACTGGAAGATGTATTTCTCAAGCTGACTATTGAAGAAAAGGATGTGGAAATATGAGAAATGCATGGATCATTGCCAAGAGGGATTTAGGGTCATTTTTCAACTCACCAATTTTTTATGTGATCACAACCGTATTCCTGATCATATATAGCTTTATATTTTTTAATATTTTAAACTTTTTTAGTTTTCAGAGTTTACAAGCAGGGCAACTTCAAGCCATGGGAGTTAACCTGAACTTGAACGAAATGGTTGTTGAACCCAGCCTGCAAAATATGTCAGTGATTCTGCTGATGATTATCCCTGTTATAACCATGCGCAGCTTTGCCGATGAGAAAAAAATGAAAACTTTCCGCCTCCTTCTTTCATCGCCTATACACCTCAGGGAAATAATTCTTGGGAAATTTCTGGCATGCATGTTTGTAGTGACTGCGATAATTCTACTCTCTTCCTATTCAGTAGGCTTTTTGTTTCTATTGGGAGAACCCGAAACCGGCCCAATCGTCACAGGCTATATGGGTGTTGTGTTGATGGCTGGTTGCTATGTATCAGTGGGAGTCTTCGCATCATCCTTGACAGACAATCAAATTGTCGCAGCTGTTCTGACATTCGGGTTCTCACTGTTCATGTGGGTCATCGGGTGGGGAGCCCAGGCTGCAGGGGCAACTACCGGACAGGTTTTGCAATTCCTTTCTATCGTTGACCATTTGGATCGTTTTTTAAAAGGCATTATAGATACCAGCGACCTGGTGTATTACCTGAGTTTTATCTTTCTCAGCCTTTTCCTTTGTCACCGTGTTCTGGATTCCAATCGATGGAGGTGAGGAAGTGAAAAAAATTGCACCGATGGCAGGATGGCTGACACTAATCATGGGGTTTACCGCCTTGTTTATATATAGCGTCCTGCCCGATCTCAAGAGCGTGTCGGCTTCCCTGGCAGCTGTTGCCCTGATAAATGGAATTTTTTTCGTTGTTGTTGAAAGATCACGGCTGAAGCAATCCTTTTCTTCTCGTTCTGCTTTATATGGTGCAAACTCCCTGGCCCTGACCTTCATAGTTCTAGGCATATTGATATTTGTAAATCTGTTGGCACACCGACATAAACATCGTTTCGATTTTACAGAAGGGGGTTTTTTTACCCTGGCACCACAAACCAAAAAACTCGTTTCCAATCTCCCTCGCGAAGTAAAACTCACCGCTTTTTTCCAAACCGAGTCACCTGAAAAAATTGCCTTTACCAATCTGATCGCCGGCTATCTTGAGGTAAGCGATAAAATCAACCTGCAATACATTGACCCGGATAAAAATCCGGCAGTCACAAAACAATATGGTGTCACTACTTATGGAACCGTTGCTCTGGAAAGTGGCACCAAGGAAACCAAAATACAGAATACTACTGAGGAGAACATCACCAACGCGTTGTTAAAAGTAACCCGTGACGAACAAAAGATCATCTATTTTCTGGAAGGACATGGTGAAAGCAAAATAGAAAACAACAATAATGAGGGCTATTCAACTGCCAAGAAAAACCTTGAGAAAGATGGGTTTATTGTCAAGCCTCTACTCCTGCTTCAAACAGGAGAAATACCTGGAGATGCTTCGGTGCTTGTAATTCCAGGCCCTAAGAAACCTATTCAGGAAGAAGAGAAAAAAATCATTGATAACTATTTAAACTCCGGTGGAGCAGTTTTCATGCTCATCGATCCCAAGTCCGAATCCAATATGGAAACTTTTCTTAAAAAATGGGGTGTTGAGCTTGGAGATGATCTAGTAATCGACCCCATGTCCAAACTTTTTGGAGGGGATTTCGCCGCACCCGTCGTCAATCAATATACAAAACATGAAATTACCAGTGACTTTGTCCTTGAGACTATATTCCCGATTATAAGATCGGTCCAGGGCGTTCCTATATCAGATATCACTACTACAGAACTACTAAAGACCGGTGCCAATAGCTGGGCAGAGTCAAATTTTGATACAGGAACCGTCAACTATGACAAAGGTGAAGACATAAAGGGACCTGTTTCCGTATCAGTCATAGCAACAAAAAGCCTCGGAGAAAAAACGGGCGAAGATAAATCTCCTTTAAAAGCCACACTTCTTGTAGTAGGAGATTCTGATTTTTCCAATAATCGCTATACGAATTTCTCCGGTAACGGTGATTTTTTTCTCAATGCTGTTTCCTGGCTGGCTGAAGAGGAACAGCTGATTTCTATTCGTCCAAAAGAAAGAAAGAGCACTCCTATTCAAATGACACAAACCTTAGGCAATGCAATATTCGCGATGGGTATCATTATATTCCCTGGTCTCATTGCAACAATGGGGATCCGCATCTGGTGGCGGAGGCGGAGGCTATGAGATTTAAAGGAACGGCTCTGATGGCAGCCGTCTTCTTGAGCCTGGTTCTCTATTATTTTTTCGTTGAACTTCCAACCGAGCAAAAAGAAAAGAAACAAAAAGAACGAGCTGAAAAACTTCTGCCTTTTCAAGCAGAAGAAGTGGTTGAGTTTTCTCTGACAGGAAATGGAAAATTCATAAGTATAAAGCGCAAAGACCTCCATAGATGGGAAATCACTCATCCTCTTTCAGCACCCGGCGATTCTACAGAAGTGGATGCCTATATTTCAGAAATCGAAAATTTAAAAAAAACACGGGTGGTAGAAGAGCACCCTAAGGACCTTTCTATTTATGGTCTAAACTCTCCATTAATTAAAGTTCATTTCAAACTTAAAAACAAAAAAGATGAAATCCTGTTAATAGGCGATGAAACTCCTCTAGGAGGCAGTCTCTATTTTAAGAGGGAGAACCATCCAGAAGTAATGATGGCAACCTCATCCCATTCGCGCTTTGAAAAATCTACCTATAATTTTCGCGATAAAACCCTGCTAAGTTTCAATACAGGCTCTATTGAACACATACAAATTGTCAGAAAAAATAATCCTCTGGAGTTCAAAAAAACAGGTGATACCTGGAAAATATCTGGAAATATTAATGCTCAAGGAGACAAAGATGCAATCATGAACTTTCTCCAATCCATTCAGTTTTCTCGAGTTAAAGAATTTGTCAATGAAAATCCTGAATCTTTGGAACCATATGGGCTGAATACGCCAATACTAAAACTGGTTTTAGAAAGCGATGAAACCCACACGCTTTCTTTGGGTGCTCGTAAGGAAGATAAAGGATTTTATGCCAAAGCAAATAAATCGAAAAATATTGTGCTGGTAGACACCAAATTGTTTGAAACACTTTCTCAGAAAACAGTGGAGTTTCTCAATAAAACCTTGCTGGAGTTTGAGGAAGAAGAAGTTCTTGAACTGGCGTTGAAATCTGAAAAAGAAACTATTGACGTTGTCCGTGGAAAAAACAATAGTTGGAACATT
The DNA here is from genome assembly GCA_964344595.1 of uncultured Nitrospina sp. Lineage (GTDB taxonomy): Bacteria > Nitrospinota > Nitrospinia > Nitrospinales > VA-1 > LS-NOB. Next base: position 26,743 of record CAYFNV010000003.1, on the reverse strand, counting down.
CAAGCTCCGATAAAAAGCTCTGCTGACCTGTCCACCATCAACAGCTTACTCTTTGACCTCAAAGAAGCTCAAATCAATCAGTTTGTAAAAATCTCCATGGAAAGTCCTGAATCGTTTGGCCTGGATTCTCCGCGAAAATCTCTTACGGTCAAGATGAAAAACTCAAAAGCATGGACACTGCAATTGGGCAATCAATCTGCCGATGGTCAGTATGTCTTCGCCAAACGAACTGGAGAACCAACCGTTTTTTCCATTGCAAAAAAAGTCGTTGATAAATTATTTCGCAACCTACATGACTTAAGAAATAAAAAACTGCTGAAGTTTGAAAGCGATGATGTGACAAAAGTTCTTATCCATACTGCTGCTGAAGTTTTCGAATTGAAAAAAAGTGGACCTCAATGGAGTCTAGTTAAACCCGAAAAAATCAAGATAGAGCATATTGGAAACGATTTGGTCTGGGCTATGAAAGGATTGGAGTTTGATTCTCTAGTCACCCCTCCTCTTTCCACAGATCTATCAGGGCTAAATCCTCCAACATTCACAATTACCCTTTTCAAAAATGATCAGGAAGTAGTTGCAACCTTAAAAACCGGGAAACACTTTGAACAGGAACAAGAATACCTTGTGGAAGTAAACAACCTTCAGTACCGCGTCAAAGATAAATATCTGGATTCTATTCCCCTGAGCCTAGATAATTTCAGGTCAAATTAGGCTATTTTAAATAATACCAAGCCCTAAGTAATCTGAAGTTTATATCCACCTTATATTGTAATATCCATACTCTAATCACACATTATATAGTAGGCAAATAACAAAATACTCTAAAGCGAGCTCCCTCTAGAGCGCATAAACATAGACAAAAAAAAGACTTATTAGTTTTTTGGCAATTTTTTTCAAATTAGTGCTTGACAGACACTATATGTAGTGGTACTTTCTCAAAAGTATACAATATACAAGGAACTATTTAATAGGATCGAGTGCTGTAAAGGTGCTTGGTCAGGTTCCAAGCTTCAGCTTCTCCAAAAGAAAAAATGAATTGAGAGTAGCTGCAGATCTTCCAACGGCGGGTTACTAGAAAAGTGGGTTCCATAGCAATGAATGAGATGCATCCCAGAATTGATTTTATGAAAACAGCCAGCGGGATGCTTACGAGTCTCAAACCCCTTCCCAAACCCCCAAATGTATTGAGCGCCAGCCGAATCCTCCGTTCAATGTCGGCAGATGATTTCCATCCAATTGGCGTAGAATGGAACCCCTTTTTGACGCTGGGCTGGGCCCGGCACAATAGTAACCCGCCTCCTTTCTTAACAAGGATGCGCCCCGCCTTTTCATGAGTTTGCAGGTAGTGCTGGAATTTGCCTCCATGTCAAGGACGGTTAAATAAAAGGATCCATATAATAAGATTGAAGATTTCTCTCGGGAGGGGCGGGGCGTTGACCCCCTTTCCCGATTTTTTTTGTTTTGATTTAATTTACATCGCTTTCCTCTCTCCGCTTGTTTATAATCCTCTCAAATAAGCTATATTATGGAATCAAACGTGAAACAAACTGACTCAACTACTGTTCCCTGCAAAGGTGATTATCTTCCCAAGTATGCACATAAGGGAGATGCCGGTGCTGATTTAAAAGCAATTCATGCCACTGTTATAGGTCCTCGTAGCCGGGAGCTGGTAGCGACAGGAATTAGCCTTGAACTGCCAGAAGGATATGCTGGTTTGATTTGGCCTCGCAGTGGTCCTGCTGTAAAGCTTGGGCTTGATTGCGGAGCAGGAGTGATTGATTCACATTATCGAGGCGAAATTAAAGTACTTTTGTTCAATCACTCTGATGATGAAATCAAAATCCAGCCGGGGGATCGCATCGCCCAGCTGGTCATTCAAAAAGTAGAGACCGTAATTTTTACACCCAGCAATGAGCTGAGTGAAACAACCCGCAGCTCAGCGGGTTTCGGATCAACGGGAGACCTGCCTGTTGCAAATTCAAATCAATAATTCCTGGCTTAAGCTTGAACAAGGCGATATTACCGAGAGCAATACTGATGCCATCGTCAATGCTGCAAATTCAGATCTGATTTTAGGAGCGGGCGTAGCTGGCGCCATCCGCAATAAGGGTGGACCATCCATTCAGGAAGAATGCGACCGCATCGGCTCTTGTCCGGTTGGCAATGCCGCTATCACCTCTGCCGGAAAACTAAAAGCAGGCTTCATAATACATGCCGTAGGCCCCCGATGGGGCGAAGGCAATGAGGTAGAAAAACTCAGGAACGCGACCCTAAATAGCTTGCAACGTGCTGAAGAAAAAGGACTGACGTCCATTACATTTCCAGCTATCAGCACAGGCATCTTTGGATTTCCTGTTGACCTGGCCGCAGAAACTCTCCTTCAAGCTGCTATTCAATACCTTTCTGGAAATACAGGGATTAAAACCGTAATATTTACCCTCTTCGATACAGCAAGTTTCAATGTTTTTAATGATAAGCTTGCTTTTATAAAAAAAGAAGAAATCTGACTATCCTCTTACCCCGAAAATCAGATATAATGAGCCACAAATTCCAACATTAAACTTGTGAGCATCCAATGGGTTTACTAGCCTGGATTCAAAAACAATTTGGTATTCCAATGAATATAGAAAACGATAAGAGTATGGAGTCTGCACCTGAACAAGAAGGCAATTTCAAGGTTCTTCGCATACAACCTACACCAAACCCGGATGCTTTCCAGTTTATTTTAAATGGCAAGGTCATAGAAGCAGGCACAAAAACTTTTGACTCCCCCGATGACACAGGGGAAGACCCTATGGCCAAAACATTGTTTGATATTTTTGGAGTTCAAAGTATTTACATTAAAGAAAACTTTGTAACCATAACCAAATCCAATGCCGTGGGGTGGCATACAATTATGGAGAAGGTGGGTTCCGCAATTGAAGCCCATTTGCATTTTTATGAAAAAGGAGATGACGCAGAGGAAAATAAAGACGTACATCCTGTATTAGAAGACTTCAATAAAGAAGATTTTTTCACTTACAACAACGATAGAAAAACAGAGGTGATTAATGCGTTACTGGATGTCGCCATTCGTCCTGCCCTGGCAAATGATGGTGGAGGAATCAACCTGCTGTCTATAGAAGACAAAACCATTAAAGTTCACTATCAAGGAGCTTGCGGAAGTTGCCCCAGCTCTACAACTGGAACCTTGCAATACATTGAGCAATTCCTGAAAGAAGCCATTCACCCCGATGTCGAAGTTCAAGCAAATTAACCTGCCCCTCGGTTCAAATAAATTTCTACAACCATTTTTTATCTGTTTTCCTGGGAACATAATTTAGCACATAGTCCAGAGCGCTTTGAGGATCAGGAACCATTTCGTACATGTCCTTGATATTTGCTTTGGCAAACTTCATTTCCACCATCTCTTCAAAAGTAGCAAGCAGCCCGTCATAAAACCCCCGGGTATTGATAAAAACAAGCGGCTTGTCGGTAAGGCGTAATTGTCGCATGGAAAGAATTTCCATCGCTTCTTCAAGGGTTCCAATACCTCCGGGCAAAACAATAAATGCATCAGACCTCTGGTCCATCACCGCCTTTCGCTCACGCATATCCTGGGTAACGATCAACTCATCCGCTTCAGAATATTCAATATCTTTTGTTTTAAAAAACTCCGGCAATACACCAATCACTTTTCCTTTTTCTTCATGCACTCCACGGGCCACACAGCCCATCAGCCCAATTGAAGCTCCCCCATAGACAAGCTCAATCCCTCTCTTCCCCAGCTCTTTACCAAGCTCCAAAGCTGTCTGTTTGAATAAATCGTCTACCGAGTTACTGGAAGCACAAAAAACACAAATTGATTGAATTTTATTCATACTTCAACTCACAACTCAAAAAGTTTTTTAATCACTAACGAAATCCTTCAGCCTGATAGTGAAGGAAAGTTATTTCCTGAATTCGCTCAAAATAGTCTCTGCCTGCGGGCAAGACAGCAATCTTATTGGATTCAAAATAGAAAAAGTCTTTTTCCATTCCTTTATCGTTAATAATGCGATTATCCAATTTAAACCACACAATACTTAAGGGAGCCTCCTTTTCAATCATATTAACTTCAATAACAATTTGCCTATTTTTTTTAAAAGTCAGTTGAATATTAGATAAACCATCTTTTGTTTCAAAATTTTTTACGTTTCCTTCCTGGTTTTTGTATACAAGAACAGTTGGTTCTATTTTTCCCACATAGACTGGGGGAAGTCTTTCAGGTTTGGGAAGAGATTTTGAAGTAACAAATGGACCGGGGTAGTAGATTAATACATTCCCACTATTTATATGCGTGGAAAATTTATAAGGAGTAGATATTGGAATACTTCGAATCCTTTTGGCACTTAAAAAACTCAAGGCATTGTTTCCCAAATGATAGATTTTATAAAACTTGTCTTGAGGGTGAATTTGCTGTCCTGGTTGATAAAGGGGATAATAAGCACCCAAGAACCAAACATGCTGGTCCTTCTCCGGGGCTAATCTTTTCAACTTCGATACGATCCGGGAAGCAGTGTCTTTGCTATAAAAATTACTCCTTAAAGACTGAATCTCATCCGCGAAATTCATAACAGGCCATATAAGGAGAGCGGCTATAACACAAGTTTTTAAGGCTGATAAATACCCTTTTCCTGCCATACGTTCTTCTGACCAACTGTTAAGATTCTCCAATGCGTAAAGACTGAAAAAATAACAGGCTGGCATAACCGGGAAAAGGTATTGGACATGGTAGTCCCAGTTGACAAAAGTAAGGAATGTAATGAACCCGAGAAACCAGCTCCATACAACCAAATTCTGCCATTTCATTTTTTTAAGGCAAAAAACCATCCCCATTATCATCAGAAAAAACCACGGGAGGGTCATATGTTTTTCCAAAAATGAAAAATTTGCCAGGAAATCGAATTCAAATTCTTGTAAAGCAGTATATTCAAGGCGCATGCTAAAAGGCAGAAAGACCATTAAAACATTTTTCCAGGTCCATCCATATTGAGGAGCAAAAGATATCAGGCTGGCTAAAGAAAAAATTCCAGCAGAGATCAACGGGACCAAATATAAAAACCTGCACTTTAAAATATCTGCCCAACGCATTTTTTCATGCGTATTCAAAACCAGAACTTCTGCCAAGATAAAAATACAAGGAACCACAACAAGACTGTATTTCATAACCATTCCCACCCCGTAAACAAACAAATCAACAAGAGATTTTTTCGGCTGGGGTCTTCACGATACAGGAAATAGGAACGCATGGCAAAAATCATGAAAAAAGAACAGGGCAAGTCCACCATTGGTTCATAGGAAAAAACCAGAAATGCGGGCTGAGTCATCATCAATATCGCGCCAAGTGCCGCCAGCTCAGGGTGTAACATTAACTTGAAAAGCCTATAACTTGCTCCAATAAACGCAAAAGAAATTATGAGGGCGATAAACTGCGCTATCGTCAATACAGTTTGGGGGGTAACTCCCAAATGCTGCAAAGCAGCTACAGGAGTCAGCAAAAAAGGGTACAAAGGAGGGCGCGTATTTATTTCTGGTTCCACGTAGTAGTCGAAACCAGCATTATAATTAGCCTTCCCAAGGTAGGAAAAACTATCGTATTGGCTAACTTCCACTCTCAAAATAAAAGCCACCATGAACAACAACAGTCCCACAAAAACCAACTTGAATAAAATCGTTATAGGTTTATTCATCCGAAGACTGAACTCTCTAGAGTGGCTCATAAACAGGATTAAAGTTTATCCCAGTATCACGATAGTTGTCGGAAATATTTCCCGGTTGTAGCGGGTATAGCAAGTGCAGGTTGGATAACAATTATTGATCGAAAGCAAAGGAGCTTATTTTAACTTTCAGACTAACTTTCTGAGTCTGATGAATACAGGTTTTTGTGTTCATTTATTGCGTAACGGTCAGTCATACCTGAAACATAGTCACAAATTTGGCGCTCCAAAGAACCCGTATTTTCCTGGACTGATTCGGGAAGAAGTCCGGGCATTTTAATATAAGCATTAAAAATACCCTCTAGTGTTAATTCAGCTTTAAACTCCATACGCAAAACTTTTCGATGGGAATACATATTTTTGTGGAGAAACTGTTTCAACTCCTTATTTTTTTCAGCAACCTCCGCACTAAAAGTCGCAATGCGAGTGGGTGCGCATCGAACATCGTCCACTGTTCCTATCTGATATTGCTCAATGTTATCCAATGTAGCCTGACGAAGATCGCTGATGAGCTCATTAATAATACTTCTTACCACCTGGTATTTTTTCAGTTTGAAATCCAGTCCCGTATACTGCTCGTCAAATTTTTTTTCATTCTCTTTCCAGAGAGATACATTCCTTAACTGATCCAGATCAAGCAATTGAGAGGTAATACCATCATCCAGGTCGTGTGCGTTATAGGCAATACCATCGGCAAAGTCAGCAACCTGTGCTTCGAGGGAAGGAAAGCGGACAGAGTCATCAGAAGTGATGGGATTATCGGCATCTTGGGAGTGTTTACTAATCCCCTCCAATACTTCCCAGGTCAGGTTTAGTCCATCGAACTCAGGGTAACGTTTTTCGAGCAGTTTGACTATTCTCAAACTCTGTCGATTGTGCTCAAAACCTCCATGCCCCTTCATCAATCGATTCAAAACATTTTGCCCTGTGTGCCCAAATGGCGGGTGTCCCAAATCATGAGACAGAGCTACCGCTTCCGTAAGATCTTCATTCAGTTGCAGGGATTTACATATAGAGCGTGCGATTTGCGCAACTTCCAGCGAATGGGTGAGACGAGTCCGGTAGTAATCACCTTCATGATAAACAAAGACCTGTGTTTTATATTCCAGCCTTCTGAAAGCGGAGGTATGAATGATTCGGTCACGATCTCTTTGGAACCGCGTTCTATAGAGGTGCTCTTCTTCCTGATGCTGTCTCCCTTTACTCTCTCCACTTTTCATCGCATAGGGAGCGAGGTAATTATTTTCAATTTTTTCGAGATCTTGCCGCTTGATCAAGGTGCGACCTTAGTATTAGCGAAGTGTTTCCGCTGGAGTGATAGTATTCCGGAGCTTTCACACTCCGAAGAGGTATAATTTTGCAGTAACTATATTTTGTTCACCAGTTTGGAAGATTTTCACCCTTAGTTCAATCAGGGGGTCAAATCATCAGCAAGTTGATCCCAATCTGTTTCTTCTATTTCTGTCTGGGTGATGGGACCCATATTCATGAATTTTTCAGTTTCATCAGGGCTAAGAACAAGTTCCCGGAAAGTAATTTCATCTCCCTCTTTCAAACCAGAATCCATCATCGCAAGCTTTTCTTGAACTTCTTGCCCCAGATCAGTGCTTCCATCTCTGGAACCACCATCCTGTTTGATTTGTAGTGTCTCGAAAACCTTATCAAAGTTTTTGATAATGCTACTTCCTTCGCCTCCAAACTCACTGTTTACTGACCGAAAATATTCCCGATACAAGTCATAATGGATAAAACGGTACTGGCTGATCCTATTTGCTTCCAAATAGTCTTCAGATGCCAACCGATACTGACCTTCTTTTATATAAATTCTTCCTCGGAATACCCGGGCCAGGAAATGCCTGGGGTTTAAACTCAATACCATATTAAGATTCAACAAAGCTATGGCTTGCTTTTTCTCATTCATACTGGCAAGAGCCTGATTGAAATGCCTACGAACCTCCGGATTCTTATTTTCAATAAAACGGAGCACCGGTTCAAATATTGGAAAGACCAACCCTCCAAGCTTGAATTGAGCAAGACATATTAAATTGCTGATTTTTTTAAACTTCACAAAAATTCCTACGCTAAAAACCCTTTAAGATATAAGGAACTCAAGGATTTTTATAAGCTATTAATTAATGGATAATGTGATTTTAACTAAAATCCCTGGAAGCGTCAACCACCTAGAAAAACCAACCAAAACAAATCCAATTAATACCAAGTAAAACAAATAGTTATGTATCAGTCGTGTCGTATCCAGAAAAAATTGCGCACAATTGCTACTAATGAGCAAAATTTAATCCACACTCTTCAAATATTACAATATGAAATTCTTAGAAAAATAGAGATAACCACCTGAAATCTTATAATCATTTATTTTTCTTGACGTTATAGGGTATTTAATATATTTTTCTAGTATGCAATGCCCTAATTGTAGTTACATTTCATTCAAGCAGGAAAAGGTATGTGGTAGCTGTGGCTTTAGTTTCAAGAAGGCCTCGCTCTCATCGGAATCCCTTTTTCGCAATGAATCTTTTTCGATTTTTTCCCACTCTAAGGCTTCATCAGAACAAGAATCATCCAGTGTATCCACCCCTCATACAGCGGATGATATTGCAGTTGCCGAACCCCCAATAGATCAAAATACGGATCTTGAAACAGGGGAATTCCTTTTAAATTTGTCCGATGCCCAAAAAGAGCCAGTGGAAACCAATTTAGAGTCAGAAAGTTCTGAGCAAAAGACTCCAGACTTCAGTTCCATGGAGTTTGGCACGGATGCCGGTATCAATTTAGAGGAAATGGAAGTAGAGGGGTTAGGGTTAGGCCTTGAACCCATTGAAGAGGAACCTTCTACTTCAGCAAGCTCCGATACCGAGACTGATGTTACTGAAGTTAGCTTGGAATCAGAAATTGAAACCCAAGAAGCACTAGAAACAATAGACCTGAGCCAGGAAAATATAGATTTAAAAATTGATGGATTGAATGATACTACTTCTGAAGAATCAATAAAAATTGAACAACCAGAGGAAGATATAGCACTGGAAATAAATGGTTTAGAGGATAGTGCTGAAACAAATGCTCTTGAACCAGAATCGGCTAATGAGGAGCTTAAAATCACTCCAGCCATAAATCTAGACCATGAAGCAGACGAACCTGAAGCCCCGGTTCTAGACCTTGGAGATACTGAAATATCATTGGATATGAGTGATGAACCCGAGACTCCCGAAGCAAGTCCACCTCGGCCTGAAACCGAAGAATTAGAAATAAAACTGGAAATTGATGACTCAGATGGACCTCTAACCATCAGTAATGAAGAGATTCCTGAAGTCGAAATAGAAGATCTGGGGCTTGAGCTGGAAGATTCTGACTCCCCATCCGATCCGGATAAAACCTGACCCCACCTCACAACCACTTCCTGACCAGAAAAACTGGATTTTAAAACAAAATTCCTTTATAAAGTAAGGCTCATGGTCGAGCTTCGATCAGGGTAATCACGGGTTTATTTCTTCAAAAACCCGGAAATTCATAAAAATATCCCAACCTTCAATATCCCCTAGATTGGATTTAAAAGGCTCTATGTCTCTTTGAGACTTAAGGGAAAATTTATTTTAATTTTGCAGGTTAAATAGGCCATAGAGAGTTTTTGTCTCTCATGACCAAAGCAGGAGATATGTTGTAATGCCCAGAAAATATAATTTCAGTGCAGGCCCAGCGATGTTACCAGAAGCCGTGTTAAAGCAGGCGCAAGAAGAATTGCCGGATTGGCATGGTTCTGGGGCTTCGATCATGGAGATGAGTCACAGAGGCAAGGAATTTGTATCTGTTCACGAGGAGGCGGAAAAGGATGTCCGTGAACTGTTGGATGTACCCAAGAATTATAAGGTCCTGTTTTTACAAGGGGGTGCGACTGCCCAGTTTGCAACAATTCCCATGAATCTGCTTCGTGGGAAAACCAAAGCTGATTATATTTGGACTGGTGCTTGGGGAAAGAAAGCCATTAGTGAGGCAAAAAAATATTGCGAGGTGAACGTTGCGGCTTCCTCTGAAGCTGATAAATTCACCTCCATTCCTCCCTTTGAGAACTGGTCTTTGAGTTCAGATGCTGCTTATGTGCACTATACTCCAAACGAAACAATAGGTGGTGTGGAGTTTCATTGGATTCCTGATACCGGGGATGTGCCACTGGTTGGCGATTTTTCCTCGACGATTTTATCCCGTCCATTGAATGTGAGTCGTTTTGGACTGATTTATGCGGGTGCGCAAAAAAATATTGGGCCAGCGGGCGTCACGTTAGTAATTGTTCGCGATGATCTCATTGGAAATTCGTTATCCACGACCCCGAGTGTTTTCGATTACGCGCAACAAGCTGAAGCGGATTCGATGTTGAATACTCCTCCGACGTATACGCTCTATTTAGCGGGTTTGGTCTTCAAATGGGTGAAAAAACAAGGGGGACTTTCCGCCATGGAAAAATTGAACGAAAACAAGGCCAATAAATTGTATGCCGCGATTGATAATTCGAACTTCTATAGTAATCCCGTGGAAAAAGCTTCGCGGTCTCGGATGAATGTGCCATTTGTGTTGGCCAATGCCGACTTAGACAAAGAATTTTTAGCAGGTGCTGAGGATGCTGGGTTAACCACCCTAAAAGGTCATCGTTCAGTCGGAGGAATGCGAGCGAGTATCTATAACGCCATGCCTGAAGCTGGCGTCGATGCTCTGATTGATTATATGAAGGATTTTGAAAAGCGTAAGGCCTAAGAGTTATATTTTGATCTATGGCTATTTTATGCTATCTGTCTGATTCATTAAGGAGTGGCCGCCGCTCAAGAAATATTATTAGAAGCTTATTGACCGGCTATCACCCGGGGCAAATAGCAATACAAATCATGCCGAGTAAACTTTTCGCCAGTATGAAGAAACTATTGCTACCCTACATCTTATTGGAAACCGCCGGTTATCACCGACCAACATTACTTGGAGCTAGCGAATGAAAGTTCTTGTATCAGATAATCTCTCTGCAACGGGAGTTGAAATATTAAAAAAAGAGTCCGGAATTGAAGTGGATGTAAAAACTGGTCTTCCCAAGGAGGAATTGATTAAAATCATTCCCGCTTATGACGGTTTGATAGTCCGGAGCGCCACTAAAGTGGTCGCAGAAATAATTGAAGCAGCCGAGAACCTGAAAGTAATTGGAAGAGCGGGTATAGGTGTTGACAATATCGACCTGGATGCAGCTGGTAAAAAAGGCATCATTGTCATGAATGCCCCTGAGGGAAATATCATCACTACTGCAGAACATACTATGGCTTTGCTGATGTCGCTGTCCAGGAACATCCCACAAGCCAGCCACACCCTCAAAAACGAGAAATGGGCTCCAAAACAATTCATGGGTGTAGAGCTTTTCGAAAAAACTCTGGGCATTGTTGGATTAGGACGAATAGGCTCTATAGTTGCTGAACGAGCTCGGGCTTTTCAAATGAAGATTCTGGTACACGACCCATATATTTCAAAGGAAAGAGCTGAAAAGTTGGGAGTAGAGTTGGTCGAATTAAAAGACCTACTGGGGCGCTCTGATTTTCTTAGCCTGCACACTCCGGGTCTACCTGGCAAACCCTTACTGGGAAAAGAGGAATTCGAGCAAATGAAATCCGGTATTCGCATCGTAAACTGCGCCAGAGGCTCATTGATTGACGACTCTGCTCTGATCGAGGCTGTTCAATCCAAACATGTAGCAGGAGCAGCTCTGGATGTTTACCACAAAGAACCTCTGGATCTGGAAAGCCCTCTCCTTAAAGTAAGCGAAATTATTTGCACACCCCATCTGGGAGCTTCTACTGGAGAGGCGCAGGAAAAAGTTGCCATCGCAATTTGCGACCAGCTCATTGACTATCTCAAGTACGGTAATGTGCGTAATGCGGTCAATGTTCCTTCCATAGACGCCGAAACACTGGCACAAATCAAACCCTATCTCGTTTTGGGTGAAGACCTCGGAAACTTTATTTCACAACTTGCCGATGCACCGATTACCCGAGTAGAAATCCAATATAACGGTGAAGTTTCTAACATGAAAGTAGAGCCCATTACCATTGCTATTTTAAAAGGACTCTTTAATCGATCCATTGACGGCATCAATATGGTGAACGCACCCTTTATTGCCAAGGAAAGAGGGATTGAAGTGCAGGAGTCCAAAAGCAGTGAAGTGCACGAATACACCAGCACAGTACAGGTGCAAATCATCAGTGAAAATGGAACCCGAAATGTAACAGGCAGTATTTTTGGCAAAGGCGATTCAAGAATCGTGCAGTTTGACGAATACAGTATGGAAGCTGTTCTCTCTAAAAATATGCTCGTGCTAAAAAATATGGATGTCCCAGGCGTGATTGGAAACCTGGGAAATATTCTCGGCAAAAACAACCTGAATATCGCTGGCCTACACTTGGGCCGACAAGGAGAAACCAATAAAGCTGTTGCCATTATCAATATTGATTCACCACCTACTACTGAAACCTTGAGGGAGTTACGCGAAACTTCCCACATTCTCAGTGTTGACAGCGTTACCCTCTAGATAGTTTTCAACAAAAAAAGCGGGGCTCCCATTAAGAGAGGCCCGCTTTCATATTTTGAAATCTGATAATCAATCTTCTTTTTTCTCGGTATCCCCATCTTCTGCAGGTGCCGTAGACTCTACCTTCTGCCCGAAAACATTAGCAATCACTTCATTAATCGCATCCGCTCCTAAAATATTATAGACCGTATTTGCTGATTTAAAATGCGGACTGGTAAAAAGGCTCAAAACCTTTTTACTGGTGTAACCCAGCATCATAAACTCATGCGCATAGTTTTCTGCTACCAGTCGCAGAGTATCCTCATCGGCATCTTCGTCCCCTGTTGGAGGCCCTGCATCCGGATTAACATCTTCCTGGATCTCGTAGACATATATCAAGTGCCATCCAAATTCTGTTTTGACCGGCCCGACCACATCGCCCTCATTGGCAGTGAATGCGGCCACTTCAAAAGGACGAACCATAGCTCCTTTTCCAAACCATCCAAGATCTCCACCCCGTTTTTTTGACGGGCATTCACTATACTCCTCAGCCAGCTTTGTAAATTCCTCGCCCTGGTCAATTTTCTCCCTTAACTCTTCAGCAAGTTCTTTCTTACCCACAAGAATATGCCGGGCCTGAACTTTTTTAACTTTTCTCTCTTTAGCCATGATTCAATACCATGAAATTATATAAAATGTGTTTTCATTTTCCTGACAACTCGTTTATCGAACCTGTTACTTTTGAACTTCAGAATCAGTTCAGCATCAGCGCACAACATTTTTTATACTTTTTACCAGACCCACAGGGGCAAGGCTCATTAGGCTTTATTTTTCCTTCCTGCACTTTTATCTCTGGCGTGTTTTTCAATAATTCCTGACCAATTTTTTTTGCTTCCTTATAGCGTTTCTTTAATCTTTCGTTAAAATCAGGAATCGACTGGTTGATTGCTATCAACATATCGCTATTGGAAGGTTCAAGTTTGGCATCCTCTTTTTCCCTCAGCCGCTCATCTAAATAATAGGTTGAGGAAAAAATTGGTGCCTGGTTTGCATTATCCAGTTCTAATTTATAAAAAGAAAGTTTCAAACTGCGATTATCATTTCTTGGGTCAATATCGTATGAATCTTCAGCAAAATACTGGACTTTATTAAAATTAAAATCGAGCATTTCCTTGTTTCGAGGGAACAATTCATAAAAATTGTAATAATTTCCTGGTTCAAACTCCAGATAAGTGCTTGGGTTTTTCTCCCCATAGGCTTTCGCTTCGACAATCCTCTGTTTGAATAGAAGTATCAACTCATCCGGTGCCTCTTTGGCAAATCTCCTGGCAATTTGGGTTTGAACATCCGTCAATCGCGGGTGATCAGGGAGTGGGTTGAAAGTTTTATTAAAATTTAATTGAAAGGCAAAATCATTGGCTCGGTTATCCTGATCACGAAGACGAATCACAACATAGTTGTAATCATAAAATGGGTGGGTGTGATAAAAGTCTTCAAGAACGTACGTGTTCATATAGTTTTCTTCCTCGAACCGGTACGTCATTTTCGAGTTTTCACTTTCCTGCTTATTAATTTCCCAATAACCTTCGATGACAATGCCCTTTCAAAAAAATATTTTTAGATCACTGGGTTTCTACCTGACCATCCAAAAATTTATTACCCAGCCTTAATAACAAATTTATCAGCGAGGAAGAGGAGAATCTGAAAAACCTGGATATTGCTTAAAAGCTCCGCCCGCATCTTCGCGTTTTTCGATATCTCGAACTGCCCGCACCGAATCCTTAGTGATATCTTCCTTGTGGTTTGTGTTCCCATGTCCATAGCGGTAATAATAGATAGCCGCAGTAGCATGAGGAAGTTCATTCGAGGTCCAACTTGTAAAACCTCCGCCAGGGGAGAATGCATCGCTTATAAATATATCCATGCGATCCATATCACGAATAACATGATCTTCATCATAAAGGCTCTCTGCCTCTTCCAGAGTTGGCATTCTCCAATCATCATATCCCGCGAACTTTTCGTTTCTTAACCCCTTGATGTATTCCAAAGCCTTATACCAATTCACCCATTTACTAGTATCCTGGAAAGAATCCGTTTGTTTCCATATCAGCTTGGTTTGCAAATCGGTAACTGTACCATCGCCGTTATCTACAAATCGTTTTTTTAAATCCACGCTGTTCTCCAACTCTGATCCATATTTTCAGTCATCTTGCTTATCAATATTTCGAACCAACCTCGTCGTCCCTCTTGAAACGCGAAAAATATCATCATACATGATGGCTCCTTTTCGAAAGCTAACACGTACACCTTGTATATTATGGCGAACATCGCTGGTCCAGCACAAAAACCCGCATCCAGGTTCAAACAAACTAGGTATATGAATTACCTGTCCCATATTATCTTTATTTTGCAGTTTTTTATCGAAGAGGCTTTTACCCTCCTCTGCAGTGGGAATCCTCCAGTTGGAAAAACCGGCAAACCGCTTAAGGTTAAGACTCGCAGCAAACTCTTTAGTCTGACGCTGGTTCATCCACTTCCCGGCTAATTGCCAGGTATCTTTTTTCATCCAGACAAGGCGTTTAGCTGCATCAATAACCGTATCGCCATCTCCTTCAATAAATCTCTCACTGGTCTTCACTGAGCTTTGTTCACTCATGGTCTTTACGATTCACTTTCCATATCCCGAACTGCTCGGACACCATGGCTGCGCAATCCCATTTGGTGCCATTTATAGTCCCCGTTGTAATAATGGAAACGTATGGCCAAACCCTTATCAGACTTATTCAATGTTTTAGTCCAGCAAGTCAAACCAGAACCCGCGGGGAAACCTTTGACCAAAAAAACTGTATCACCATAATTATCCGTGACAGGATTTGAAGCATCGTATATAGCCTGAGCTTCTTTTCGGGTAGGCATGCGCCAGTTCTGGTAGCCACAAAATCTTGTCTTGTTCAACTCCTGAACATAGGTTTTGGCTTCATCCCAGCTTACCCATTTATCGAGTTCCATGTAAGAGTCCGCTGCTTTCCACATCAGTCCTGTTTTGTGGTCAGTAATTGTTCCATTCTTATGAACTTCTATACGGACAAAATCTGAATCCTCTTCTTCAACGATATTATCCCTGACCAGACGTACAGCACTGGGGAAACCATCATTCTCCTTTGCCAACCAGAATTCGTAATCAGAACGATAGTCATAGGCCATGGCTGCCTTTGCACCACGGGTTTGGCTGGTCCAGGTCGAAAACCCACATCCAGAAGTAAAAACAGGGTCAATATGAATTTCACAACCTTCAACATCTGTATTGCTGGCTGCTTGATGGAAAAGGTATTTGGCTTCAGAAGCCGAAGGTATTCGCCAATTACTATATCCCGCAAATTTTTCCTCATTCATTTTGCGCGCTAATTCCTGGCTTTCATGCCAGGTGATCAAATGCCCCAGCTCAACCCATGTGTCCTTTTTCATCCACATCAGGTCATGCTTCGGATCTGTAACGGTTCCATCTCCGTTATCCAGGTATTGTGATTCCACTTTAATTTCTGTCATAATTTATTTTCTACGTGAAGGAGATTGGCTCTTCATAACTTTATCTTTTCTACAAATTCGAACTGAGCCAAAGCTATATTCCTCAACGCTGACAACCTTGCCTTCGCTGTAATCAAAACGGGGTCTACGGGTAGAAGTATCACCAGCAATCCAAGCTGTTTTAAAAGCACCTTCAGGGAAAACCGGATCAATATGAAGAGTCACCCCACCCTTGCCAGGCGTTTCGCAAGACTCGTCATACAAAGATGCTACTTCATCGATATTAGGCAGTCTCCAGTCATCAAATCCACCTATTTTTCTAAGGTTTTTTTTATCGGCAAATTCTACAGCCTCATGCCAGTTAAAAAACTTACCTTTGTCCTGCCAGGAATCTTTTTTCAACCAATAAAGGCGTGTTTTATTATCAAAAATAACATCACGTCCCTTTTCTACAAACCTCTTAGGTTTATCATCTTCCTTGGTCAGAGACTGTTCAGCTTTTTGGGGAAGTTCTTCTGTCATTTTCCTGTTTAACAAATGGCCAACTAAATGGCAGGTTAAAAAATTTAGTTAATCATATACTTACTTCGCCAGTATATCCGATTTGCACACTGTCTTCATCGACATTGACGATGACAGGAACCATATATTTATCTTCAGTATATTCTAATAACTTCTTCAGGCCTTGTGGGTCCTTGTCCACATTAACGAATGCAAAAGATATGTGTTGTTTTTTGAAATCACCCAAAGCTTTCTGGGTATGCGGGCAATCATCTTTACCAAATATCATATAATGGGCCATAACACTCCAATAAGAATTCCCCTGAATCGGGGTGGGAATTAACGTTCGAAAGCTTTTGTACCTTTGCGCCACTCGGGTTCCCACACATCCTGAACCACATCTCGGGTTACCCGACAATGGGAATATTCATTATCCTTGTGCTCCCACATATCATTACCCGTCACATAACTGAATTTTTGCGCATACTGCTGATAATCCGGTTTTTCTTCGTAGGTCCAGGTATTATGGCCACCACCCGGCTCAAACAAATCTGAAATATGCGTTTCTGCATCATCCTTGTCATAATTAGTTTGAGTAAACGAGAAAAGGCTTTTGGCCTCTTCACCGCTGGGCAATCTCCAATCATCAAAACCCGCAAACTTTTTTTCATTCAGCATTTCACAATAATCGTGGGCCTCGAACCAGTTGATTCCATAATTATACTCTTTGTACGAATCATCTTTTTTCCACATCAAATTGGATCGGGTATCACTAATGGTTCCATCACCGTTATCGATGAAATTAGGAACTTCTTCTTCCACAACGGCAACATCTTCTTCATCCTCATCACCCCATTCATCTTCACCAACCCACTCAGTCTCTAATTCATCCTCCAGAGTCTCCGGATCTACAGACTCATCAAATTCTGTGGGATCATCATTTTCAGACATTTTCTACCTCAAATTTCTAATCAAAATTTATCAATCCATGTCCCTGACCATACGCACCGATGTCCCGGTAGTCGATACTGACTGGTCCACACAAACTTCTCTCATATTTGGGAAATAGCTCTTCCAGGCATAAGAGTCATAACGTGTTTCAGAAGTCCACACACAGGTTTCACCGCCCGCCTGATAATTGGAAACCCGTCTTGCAGGCTTTTTAGGAAGGTTTAAAAACACTTCCCGGTATTCATTTTGGTGGCGAAACAAAGAACGAACTTCACTTTTGGTAGGTAATCGCCAGTCGTTATACCCCAAATAATTTTGTTCGTTACAAGCTTTTACATAAGCATGTCCTTCATCCCAATTTAGCCATTTCCCCAATTCCTGCCTGGAGTCTCTCAGCACCCACATTAAATCATTATCAGGGTCCTCAACCGTCCCATCATCCTTCTTAACCCACTTGCATTTTGATTCCGCCACACCTGAACCTCGGAAACTATTCACAAAATAAAAAACACCCTATACTTCCCGCCCATTTGTCCTGTCCCGGTTGAGCAATCTCCCATTCAACTAGCGGAAAAAGCAGGGCAAACATTGATCCAGACAAATGAGTCAAGGAGAAGAGCGCTCCTCTTTTTCACCTATATGAATAAATCTAGATTTTTCTATATTCTTTAAAATACCACCCAGTCACCGGGTTTTCAAGCCAAATTCAAGAAGCTTCCTGCCTGAAAACCCTTGAAGTTCAACAATAAAATGAGTCTGGCTGCTACTCTTCCTGATTATTAAACACCCGGATCATTGCAATTCTGGCATGCATTATTTAACTACCGCCAGCCACCGCCTTGGGTAATCTTATCCCTGACTTCAGGAACATGTGTAATATTAGCCTTTGAGTTATCAAATTCACCACGCACGAGACGAACACTTGAGTTGAGCACATCATCAACTTCCTTATGCCCACCGGCACCACTGCTGAAAGAATAAACATAGGCCGTGATCTTTCCTCGGGTATTGCTGGTCCATGTATCATGACCACAACCTTCAGCAAACACCGAATCAATATGCACAAACATATCGTATTTGTCCTTCAGGTTTTTATCTACATCAAAAAGGGAATGCGCCTCTCTTTTATTCGGTAATCGCCAGTCTTGATATCCGGCAAAAGACTGTTCATTTTGTTTTTCCAGATATTTTAATGCAGCTGTATAACTGACGAATCTCAAAAGGTCCAGGTAAGAGTCATTTTTCTTCCACATCAATTGGGTAAGACGATCACTTACCGTACCATCCCCATTATCTACAAACCTGTTGTCGCTCATAACTAACCTATTCCAATTTACAAAATATGTCTTATTCTATTCAACCAACTGGATAAAATCCAAAAAAAAAGCCGGGGGGCTAAAGCCCCCCGGCAAAAAAACTAAAGACTAACGGTAAGCTTCACCGGTGGATCCACCACCACCTGCAGCATTTGGATTACCATTTTGACTGAAGAGACCACGCTCTGTACCAAGAGGCTGTCCCATGCCAGGCTCAATGTATGTTGAAGGCTTAACATGATCCATGTGATAGTTGGTCTGATAAGTCTTCTGAGAACCAGCATCCTTTTTCCATTCGTGGCGATTTGCATTTTCAACACGTGTTCGTTGACAGTTTACAGTGATCGCACCAGGTCCTTTGTTCTCAAATGTAGATTTTGGCTCCAAGGAATTTGCCAAGAATCCGCCCGGCTCAAGAGTCCGATCAAAATTCTTGTTCCATGAATAACCCAAAGTTCCAACATTAATATGAACAGTGGTTGGCTGCGTCTCATCCAAGTTCTCAATAACCCAGCTAGCATTGAGACACGTTGATTTACCGCCAGCTTTAACGGTAGATACGTTTGCGCTAGCAACTGAAACAGAAAATACAAAAAATACTGCCAATAAAGCTACTACGGTTTTTCTCATTGTGCTCCCCCTTTCGAAGCTTAATAAAAAACAACTTTAAAAAAACTCTATTTAATTATCATCCTCTTCGGTGATTCGTGCACATTACCTTAAACCCACCAATTCAGAGTCATCATCAAAACGGCGGATTTTCCCCACAAAACCTCACGGTCTGGCTAGGGTGGCCTGAAAATATCAAATGCCCCCAAGGAAGTCAAGCCTTTAATACCCACCCAGACACATGAAAAACAAGCCCTTAATTATCAATAAGATAAAAACCCAAAATCTACGGCCATTTTCAGTCAGAAATCATGTTTTACGACTATCAAACCCTGAATTTCAAAGACGTCAGTTTTACAAGATCAGTAGAATTTCTGAGTATCTTTTCGCCCTCTTCAGAAATATCATTGACCACCAACTGCAAACTTCTAAGATTAGTTAAAGTTTTAGAGGTTGCAAGATATCTGGCCCCAATATCAGAGATACTATTTGAGGCAAGATTCAGGGTTCTCAGATTAGTAAACAATTCTGATTCGGCGATGGCCTTGACTCCTTCATCACCGATGTTATTTTGCGAAAGATCTAAAGCCCGGACACCTTCCATGATTTCTTTTTCGGCCAACTCTTTCGCACCCACTTCCCTAAGGAACAAGGCTTTCAAGCTCAAGACTTGTCCATCCTTACTCAAACGGTCCCGGATCAAATCATCCAGCCTCGACATAACACACTCCCAGCATAAAATTTACCCGGTACCCGGGATTTCCTTCGCCACAAACCCGTATTCATCGTAGATGCTATAACCTTCCTGAATCATCTTTTTCCCATACTTGACCATCAGGTTGGCCTGGCTGTGATTTGGATCTATATCAATGGTTTTCTTCAGGTATTTCAACCCCTGTTTGATATCTTTGATTTCATCGCCATAGTTTTCTATTTGGCGGGCCTTATCAAACAGGTCAGAGGCCCATTTGTAATAAACCGTGGCAATTTGTTGAGGAGCGTTCTTGCTTATATACTCCACAATTTCTTCATCTGCTTTCAACTTCGAGATGTCCTGGACAGCCGCCTCAAACTCACGCAGAGGAATCGCATAATCGTCATCATTCACCGAAGAAATCGTATTCATCTTCTTGTGAGCTGAATGCAGTCCAACAGAACTTTTTACAACTGTAGACTGAATCCCTGACATCAACTGATGATAATAAAGGTTACCAATACCAAAATGAATGATGGAACTGAATTCCTGATTTGTATCCAGCAACAGTGCCTGTTCAAAAGATTCCCGTGCTTCCTCAACTTGTCCCATTTCTGAAAGAGCTTCCCCCAGGTTGTAATGATGTACGCAATTATCGGGATCTTCTTCAATCTGTTGCCGGAATGTAGCAACCTGGTCTTCAAGGTCAAACTCAACCTCTTCTTCCTCATCATCGAACTCTGAGTCTTCAGCTTCTTCAGGCACACCAGGTTCTATCGTATCTGGCTGTGCTTCAGCGCTTTCTTTCGACTCCGCTACTTCTTCAGTTTCTTGATCTTTTTCGTCTTCACTCATAATCAAACGCAATAAGGGGGAATACCCTCTTCCACCCATTCTCCCGCTTTGCCATTTTTTATATTCTGATGATTTTTTAACGCGCCTGAAACCATCTTTTCTCTGGACACCTCAATCTGATTCATAATCTCATCCGGCGAATCGTTTAACAAGTTACCAAATTTAGGCTGGCATTTCAGGTTGCCGACATCACAGCAAGGGGTGATTTCACCGGTTTGCTGAACGGTAACTATCTCAATGGTGCCACGGGGAATGGTGCATTCCAAAAAGTTTATATCCTTGGGAAAAGGCTGGGCATTCATAGCTCGCTCACCCTTTTCATCAACATAAAACCCGGGAATCATATTCAACCCAAATGTAAAGTTATCAGTACAAATAAAATTTTCAACACCGTCCATATACTTTAGAAATGTCCCTTCATCACATTCCGGGTTTTCTCTCAATATATTTTCAAGTTTTGTACGGTAGGTTCCAAGCAAAGGCAGCACAGGTTCAAACTTTATTTCCTGTTCCTCAAAAAAAGTGATCAGAATTTCAATCTGGCTCAACAGGTCCGGCACTTTTTCAAAGATCATGTTAACGATCAATTCGTCCTGCAGTTGCAGAATCTCTTTAAGAAGTGGCCTTTGCCGTGACTCCCAAACTGTTGGATAGAGTGTAAAATCCACACGCCCAGATAATTTCATGATCTCGACCAATCTAAGCCAACGTTTGGATTCCGTTGAATTGATGTCTAAATTGGTGTGGATTCGTACGTTTGGTGTCAGCTTTCTGAAAATCTTGAAAATTTCAACGATGTGCGGGTTTTGCGAAGGCTCCCCACCTGTCAGGTTAATTTCTCTCCTGGCCAGTTCCCGGAACACCTCCATCTGGAGAATCTTATCCACCATGACCTGAGCCTGCTCCGGCATTAAATGCCAATCACTCCTAGGTATCTGCCTAAGCGGTTCGTAAACATGGCAATACTGGCATTCATCCCGCACATAACGATTGCAATTGGCTTCGGCAAAAATATTTATCATAACCTCTGCCCTGCTGAAAAATCCAGATCACTACCAGTCTATCAAAGTACTAAACGGTACTTTCTACAAAGCGCAAAAAAGTTTGCTCATAAGAAATCTTATCTTACCTGGCAGCATGCTCCGGATCTGTATCCAGAATATTCCTCACCGGCCTGATGGTAGATAAAGAAAGGTGAGACTGCCCTCCCCCCTTCATGCTCGGGTACTCTTTACCACCAATATAATTAAATCCCCAGGCATATTTATCTTTATAAAGCTCACTAGACCAGAAACAACAATGCGAATAACCAAAAATTGGATCGATATGTATTTCATTTTCGGTCCAATAATATTTCCAGGGAATTTTTTTATCCTCTTCATAAAGGCTTTTAAGCTCGTTACGTGTCGGCAATCGCCAGTCCGAGTAGCTTGCATACGCTTCTTTATTAAAGCTTTCGATTAGTTTCTGAGATTCATCCCAGCTAGACCATATTTTTTTTTCCTGATATAAGTCTATTTTCTTCCACATCAACTTTGTTTCCAGGTCGGTGACGGTTCCATCTTTATTATCCTGAAATCTTGGGTCATTGGAAGGCTTCAAAGGAGGCTTTTCTTCAGTGAGCGAAAGAATCTGGCCGCCAAATATCTCATCCGTACTGCTGTTGCCAGAATCAGCCTGCACCCCACTTGGCACACACACTGCCAACATCAGAAAAGCAAGCTGAAGGGGTTTAATCAACAAGCGGAAAAAACGAATCATACTTTTGGGAATCATTAAGGGTGTCCTAAATTCGGGTCTACAAAATGTCTATTCTTCCTGCGGTGCCCAATCAGGCTCCCAGGACAAGCAAATACCAGATGGATTATAAAATTGGCCAGGGTCTTTCCCAACAATTCCCCATTTAGAGACAAAGTTCAGATCCGGGTCAAATTTCTGAATTCTCTGGTTCAAAGTATCGACTACAAATACATATCCGTATGGATCTTCCACTACCGAGACCGGGCAATTGAACTGACCATCCCGTTTTCCAGGCTCACCAAGAACATCAAGAGGGTGTCCTTCCCTGTCAAACAGTTGTATTCGGTTCTGGCTTTTTTCAGACACCATGATGGTCCCATCTCTTCGTACAGCGACTCCTGTTGGAAAGTTCAACCTTCCAACTTCAAATCCGTACTCACCAAATTTTGAAATAAATTGTCCATCCTCATTAAAAATCTGAATGCGTTGATTGTCACGATCGGCCACATAAATATTACCTTCCCGATCAAGAGCTAAACCAACGGGGAACTTCATGAATCCATCAAAATTTCCGGCAAACCCGAAACTAAGAATAAAATCACCATCGCTATCGTATCTTTTAACACAATGGTTGGAGGTATCCGCCACCAGAACAGTCCCGGTAGGTTCTGCAACAATTTGTTCAGGCATGTAAAACTTATCCTGCCCCCAACCCTCACTGCCAAACTCGAGAAAAAAATCTCCATCAGAGTCAAACTTCTGCAAACGATGACAACCCGTATCAACCACCCAGATATAGCCCTCATTATCTACTGCCACTCCACTGGGGGTCTTGAATTCCCCTGGAATATAAGGAGGGCGGGTGCCGCCGGATTTCCCAAAGTGCATCAGCAGTTTGCCATTGCCATCGAATTTCTGGATCCGATCATTTCCGGAATCAGCCACCCAGACATACAGCTGACTATGGTCAACCTCTGGCCTTTCCTCGGGGAGAGTCTCCTCAACACCGGCTACATCCAGAGCCTGAGTCGGAATATCCTCACTGTTTTCCGTATCTTCCAAAACTAACCTTCCTTCCTCAAACCGGGAGCAATTAAACTCCAAAATAAGAAAGAGCCCCGCAAGGGGCTCTTTCGTACTGCATCATTGAACTTATTATTCCAGTAAAACCCTGGTGCCCATAAACAACACAACATTTCTAAATGAAACAAGGCTTATTTAATTAGAAAACCTTTTACATCCAGAATCTGGTATTCGAAATCGCAGGTTTTTTGCAGTTCATCAAGCCTTTCATTCCAATTTTTCTTGAAGTTTTCCAGGCTTTCAGATTTAGGTTTCTTTTTCATCAGATCAACTTCTCGGTACAGCGGTTTCACCATATTCTTATAAACCAGTTGAATTATATTCCTGAGATTAAGAATACATTGTTTGGTAACCTCTTCACGGGTCACACCATCAACCTTTTCGAGAAGGCGCAGAAACGACTGGATAGTAGTGATCTGAACGGTATAGCTTTCTGCCAACCTGTGGTCATATTTTAAACCGCAGTCAATGTAGGCTGGCATGAGGAACATGCCTATATGGTGATCAAATTTAACGGAAAGAGTGATCAGTTTTTGCAGATAGTCTACTTCCCGCAAATCCTCTTCTTCATCCTCACCTTCAGCCAGCTCTTTAGTAGCTTTTTCTTTTTCCTTTTGAAGCTCGAGTTTGATTTTCTCCAACTCGTTCAAATCAGAAAGATGGTCCACCTCTTTTTCTTCGGCAGCTTCTCCACCTTCGGGGTTTTGCTTAGTTTCAGTATCCTGTTCGCTCAACGCAAGTCTCCTTCCTTACAAGGGTAAAACAATACTTTTAAAAGAGTTTTGGGAATTGTCAGTAAGTATAAGCCTTTTTCCCGGAAAGTGTCAACTGCTAGCCGCAGGGGCAACTGTCAAAGACTTGTTAAGCCTTCCACACGTTTTGCCCTCAGGCTAATCTATTGAGCACTGCCCCCACGGCGAGTGGGCAGAGAGCCTTCGTTGGCAAATGATCATGGGGTTTTCAGCCGAGAAAACCCTTTGCTCACCAATTCAAGTCATTACAATTTACCACCGGCGCTTCGCCGGTTGCACCTACGGCGAGTGGCCCCTTTGCAGGGGAGGCAACTGGCAAAGGCTTTTTAAGCCGCCCACACGTTTCGCCCGCCAGCTTAACTTATTGCTCATTGCCCCCACAGCTAGTGGTGGTATACTCTTTTCTATCAAGACTTTAATTTATACAATCGGTTCCAGGCGGACATCTGGAGCTTGAAAGAGTTTATATATCATGAAGACCGCTCTGCTGTTTCCACCACAATGGTATCCCAGCCAGCCCTATCTTGCTCTTCCTACCCTCAAGGCTCACCTTGAATCCAAAGGGCATGAGGCGGACCAGTTTGATTTTAATATCGAAAGTTATGAGATTTTCCTGTCAAAAGACTACCTAAATCATTGTGTGGATATCGTCCGACAACGGTTATCAGCCCCGGCCTATACAACCGAGGAACAGGAGGTCAAATCTGTATACCGGGATATTTTGTCAGATACAGGGTTTCTGGATTCCGTCCTGAATGAAGTGGAAGATGCAAAAAATGTCCTGCGAGATGAAGTACGGTTCTTTCAGTTTGAAACCTACAAAAAAGCATATACAACCCTGAAAATAGCCATGAAGCTCATTTCCTACGCGCACTTCCCAAGTCGGCTGGATCTGGACTCTTTTTTCATGATGGGAAATCCTGAAGAAAACCTTGCAGGAATTCTCTCGGCTACGGCAGACACAGTCCGAAACCCATTCATCCGTATGTATGAAGATCACCTGATTGATAAAGTCGATTGGAACAATTACGGGCTGGCGGGATTATCCATCATTCATATAGGGCAGGTCATACCCGGCCTGACACTGGTACGTCTGTTACGCAAAAAATTCCATCATCTGCACATCGTCATTGGGGGGAGCGTCTTCAACCGCCACGCCGACCTGCTCGATAACAAGCAGGCTTTGTTCGAGGAGTTTTTCCACAGTGCCATCATCTCCGAAGGGGAAAAGCCTTTGGAAGAGCTGGTCAACCACCTTAAAGAAGATAAGCCTCTAAAAACAGTTCCCAACCTTATATATATGGAGGGACAAAAGGTTATTCACAATCCTAAAGTCGAAGCCCTGCCTTATGAGCAACTGGTGTGTCCGTCCTTCGACCAGTTGCCGCTGGAAAAATATTTAATGCCTTATCCGGTTTTGCCCTATATGTCCAGCCGGGGTTGTTACTGGGGTAAATGCACGTTTTGCACCCATAGTTTTATCTACGATTCCTATTACCGCAAAGAAAACGAAACCCGGGTGGCAGAAGAAATCGGTTATCTCGGGAAAAAATATAAGACCAAATACTTCACATTTTCTGACGAAGCCATTTCCCCCAACGCGTTCAACCGCATGTCCAAAGCCATCCTGAAACAGGGAGTAGAAATGCGTTCTCTTGGCATGCTCAAGTTTGAATCAGGGGACAAGGAATCACCGGAACTTTTTGAAGATGTTTATAAGGCCGGATTCCTCATGCTGTTCTTCGGGCTGGAAAGTGCCAACGACCGAATCCTATCCATTATCGACAAGGGCTGTGACCAGGAAACTGAGAGGAGTGTATTGAAAAACAGTTCCGATGCCGGCATCTGGAACCACCTTTACTTGTTTTTCGGGTTTCCCACAGAGGAACGCGAAGAAGCGGAAGACACCATTCAGTTCACTGTGGAAAATTCAGAGGTCGGCACTGGCACTGTCCACTCGGTAGGACAGTCCATTTTCGCTCTGGAAAAAGATTCTGCCATCTACCACAATCCCGGCAAATTTAAAATCGACCGCATCATTCACGATCCAGACCGCGATATGGCCATCGTGTTTGATTTCGACATTAAAGCAGGAATGTCACGGGACGAGGTGATGGAGGTCTACGAAAATTTCAATTCAGTGATAGAAGACACCTTCCCCTCACGCGCCATCTGGAACTATCTGTCCCGCGAACACTTTCTGCTTTACCTTGACCATTTCGGCAAAGAAGAAATCCTCAACATGGCCGGCCAAGCGGCCGGTGGCAATGAGCAATAGCTTTTACTGGTAAGCAAAAATTCTAGTGTGAGAAGCAACGCAAGCTAAACTTTCCCTGGAATACATGGGCTGTCATCGCTGTCCCGGACTCCTCCCCTGCTAAGAGACCTTTGCATAAGTATAGGTTTTTGTATAAGTTATAATTCGTTATTTTATT